>NZ_CP107929.1:6065000-6665000 GCF_036017915.1 Micromonospora sp. NBC_00421
GTAATTCGATGTATATGGACTGACGCCTGCCCGGTGCTGGAACGTTAAGGGGACCTGTTAGCCTTTCGGGGCGAGGCGGAGAACTTAAGCGCCAGTAAACGGCGGTGGTAACTATAACCATCCTAAGGTAGCGAAATTCCTTGTCGGGTAAGTTCCGACCTGCACGAATGGCGTAACGACTTCCCCACTGTCTCAACCACAGGCCCGGCGAAATTGCAGTACGAGTAAAGATGCTCGTTACGCGCGGCAGGACGGAAAGACCCCGGGACCTTTACTATAGCTTGACATTGGTATCTGAATGGGCTTGTGTAGGATAGGTGGGAGCCAGTGAAACCTGTACGCCAGTATGGGTGGAGGCAATCTTGAAATACCACTCTGGTTGATTTGGGTATCTAACTTCGGACCGTTATCCGGTTCAGGGACAGTGTCTGGTGGGTAGTTTAACTGGGGCGGTTGCCTCCTAAAGGGTAACGGAGGCGCCCAAAGGTTCCCTCAGCCTGGTTGGCAATCAGGTGTTGAGTGCAAGTACACAAGGGAGCTTGACTGTGAGACTGACAGGTCGAGCAGGGACGAAAGTCGGGACTAGTGATCCGGCACTTGCGAGTGGAAGCGGTGTCGCTCAACGGATAAAAGGTACCCCGGGGATAACAGGCTGATCTTCCCCAAGAGTCCATATCGACGGGATGGTTTGGCACCTCGATGTCGGCTCGTCGCATCCTGGGGCTGTAGCAGGTCCCAAGGGTTGGGCTGTTCGCCCATTAAAGCGGTACGCGAGCTGGGTTTAGAACGTCGTGAGACAGTTCGGTCCCTATCCGCCGTGCGCGTAGGATACTTGAGAAGGGCTGTCCCTAGTACGAGAGGACCGGGACGGACGAACCTCTGGTGTGCCAGTTGTCCCGCCAGGGGCACGGCTGGTTAGCTACGTTCGGAAGGGATAACCGCTGAAAGCATCTAAGCGGGAAGCCTGCTTCAAGATGAGGTATCCCACCCACCTATGGTGGGGTAAGGCCCCCAGCTAGACGACTGGGTTGATAGGCCGGAAATGTAAGCCCGGTAACGGGTTCAGTTGACCGGTACTAATAGGCCGAGGACTTGACTACGAAGCTGCTACGCGTCCACTGTGCAACTCTGAACAAGCAAACACCCCGACTGGTCACACGACCAGCCCGCGCGTGTGTTGATATGTTCATAGAGTTACGGCGGTCATGGCGGAGGGGAAACGCCCGGTCACATTCCGAACCCGGAAGCTAAGCCCTCCAGCGCCGATGGTACTGCACTCGGGAGGGTGTGGGAGAGTAGGACACCGCCGGACAACTTTCACAGTAAGCCCACCCCGCGGGGTGGGCTTACTGCATTTCCCCCGTGGTTCGGTGAATCGCCCCGGACAGGAGCCCTCACCTCGTACCGTCGATGCTGGACCCGGCTTCGGGGGGTCGCATCAGCTCAACGGAAAACGTGACGTGGAGTACGCCTCGTTCGCAATCGGAGCGGACCGGTCGGGGTACCTGCTGACCGTACGACCGGAACTGACCGTCGGGAGCGGCGGAGGCAGGAGTGGTCATGAAGATCGGAATCATTGGTTCGGGGCACATCGGCGGCACCCTCACCCGGCGGCTGCGTTCCCTCGGGCACGACGTGACAGTCACGAACTCGCGGGGGCCGCAGAGCCTGACCGAGCTGGCCCAGGAGACAGGTGCGGTCGCCGGCACCCTCGAGCAGGCCGTCCAGGACGCGGAGGTGGTGGTCGTGGCGATCCCACTGCTCGTGGTGCCCGAGCTGCCGGCACCACTCTTCGACGGCAAGATCGTCGTCGACGCGAACAACTACTACCCGCAGCGTGACGGTGACATCGCCGAGCTGCTCGACCGCAGCCTCAGCTCCAGCCGGTGGACCGCCGATCACCTCAAGGGTGCCCGGGTGGTGAAGACCTTCAACAACATCCAGGCCGCGCACCTGATGGACCAGGGCAAGCCCGCTGGCGCCGGTGAGCGGATCGCGCTGCCGGTGGCCGGTGACGACGCCGACGCCAAGCAACTGGTGATGCAGCTCGTCGACGCGCTCGGCTTCGACCCGGTGGACGCGGGCACCCTCGACGAGAGCTGGCGGCAGCAGCCAGACACCCCCGTCTACGGCACCGACCGGGATGCCGAGGGCGTCCGCCAGGGACTCGCCGACGCCCGTCCCTGACCAGGCCTGGCGCATCCGGGGAACACCCCGGGCGGGGGCGCACCCGGGAACATCCAGGGCAGGCGGATCGGGAACACCCCGGGCATACCCGGAAAGCACGGAGCCCCGCCGGCGATCAGCCGGCGGGGCTCGTCCGTGCCTGGGCCCGGCGGGCCTCGAACCGCGCTCGTGCCGGGGCCGCCACTACCGGGCCGGCCTGACTGCGCCACCACCTCGCCCCCGACCGTGGCCCGCGCACGTCTGCCGTCCCGGCGACGGTGCCAGCGGGGCCTCGATCAGCGCTCGGATCCAGGGAGCGGGTGGGCTCAGGGAACGGGTGGGGATCAGGAGGGCTTGGGACCGCAGACGAAGTTGGGCTCGGGGTCGTAGGTCCAGCTGAACTTCTCCCGCTTGACGACCTTGCCGTCCTTCTTGATGACCCGGTACGCGTCCTGGCTGAAGCCGGTGCTGCCGGCGGCGGCGATGCACTTCGGGCCGGGCTCCAGGTGGACCGTCTTCGGCGAGGTGATGTTGCGGCGGGGGCCGTACTCGGTCTTGACGCTGTCGTAGATCTTGGTGCTCCACATCGACACGGTGATCGTGTTCGAGGTGTACGCGGTGTCGATCAGCACCCCGTACGGCGTGTTGTTGCGGAACTTGAAGTCCAGGTCCGGCCAGAAGATCGTCGACTCGATCACCGCCGGGTAGCGGCTGAAGTAGAAAGAGTGCGGCTTGTGCTCGACGTCCTGGAGGCCGGCGTAGTAGCTGGCGTTGAAGAGCGTGGTGGTGAACTGGGAGACGCCGCCACCGACCCCGGGGACCAGCTTGCCGCCGACGATCACCGGGGCGTCCTGATAGCCCTGACCGTAGCCGCGCTCACCGGTGTGCGCGTTGAGCGAGAACGTCTCGCCCGGCTGCACGATCGTGCCGTCCACGTCCTTCGCCGCCTGGATGATGTTCTGGCTTCGCGGTGAGGAGAGCCCGCCGGGGAACTTGGTGGAGAAGGTGGAGACCCGCTCCTTGATGCCCAGCTCGGCCAGCTTCGCCTCGGTCAGCTCCGGCTCGGCCGCCTTGAGCTGCCCGGTGACCGTGCGGCCGTCCGTCTTCGGCAGCACCGCCAGCAGGTCCCGCCCCAGCGCCGCCGAGTCGAGCTGCTGCCCGGCCCGGCCCGGCACCACCTTCGGCTTGCCGCCGGAGATGGTCAGGCCGGCGTCCTTCGGCGTGGACTCGATCGCGGCCAGTTTGCTGCCGAGCGCCGACCGGAGCCGCTTCACGTCGACCTTCGGCGTCAGCTTCCCTTCGTCGTCGGCCGGGAAGCGCAGCGCGCGGGCGATCACCGCCGGCGGGACGCTTACCGACCCCTTGTCGGAAGTGATCGTGACCGGCGCGGCCACGGCCGGCTTCGCCAGCTCGGCGACCAGCCGGTCCACCTCCTCCCGGGTGGTCACCGGGTTCTTCTCCACCACCGGCACCGTCACCGGTTGCCCGGCCAGCCAGCCCGCGCGGACCACCTGTGCCGACTGCTCCGGATCCAGCGTCAGGCTCGGCCTGGGGTACACCGGCTTCGGGGTGGTGCCGGTGAAGATGATCGCCGGCATCGTCATGTCCCGGCCCTGCTTGCCGAGGACAGTCTTCAACGCCGCGTCCAGCTTGGCGGCGTCCACGGTCACCACCGGGTCGACCGTACGGGAGCCGAACAGCCGGTCCACCGGGTGTGCCTGCGCGGCGGTGGCGGCGGCGACGGTGGCGTCCACGTCCACGGTCAGGCCGACGTCGGCGGGGTTGATCTCCGCCCGGTTCTCGCCCACCACCACGGTCAACGGGGAGTTCATCGTGCCGGCCCGCTTCTCCAACTCGGCCCGCAGCTCCTTCGTCGCGTCGGCGCGGCTGCGGCCACCCAGCTCGGCGCCGAGCACGCTGGTGCCGCGCGGGACGTCCCCGGCGTACGCCCAGGCACCCGCGCCGACCACCCCGGCCAGCACCGTAGCGGTCACCCCACCGGCGAGCAGCACCCGCCCGCGGCGCCACCACGGCCCGCCGCCGGAGCCCGAGCCCGCGGCCCCGCCGGCCGTCGTGGGCTCGTCCTCGCCCGGCCAGCTCACCGCGGTGACCTGCACCGTGGGGCGGTCGTCGGAGACCTGGTTGTCGCCGTACAGGGTCACAGCCACCTCGATCGGACGTACCACACGGGGGGTTGCGGCCCCCGGGGACACCTACGGTAGCCAACCGGACGGCCAGCCGACAGCGTGCGTCCGGCCATCCTCACCACCGCGTGTCGTAGCCGGTCACACGGTGTATGGCCGTTCGTGGCACGGTGTCCGGATGGGCGAACGGGAATTGACGTACGGTGGCGGCGGAATCGACCGGGCGGCGGCGTTGCGCGCTGACCCGCAGTGGCTCGCGGCACAGCTCGCCGCACCCGGCAGCCGGGGGCTGCCGGCCGGGTGACCGGTTTCTGCGCCGGAATCGTCACCCACAGACAACCCTCAGTCGAGCGTTATCAAAAGGTGATGTTTGTCAGTATGCCTCTACTCAGGGTGGCGGAGCCCCCTTCGGTCACGGCGATCTGGGCGAATTGAGCGAACTTCGCGGCCTGGCGATGTTAACCGTCGGTAACATCCGGACATCTTCAAGATTGTTTCCCGTTACCGGCCGGTAGCAAGGGGTCTTGTGAGGTAGGTCGCTTCGCGGGAACATCCAATCCGCGTACTGCACGAGGCCGCCGGCCCGGTGGCAACCGCAGCACCCTCCACCCACCTCCCTCCCGAGCTGCGACCGCGCTCGGTGATGACCCCTCGCCAAGGAGAACCCCGTGAGTGAATCGGAAGGCCGCCAGCTGACCGGCGGGACACGGTGGCGTCGCTTCGCCGCGATGATGGTGCCAGCCACCGCAGTGGCCGGGGCGATCGTCTTCGGCATGTCAAACGGCGCCATCGCCGCGTCGTTCGCCGTCTCCGGCCAGACCTTCAAGGTCGGTGCCTCCACGTTGGAGGGCACCGGCTTCAAGCAGTACGGCGGCTTCGTGAAGGAGAAGGACGGGACCGCCCACCCGGTGGCCGTCTCCGAGATCACCAACGCCAAGCTCTACGACCTCTGCCAGTCGGTGAAGGTGCCGGACATGCCGATCGTGCTCACCATCAATGCCGGTGGCGGCGGCAAGCCGGCGACGGCCGAGGGCCTGCTCATCGACATGGATTCGCTCGGGGGCGACGCGGAGTTCACCAACATCAAGATCGGTCGGGACGCCACCGACCTGAATGCCGGCGCCACCCCGAAGTCCTTCGGCCAGAGCGCCGACAAGGTCGTCATCAAGGACCTTGAGCAGGTGGCCCGTTCCACCAGTGCTGGTGTCTTCACCCTGAACGGCCTGAAGTTGAAGGTCAACGTCGGTGCCGCCGCCAAGGAGTGCTTCTGATCTGAGGACCGGGCCCGTGGCGGACACCGCGACGGGCCCCGGCTCTGTCCACCCACGTCAGAACCGCCAGGAGGACACGTGAAATCCGCCCCAGCGCGGCCTGCCCGACAGAGCTGGATCGCTCGGGCGTGGCGCGCTTTCCGCCGGTGGCGACGGGTACGGCCGTTCTGGGGCGGACTCCTCACCGCGCTGGCCGGCCTGGAGATCTTCGCCACCACCCAGATGAGCCTCGGTGGTCTCACCTTCCAGATGGGGCCGACCGGCTTTCTGTCCTGGCTGATCCCGGTCATCCTGGTCGCCTGCGGGATGCTGATGTGGTTCACGCCGCAGCAACGCTACTTCTACGCCGTCATCGCGGCGGTGACGGCTGTCTACTCCCTGATCGGGGTCAACCTCGGTGGGTTCTTCATCGGGCTGCTCCTGGGCATGGTGGGGAGCGCGCTGGGCTTCGCCTGGGTCCCGGCCCGCAGCCCGGCACCTCTTGCCGCCGGGAACGAGACGGTCACCCAGCCGGATGGGCCAGCAGAGGAGACACCCCTCGTCGACGAGTTGATGCCGCCGCGCCGGGAGGAGCACACCACCGGGCCACTGACCGACACGTTGCCCCCACCGCGCAATCCGCTCCGCGAGACGGCAGTGGTGGACCGGGAGGGAACCGGAGGCACCGACACCACGCAGGTCCTGCCGGCGGTCGAGCCGGGCGGTGGCCCCTACCGCCCGCACCATCGGGATCCGCGGCTGTACGCGGTCCTGCTGGTGCTGACCACCACCTTCATGGTCGCGTCGCTCGCGGTCCGTGGGGCGCAACCGGCACTCGCGGAGCCAGCCTGCCCGGGGCCGACGAAGGCCGCGTCAGCACCTGGTCCACGCCCGTCCGCTCCGGCCGGTCCGAGCCCCACGCCGTCCGACAGTCCGGGCCCCATGCCGTCCGGGACGCCCGGGGGTAACCTGCTCACCGACCTCCTCGACGGCGTCACCAGCCTGTTCACCGGCGACGACAGCGACGCCGGGACGGCTGCGGCCCGGGGGAACCCGGCGCGTTCCTCGAAGGCATCCCCGACCCCCGAGCCCATTCTCAGCAGGCCAGTCGTCGGTTCCGGTGCTCGACCCGGGCCGAGCACCACCGTCCCGGCCCAGGGGTCCACCTCCCCCTCTCCGACGGAATCCGCCCGGCCCAGCCGGGGAACCTGCGGAAAGCCGGTTCCGAGCGCTTCGAAGCGGGTCGAGGTCGGCAAGCCGTTACCGAGGATCGCCGCCGAACCGGGACAGCCGACGGTAGCCCGCCAACCGTCCAAGTTGACCGGCACCAAGGTCACCATGACCGGGCTGCGGTTCGAGGGGATCGTCGACCTGCCCACCTCGGACGGCACGCTGACGGTGCTGAAGTTCAGCATGAGCAAGGCGGTCACCGCCGACTTCATGCTTGTCGCGGACGGTCCGGCAGGTCGCCACCAGCGGTACGTCACCGACGAGCTGACCGTACGGGGCGACGTCGCGTTCTACGCCACCCGGTTCGTCGGCCGGCTGCTCGGCATCAAGATCACGCTGACCCCGGACCTGCCGTTTCCCGACGGCATCCCGATCACCTCACCGGTCCCGATCACCTTCACCGACCCGGTGATCGACCTGGCGTTCGTCGACTCCGACACGCTGACCGCCCGACCCGCGCTGGTGCTCGACCTCTCCTGAGCTTTCCTCCACCCCCAGGTGCGTCGGGGGCGGGCACCCGCCCGCCCCCGACCACTGATCCCGGCCTGCGGCCCACCCGGCAGGGGCCGGGACCCGCCCGGCCGGCGTACCGCATCCGGCTCCGCTGGCCTGAGCGGGCGGGTGCCCGGTCACGGTTCAGAGGCGGGCCAGTGCCCGGCGCAGCGGGTCGAGCCCGAGCGCGCCCAGGTCGAGCGCCTGCCGGTGGAACTCCTTCAGGTCGAAGTCGGCACCCCGCCGGGCCTTCGCGTCCTCCCGGGCCTGGAGCCAGATCCGCTCGCCCACCTTGTACGACGGCGCCTGCCCCGGCCAACCCAGGTAACGGTTCAGCTCGAACCGTAGGTTCTCCTCCGGCACCCGGCAGTGCGTGCGCATGAACTCCCAGCCCAGTTCCGGCGTCCACCGCTCACCCGGGTGGAACCCGAACGGATTGTCCCGTGGGATCTCCAGCTCCAGGTGCATGCCGATGTCGATGATCACCCGGGCCGCCCGGAACGCCTGCCCGTCCAGCATGCCGAGCTTGTCGCCCGGGTCCTCCAGGTAGCCCAACTCGTCCATCAGCCGCTCTGAATAGAGCGCCCAACCCTCGCCGTGGCCGGAGACCCAGCACAGCAGCCGCTGCCAGCGGTTGAGCAGCTCCGCCCGGACGGCGGTCTGGGCGACCTGGAGGTGGTGGCCGGGGACGCCCTCGTGGTAGACCGTGGTCACCTCGCGCCAGGTGGAGAACTCGGTGACCCCCTGCGGCACCGCCCACCACATCCGGCCAGGACGGGAGAAGTCCTCGCTCGGCCCGGTGTAGTAGATCGACCCGTCACTGGTCGGGGCGACGCAGCACTCGATGCGGCGTACCTGCTCGGGGATGTCGAAGTGGGTGCCGTGCAGCTCGCCGATCGCCTTGTCGGCCAGCGCCTGCATCCAGTCCCGGAACGCCTCCTTGCCACGGATGGTCCGGGCCGGGTCGGCGTCCAACGCGGTCACCGCCTCGTCGATGGTGGCACCCGGGCCGGCGATCCGGGCGGCCACCGTCCGCATCTCGGCCTCCAACCGGGCCAGCTCCGCGAAACCCCAGGCGTACGTCTCGTCCAGGTCGACCTTCGCGCCGAGGAAGTACTGCGAGGCCAACTCGTAGCGCTCCCGGCCGGCGGCCTGCTTGTCCCGCCCGTGCGGGACCAGTTCGGTACGCAGGAACTGGCCGAACTCCGCGGTCGCCGCGGTCGCCGCCGCCGCACCCCGGCGCAGCTCGGTGCCGAGCGTGCCGTCGACGTCCAACCGCTGCACCAGGCCGTGGAAGAAGTTGTCGCCGTGCGGATCGGTCCAGCTGTCGCACTGCTTGGCCACCTCGGCCAGCTGCACCTTGGAGCTGACCCGGCCGGCGGCGGCGGCTTCGCGCAGGGTGGTCTTGTAGCCCTCCAACGTGCCGGCGAAGCGGTTGAGGCGGGCGGCGACATCGGCCCGGCCCTGCTCACCCTCGGTGGACATCAGGTCGAAGACCATCCGGATCTCGTGCAGCCCGCTGGCGATCACGTTCACCTCGCTGGTGATCTCGCCCGCCTCGTAACGGGCCAGCTCCAGGCCGAGGCGTTCCTGCATGGCCTCCTTGGCGGTCCGCTCCGCCACTGACTCCGGCTCGGTCACGTCCAGGTCGGCAAGGGTGCGCCGGGTCAGCTCGGCCCGTGCCTCGTAGCCGGCGGGCGAGAGGTCGTCGAGTTGGTCGTCGTAGCCGGAGATACCGACGTAGGTGGCGCCGGTCGGGCTCAGCGGTGCCCAGTCGGCCACGTACCGGTTCGCGAGGTCATCGATTCGTCCCACGCTGCGACCCTACGTGATCGTCGGTTCCGGTTGTCGAACACGCTTGTCGGGTTCGGGGCAGCAGGCGGGCCGGGGCGAAGTCGATCGGGAAGGGCAACCGGGAGCGCAGCCGTTGGCCACCGACCGCCCGGCACACGACCGGGTAGCCGCCGCCGTCGTCCCTACCCCACAGGGTCGCGGTCATCCGCTGGGGTCGCCGATCCAGCTCCACTCGCAGGAACCACGGCACCCCCGCCGTCGCGCAACGGCGCAGCCGGTCGACCGGGTCCGGCCGGTCACCGCGCCGGACGAACTCCACCGCCATCGTGCACAGTGTCGCCGTCACCCAGCGTTCCTGCTCGTCGTCGGCCGGCAGGGAGTGCAGGACGGTGACGTCCGGTTGGATCCAGCAGGACGCGGTGAAGGTCAGGTTGACCCGGCCGAGCACGTGCCGGCCGGTCGCCTCGGCCGCCGGGACAAACGCGCTGGCCAGAGCCGCCGTCGCCACACTTTCGACGGCCGGCGGGAACGGGGTGACCACCAGCCGGCCGTCGACGCACTCGTGCCGGGCACCGGCCAGCGCGCCGGCCGGCAGGTGCCGCTCCGCCTGCCGTACGGTCCAACCACCGGCCAGGGCCGGCACCGGTGCGGCACCGTTCGTCGACGACCTCAATCACGACACCTCCGGTCGATCAACGAGGCGGAGCCGCCGGAGTTCCTGTCGCCTGGCTCAGGGCAGCAGGTCACCCGGACCGCCGGGATCGTCCGCAAGTCGGATGGTCTCTGTGGCCGACGACACGGTGGCCGAAATCCGCGGGACTTCGTCGTGCCACTGCGGCAGAGTGCAAGGGGTGACAGGCCACACCACCCCTGACCGAGCCGCGCTGCGAACCTGGCTGCCGGGCTTCCTCGCCCTCGCCGCGATCTGGGGCTCCAGCTTCCTGTTCATCAAGGTCGGCATCGCGGAACTGCACCCGCTGCACCTCACCCTCTACCGGGTGGCGACCGGCGCGGCGACGCTGCTGGTGGTGTTGGTGCTGCTCCGGGACCGGCTGCCCCGCGAGCCCAGGGTCTGGGTGCACATGGTGGTGGTCGCCGCCTTCGGTGTGGCGATCCCGTTCACCCTCTTCGGCTACGGCGAGCAACGGGTCGAGTCGATGCTCGCCGGCATCTGGAACGCCACCACACCGCTGTTCGTGCTGCCACTGGCGGTGCTGGTCTTCCGTACCGAGCGGTTGACCGCGCGGGCCGCCGTCGGGCTCGGGCTGGGCTTCCTCGGCGTGCTGGTGGTGCTCGGCGTCTGGGAGGGGGTGGGCGGGGCGCACTTCGCCGGCCAGTTGATGTGCTTCGGTGCGGCGGCCTGCTACGGGGTGGCCATTCCGTACCAGAAGAGGTTCGTCGCCGGCAGTGCCCACTCCGGGCTGTCGCTCTCGGCGGCGCAGCTGCTGGTGGCCACCGCTCAGCTGGCGGTCGTCGGGCCGCTGGTGGCCGGGGTGCCGCCGGCACCGACCGGTCTGTCGTGGCCGGTGGTCGGGAGCGTGCTGGCGCTCGGTGCGCTCGGCACCGGGCTGGCCTTCGTGATCAATCTGCGCAACATCCGGATGGCCGGGGCGAGCACCGCCGCCACGGTGACCTACCTGGTGCCGATCTTCGCGGTGCTGATCGGCGCGCTGGTGCTCGGCGAGCGGCTGAACTGGCACCAGCCGGCCGGTGCGCTGGTCGTACTGCTCGGCGTTGCCGTCGCACAGGGCCTGCTCGGCCCCCGCCGACCCCGCCGGACGCCCGCTGCGGCCAGCTCGTCCGGCGTCGAGCCGTTGTCCGGCGTCGAGCCGTTGTCCGGTGGGGTGCGCCGGTCAGGCACGCCGTCCGCTGCCGGGCGGTGACCGGGTCCCCGTCAGCCCGCCCTCCGCGATGATCGACTCCAGGGAGTCGTAGTTGCGGTGTCCCGCCAGCTCGGATACCGCAACCAGGCCCCCGGGGAGCGGATCATCGCGGGCGTTGGGCGTTGGGCGTTGGGCGTCGGGCGTCGGGCGACCGGCAGGAGGCGGGACCCGGGTCAGGGGCGGGTCAGGGGCGGGTCAGGAGTGGGTGCGGGTGCGGGTCCAGTCGACCAGGCGGTCGGCCGGCCAGGTGTTGACCACCCGGTCGGCGGGGACACCGCACAGGGCGGCCCGGACGCAACCGAACCGCTGCCAGTCGAGCTGCCCGGGGGCGTGCGCGTCGGTGTCGATGGCGAACCGGCAGCCGGCCTCCAGGGCGCGGCGGATCAGCCGCTTCGGCGGGTCCTGCCGCTCCGGCCGGGAGTTGATCTCCACGGCCACGTCGTGCTCGGCGCAGGCGGCGAAGACGGCGTCTGCGTCGAAGTCGCTCTCGGGGCGGGTCCGCGCCCGGTGCCCCCGGTCGCCCGGGCCGGTCACCCCGGCCGGTCGGGACGACACCATCCGCCCGGTGCAGTGGCCGAGGATGTCCAGGTGCGGGTTGGCGACCGCGGTGAGCATCCGGCGGGTCATCCTCGCCCGTTCGTCGCGCAGGCCGCTGTGCACCGAACCGACCACCACGTCGAGCCGGGCCAGCAGCTCCTCGTCCTGGTCGAGGGAGCCGTCGGCGAGGATGTCCACCTCGATCCCGGTGAGGATGCGGAAGCCCTCGGGCAGCGCCGCGTTCACCGCCGCCACATGGTCGAGCTGCTGGCGCAGCCGGTCGGCGGTGAGCCCCCGGGCCACCGTCAGCCGGGGCGAGTGGTCGGTCAGCACCACGTACTCGTGGCCGATCTCGACAGCGGCGAGCGCCATCTCCTCGATCGGTGACCCGCCGTCGGACCAGTCCGAGTGGGTGTGGCAGTCGCCACGCAGCGCGGCCCGCAGCGCGCCGGCCGCCTCGTCCAGGTCGGTGCCCTCGGTGGCGACCAGCCGGCGCAGGTAGACCGGTTCCTCGCCGGCCAGCGACTCGGTGACGCAGCGGGCGGTGACGTCACCGACGCCGGGCAGTTCGGTGAGCGTTCCGGCCCGGTTCCGGTCGGTCAGCTCCGTCGCCGGCAGCGCGGCGAGGGCGGTCGCCGCCGAGCGGAACGCGCGTACCCGGTAGGTGGCCTCGTTTGCCCGCTCCAGCAGGAACGCGATCCGACGCAGGTCGGCGACGGGGTCTCTGGCGCTCATGTCTGGTCAACCTACGCGTCCGCGCCGCCGGTCGGGGGACGACCGGCGGCGCGGAGTGTGGACAGCAGGGACGGATCAGGAGTACGGCAGCTTCACCACCGACTGGTTGCCGATGCCGAGGGTGGACGGGTTGACGCCGATCGCCGACCAGACCTCCACCTTCACCGTGCCCCGGGAGAGGTTGCCCAGCGTGCCGACGGCGGAGTGCAGCCCGGCGTTCTGCGTGTAGTGCTCGTAGCCGGGCACCGGATCGGTGGCGAAGTAGCGGTACGTCTCCACCCGGTCGAAGGTGCCGTCACCGGTCAGGTCGTAGGAGACCCGGGCCTGCACGCCGTTGCCTACCGACTGGCCGGCGTCGAGGAACAGGTCGAACCCGGTCTGGCCCCCGGCGTAGGTCAGGTTGAGCCCGGTGGCGGTGAAGACCACCGGGTTGGCCGGGGTGCCGTCGTGGTTCGTGCCACCGGTGCCGGCCACCGTGGCCGTCGTCGCGGTGCCGGAGGCCCCGAGCCCGCCGCCGGGCAGCAGGAACCTGGTCGGCGAGCCGGCCGGCGGGGTGGTCGGCGGCGGGGTCGGGCTGGTCGGGGTCGGCGACGGGCCGGTCGGCGTGGGGCTCGGCCCGGTCGGGGTGGGGGTGGGCGACGTGGTCGGGGACGTGGTCGGCGTGGGGCTCGGGTTGGTGCCGCCGGCCGCGTTGCCACCGCTCCAGGTGTACGCCCCGGTGGTGGCGGTCTTCCCGGCGGCCACGGTGAGGCTGGTGCCGTCGGAGAAGCGCACGGTCAACGGCGCGGCGGTGATGTTGCTTGCCACGTAGGTGCGTGCGCCGTTGCGGTTGAACACGGCGGCCAGCGGATGGTTGGCGGTGACCGTGGTGTCGACCTGGCCGAGCGCGGCGAGGTTGCGGATCCAGTGGAAGGTGTGTGCCCGGCTCTCGCCCTCCTCCGGGGTGTAACCGGGGTTGGCCCGTAGCTTGGCCAGCGCCGCGTCCGGATCACCGAGGGCCAGGAACTGCCAGAGGATGTCCTGCCACACGGTGGGTTCGCCGCCGTTGTTGCGGACCAGTTCGGCGTAGTTCGCCTTGTTGTAGGCCGGCCGGTAGCCGAGGTAGAGGTGGCCGCCGGTGACCGGGAGCATGTTGATGCCCTGGATCATCTCCGGGTCGGCGCTGAACCAGGTCGCGTACGCCCCACCGTCGCCCCAGACCATGCCGACGGTGGAGTGCCCGAACGTCTCCGGGTAGTTCTCGTTGTCGACGTCGAACCAGTACTCCTGGATGGCGGCGGCCTGGGTGGTGTAGATGAACACGCCCGCGTCGCGGACGGCGGTGTTGCCGGTGGCCTGCCCCCACTGGATCAGAGCGTTGGCGAAGTTCATCCCCTCGGACGAGGACTCCTGGTTGTTGCCGGCGTTGAACGAGCCGTGCCCGGCGGCCCAGTCGTGCCCGGCGTAGATGTCGAAGTCCCGCAGGTAGGGGAAGCGGGTGTCGGACCGGTTGTAGTTGTTGGCGTCCCGGATGAGCAGGTCGACCATGCCGCCGTACTGGCTCTGCGTGGCCCACGTCGGGTCGAACTTGGCAAGCGTCGCCGCCGCCGCGACGAAGTACCCGTAGTGGAAGTGGTGGTCGTTGAGTTCCTGGTCGGACCCGTACGACGCCGGGTAGCCGATCAGGGTGCCCCAGTTGCGGTCGTAGTAGAAGACCTTGGCGGTCTTGCCGGGGGTGGCGGTGAACCAGTCGGTCAGGGTGCTGCGGATGGCGTTGAGCGCCGCGTTGCGGGTCTCGGTGTCACCGACCTGGTCGGCGATCTCGGCGATCCGGGCGGCCCGACCGAGGCCCTTGCCGGTCCAGTAGGTGTCGCCGCCGCGCTGGTCCATCGGGTTGCCCCGGACGGCGGCGAGCTGCTCCTTGAGTTGGGTCAGGTCGGTGCCGGACCCGGTGGCCACGGCGGGCACCTCGGGCAGGACGCCGTGGAACTTCATCGTGGTGCGGAAGGAGGCGACCCCGGTCAGCACCTTCATCCGGCCGCGCGCCGACGGGTAGGTCTGGGTGAGCGGGGTGCTGCCGGCGAGCGACTTCCACTGGTGCGGGTAGAGGCTGACCACGGTCTGGGTGGCGGTGCCCTCCCGGGCGGTGGTGGTGAACGAGTACGTGGTGTCCACCGCGCTGGTCGCCGGGTCGTAGGTGTAGTCGACCCGGGTGCCGGTGACGTGCGCGTGGGCGTACCGGCCGTAGCTGGCGGCCAGGGCGGCGCGGGCGGTGGCGTCGGCGGTGGGCGGCAGCAGGGCGACGGAGAAGTAGCCCTTGCCGGCCAGGGTGGAGGTGATCCGTCCGTTGACGACGGTCCAGCTCGCCCCGGTCGGGGCGTACCCGACGTAGTCGTGGCCCCGGACGGTGAAGCCGATGGTGCCGCCGGTGTTCGACCAGACGGTGGCCGCGCCGCCGGTCGGGTTGATCTGGGCGTCGCCACCGGTGGCCTGGAAGTAGGCGAACGGCAGCCCGTGGCCGATGGTGGCGCGCAGGCTCCGCGCCCCGTCACTCCAGTACGGGGTGACCGTCCAGTCGGACCAGTCGTCGACCTTGACGACAGGTACGCCGAGCGCGGCCACCCCGACCCGGATGTCCTCGGTGTAGGTGTACTTGAACTCGCCCACCCCGGTCGAGGTGCCGGTGACGGTGGCGGTGGACGGGGCCGAGAAGCCGAGCCCGTCGGTGAACGTCTGGTACGACAGCGGGTGGGCGTGCAGCGGTTCGCTGTAGGAGCAGTTCGTCTTCTTCCACAGCAGCGACGACCACCAGTCGTTGGTGGGGATCGGCCCGGCGGGGGCGTTGGCGGTGGCGTACTGCCGGGGGTTGGTGGACAGGTCGCCGCAGCCACTGGGCAGCGGGCCGACCGGGTCGGTGGTGTAGCTGCCGGCGCCGACGGTGGCCGCCTCGGCGGGGGTGCCGACGGTGGTGAGGGTGAGGCCGCCGACGGCGACGGCCAACGCGGTGGTGGTGGCGAGCACCCAGGGGGTGCGACGCCGGGGGACGGGAGGTGTCATGGTGCCTCCTCCGCGCGGAGCCGCTGGGACGGCCAACTGCGCGGTTCGTCGGAATTGGGGAGGATAGTTACCTGAGAGAGCGCTCTCTCACTCGGGACGTTAACCGACGGGTAATACCTACGTCAATGCGTACGGCGGGCTACCCGGCAGCGGACGAGCCGCGCGGAGCGCGGGGGCAGCCGTGTTCGCGCTCCCACGCGGCCACCGCCGCGACCGGCGACCGGTTGCCCTTGCCCCGCCAGGAGTCCAGGTACTTCGCCGGCCACACCACACCCCGCCGGATCCACCAGTCGTCGCGCCCGGTGCACTTCGGTGACAACCCGAAGTGCAGGTGGCAGACGTTGTTCGCGTTGCCCGTCCGGCCCACCTCGCCGAGCTGCCGGCCGGCGGTCACCCGGACCCCCGCGTCGATCCCCGCGCTGATCGCACTCAGGTGCGACCCGTAGTACCGCACCCCGTCGTCACCCAGCAACGACACCGACAGACCACCGTTGTACGGACCCAGCGGCCCCTTCTTGTCGAACCGGTCCACCCGGCTCACCTCCAGGACCGTCCCGTCGGTGACCGCCACCACCGGCTCACCGCAGTCGGCGAAGATGTCGGTGCCCGGATACCCCGAGTGCGTCGGGTGGTAGTCGACGTTGCCCGCCCGTACCGGAAAGACCCGGCGCAGGGTGGTCGGGACCGGGGTGGCCGACGGCGACCCGGCCGGGGTCGGCGTGGTCGAGGGTGCGCCGGTGGGGGTCACCGGCACCGACGGCTGGTCACCGGTGGCCACCGCCGTCGGTCCGTCCCAGACCGGGGGCGCGGCCGGTCGGTCCGTCCCGCAGCCACCCAGCAACGCCGCCACCAGCAGCAGGACGGGGTACGCCGGACGGGTGGGCCGTCGGTCGGGCCGCAGCAGGGACATTCGGACATCCTGGCAGACCGCTACGGTGGAGGTCACACCGACAGCGGCACCGGCCGACCCGGTGGGCCGGCTCTCGGCCCTGGCATGACCTGCCGGTCCCCTTCGGTCGGCAGTCCGGCAGGGGCGCTGCGGGTGCGGTGTGGTCCGTCCGGTCGGAGGGGGAGCAGTGAGCATGACGAACCACCAGCCCGGACCCGCTCCGCCGCAGGTCCCGTACGCCTCCTCGGGGCTCTTTCCCGCCGGGCGGCCCCGGCGGCCGACCTGGCGGGAACCGCACCCGGTCACCGGTGCCGCGGTGGCCGCGGGGGGTGCGCTCGCCGCCGCCTGGCTGGTGCTCTTCGGCCTGCTCGGCCGGGACGTCGGCGGGTACGCCTGGTGGACGGTCGTCGCCGGTGCGCTGGCCTGGCTCGCCGCACTGGCTCTGGTCCGGTACGGCGACCGGGGGGTCGGCACCGGCGTCGCTATCGTCACCGCGGGTGGTTGGAGCATCGCGTTCGCAGTCGTCGTGACACGGTGGGCGGTCAGCGCGGACTGGCCGATGTGGTGACTCACGGTGATCGCACGGCTTCGTTTGCCGCATCATCTTGACGTACTCGCTGTGACTGGGGACGCTCTTGTCATGGCCTGGAACACCCCGCGGCTCGACTCCGAGCGGAGCCGGCGTCGCCTGCAGATTCTCGCCGAGCTGGCGGGAGCCCGCTCGGTACGCCAGCGGGAACGGCCCCAGCGGGAACGCACCGAGCGGCTACGCCAGCTCATCGCCACCCGTCGCCGCGTCGCCGGCTGACGAACTTTCCGGGATTGCCCGGTCCTTCGGGGCGTTGACCGGTCGGCTGCCGACCCGACCGGTTAACGTGCACGCGTAACGAGTCGGCCGTGCCGAGGTCTTTTGGGGGAACCATGTCGTACTTCGCTGCCGCCGTGGTGCGCGACGAGGGCGGCTGGAACGCCGCCGAGGTGAACCTGCGGGGCGCCACCGACATCGACGAGGTCGCCGACCGGCTGCGCGATGTCGAACCGGAGGCCGACGTGTCGCTGCTCTTCGTCGAGGCCGACGACGCGTACCTGGTGCTGCTGCGCCTCGACGAGGGAGAGGACCTGAAGGTCTTCGGTTCCGATTCGGCGTACGCGGAGGAGTCCCGGCTGGGTGCGCTGCTCGTCGGCGATCTCAAGACCTCGGTCACCGGCCTCGACGACGTCGACGAGCCGCCGTCGACCACCGCCGGTGGGGGCGACGAGGAGAGCGAGCAACCGGTCGTGGACCCCGAGGCCGACCCGGTGGGCGACGCCGACATCCTCGCCGATCTGGGCATCTCCGCCCAGCATCTGCTCAAGCTCTGTGCCCACGAGGGCATGCTCCCGGCCGACGTGACCGCCGAGGTGTGCCAGGTGCTCGGCTGCGTCGACGAGGTCGAAGAGCTGCGTGAGGTCTGAGCCCTCACCCGCCGGCGACGACGTGACAGGGGCGTTCGGCACCGACGGTGGCCCGACGGTGCCGATGGGAAGCGGCCCGGGGGCGACCGGCCGGCAGGCCGTTCCGGATTCCACCGGCCGCCGGCAACGGCACGAGCGGTGGATGCGCCGCGCGCTGGAGATCGCCGTCACCGGCCCGGACCTACCCTCCGCCGACGGTCCCGTCGGGCCGGACAGTTCCATCGGGCCCGGCGGTTTCGGTGGTGGGGCGGTGGAGGACGTGCCGGTGGGTGCGGTGGTCTACGGCCCGGACGGCACCGAGTTGGCCGTCGGCCGTAACGAACGGGAGTTGACCGGGGATCCGACCGCCCACGCCGAGGTGCTGGCGTTGCGGCGGGCCGCTGCGCGGTTGGGCCGCTGGCGGCTGGACGACTGCACGCTTGTGGTGACCCTGGAGCCGTGCACCATGTGCGCGGGCGCGCTGGTGCTGGCCCGGATCTCGACTGTCGTCTTCGGCGCCTGGGAGCCCAAGACCGGGGCCGCCGGCTCGCTCTGGGACGTGCTGCGCGACCGTCGCCTCAACCACCGCCCCGAGGTCTATGCCGGCGTCCTGGCCGCCGAGAACGCCACCATCCTGCGCGCCTTCTTCCGCTGACCAGCTAACGGGCAGCCGCCTGACGGTCCCGTGCGACCACCCGGGCTTTCCGTGCGGCCCCCGGCGGGCTCCTGCCTGATCAACTCGACAGGGCCGATGCGGCGGTGTCCGCGTGCCGGCGATACCACCGCATCGGCCCTGTGGTGGGCCGGGCTCAGCGGGTGACGGCGGTGTCCAGGGCGATCTCCACCATCTGGCCGAAGGTCTGCTCGCGTTCCTGCGCGGTGGTCTTCGCGCCGGTCTTGATGTGGTCGCTGACCGTCAGCAGGGTCAGCGCGCGGGCCTTGAACCGGGCGGCGATCGTGTAGAGGGCGGCCGACTCCATCTCCACCGCCAGCACGCCGTAGTCGGCGAGGGTGTCGTACAGGTCCGGCCGGTCGGTGTAGAAGGCGTCGGCGGCGAGGATCGGCCCGACGTGCATGGTGATGCCGCGCCGCTCGGCCACCTCGACCGAGGTACGCAGCAACCCGAAGTCGGCGACCGGGGCGTAGTCGATCAACCCGTCGAAGCGCATCCGGTTCATGTTCGAGTCGGTCGACGACCCGATCGCCGCGATCAGGTCCCGCAGTTGGAGATCCTCGGTGAGCGCGCCGCAGGAGCCGACCCGGATCAGGGTCTTCCCGCCGTACTCGTTGATCAGCTCGTGGGCGTAGATGGAGGCGGACGGCATGCCCATGCCCGAACCCTGGACGGAGACCTCGACGCCGTTCCACCGCCCGGTGAAGCCCAGCATGCCCCGCACCGTCGAGTAGCACGTGGCGTCCTCGAGGTAGGTCTCCGCGATCCACTTGGCCCGCAGCGGGTCGCCCGGCATCAGGACCCGCTCGGCGATCTCGCCCGGCTTCGCGCCGATGTGCGTACTCATGGCAAAGATCCTGCCAGGCCGGCCGGGGCGATACCGGTGCGGCATCGGAACCGGGGTTCCTGTACCCTCGTCGGCGGTGGCGTGTCCGAGTGGCCTAAGGAGCACGCCTCGAAAGCGTGTGAGGGTTTACGCCCTCCGCGGGTTCAAATCCCGCCGCCACCGCTCACGAACAGGCGAAACGCCCGGTCGATCCGCGAGGATCGCACCGGGCGTTCCGTTTGTGGTCTCAGTTTCGGTCTCAGTTGCTGCTCAGGAGGGCGTTTTCGGGTCCTCCGTCGGGTTGTCCCAGAGCAGCCCGCCGACCCGCTTGGCGATGTCCCGGCGGACCTGGGCGGTGAGGTGTTGGTACCGGACCGCCATTGCCGAATTCGACCAACCCATGATGCCCATTACCGCCCGCTCGGCGACGCCGAGAATCAGCAGCACCGTGGCGGCAGTGTGCCGGGCGTCGTGCAACCGGCCGTCCCGTAGCCCGGCAAGCCGGAGCAGTCGTTTCCATTCGTCGTAGTCGGTGCGCGGGTTGACCGGGCCGCCGGTCGGCGTGGTAAACAGCCAGTCGCCGCCCTCCCATAGTTGGGCTGCCGTGACGCGCTCCTGATCCTGTTCCTCGTGGTGCTTGCGGAGCAGCGCCACCAACTCGTCAGGCAGCCCGATGCTGCGCCGACCGGCCCGAGACTTGGTCTCGGCGGTGTCGGCGCGCACCTGGCGACGGTCGGGGCAGTGCCCGCCGTGCTTCCGGCCGCACGGTGAGCTACATCCGTGCTTCCACCTCGGCCGCTGCCGGCCGCGCCGAACGGTCAGCGTCCCGGCGTCGAGATCGATGTCCGACCAGCGCAGGCCGAGCGCTTCGCCCTGGCGCAGACCGAGAGCGAGCGCGACCGCCCACCGCGCGCTGTTGCGCCGGCCCCGGGTGGCAGCCATGAGCCGCCGTACCTCCGTGACCGAATACGGCTCGATCTCGCTCTCCGGCAGTCGCGGTGACTTGGCGAGACTGGCGGGATTCTTCGCCAGGTGCCCCCGGCGTACCGCCTCGTTGAGCGCGGTCCGGATCGTGCGGTGCGCTTGGTGGGCGGTCGCTGGGGCGCTGCCGTTGTCCTGCATCCGTCGGTAAAGGCGCTCCAGGTGCTCGGGCTCCAGGCGCTCGATGCGGTGGGCACCGAGACCGGGAATGAGGTGCCGGTAGACCGCCACCCGGTAGCCGGCGATGGTGTTCTCTCGGACGGCCGGTGCGGCGATGTTCTCCACCCAGTGCGTGAGCCAGGTCTTCACCGTCCAGCGCTGGCCAGCCTTGCGGACCGCCCCGCTGTCCCGCTCCCGTTCCAGCAGTCGAACCTTCTTGATGACTGCGGCTTCCGTCTTGCCCCGGACGTGTCGACGGTCCGGAGATCCGTCGTCCTTCACGCCGACGGTCACCCGTCCGTGCCAGGAACCATCAGTGCCGAGGTAGATGCTCGACGCCCCGTTGGGCTTGCGTCCCATTCGTCAGGCTCCTTTCGTCAGGCGGCGTGGTCGAGTGGCGTCGGGTCGGCCAGGAGATCCCGCACGTACTCGTCGAGGCAGAAGGTGGGCACTCGGCGAAGACGGCCGATGGTGACGGTGCGGATCTGTCCGGCCTTGATGAGGGCGTACATGGTGGTACGGCCGATGCCGAGTCGCTGGGCGGCTTCTTCGATGGTCAGGACGACGCGGTTGTCGGTGCTGGGCACTGTCTCTCCCCGTGTTTCCGTGGCGTGTATCGACAGGAGCGGATAGAGCAGGTTGCTGAGAGCGCCGTAGCGCCAAGATCTCGGGCGGCATGGTGTTCGGCCATGCGTCGGTTCGTTGTGTGGCTCTCAGTGGGCCGGTGTGGGCGGGGGTGTGGGCGGCCGTGGGTGGTGCTGTGCGTGGGAGGGCTGAACCATCTCCGCATCTCCGCATCTCCGCAAACATGGCTGTGAGCTGGGCGAATGCTTGCGGAGATGCGGAGTTCCGTTGAGGGGTCATCTCCGCAAAGAGGTGTGATCTCCGCAGTGTTTGCGGAGATGCGGAGATCGATGGTTCTCTAGGTGGTGATCTCCGCAGGGTGTTTCCGCTGGTAGAGCGGGGTTGGTGCGGCGTTGCGGAGATGCGGAGATGGTTCAGCAGGTTTCACCCCTGGTGGTGCTCGACCCAGAACACCGACCGGTCGCCCCGGTCGTTCTTGCCGGCCCGGACGACGTGTTCCCCGCGCCACCGTCCGGCCTGCCCGGTGAGCAGTCGGCCGAGTTGCAGCGGGTTGGGTAGCCGGCCGTTGTGGGTGGTGATGAACTGCCCGTCCCACGGGTCGTTGATGTCACTGCCGAGGTGCAGGGGTTCGGCGTCCTGGCGGAGTTCGGCGGCGGTCATGGGCCGGTTGCCGTGACGGTCGTGCCAGCAGGTGAGGAACGCCCGCCAGCGGGTTTCGTCTTCGTCGATCTCGCGGATATCGGCGGCGTTGGTGAGGAAACCATCGATGCCGTGATGGTGGAGGAATCCGCCGAGGGCTTGCGCCCAGGGGGTGAACTGCCGCATCGACAGTCCGGTGACCCGTGGTGCTCCCTGGCGGGTCCAGTCGAGGACGAGGACCAGGAGGTGCCACAGGACGGTGAGTTGGTTGGTGGGGTTGGTGATCCATTGGTCGAGGTGGGGGATACCGAATCCGGCTTGGTCGCGGAGTTCGGGGCGGGGCATGTCGGGGTCGAGGCGCACCCGGACGGTGCGAGAGGCCATGTCGCCGCCGACTTGCAGGTTGTTGCCCGTGGCCATCCATAGCCGGTCGTTGACGGTGGCGACGTTGCGGGATGCGCCCAACTGCCGGTCGGACCACACACCCGAGGTGACGAGCTGCGCGAGCACCGCCGAGTCGATGACGGTTCCCTCGGCGAGGTTGTCCCAGATGACCACGCCGACCTGCTCTGCCAACACCGCCGTGATGGACTTGCGGAGTTCTTCATCCGAGTAGGCCCAGGTCATGACCCGTTGCCCGTAGAGCATCCCGGGGCCGGCGGTGAGGATCGTCTTCCCCGATGACGGCATGGTCGCGTCGATGAGCGCGAACGGCGTCAGGGAGCGGGTGAAGTGCCGCAGGATCGGCGTGGCCAGCAGCGCCACGTAGTTGGCCCGGTCGGCGGCCGATGACCACGGGAAGTCCCGCAGGAACCGGCCGAGCAGGAACGTACGCGCCTCGTCGACCTGCTCCGGGGTGGGGTGGTCGGGCACGGGTGGCAGGGCGACTTTCGAGGCGAGGTAGAGGCCGGTAGGCGCGTCGTAGCCGGGCTGCTGCAACAAGGTGCCGTCACGGCGCAGCACCGGGGCACCGATGATGCCGCGTAGCGGCGGCACGCCGGGCCAGGTCTTGCCGGCCAGCACCGATGACAGGATGTCGCGTGGTGGGGTCACCTCGTCTTCGAACATCTCAGGGTCTCCTGTGTCGCTCTTGCGAGTCTTGAGGCGGTAGACGTAGGCGTGTTCGGCGAGCAACCCGGCCAGACCAGCGGGGTTGACCATGCTCGCGGACACGGGCAGCGGGGAGTCTTCGTCGGCGGCGGTGGCCAGGCCACCGGAGACCGCTTCCATGTGGACCAGGGAACCGGCGGACACGTACGTGTCGGGCAGCAGCCCGTCGACCAGGGCGGCTTTGAGCACGCGGATGGTTTCCGGGCCGGACCCGATTTGCAACCGCGTCGTCATGCCGCCGCCTTTCCGGTCCCGGCCAGGTGGCGCGGGTTGCGTGCCCCGACGCGCAGCCCGGACGCGATCGTGCGCGCCACCTCCCCGGCCCGCAGCCCGATCGACAGGGCGGCCGGTTCGAGGACCGCGTACACGTCGGTGTCGGTGAGCGCGCCTCCGGCGGCCAACTGGCCGAGTGCCACGGCCGAGGTGAACAGGGCGTGATTGCGGTGCCCGTCGGGGGCGGCGGTGAGGTGGGCGACCTGCCTGCGGATCGCGGCAGCGAGGTACGCGCCGCGCCGATCCGGCGGCAACGCCACCGCAGCAGGCCGGTAGGTCGGCCGCACGGTGGGCGCCAACAGGTCGGCCAGCCATCCGGGCAGCGGGGCGGGGTCGACGTCAAGGGCGATCGTGTAGGGGCGGCGGTTGACGGTGGAACCGGCGGCCACCACGTACCCGCCGTGGGATCGGGTGTCGACCTTCCAGCCGATCCCACCCCACTCCCCGACGGTGTTGCCCAGCATCGGGCCGGTGGCCGGGTGGCGGTAGAACAGGTGGCTTCCGCCCCGGCCGGTGCGCTGCATGTACGTCGGATCGACGGTGCCGTGGTGCCGGTCGGCCAGGGCGATGAGCACGTCTGCCCCGTCGCGCGCCCCGGCCCATTCCGCCGGTGGGACGTCGGCGGGGTGTTTGGGCACGTCCAAGTCGACCACCACCAGACCGGACGGCCCGCAGGCGACGCCGATGCCGTAGGGCTGTTGCGTCCAGGCGCGGCGGATGCGGTCCGGGTCGGTGGTGGCCCGGTCTTCCCACCCGACGTGACGGCCGGCGGCCCGGCAGCGGGGGTCGGTGCGGTCGCAGCGGTCAGCGGTGCACCGGTTCGGGAACGCGGGCCGCTTCGCGTGGTCGTCGTCGGGCCGGGTGTCGGGGCGTAGCGGGAAGACGTGCCAGCCGCGCGCCGCGCAGGCGAGCGCAGCGGCGAGCAGCACCGCAGAGTCGATCATGAGAAGTTCCTTCCGGGCACAGGCGGTCCGGTGGCCAGCACACGGGGGGCGCTGGCCACCGGGAGGTGAGGGCGCGAAGCGCGCCGGTCAGGCCGTTGGGGTTAGGTGAAGCACGCGCCGTTGTCGCAGAGCGCGTCATCGTCAGCGGGGTCGAAGCCGGGAAGCATGTCCTGCGCAGCGGTCACGGCCAGCGCAAGAGGCCGGTTGAAGCGGGTCAGCCACACGGGGTCTTTGCCGAGCGCGGCCCGCCGGGCGTTGAGCAGGTTTTCCAGGTCGCACGCCCGGCGGAACATCTCCGGTCGGTCCCGGCGCGTCTCGGCCCACGTCGCGGGCCGCCGGAACGGGCAGAACCAACAGGCGCTTTTCGGGGGTACCGGGAGGCCGGCGGCGGTGATGATGCGGGCGCAGTCGTGCCGGCGCAGCGGCGGCGCTTGGTCGAGCAGCGGGTAGACGGTGCGTTCGTAGGGTTCGGCGCGGCGGTTGTTGACCCGTTCGATCTCGTCCAGGCTGATGCCCACCCCGACCGTCGCCGGGTTGTCGGCACTCGCGCCGTGGGCTTTGAGCCACCGGCCGATGACCTTGATTTTGAAGTCGGCCGTACACGAGCGAGTGCCGGGCGCTCCGTTGGACATCCGTACGGGGATCGGCAGCGACCGCGATCCCTCACGGGTCAGCCGGCCGTACAGGGTTTCCGTGGTGCCGTCACGGCGGACCCGGTCGAGTTCGTGAAGTTGGATGCCGTGCAGCGCCGCGTAGGGCTTGGCGTACTGCTCCAGATAGACCAGGGTCGCGGGGTCTTCGGAATCGTCGCCGACGTTGGCGAACAGAAACACCGGGAATTCAATCCGCCCGGTAGCGGCCAGCACCAACGCGGCGGTCGACTGCACCCCACCGCCGTAGGAGAACACCCTCACGCCGCACCCCCGGAGAGTCGGTCGGGAAACCGCAGCACGGTCGCACCGTCGTCGCTCGTGGGCCGTGCTGGCGGGATCGTGCGGCGGGTGGGGGTGATGTTCAGGCGTAGGTAGAGCTGGGCGCGGCCCGCGTCGGCCCCGGTCAGCATCCGGCGCTGCCCTTGGCAGGCGAGACGGCCGGTCGCGGCCAGAACACGCGCGGCGGCGTCGAGTTCGGCCGGGGTGCCGGTCAACCAGACTTCGAGGCCGGTCAGGGGCGAGTCGTGCCGGGACGGGCGGTCCGCCCACCGCCCACCGCCGGTCACGCGGCCCTCGCCGCAATGGTGGTGAGTAGTTCGTCTTCGGCGAGCCAGCCGATCAGGAGTTCCGCGTATCCGATGAACTGGCGGCGGACCTGGGGCCGGCAGTCACAGTCGTTGCCGTGGGCGGCGTCGTGGAGGCGGTCGCCGTAGTGCAGGGCGGTGCCCAGGTTGACCATGGCGGGGTGGGTGTCGGTCGGTGGAGGGGTGGGTTGGTTGATGATGCTGAGCAGCACATCGGCGTGACAGGGCTGGTCGAGCGGGCACCAACAGGCCAGGTCACGCCCGGTGAGGTCACGCCGTGCGGCGGTGATCAGATCAGGGCGCAGGATCAGCCACTGCCGGTACTGGTCGATGGCCGTGGCCCGGTCGGCGGCGGTGGCGGCGGTAGGCTGGTAGGGGTTGCCGTAGCGGGTGGGACGTCCGACGTAGACGGCCCCGGCGGGCATCCGCCATCCGGCGGTGCGGCGGCGCTGAATCCGGCGGGCCGCCGGTCGGGTGAGCTGGGTCATCGGGTGGCCTTCCGTGGACGGGGGCGGCCGGCGACGGCGGCCCGGGTGACGGTGTGCCGGAGATCGTTGAGCAGCCCGTGGAGCTGCCGGCGGGCGCGCAGCTCGACCGGGGTCAGGGCGACGCGTACGCGGATCTCGGCGTGGTCGCGGCCGGCGGCGGTGCGGACCCTGACGAGGACGGCGCGACCGTGGCCGGGCAGGTCGATCACGATTTCTTCCGACCGGTGCTCGCCGAGGTTGCAGCGGTGGTCCCGTCCGCACCATCCGGTGTGATCGGGGCGGCGGGTCATGGGTGGCCGTCGCGGTACTCGGCGCGGATGTGCTCGATGAGTCGGCGGCCGGTGCGGACGCGGATGCCGGTGCCGTCGCAGCGGGGGCAGTCGCGTCGGGTGCCGATGGTCGTGCGGTGCGAACGGCGTCCGTGGCAGCGCCGGCAGTGTCCCCACGGGGACACGGCACACACGGCCAGGTATGACGCTGCGTATACGAGGGCGGCAAGGCTAGCGAGCAGGGCGATGGGGACCACGAAATGCCTCCACAGGCCGGTTTTCGGGTGCGTACGGCCGTCGCCGCTAGTTGTTAGGGCGCTGGCCATGGACCAGATGGGTTGCTAGCGGGGGTGCTAGGTCTAGCGGGGTGTGCCGCTAGACCTAGCACCCGATCGCTGCCCGGGTTAGGCGGCTTTGTCGCCTCGCCGCTTGTGACGCTCCGCAACCGCATCGGCGATGTGCTGGCGTTCGATGCCGCGCCGGTTCGCGCCCTTGCCCGTGGCCGGGTCGGTGCCCCATACCTGCCCGGTGGTGATCCCGTAGGGCTTGAGTGCGGCGGTCAACTGGTCGCGGGTCAGATCCCCGTAGGCGTCGGGGTTGAGGTCGGCGAGGCGTTCGGTCAGCGTCTCGGCCCACACCTTCGGCTCCGTCGCCGGGACCACGGTGAGGATGTCGTCCAACAGGGTGTCCCGCCGCGCCGCCGGGGTGGCCGGGGTCTGCCCGATCGCGTGTCCGGTCAGCGTCCCGGCAGCTTCCCTCAGGGCGCGTGCCCGGTCGGTGATCTTGTCGGCGGTGGGACCGTCGACGTAAAACGTGCGGACGATCTGCGCGTCGTCGGCCGCGCCGACGAGGTAGCCGACGCCCTTGTCCTTCTTGGCGAACATGGTCGCCCGGATGCCGTTCTTGTAGGCGCTGGTGCCCAGGATCATGTCGTTCTCAATCTGGCCCATGACCCGCAGGCAGAACCGGGTACCGGCGTTCGCCGACACCCCGGTCGGCAGGCTCTTCGCGTCGGGGCGTTGGGTGGCGACGACGAGGATGACGCCCAGGGCGCGACCGAGCTTGATGACCTTCTCGGCCAGCTCTCCGGCTTCCTTGCCGAACTCCGGGTGGGAGAACAACTCCTGCACCTCGTCCAGGGCGACGACAAGCCAGTGCAGGCCGAGCTTGCGCCGCCGGGCCAGTTCGGGGGTGACCTTGTTGTCCGGGCAGACGGCCTTGGGTAGGCCCTTGATGACGGCGGCGCGGCGCTGGCATTCCTTGCGCAGCTCCCGCAACGCCAACAGTCCTTCTTCGGCGGTGTCGTCGTCCTGCCCGGAGGCGTACCGGGCGGACACCTTTTCGAGGGGGTCGAGTCCGCCGGTGCCCTTGAAGTCGAAGCACCACAGTTCCGCGTACGGGTCCAGGGTGGCGGCGAGCATGGGTACCTGGGTGGCGGCGGTCTTGCCGTAGCCGGGAATCGACCCGATGAGCAGGTTGGTGTAGGGCAGCTCGAAGGAGATGACCCGTCCGCGTGGGTCGGTGCCGAACGGCACCGGCCTGCCCAGGTCGAACCCACCCGACGCCTTGAGTAGGGGCCACGGCTTCGGCGGGGTCGCGGCCATGTCCTGATCGCCCACCCACAGCAGCAGCCGGCCGGGGTGCACCTCCGGTTGCCCTTCCGGCCACACGCAGCCGAGAGGGCGGGTGAGGCCGGCGGCGAGCCGGTCCCGCCGCTCGATCACATCCCCGGCGGTGACACCGGGCGGCAGGTCGATGTCGGCCCGCCACCCGGGGCCGTCGCGGGTGATCGGCGCGGTGAACGCGATAGCCCGGTGTCCCTGCTTGGCGATGGCCTGGGTGATGCCGGCGATGCCGAGCACGGCCAAGGCGCGCACGACCACGTCGGAGGTGAGCCGGGCGACGCGGGGGATGACCACGGCGGTGTCGAGCAACGGCTTGTCGGCCGGTTGCCCCAGCAACCCGCACAGCGTCACCAGCATGGCCAGTACCGCCCACCGCGCCCACAACGGGGCCAGAGCGACGGCGACGCCACCGGCCAGGGTGACCGCGAGGGTGAAGGTGGCGACGATGCCGCGCCAGCGGACGCGCCGGTCACGCTGCCGGGAGAGCTTGAGGTACAGCTCGCCGTCGCGGGACTGGGAGGTGGCCTGCCGGTGCGGCTCGCCTTCCCAGTCGAACAACCACCGGGTACCGCCGGCCACCAACCGGGCCGCACCGGCCGGGGCGCGTAGGGCGAGTTTCCCGGCGTACTTCGGCAG
Source organism: Micromonospora sp. NBC_00421 (assembly GCF_036017915.1). Classification (NCBI taxonomy): domain Bacteria; kingdom Bacillati; phylum Actinomycetota; class Actinomycetes; order Micromonosporales; family Micromonosporaceae; genus Micromonospora; species Micromonospora sp. NBC_00421. The sequence goes on from NZ_CP107929.1 coordinate 6,093,036, forward strand.
CCGGGTGAGGTGGTAGCCGGTGGTGTGCAGCAGATGCCCCACCGCCCACCGCATCACGTCGACCAGCTCGGCGCGGGAGCGCAGCCACGCGGGCAGGATCGGCCGACGCTGCCCGGCGCGGGCACCGTCGAGGGTGAACCGCGGTGACCGCTGGACGTCCGGGGGGTCGACCAGCAGCGGCCCACCGTCGTCGGGGTCGGGGTCGGGGTCGGGGTTGGTGGTGCGGGCGGTGCGGGCGGCGTCGAGGTCGACCACGTCGGCGTCCGGGCCGCCCGGGTGGTGCAGGTCGCGTTCGGCGGCCTGCCAGTCGAAGCGAGGGTCTTCGTGGGGGGACGTCATGATGGGGGTTCCTCCAACAGGTCCGTTGGTTCGGATCGGGTGAGGGCCGGCGGCACGGCACGGTTCCTAGGCCATGGGCCGCGCCGCCGGGCAAGGGTGGGGTTGGGGGTCAGCGGCGGTCGCGGGGCGCGGCGCGGCCGTTGAGTTGCCGCCGCGCCCGGTCGACCTCCGGACGGTCGTGCAGGGCCTGACGCTGTCGCTCGGCTTCCTGCCGGGCGGTCGTGCTGCCGGTGGCCGTGGCGGTGGCGTCGAGGTCGCGCCACCGCTCGTAGGCGTCGGCGAACCGGTCGCCGCTCACCTGGGGTTCCGCTTCTCGGCGGCGGCCCGGTTGCGGTCGTCGGCCTGGCGCTGCGCTTCGGCCATCTGGGCCAGGCGTGCTTCCCGGCGGCGGGTGACGATCCGGTCGTGGTGTTCGCGCAACTGTCGATCGGACATACTGAGGGTTCTCCCGAGATCCCTATGCGGGTTGAGGGGTAGGGCCGGCGGCACAGCGGGTTGTCTAGGCCGTGTGCTGTGCCGCCGGGCGGGGTCACTTGTCGGTCGCGCCGCAGCAGCGGCAGGTCTTGCCCCCGTTGAGCGGGGCGCAGGCGCATCCGCAGGACAGGCATCCCCGGCCGGGAATGCCACCGGAGTTGGCGTGCAGGCAGCCGCATCGGCCGCAGCGGGTGGCCATCAGCGGCGGCCCTTGCGGCCGATCACGGTCGCGCCGTTGCCGATCGCGGACTGTCCCTTGACCGTGATCCGGCCGGTCGTGATCGGCCCGTCGCCTGATCCGGCCTCGAAGTTGTAATGGCCCTTCGTGCAGATGGCCAGCGTCCCGGTGTCGTCGACCGACACACTGCGGAAGCCGTTGCCGCACGTCGAGCAGGATGAGAGCGCCACGGTGGTTCCTCCCTGAAGGTTCGGGCGGCCAGGCGGTCTGGCGGCCCCCGCGCGGGCACCCTCCGGGGCGGGGTGGGTGCCCGACGGGGGCGGTCAGCCGACGGCGGTCAGGAACGCGGTGAGCGCGGTGCCGACCAGCCCGGCGAGCAGCAGATCGACGGCGGTGCGGACCCGCCGGTACTTGCGCACGGTCGTGCGGGACAGCCACACGAGGTGATTCGCCTGTTCGGCGGCGGCGGTCAGTGGCGGCGCGGTGGCCTCGGTCATCAGGTCCCCCGGTGTGGTGGTGGCGTAGCGGACCAGGCCGTGACCACCCCCCAGGGAGGGCCGGACCGTACCCGCGAGCAGTCCCACCGCCGTGCCGACCGCCGCGACCGTGGCCACCCCGGCGGCCAGCGCGGGGCTGGGCAGGTTGGTGCGGGCCAGGATCGCCACGCCGACCGTGACGGCCGCACCCGCGACCGCCATCAACGTGGACGCCTTGCTGTCGGCGCGCGCCAGTTCGGCGCGGACCTCGGTAATCCGGTCGGTGAACCAGACCGGGTCGGGTACTGGCACCATCAGAGGTGCCCTCCTCTCACGTCAGAGGTTGGGTGACCGGACCGGCGGCACAGCACTGGTTCCTAGGCCGTTGGGCTGTGCCGCCGGGCGGGGTCAGGACTGGTCGGCCTTGTCCTGCTGGGCGGACGATGCCTTGCGCTGCTTGATGGCCTTGTCGCTGAACCACGACGGGTTGGCTTTCTGCGCCCGCCGCTCCAGGTCATCGGCCTGCCGGTCCGTGATGGTGTTCGGGACGGTGGTCCTCTTGCCGAACATGGCTTCTCCCCTGGGTCAGGCGGCGGCCGGGACGGGGGTGCCGTTGACCGGCGTCGGTGCTGCGTGTGGTGCGGATGGTGAACCGGTCACGGGGCGGGGCCGGTGGCGTTTGACGGTGCTCACGCTGACGTTGGCGAGGTGGGCGATCCGCTCGTGGGTGGCGTTCGGCTCGGTGGTGTGCGCGGCGATGACCCGCTCAGCGGCGGTAAGCGACCGGGCCACAGGTCGGGCCGGGCGGACCGGTTCACGAACCGGCGCGGGCGGTGCCGGGGTGACCGGTTCGGCGTGGTCCCCCGGGTCGACCGGAACCTCTGCCGGTCCCTCCGGCGTCGGGTTGGCCGGCGAGTGCGTGGTGACCTTCTCGGCCCGGTGGTCTTTGTCGGCTTGGCGGGCGGCGGCGCGGGCGGCCCGTGCCGTGTTGTAGCCCTCCCATGCTTTGCGGGGGTCGCGTTCGTTGTGTTCGATCGACCAGCGGGCGGCCATGAGGGAGCGAATGGGGAACATGCGGCGGCGCTTCGGGGAGAACTCCACCCCCGCGTCGTCGATCAGGCTCGCGTCCTCGGCCAGCAGTTGCACATGCTGAGCACGGCGGGTGTGCAGCCCCCACAGCCAGGGGCTGAGCAGGGACAGCAATGCGAACGCCACCGCCGCCGCCGTGGGGGCGGCCCCGTCGGCGAAGTGGGCGTAGTTGATGGCGGCGACCACGGCGGCGATCAGCCACGCCGCCCGACGCAGACTCGCGGCGGTGGCGTGGGCCTTGAGCATGAGCGCGTCGTGGGCGTGCCACTGGACGTAGACGGCGATGGACTCCAGGGCGGCGGAGAACGCCACCGCGAACGCCACCCGAGACGGCCCGTTCCACGCGGCCGGGGCGATCTGGTCGTAGGCGTAGGCGGCCTGCGCGTATGCCGCACCACCGTTGATCAGCAGCAGCGGCAGCACCGGGCGTAGCTTCGCGCCGAACTCCGCCCGTGCCCGGCGGCGACGCTCCCGCGTCTCGGCCCGCTCGACACGCCGGACGGCGTCACGGCGGCGCCGCTCCTGCTCATCGGCCAGGGCCTGGCGGCGGGCGTGTTCGGCGTTGGCTTCCCGCTGCTCCCGGTGGAGCTGCGCCATCAACCGGGCACGCTCGACATCGGCTTGTGCGGACTCACGGCGGGCCGCCGCACGGGCAGCCAGGATCGCCGGATCTTCCGGCGTACGACGAAACATCGGAAATGTCCTTCCGGTCAGTGGTCGAGAAGGGCGGCGAGGGGGCCACGGCGCATCAGGCCACCGCCAGCGCGGCGAGCCGGTTAGCCGTCGACTCGTCGAGCGGGCCGGCGGGGTCGGTGTACTCGGTGGCGAAGGCGTAGAACTCCCAGCCGTGCCACGTCGGATAGGCGTTCATCCGCCGGTACGCGCGGCCGTCGTCGGTGGTGCCGGTGCTCTCGGCGGTCAGCAGGTCCGGGTCGTTAAGTCCGGCTAGGTGCAGCCACGACGTCAGGGCGGCGATGCTGTGGAAGTCGACGGCCAGCGACGTGCCGTCGGAGTGGAAGTGGATGGCGATCGGGTCGGCCAGCAGTACCAGTTCGGCCAGGACAGCACGACGACTCTTCCGGTTACTCACTGCGGAACCTCTTTCAACATGGGGAGAGCAGTCGGTGCACTCCCCGAACGAGTGCGGGACGTAGTAGGGACGCACCCGGCCGCAGGCCGGGCACGTGTGCGGGCAGCAACGCGGCGGCCCGATGCGGACATCACGCCACGCGGTGCGGGCTCGTACGGCGGGCGCTGGCGAAGTCAGCAGCAGCGCGGACAACGCGGGCCTCAGCCCGGCGCAACCTGCGCCAGTCCAGGGCAGTCGGGCCACCCTGGTCGATGGCGTTGAGCAGAGCGATTTCGGCGTCAAGCACGTCCAGTTCGGCAGCGATCAGCGGCCATTCGGCCTCGATGGCGGCCAGATCGGCGGCAGATGGTTCGGTGGTGACGGGAGCGAGTTGCTTCCGCACGGAAGACCTCCAAGTGGAGTCAGTAGAGAGCCCGGCGGCGCTGGGCAGGAGCGCTCGCGCCGCCGGGCTGGCGATGGATGAGATGGCACGGTCACCTGAGCCGTGCGCGGCACCTTTTCGGTGGGAGGTGCGGCCCGATTCGGTTGTCAAAGAACAGGTGCGCAGCGGTCCGTGGGCGCGCAGCGCCGCGAGGCGCTGCCTTCCCCGGCTACCAACCGGCGGTGCAGCTGATTTCAGCGCTAAAATTAGCGCTGAAGTTGTGCGATGTCAACGAGGGTGGGGGACTAGGATCAGCGGATCAGGCAGTCAGACAGGGAGGCGTTGGGTGGAGGATTGGCAGGCCGTGGCCAGCGCCATCAACAACCGGATGGCCGAGTTGCCGCTGACTCAGCAGGAGTTGGCCGAGCGCTCCAAGGTCTCGGTAGCGACGCTGCGAGAGCTGCAATACGCGACGGCGACCCGCAAGCGGTCCGCTCGTACGCTCGCTGCGATCTCTCACGCGCTCGACTGGCCGGACGACTATCTCCGCGCCGTGCTGACCGGCACCACACCGCCCAGCGGCAGCGGGGCAGCAGTGTCGGCGGACAGTTCGTCGCTGGTGCTGGCGCGGCTGGATCAACTGCACGCCGAGGTGCGGCGGCTCGCGGATGCCGTCGAGCGGATCGGGATCGATGTCGGTCATGGCGACAAGGACACCAGTTCTGGACGCGCACCCGAACACCGTTCGCCAGCCGGGTAGACGCAGTTCACTAGGCACTGACTAGGCGCGGGTGTGCATGGGTCAATGCCTACGCCAGCAAAGGAGGGCCGTTTTGCCTGCTCGCGCCAGGGATGCAAACCCGAATCTCGCGCTCTACAACCTTCGTGATGCTGCCGGCGAGACTCAACAGGACGTGGCGAACGGGCTGAACCACCTCGGCACGGCGCGGGGCAAGAGACTGGCCGTCACCGCCAACCAGGTGAGCAGGTGGGAGCGGGGAATCACGTTCCCGTCGGCGCTCTACCGGCAGCTCCTTGCCGAGCACTTCGGCGTATCCGTGCAGGATCTCGGCCTTACCCGGCAGCGCGTCACGCCGCAGCAACGCGACAGTCCTGAGAACGACTCCGGAGGTTTCGCGATCTACCAGGATTCCGAGTCTCACCCGCACGCCGAGGAAAGCCAGCAGGAATGGCGGGCCGTCCGACGGAAGCTGAACACCCAACGGGTACAGCTCGCCAGGGAGGCAGCCCGCCTCTATGACGCGAAGGATCGAGTAGGCGACACCGGTCTCATCGCGCCGCCGGAATGGCTGCCGTCGACCCCGATCGAGTTGACGCAGTTCGGCATCGGACTCGCGCCGGAGGGAACCGCGCCGGTCGTCACCGGCACCGAGGACGCATCGGCCGGCGTACGGCCACTGGCGTCAGACGGGCGGCGCCATCAGCGCTACAGCCTCGCGCTGCGCGACGTCGAGCAACCCCGACTGCTGGAGAACCGGCTCGCGTGGCACCTCGCGGGCGTCGATTGGAGCCAGCCCGATCGGGCGCTTACCTTCACCACCGGCACGTACTTCGGTGGTGTCGACGTCTCGGAAGCGCTCGCGCATGAAATGGCGATGTACCACGTTGCCGGCGATGGGAGCGGCATCCTGCCGGCGTCCTGGCGCAACCTCGGCTTCCGGCGACTCGTCGGCGACCCGTTTACGCCCAGCCGCCGGGCCACGGCACCGTCAACCGACACGCTCACCCTGCGGGTCGACGACGACGGGGTTTCCTTCGTGCTGCACAACCGGGCGGCCGGCAACGTGGCCGTAGCCGGAGGAATGCTGCACATCATGCCGGCGGGAGTCTTCCAACCGTCGAGCGTCCTGCCGGCCGCTCAGGCGGCCGACTTCGACCTGTGGCGCAACATGATGCGCGAGTACAGCGAGGAATTCCTCGGCAGCGCGGAGCACGGCGGCGACGGTGAACCAGCCGACTACACCGCCGAACCCCTGGCATCCTTCGACCGCGCCCTGGCCGCCGGTGGGGTTCGGGTCTTCTGCCTCGGCGTCGCGCTCGACGCGCTCACCCTGTGGGGCGAGATCCTGACCGTGGCCGTGTTCGACGGTCCGACCTATGACCGGCTGTTCGCCAACATGGTCAGCGCAAATGCCGAAGGGACAGTGGTCAAGACTGGGCGGGTACGGCCCACCTCGGCGCTGCCGTTCACCCGACACACCATCGACGAACTGACCGCCAGCGGGCGACTGGCCCCGGCGGCGGCCGGCTGCATCCAGCTCGCGTGGGAACACCGTCGCACCATCTTGGGGAGAGGCTGACGTGCACGTACTGGTAACCGGTGGCCTGGGATTCCTCGGCCACGCCGTCACCCGCGAGCTACTCGCCACCGGCCACCGGGTCACCGTCATGACCCGGGGCCGAGGTGACCGCACCCCGCCCCCTGGTGCCGAGCTGGTGACGGGAGACATCCGCGACCGCGACCGCGTCGCCGACATCGTCCAGCAGGGCGGGTACGGCGGCGTGGTGCATCTCGCTGCGCTCACCAGCGGCCGAGACTCATTCGCCGACCCGCTGAGCTACTTCGACGTCAACGCCACCGGCACCCTGAACCTCCTCATGGCCCTGGACGCCGCACGCTCGACCACCGCACCGGCCGCCCTGGTCTTTGCCTCCACCAACATCGTGTACGGATCACAGCACCACGGCGCACTCTCCGAAGACCTCGACCCACACCCCGAAAGCCCTTACGCGGCATCGAAAGTCGCCGCCGAGCAGATGGTGGCGGCCTACGCAGCGACCGGAGCTATCGGCGCGATCACCGTACGGCCCTTCAACATCGCCGGAGCGGTCGACGGCATCACTGATACCGACCGGGCACGGATCATCCCCAACGTCTTCCGTGCGATCACCGGCCAACTCGATTACGTGACGCTGAACGGAGATGGGTCGGCAGTACGAGACTTCGTGCACGTCGCCGATGTAGCCATCGCCGTCCGACTCGCCCTGGCCGCATGCGCCCCAGGGATCTGCCAGACCGTCAACCTCGGTTCAGGCATCGGAACGAGCATGGCCAGCGTGGTAGCCGCCGCCGAACAGGTCACCGGGCGCTCGGTCAACCTCCATCGTCAGCCACCCAAACCGGAGCCAGCGAATCTGATGGCGGACGTCAGCCGCGCCCGGAGCGTCCTTGACTGGACGCCAGTAAGGTCAGAAATAGTCGCTATTATTATAGAGGCATGGGAGGCATGGGAGGGGCGAACCTGAGGGGCGTCCTTCCAGCCGCTTCCGTGAGCCGAGCAGGTCGGGCCGGTGTAAAACGGTTGCGAATCGCGAGTGGGGTCCATGTTGTTATCTAGCCTCCCGCTATTGTCGCCGAAAATGACCAGTAGATCGGGGTGGCACTATTTACGCGAGATTCCCAGGTGCTGGGGAATTGGTAGGTGTTTCCTCTGCCGCCCTTGCCAGCGCCGCCACGATGTCATCGTGGCTCACCTCAATGACGAAGCTTTGAGGAGTGAGTTTCAAGTCGGCGTAGGCGCATCCTAGTTCGGCCAGGCGGCGGGCACGCTCCGCAAGGAACAAGTCAAAGTTGTCGTCGAAAAGCGCGTCGGGGAGCAGGGCGGCTCGCCTAACATGCTCAATGTCTATCGGCATCAGCCGCCGATACTCCGATGGAGCCTTGTCGCTAATGGTGCGATTGTCTGACCGGGAGATAATGGCGAAGTTTGCTAACGAGTTGATGCGCTTGAATTCCGCGCCTTCGCGAGCGAGATGCGCTCGCGGAAAGCAGTGATGGTATTCCTTCCTGTTGGGCTCTGCTAGAACATCCTCGATCGGGACAGGCTCTCCAGATATAAAGCTGCGAGGATTGAGCGAGGCAAGTAAGAGAATTAAAGTCTTACTCGCCACGTTCTTGCCCGAGAATGTGTTTGAGAGAAAGAAGTCGGGGCCGAGTTTGGCGTAGATTTCCCCTAGCGTATTCGGCAACCCCTGCCGCAGCTTGACAGCTTCATCGATATCACGCTTTATGTTGCGCTGGGGGTTGCCGCTGTATCGATGAGAGAAGGCGCATCGCCAGAACCACCGCACGAGTGACCGGCGCTGTTCGTCAGTCACCGGGTCTGACTGCCGCACCGAGAAGAACGCGGCGAGCGGAATTAGCATACTGGAGTAGGGAAGGAACTTGAGGTGACGGACATGAAAATTCGCTCGCACGAAATCTATCGAACGCCTAATTGCGTTCTCGACAATTGGAAAAGCTTCTCGAACGCTTGCCCCGTTGACGTCCACTAGCGATGTCGGCGAGGGTTCCCGCATTAGAACGGCCGCCGTGCACCTCATCATGAGGTCACTATCGTCGCCGACGTCTTCGAAGCCGAAGTCCCCAAACTCTTCTGCCAGGTCCAAAAAGCGCTGCTGAAGGTTGAACTCTTCGCTCCAGGTCCAAGCCGTTAGCAGTTGGTAGGTATCCAGCGGGATGCCCATCCTATTAACTCGCTCGAAGACGATTGCGACACTAGTCCTGTCCTCCGTCTCGAACGTCTGCACAGGTATCAGGAGAGAGAGGAATCGCTGTTGAACGCGAGCGATTTCGCGATGCTTGGGCTCGTCGAGGTTGCGCGTAAGTAGAGAGAATTCCACCGGCTCAAGGAAGGCAGCTAGTGGAAAGTGTCGCTCAGTATCGACTTGGTCATCAGCGAGAGCGACGAAACGTGAATCCTGAACATCGTCAAGGGCGGCGAAGTCATAATAGATGGGTAACCAGGAGTCGGGATCAGTAACGGCAGGGACAAGCGATCGCTGGAAGGCTGTGAATATTGCTGTCAGTCGCTGCTGTCCGTCCAGTACATAGTCAACCGGATAATCTTTGTCCGGCGGCGGCAGCACGAAGGTCCCGAGTTGGTTCTCCCTCTTCAGCCGCTCACTGGTCCGCCACAGAAGAATAGATCCGACCGGAAATTGCTTGTAGATGGAATCCATGAGGAGCGCCGACCGTTGCGGCGGCCATACAAACTTGCGCTGGAACCCTGGAACTCTGATCGTCCCGTCGATGAGGCGATCGATGGCCGATTGGATGCTGAGGTGGTCGCTCACGGAGAGCAGTGTAAGTGAATATGGGCACTCCTCGCAGCTCTGTGCTCGGCCGGCTCACGGGCCACGCTGCTAGAAATGTCTTTGTTGCCGCTCGTTCATTTAGGTTTGGCACGATATGATCCCATCGGATTCAGCAGCGGTGCCGCAGTACTGCGTGCCTGCCGTGTCCAGCCCCTGGAACCCGTTTGCTCCCAAGCGGTATCGGCCGAGAAGCCAGATCCGATGGACTGACCAGGCATGTAGCAAGTAGTCGATCGGTTAATCTCGTCGGTCTGAACTAGCGAATTGGGCGGTAAGCGTGCACGTCAAACACCCTGCGTCACGTATCGATTGCGGCGAGTTAACTGATGACCCCTTGTCTGAGAGTTGACCCCTGCGGCGGAAGCCTCTGCAATGGATGCAACGAAATCACGTCCGTGAAGTTCGCTGGAAATAGCGAAAAGCCCGGGGCCTAATCCGGGCGTTCGCTACGTGACCTCGTTTCTGTGAAGAACCGATGGCCGAGTGGCTCGGCCGAAGTGAGGAGTCAGCGTGACAGTAGCGCCACCGCCGGAAGGGGTCGACACGGAGCGCACCGACCCGCATAAGCGGGCACTGGAGTACATGAGGGCCATCCCCGCGCTCATGCAGGGCTTGGCTGCTCTGCTGATCGCCGTGGCGACGGTTTGGACCATCTGGTTCCGGTAGTGACTCATCCGGTGGTCCCGGGGACCTCGCGTCGTGCGCCATACGTGGCCCTGGTGGTCTCAGTTCTGGTCTCGTTCGTCGTGATGTGCCGGTGCGTGGACGCGTTCGCGCGACCGTGTCGCACCTCGTCACGGCCACTACTGCATTCACCTGGATGCAGGGTCGCAGACCTCGAAAGCGTGTGAGGGTTTACGCCCTCCGCGGGTTCAAATCCCGCCGCCACCGCTCGTGACAAGCGAGAACGCCCGGTGCGATCCGTGAGGATCGCACCGGGCGTTCCGCGTTTGCCCGGCCCGGCCGGCCCCCGATCGGAGCCGGCCCGCGACCGGGTCAGGACGTGCCGGCGTTCCGCTGGCCCACTCGGTAGGTGGCGGTGTTGCCGTCGGTGTCCAGCAGCACGGTGACCGGGCCGGGAGGCAGCGTGCAGGTGACAGTGCCCTGGGCGGCGCGGTCCGTCCCGCACGTCGACCGACCCGTCCCGCCAAAGACGGTCAGCCGGGCCCGGCCGGTGCCGGCGGTGCGCGCCCAGGTGAAGGTCTGCCGGGCGGCGGTCTGGTCGGGCGGGACGGTGAAGCAGGCCGCGAGGCGGTCCGGGCCGGCGGTCACCGTGGTGTCCGTGGTGTCCCGGGGCAGCGGCGGGCAGACCGGCGCGTCGGTCCGGGCGAAGCCCACCGTGTACGAGAGCTGCGCGACCCAGCTGTGCCCGGTGAGCAGCGCCGAGTGCGGTGCCGGACCGTCCAGGGTGCAGCCGTGCCAGGTGTACCACCAGAGGCTGCACTCCGACTCACCGTCGGCGTCCACGATGTCGACGTTCAGTGCGGCGTCGACCGGCAGCAGCGTGGCGATCGACGCCCCGGACGGGGTGGGCAGGACCACGCAGTCGATCTGGCCGGAGGTGTCGATCCGGCCCCGGTGCGGCGCGTCGGCCCAGCCGGCGTCGGAGACCGGTGTGCACCCGGCCGGCCGCAGCGGCAGCAGCGACACCGCGAACTCGGTGGTGCTTGTGGCGTCCACGCTGGCCAACAGGGTGTGCCGGCCCGCGGGCAGCGGGCAGCGGACCTGGGCGCAGACCGTCCGGCCGGCGGCGTCGAGGACCCGGGCGAACGTGGTCACGTTGTCGCCGCGCAGGGCGGTCACCCGGTAGACCCCGGCGGCCGGGACGTCCAGGATTCGGCACGCGACCGGGGCCGGGGCGCCGACGGGCGCGGCGCCGTAGCGGCCGGGCCGGACCGTGGGGCAGCCCATCGGGTCGGAGATCCGCCGGATACCCAACGGGTACGTCTCGACGGTGTTCCCGCTCCACTCCCGGTACGAGATCACCCGGTAGTCGCCGTCGGCCGGGAGCACGCAGCCGACCTGGTCGGTAGGCTCGGTGCAGATCCGGTTGCCACCCGTGTCCTGGGTCCAGCGTTCACCGGACACGATGACCCGTTCACCGGCCCGGCCGGTGAAGGGCTGGCAGTTGGTCTGTACCCGGGCGACCTGGCTCACCTGGAGGGCCGGTTGGTCCCAGGGGGCGTAGCCGGTGGTCGGCGCGCACCCGTCGGCCCGGTCGAGCGGGTTCAGCGCCACCTCGTACCGGTGGGTCCGGTCGGCGTACAGGGGGCCGCTGACCAGCAGGGTGTACCGGCCGGCGGCCGGCACGGTGCAGACCGGGACGCCCTCCCGGGCGCAGACCTGAGCGCCTGTGGCATCCAGCACCTGCCAGTCGAAGCTGGTGGCGTCGAGGCTGACGGCGCGGACGAGCAGCGGCCGGGCCGCGTCGGTGCCGAAGGTGTGGCAGGTCGCCTCGCCGGCCGGGGTCGCGCCGCTGTTCACGGCGCTGCCCGGGTCGCCGTACGGAGCGAGCGGCAGGCTCTGGCAGCCCGCCGGGTCGGACAGCCGCCGCGCCTTGACCAGGTGGGTGCCCTCCTTGCCGTACTGTTCCCAGCTCAGCAGCCGGTAGGGGCCCGGCCGGTCGAGCCGGCAGTCACCGCCGCCGTAGCTCAACTCGCAGAGCGTCAGGTGCCGCCCGTCAAGGATCAGCCCCCGTATGTCGCGCGGACCGCCCGGGTCGGCGAACCGCAGCAGCGCACCGGCTGGCTGGTCGAACAGGTGACACCGGGCGGCCGCACCGGCCGGCAGCGTCACCGTGCTCCCCGGTGACCCGAAGTCGAACAGGTCCGCCGGCAACTGCCCGCAGCTCGACGGGGTATGCGTCGACTCGGCCGCGATCGTGTAGTCGCCCCGCCCGGTCGAGTACGGCAGTTGCAGGGTGATCCGGTACGTCCCGGCGGCACCGACCCGACAGCGGTTCGCGTCCACGCCGAGCCGGCAGAGCTCCCGGCCGGTGGCATCGGTGACCCGGCCACCGACGGAGTCCCGCCCGGTGCCCCGACCGAGCTGGACGAGCAGCAGGTCGTCGGCGGCGGTGGTGGTGACGGTCCAGACGTCCTGCGCCTGGTCGACGATCGCGGCGCAGGTGGCGACCGTGCCGAGGGCCAGACCGCCGCCGCAGCGTGAGCGGGGTGGCTTGGGCTGCCGGGTGACGGTGGTGGACCGGGTACGCGGCTGTTCGGTGCTCAGCCCGGTGGCCTGCGACGCCGGATCCGATGTGGCGGGTGCCGACGCCGGCGAGCCCGTCGCCGTGGTGCCGGACGTACCGACCACCGCGGCCGGTGTCGGTGCCCCGTCACCTGCGGCGATCGGGCCTACTGCCAGGGTCGAGACGAGCAGGGTGGCCAGCGCGAGGCGTGGCAGTGACTTCCCGGCCCGGATCACCGGGCGGGACAGGACTGTGCGTGACATCGATCCCCCGTGTGCTGCCCACGCCGACTGCGTGGCCAGGAGATGTTCTCATCGGGGCCGGTCACGGACAATCCACGTCGTGGCTGCAGTTCAGCAGGGGCCGTAACCCTCGTCGAAGAGGCGGCGGGCCCAGTCGGCGTACCCGGCGATGATCTCCCGGACGGCCGTGCCGTCGTGCAGGAAGAGGTACCCCCGGTCGCCGTCGCGGGCGAGCAGTCCGTCGAACCGGTACGTCCGCTGTGGAGCGTGCAGCCGGACCGCCGACGGGTACCGGCGCAGCACCTCCCCGACGGGGGTGCCGACGGTGATCCCCTCCGGGGTGCTCATCGGGTCGTCGAGCCAGAGCAGCACCAGCCGGTCGTCGACGAAGATCGGGCTGGCCGTGCCGTGTCCGGCCAGCGTCGTACCGCAGGTGTCGGCATCGGCGCGGAGCATTCCGCGCCGGGTCAGCTCCGCCTCGCTGACGCCGAACTCGGCTCCGGCCAGGCCGTGCAACCCGACCACCTGGCTGGCACCGATGGGCCGCGCCGGAGCGTCGTGCTCCGATGGCCGGCGGCCGCTGCCCGATGCGGTGGCAGCCACCAGCAATGCCGCAAGGACGGCAAATTGTCGCAATGTCATGGAATCCCCCAGTCCACAACGGGACCGGGGCGTTCAGGTTGCTGGTCGGCCGGGAATTGCTGCTCCTCCCATTCCTCGGCCAGCTCGTCCCAGTAGTCGGCAGTCAGCCCACGCCGGCCGTGGGTCAGCCAACCGGCGGTGTTCCGCTCCAGGTGCAGGCCCAGTTCGGCGAACGGGTCGAGCCATCGGCCGGGCTCCGCGCCGAGCCGCGCCAACGCCGCGTTGATCGGCCACTCGACGCGCGGCAGCGTGAAGGTGCTGTCGAAGCGCGGACCCCAGCTCAACCGGCCGTCGAGCCAGACCGCCGACGCCTGTCGACCGAGACCCCCGGCGAACTCCGCCTCCAGGTACGCCACCGGCCCGCGCCGCGACCAGCGGTCCAGCAGCCCAGCCAGGGCCGGCGAGAGGACCAGCTCGAACGGCTGCCCGGCGGTCGGCTCCTCGGGGTGGTAGTCCGGCAGCGCGCCGGTCAGCTCCTCGACCAGTTGCGGGGTCACCGGCAGCAGCGCGAAATCCTGCCGGAGCGCGGCCAGCACCGCGTGATCCAGGTCGGCGGTCTGCTCGCGCAGCAGCTCGACATCCGCGACGACCGCGCTGAGCTGGTAACTCATCCGATCCCCCCGCTGTCCACACCCTGTGGATAGCACATGTGTACGACGGATCCGGGCCGCCGTGGATGCCCGCACCGTACCGGTGTTCATGGCGGAGGGTGTACCGGTCTGCACGCCGGCGAGTGCTGTGCCCGATGGTTGGTCGGCTGTCTACTCGTCGTCTTCCGCAGGTGTGCGGGGAGGTCGGTGGTGGCGTGCCCACTCGTCGACCTCGTCGGCGTCCCAGACAGTGGTGCCGATCAGTCGGGCGAGTGGTTCGGGGAAGCCGGGTCTGCGGGTTATCTGTAGGACCCGCTGCCGCGACACGTTGAACAGGGCGGCCAGTTCGCCCGGTCCGTACAAGCGCGGTCGCTTCACCCTTCGACCGTAGGCACGGCGCTGGCTTGACTATCGCTCCTTGCTGATTGACAAGTGGGTGCGCGGTGATGTGAGGTAGGGATGGCCTCCGGCCTGGTGGAGGAGCTTCCCGGCGGGCCGGGGTGCCGTGAAGATCGACCCCACCTCGGAGGCGAGATGCAAAGACACGCGCCGCTCAAACCGCTCTGGATCTGCACCGCCGATGCGCTGCCCTGGCCCTGCGGGCAGGCCCGACTCGACATGGTCGCCGACTACGCGGGGGAGCGGGTGAATCTCGCTGTCGACCTTGCCGGGCTGTTCGTGGAGGCGATGGCCGACCTGACCCGGACCTGCCCCGAGCCGCCCGACCCGATCACCACGTACCAGCGCTTCCTGGGCTGGGTGAAGACGACGCACAGGGCCTGAACGGGCCGGCGTGCCCCCGACAGGCTGGGAAACGACGAAGGGTCGGCTTCCGATCGGGGCCGACCCTCGCGTCGGTGCTGCTCAGACGAGCGGAGGATACGAGATTCGAAACTTGAGGTTTATCCCAGCACGCTTTCTGAGTCTGCCGTCCGTATTCGCCGGGGCTGGCAGCCGTACCAGGAAGCGACGTTGGCGCGGGCTGAAGCCTCAACGGATGGCCCTGAACGCAGCCGAACGAGACGGCACTTTCGGGGTCTGCGAGCGTAGGTCCCGAGCGGTCTCTACCAGATGCGGGCGCTCACCGGAAGCCGTCCCTACCCGACGACGCTCCACAGCACGGCACCAAGCGGCGCAAGGACCTTGACGGCCTCTGTGCCGATCTTGGCAACGTCGGTCAAACGGTTCGTCATTTCTAGCCACCACTGGAAGTGCGAGGGGTTGTTGAGATCCAGCTCAGACGGAGCTGATCGACTTTCCTGGAGAAACTCAGCTACGCCCGGCTTGTCCTCGCCGATCAGCCGGGCCGCCTGGGTCGCCTTCTCGGTCCAGTCGGCACCAAAAGATGTCTGGTTGTACTGGGAGAAGTGGAAGCCGTCTCTCCCGTTGTTGGTCGCACTACATCCGAAGAACTGAAGAGTCACAGCTTGGCAGTGTACGGAGTGGACGCTACTGAAATCACGCGGCTGGGAGTATTGATCTCCTCATCGGAAGGCACAGACCGTCCAGTTCCCCGGACGGGACCAAGGTCGCTCGCCCGGTACGGCGCTCCGGCCGGTGCGGCCCGCCTGCGGGCTATCTTGATCTCTACTGAAACTATCTCGGCAAGGTAGTGATGAAGGAGCCGGAGGAGCTTGCCGGCCATGCACGCACGTTCATGAGGCTATTGACTAGCAGAGCGCGGAGCCGCCGCCCAGTTCTGGCACGATGAAGGCTGGGTGTTCGCCTCATCCATCGGCGAGGCGATCCACCAGGCGACGGGACTATGACGAGTGGAAACGTCTGCTCAAGTTCGCCGGAACGCGGGACGGTCGGTTATACGACGCTCGCCACACCGTCATCGCGCTCTTGGCCCTTGCCGTCTCCGGCCGCGCCCTCATGTGCGTCACGGGCTGGTCGAAATCGGCGATGCTATCCACTGCAGTACATCACCGACCCGGCAGGCCGCGACATCGCGCAGCAACTCGGCGGCCTGCTCTGGGCGATCCGCAGACCCGCCCGAGGAGATGGCCGTTGGGCCGCCGCTGGGCGGGCCGGAGCAGGGCACGTGAGACGGCAACTGAGACGAGAGCGGCGGTTGGAGGCGACTCAGGGCCGGCCCCCGCGGGGCCGGCCCTGTCGTTTTGCCTGCTCGGACGAGCGGAGGATACGAGATTCGAACTCGTGAGGGTTTTATCCCAACACGCTTTCCAAGCGTGCGCCCTAGGCCTCTAGGCGAATCCTCCGCGAGCCAGGATACAGGTCCCCGCCCGCCCGGCCACCCCACCACCCCCTGAAGATCCATCAGGGGTCGGGTAGGGTGGGCGGTACCTCCCGTGCGGCGGTATCTCGTGAACCTCCCCAGGGCCGGAAGGCAGCAAGGATAAGCGAGCTCTGCCGGGTGCACGGGAGGCCTTTTTGTCTCCGGCCACCGGTACCGTACCTGCGGGTCCGGGTCACGGGGTGGTGGGTGGTCACCCGCGACCGACCGGCGCAGAATGGCCCGGTCGAGAGGAGGCGGGGCGAATGACGCTGGCGCTCTACCGCAAGTACCGGCCGCGCACCTTCGCCGAGGTCATCGGCCAGGAGCACGTCACCGAGCCGTTGTCGCAGGCGCTGCGCAGCGGGCGGCTCAACCACGCGTACCTCTTCTCCGGCCCCCGGGGCTGCGGCAAGACCTCCAGCGCCCGGATCCTGGCCCGCTCGCTCAACTGCGAGCAGGGCCCCACCCCCGAGCCGTGCGGGCAGTGCGACTCCTGCCGGTCGCTGGCCATCGACGGCTCCGGCTCGATCGACGTCATCGAGATCGACGCGGCCAGCCACGGCGGTGTCGACGACGCCCGTGAGCTGCGCGAGAAGGCGTTCTTCGCGCCGGCCCAGAGCCGCTTCAAGATCTATGTCATCGACGAGGCGCACATGGTCTCGTCGGCCGGCTTCAACGCCCTGCTCAAACTGGTCGAGGAGCCCCCGGAGTACGTCAAGTTCATCTTCGCCACCACCGAGCCGGAGAAGGTCCTCGGCACGATCAGGTCGCGGACCCACCACTACCCGTTCCGGCTGATCCCGCCGAAGGTGCTCCGGCCCTACCTGGAGCAGCTCACCCAGGCCGAGGGGGTGACCGTCGACCCGGCGGTCTTCCCGCTGGTGGTGCGCGCCGGTGGCGGCAGCGCCCGGGACAGCCTCTCCGTGCTCGACCAGCTCATCGCAGGTGCCGGCCCGGAGGGGGTCAGCTATCCCCGGGCCGCCGCGCTGCTCGGCGTCACCGACTCCGCGCTGATCGACGAGATGTGCGACGCGCTTGCCGCCGGGGACGGCGCGGCGGCGTACGCCACCGTCGACCGGGTGGCCGAGGCCGGGCACGATCCGCGCCGGTTCGCCTCGGACCTGCTCGAACGGCTGCGCGACCTGATCGTGCTCCAGCAGGTCCCGGATGCCGCCGGCAAGGGCCTGATCGACGGCCCGGCCGACCAGATCGAGCGGATGGCCGCCCAGGCCCAGCGGCTCGGCCCGGCCACCCTTTCCCGCTGCGCCGACATCGTGCACAACGGCCTGGTCGACATGCGCGGCACCACCGCACCACGGCTGCTGCTGGAGCTGATCTGCGCCCGGATGCTGCTCCCCGGCGTCGACGACTCCACCGGCGGCCTGCTCCAGCGCCTGGAACGGCTGGAACGCCGGCTCACCCTGGGTGGCGGGGAACTGCCGCCGGCCGCCGCCGGCTCCGCACCGGCCGCTGCCGCCCCGGAGGTACGCCCCACCGCTCCCGCCCCGGGTGCGGCTGCCGCCGCCTCCCACCCGGGGACCGCAGGCCCGCCGCCGGCTACCGGCGGCCTGACCGGGGCGGCTGCCGCCCGTGCCGCCGTTGCGGCTGCGGGTGCCCGGGTCACCTCACCCGGCCCGCGTTCCGCTCCCGGTGACCCGACCGACCCGGGCTCGACCGACCCGGCCTTCGTCCCCGCCGACCCGACGGGCTCCGGGACGACGTTCGCCAGCCCGGCCGGCTCTGGTGGCCCGAGCATCGACGGGCCGAGTTCCGAAGCGCCCGCCCGCCGTCCGGTGCCGGCCTCGGCGGTGATGCCCGACCCGGCGACCCCCGAGCCGCCCCGTCCCGGTTCCGCCGCACCCGGTGCCCTCGACGCGGTCGCGGTGCGCCGCGTGTGGCCCGACATCGTGGCCAAGGTCAATCGGGTCAAGAAGCCGGCTGCGGCGCTGATGCGCGACGCGGTGGTCCGTGACGTGGACGGTGACGTCCTGGTGCTCACCGTCAAGTCGCCGGTGCTCGCGCAGATGATGGGCGCGCACACCTCGGTCCTGGCCGACGCGCTCTACGAGGAGTTCGGCGGCCGGTGGCAGATCCGCTGCGAGGTGGCCGGCGAGCGGGGTGGCACGTCGCCCGGTACTCCTTCCCGGCCGGCCGGCCCGGCCCGGCCGGCTCCCGCCCCACCCCCGGCGCCGGCCGAGCCTGCCACCGGCGGTCCGGCCGGTCCGAGCGGCGGTCCAGGCCCGAAT
Organism: Micromonospora sp. NBC_00421; assembly: GCF_036017915.1. Taxonomy (NCBI): domain Bacteria; kingdom Bacillati; phylum Actinomycetota; class Actinomycetes; order Micromonosporales; family Micromonosporaceae; genus Micromonospora; species Micromonospora sp. NBC_00421. The sequence continues at coordinate 6,111,313 of NZ_CP107929.1, forward strand.
GGTCATGCGGGTCCGAGCGGTGGTGCGGGTCCGAGCGGTGGTGCGGTGGGTCTGAGCGGGGGGCCGGCCACGGTCGGCTCGTCAGCTCCCGCCGGCAACGGCCCGGGTCGTCCGGCCGGCTCGTCCGGCGGTACCCCGACCGGCTCCACCGTCCCGGCTGCCGCGACCGCCCAGGGCGGCTCGGCTGGCGGCGGTGCGGCACGGCTACCTGGGGGACCCACCGGCCAGGTGGGCGCGGTGGGCACGGTGGACGCCCCGGTCACCTCACCCGTCGCGGTCGGTGTGGACGACGACGAGGGTTGGCCCGAGCCGGCCCGCCCCGGCGGAGCCGCCAGCGTCGCCTCCGCTTCCGACGACTGGCCCGAACCCGCCCGACCAGGTGGCGCGACGGCGACCGTGACGGCAGCCGCCCCGGCGGTGCCCGCTGCGCCCGCCGTACCCAGGCCGGCTGGTCCGCCGAAGACGTCGCCGCCGACGACGGCCGGGACCGGCGGCGCGCCGGTGAGCAGCGCGATCGCGGCGGCGCGGGCGGCTGCGGCGGGTAAGGGGCCCCGGCCCGCGCCGGCAGGGCGCAAGACCGCCGACGCTGAGTGGGCCGGTGAGCCGCCCTACGACCCGGACTACGACGGCCCGACCCGTGCTGGTGGGGCGGCGGGCGCGACCCGGACCACCCCGGCCTACGAGGGGTTCGACCCGGGTGACGAACCGCTGGACGAGGTGATCGACGAGCGGACCGCCCGGCAGTCGAGCGAGGAGCAGGCGGTGCAGCTGCTCCGCGAGGCGTTCGGCGCCGAGAAGATCGACGAGGTGGACGCGCGCTGACGCGTCGTTCCCCGGACCGGACCACCGGCCGCCCCCGACTAGGCTGGGCGCGGCCGAGCAGACGAGTGCGAGAAGGAGCCATCCGTGCGCCCAGGTGGACAGCCGAACATGCAGCAGATGCTGAAGCAGGCGCAGAAGATGCAGCAGCAGATCGCCAAGGCCCAGGCCGAGTTGGCCGAGGCCGAGGTGACCGGCACCGCCGGCGGCGGCCTGGTCACCGCGACGGTGTCCGGCTCCGGTGAGGTCAAGAGCATCAGGATCGACCCGAAGGCGGTCGACCCGGAGGACGTCGAGACCCTGGAGGACCTGGTCGTCGCGGCCCTGCACAACGCCGCCGAGGCGGCCAAGGAGCTGACCGACCAGAAGATGGGCCCGGTGGCCGGCGGCATGGGCGGCCTCGGCCTGCCCGGATTCTGACCCCAGATGTACGAGGGTGCCATCCAGGACCTGATCGACGAGTTGGGGCGGCTGCCGGGCGTCGGGCCGAAGAGTGCCCAGCGGATCGCCTTTCACGTCCTGTCGGCGGACCCGGCCGACGTCAACCGGCTGGCCGGTGCGCTGCGCAAGGTCAAGGACCTGGTCCGGTTCTGTACCACCTGCTTCAACGTCGCCGAGTCGGAGCAGTGCCGGATCTGCCGCGACCCGCGCCGCACAGACGAGGTGATCTGCGTGGTGGAGGAGCCCAAGGACGTGGTGGCGATCGAGCGGACCGGTGAGTTCCGGGGGCGCTACCACGTGCTCGGCGGGGCGATCAACCCATTGGAGGGGATCGGCCCGGACAACCTGCGGATCCGGGAGCTGATGACCCGGCTCAGCGGCGGGACGATCCGCGAGCTGATCCTCGCCACCGACCCGAACACCGAGGGCGAGGCGACCGCGACGTACCTGGCGTTGATGGTCAAGCCGATGGGGATCGCCGTCACCCGCCTGGCCAGTGGCCTGCCGGTCGGCGGCGACCTGGAGTATGCCGACGAGATCACCCTGGGTCGGGCCTTCGAGGGCCGCCGCGCGGTCTGAAACCCCCTGCGGCCCGGGTGGGTGGTCCGGAGCTGCCCACCGTCCCCGGGTAGGTGGTCGCTGCGTTCCGCCGTCCCATGTTCGTGGAGAGTTGTTGTCGCTGGGGCAGTCGCTGGGGCAGCAACAACTCTCCACGATCCCCTGCGGCATGTCGCTGGCCGGCACCCCCGGGTGGGGTGCCGGCCAGCGGTGTCTTTCGAGGGTGCGGGTGTGGGTCAGCTGTTCCAGTGCTCGGCGACGAGGTCGGCGGCCTGCTTCTCCCACTGGGCGTAGGCGTCGGGGTAGGCGGAGACCTGGACGGTCTGGGCGGCCTTGGTCAGGGGCATGTCCTGCCAGCCGTCGACCTGCTTGAGGCCCTTGAGGAACGCGGTGGTGGAGTAGATCGGGTCGGTGATCTGTTCGGGGGTGCCCCAGCCCGACGACGGGCGCTGTTGGAACAGGCCGAGGGAGTCGTGGTCGTTGCGGTCGCCGAGGTGGCCGAGGTTCTCCAGCTTGGACTCCTGCAACGCGGTGCCGATGGAGATGACGGCGGCGCGTTCGTCGAGGCCGGACTTCTTGGTGGCGGCGATGATCGCCTTGGCGTTGGCGGTCTGCTCGTCGTCGAGGTCGATGCGGGACTGCTCGCCCTGGGTGCCGTGCGGGATGAGCTTGCCGCTGTCGGGCTTGTCGGCCTGCACGGCGACGGCGACGGGCCGGGTGTCGAGGGTGGGGGTGGTGTGGGTGGCGGGGCCGGCGAGGACGCCGCCGGCGAAGGCGAGGCCGGCGATACCGAGGGCGCTCTTACGCAGCATGGTGGTGTTCATGGGAAAGCTCCATTCGGGGGTTGGCGACGCACCTTGGGGAGGGGTGCGAGGCAAGCACCACGACGGGGCGCTCAGCGGGGGAGGTCGGCGGCTGCCCGAGCGGAGGACTCGCGGCACCGGACCAGGTGTAACGACCTTCGGCCCACCGTCATTCCGCCGGGGGTGGCGGCATCGGGCCGGGCAGCGGGGGGTGCTGCTGCGGTCGTACGCAGGGTGTAACGCCGCCTGCCCGGCCGGGATTCCGCCCCGGGGGTGCGGCCGGTCACGGGACGTCGACCCCATCGCGCCCGGGGCCGCCGTACCTCCGCACGGCGGCCCCGCCGAACCGGACGTTCGGCTTTCGAGCCGGCACCCCGCGTACTCCTCGAAGGGTGGTGGAGCGGGCACGGTGACGGCGGGTGACCGGCGGCGGTGACCGTTTCGGACGTTCGGGCGATTTCCGGACATCGCCGCGCGGCCTCGCTGTGACAGTCCCGTTTGTCGCGGGATCCGGCGGTGTCAGACAGAGCGCTTGGTGTCGGGTTGGTAGCGATTGCCTAACGGCCGTTCCGCTTCGGTGTGTCGTGCCATAGCCTCCCGCTCACGGACCGAGCCATGGACCGGCGTTGTTCAGGCGGATGACAGAGGTGAGAGATGCAGGCGAGAAGGCTAAGGACGGCCGTGAGCCTCGTGGCCGTTGCAGCCCTGGCGGTCGGCGCGGCCGGCTGTGCGGAGAGTGACCGCGGCGATGACAACAGTGGCGAGGCCAAGACGGGCGGCACCTTCATCTTCGCCGGTGCCGGTGACCCGAAGAACTTCGACCCGATCTTCAACGACGACGGTGAGTCGTTCCGGCCGGTCCGGCAGATGTACGACACGCTGGTCCAGCACAAGCCGGGCACGGCCGACCTGGTGGGTGGGCTCGCCGAGAGCTGGGAGCACGACCCCGAGGGCAAGGTCTGGACCTTCAAGCTGCGCCAGGGCGTGAAGTTCCACGACGGCACCCCCTTCAACTCCGCCGCGGTCTGCTACAACTTCGACCGCTGGTACAACATGAAGGGCGCCGCCGCCCAGTCGCAGATGATCTACTACCAGGACGTCTTCGGCGGGTTCGCCAAGAACGAGGCCGAGGGTGCCGGCCAGGCGCTCTACAACAAGTGCGAGGCCAAGGACGACAGCACCGCCGTCGTCACCCTCAACCAGTACAAGGGTGCGTTCCCCGGCGCGTTCGCGCTGACCGCGCTCTCGATCGCCAGCCCGGACGCCCTCAAGAAGGGCGACGCCGACACGGTCAAGCAGAACGGCGACTCCTTCGAGTACAGCTCGTTCGCGACCACCACCCCGGTCGGCACCGGCCCGTTCACCTTCGGTGGCTGGGACAAGGCCAAGAACGAGATCACCCTGAACCGGAACCCCGACTACTGGGGCGAGAAGGCCAAGGTCGACAAGGTCATCATCAAGGTGATCAAGGACGAGAACACCCGTAAGCAGGAGCTGCGGGCCGGCACCGTCCAGGGCATCGACTTCCCGGCCCCGGCCGACCGCAAGGCGCTCTCCGGTGAGGGCTTCCAGGTCCTCGACCGCCCGGCGTTCAACATCCTCTACCTGGGCATCAACCAGAAGAACCCGAAGCTGAAGGACCTGCGGGTACGGCAGGCCATCGCCTACGCCCTCAACCGTGAGCAGCTCGTCCAGACCAAGGGCCCGGGCGGCACCAAGGTCGCCGACGAGTTCATGCCGGACACCGTGCTCGGCTACGCCCCGGACGTGCAGAAGTACGAGCACAACCCGGAGAAGGCCAAGCAGCTGCTCAAGGATGCAGGTGCCGAGGGGCTGACCCTCAACTTCTACTACCCGCCGGACGTCTCCCGGCCGTACATGCCGAACCCGCAGGAGATCTTCACCGTCCTCGCCAACGACCTGCAGGCCGTCGGCATCAAGGTCACCGGCAAGCCGCGTCCGTGGAACGGCGGCTTCAAGGACGACGTGCAGCAGTTCGGCAAGCAGGACCTGCACATCCTCGGCTGGACCGGTGACTACAACGACCCGGGCAACTTCGTCGGCACCTTCTTCGGCCGGGGCAAGGTCGAGTTCGGCGACCAGGCGATGACCGAGATGTTCGCGGCCATCACCAAGGCCGACGGCACCGTCGACGAGGCGGGCAAGAAGGCGGCCTGGGAGCAGGTCAACCGGGACATCGCCGCCAAGTGGCTGCCGGCCGTGCCGGTCTGGCACGCCCCGCCGGCCATCGTCGTCACCAAGGACGTGCAGGGGATGATCGCCAGCCCGTTGACCGACGAGCGGTTCAACACGGTCAGCGTCAACAAGTGACGTCAGTCGGCTGACGCCGTAGGCGTGCATCGGCCCGGGTCGGGAGCAAGTGCCGGCCCGGGCCGATGCCGCGAACATCGAGAAACTGGTGTGTGAGAGATGTTGCGAGTCATAGTCCGCCGCCTGCTGCAGCTGGCGGTGACGCTGATAGCGCTGTCCGCGCTGATCTTCATCTGGTTGCGGAACCTGCCCGGCGGGCCGGTCGAGGCGCTGCTCGGCGAGCGGGCCACCCCGGAACGACGGGCACTGCTGATCAAGGCCCTCGGTTACGACCAACCGATCCTCGTGCAGTACGGCAAGTTCATGCAGCGGGTCCTCACCGGTGACCTGGGCAACTCGATCCGCACCGGCGACCCGGTCACCGACGTCATCGCCCGCGCCTTCCCGGCCACCATCGAACTGGCCGTCGCCGCCATGATCATCGCGGTCGGCCTGGGTGTGCCACTGGGCTACCTCGCCGCCCGCTACCGGGGCCGACTCCTCGACAACCTGACCATCGCCGGCACCCTGCTCGGCATCTCGATCCCCATCTTCTTCCTGGGCTACCTGCTCAAGGACGTACTCACCCAGGACATCCACTGGTTCCCGCCGTCCGGACGGATCAGCACCGGGATGGACAACACCAGCGTGACCGGGTTCTACGTCCTGGACGGCCTGCTCACCCGGGAGTTCGACGCCAGCGCCGACGCGCTCTGGCACCTGATCCTGCCGGCGATCACGTTGGCCACCATCCCGCTGGCGGTGATCGTGCGGATCACCCGGGCCAGCGTGCTCGACGTGCTCAACGAGGACTACGTGCGGACCGCCGAGGCGAAGGGCCTGCGGCACCGCACCATCCGGGGCCGGCACATCCTGCGCAACGCCCTGTTGCCGGTGGTCACCACCATCGGCCTCCAGACCGGCGCGCTGCTCTCCGGCGCGGTGCTCACCGAGAAGGTCTACAACTGGGGCGGCCTCGGCACCCTGATCACCGACTCGATCAGCGGTGGCCGGGACTACCCGGTGCTCCAGGCGATCATCCTGCTCGCCGCGCTGGTCTTCGTGCTGGTCAACCTGCTGGTCGACCTCTCCTACGCCTTCATCGACCCGAGGGTGCGTGTGCGATGAGCGATCCGACGACCCGCCCCGGCGTGGGCCAACCCCGCAGCGGCGGCAGCCCGGCCGACGGAGCCGGCGACAGTCCGGCAGCCCGGCCCGCCGGCGGCCCGGCCGGCGAGCCCGGCCACCGCCCGACCGACCGGCCCGCCGGCAGGAGCGAGCGGAGCATCGGCCGGCTGGGCGACCGGAAGAAGGCCCGGCTGGACGAGTTGGCGCGGGCCACCGCGGACCCGGGCGGGGTCAGCCTCTACCGGGACGCGCTGCGCCGGTTGCGCCGCAACCCGGTGGCCATCGTCGGCGCCGTCATCGTCGGCTTGTTCGTGCTGGTGGCGCTCTTCGCCCCGCTGATCGCCCCGCACGATCCGGTGCAGCGTTTCGACGAGCTGACCAGGACCCTGACCGTGGACAGCATTCCCGGCGCCACCGCGGGACATCCGCTCGGCTCGGACCCGCTCGGCCGGGACTTCCTCTCCCGCATGATCCACGGGAGCCGGCAGACCCTCTTCGTCGGCGTGCTCGCCACCTTGATCGGCCTCACCCTGGGTGTGCTGCTCGGTGCGGTCGCCGGGGCCTTCGGCGGCTGGGTCGACGTGGTGCTGATGCGGCTCACCGATGTGATGTTGGCGCTGCCCAGCCTGCTGCTGGCGATCACCCTGGTCGCGATGGCCAGCCGGTCGAGCCAGTGGACTGTCATCTTCGCGGTGGCGATCGTCAGCGTACCGATCTTCGCCCGACTGCTGCGCGGCTCGATGCTGGCCCAGCGGGAGAGCGACCACGTCCTCGCCGCGCGGGCGTTGGGCGTCAAGGAACGCAACATCGTGCTGCGGCACATGCTGCCCAACTCGCTGACCGCGGTGATCGTGCAGGCCACCCTGACCTTCGCGGTGGCGATCCTGGACGCGGCGGCGCTGTCCTTCCTCGGCCTCGGCGATCCGGACATCAACCGGGCCGAGTGGGGGCTGATGCTCGGCGTGGACGGCCAACGCTACTTCGAGGTCCGCCCCGAGTTGGCCTACTACCCGGCGTTGGCGATCATCGTGGTCGCGCTCGGCTTCACCCTGCTCGGTGAGGCCATGCGCGAGGCGATCGACCCGAAGAACCGGCGGTGACGGCGGTGCGGTGCATCGGTGTGCGGCCCGGTCGACCGGCGACGCGGCAGGTCGGTGTGTCCGGTCGACCGGCGACGCGGCAGGTCGGTGTGTGGCCCGGAGAGCCGGCGGTACGGCGGGACGGGGTGGTCGGCGGCCCCGGGCCGGGTGGGCACCGGGTGGGCCGGCGACCGCAGTCGGGAGCGAACGACCAGCACAGTGAGGAAGTGACCCGATGAGCCTGCTCGACGTACGCGATCTGAGCGTGGTGTTCCAGCGCCGGGGCGAGCGGCCGTTCACGGCGGTCGACCAGGTCAGTTTCACCGTGGAGCCGGGGCAGACGGTCGGTCTGGTCGGTGAGTCCGGCTGTGGCAAGAGCGTGACCAGCCTGGCGATCATGGGACTGCTCCCGAAGCGGGGCAACCGGGTCGCCGGCGAGGTGCTCTTCGAGGGCACCGACCTGCTCAGGCTCCGCCCGGACGACCTGCGGGACCGGCGCGGCCGGGACATCGGCATGATCTTCCAGGACCCGCTCTCCTCGCTGAACCCGGTCATCCCGATCGGGGTGCAGGTCGCCGAGGTGCTGGAGCGGCACCGGGGGATGGACCGCCGCAAGGCGCTGCGGGAGGCCCGGGAGTTGCTCGAGGCGGTCGGCATCCCGGACCCGGACCGTCGGCTGACGGAGTTCCCGCACCAGATCTCCGGCGGCATGCGGCAGCGCGCCCTGATCGCCATCGCGCTGGCCTGCAAGCCCCGGCTGCTGATCGCGGACGAGCCGACCACCGCGCTGGACGTCACCATCCAGGCGCAGATCCTCACCCTGCTCAAGCAACTGGTCGACGAGACCGGCACCGCGCTCATCATGATCACTCACGATCTCGGGGTGGTGGCGGGCCTCTGCGACACGGTCAACGTGCTCTACGGCGGCAAGGTGGTGGAGCGGGCCGCCCGGCACGAGCTGTTCGCCAGGCCCCGGCACCCGTACACGCACGGGTTGCTCAGCTCGGTGCCCCGGCTCGACTCGGTGCGGGGTGAGCGGCTGCATGCGATCCGTGGCTCGGTGGCCGACAACATCCCGTGGGTCGAGGGCTGTGCCTTCGCCCCCCGCTGCGACAACGTGGTGGACGCCTGCCTGGACGGCCCGCCACCGTTGGAGCCCACCGCCTCCGGCGGCGACCTGCGATGCAACAACCCCGTTTCGGAGGAGGTGGCGGTGCCGTGACCGAACGGACCGGACCTGAGGACGCCGTGACCGAGCCGAGAGGAACGGACGACGCCGCGACCGGGCGGGAGCGGCCCCTGATCGAGCTGCGCGACGTCAAGGTGCACTTCCCGATCAAGAGCGGCCTGCTCTTCGACCGTACCGTCGGCTACGTCTACGCGGTCGACGGTGTCTCGTTGTCGATCAACGCGGGTGAGACGTACGGGCTGGTCGGCGAGTCGGGGTGCGGCAAGTCGACGCTCGGTCGGGGCCTGCTACGGCTGGTCGAGCCGACCGAAGGCGAGATCGTCTTCGACGGCACCGACGTCCGCGCGCTCAAGGGCGAGTCGCTGCGCAAGGCCCGCCGCCGGATGCAGATGATCTTCCAGGACCCGCTGTCCAGCCTGGATCCCCGGCAGTCGGTGGAGTCGCTGCTGGTGGAGGGGCTCAAGGCACACGGGTTGGCCGACGACCGGGAGGCGACCAACAAGCGGCTCCGCGACACCCTGAAGGCGGTCGGCCTGCCGGCCTCGGCGCTGAGCAGGTACCCGCACGAGTTCTCCGGCGGGCAGCGGCAGCGGATCGGTATCGCCCGCGCGCTGGTGCTCGACCCGGACCTGATCGTCGCCGACGAACCGGTCTCCGCCCTGGACGTGTCGATCCAGGCCCAGGTGCTCAACCTGCTGGAGGACCTCCAGAACGAGCGCGGGTTGACATATCTGATCATCGCGCACGACCTGGCGGTGGTCCGGCACATCGCCGACACGGTCGGGGTGATGTACCTGGGCGGGCTGGTGGAGGAGGCGTCCAGCGACGACCTCTACCGGGAGCCGATGCACCCGTACACCAAGGCGTTGATGTCGGCGGTGCCGGTGCCGGACCCGCTGGTGGAGGACCGGCGGGAGCGGATCCTGCTCGCCGGTGACCTGCCCTCGCCGACCAACCCGCCGCCCGGCTGCCGGTTCCACACCCGGTGCCCGTGGGCGCAGCCGACCCGCTGCGCCGACGAGCGTCCGGCGCTGCGTGACGTCGTCGGCGGACACCGGGTGGCCTGCCACTTCGCCGAGGACATCGCCGCCGGGCGGCTCCGCCCGCACGAGGTGGAGCCGGAACTGGTCCGGCCCGACGACGGGGCACCGGGTGACACCGGTGAGCTGATTCCCACCCAGTGAGCAGCTGACGAGGGCCCCTTCCCAAGATCCCGGGAAGGGGCCCTCGTCACGCACTCTGTCGATCGGTCGGCCGTGTGGCCGCAGCGGCGGTGACCGCCCGGGACCACCCGCCCGGACCGTTGCGGCGGCGGGTTCAGCCCTCGGGGCGGTGCAACAGGGCGACCGCCACGGTGTGCACGGCGTCCAGGTCGGCCGGGTCGGCCAGCTTGGCGGTTCCGCCGGTCACCGCGTACCACTCGTCGGCGTCCTTGTACTGGACGGTCAGGGTGACCTGGCCGTCGGCGTACCGGGTCTTCAGGGTCAGCTCACCGGTCACCACACCGACCTCGTCGGTCATCACCCCGCCGGGGCCGGCGACCAGGTCGGAGGTCAGTTCACGGGGCGTACCGGTGCCGCCGGCGTCAGCGGTCATCCCCGCGCCGGGCAGCTCGGCCGACGCGGCGGGCCGACCGTCGGCGGTCATCCCGGCGGTGGCCGCCCCGTCCGCCGGTGCGGCCCTGTCCACCCCGGCGGCCCTGTCCACCCCGGCCCCGTCGGCTGCCGGCCCGCCTGACGCCGACCCGGTCGGGTCGGTCCCGGCGTCGGTACCGCCCGGATCGGCCGGTGTCAACGCTTGCCCGCCCATGTGCAGCCCCCCAACATGTCACTTATGGCGGCCTTCTCGGCGCTGGTCACCGTCAACCGCCAGTGGTGCTTGACCTCTACCCAGTGTTCCGCGTACGTGCACCAGTAGGCGCGGTTCGGCGGTTTCCACTGCGACGGGTCCTGGTCACCCTTGGACCGGTTGGAGCTGGCGGAGACCGCGAAGAGCTGCGGCCTGGTCAGGTCGTTTGCGAAGTCACCACGCTTGGCGTCGTCCCACTCGTCGGCGCCGGAGCGCCACGCGTTGGCCAGCGGCACCATGTGGTCGATGTCCACGTCGGAGGGGTCGGTGAAGGTCCGCCCGTCGTAGACGCTCTCCCACCGCCCGCCGACGACGTTGCAGCCGGAGAGACGGATGTCCTTGCCGTCCCGCTGGAGCACGCTGTCCCGGACGTCGCAGTTCTTGCCGGTGTCCCGCCAGTGCGGGAAGCGGTTCCGGCTGTAGCCCTTCATCGACCCGGCCTCGGCGACGGTCAGCTCCGAGAGTTGTTCACCGACGTTGCCGGAGCTCGCGGGAGGCGCCTCCGGTTCGTCCACCGAGACGTCACAACCGCCCACGCCGAGGGCGAGCAGCGCGGCAAGGGCCGCCGCCACCGCCGCGCGGCCTCCTGATCTGGTACGCACAGACGACACCTCTCCAGCTTGCGGGCTTCCGGCGATCCCGCACAGTACCCAAGCACGGTTTCCGCGTTTCGTGGCGTCTCCGGTCGCCGGCGTGCAGATTGGTACCCATGACGGCACCGGCTCACGCGCTCCGCATCCGCACCACCGCCGGACGGGGGACGCTGCTCGCCGCGATCCTCGCCTCGGGCATGGTGTTCCTGGACAGCACCGTGGTCAACGTGGCCCTGCCCCGGCTCGGCGCAGAGCTCGACGCCACCGTCGCCGGTCTGCAGTGGACGGTCAACGGGTACGCCCTGATGCTGGCGGCCTTCGTCCTGCTCGGCGGGTCGCTGGGGGACCGGTTCGGCCGGCGGCGGATCTTCCTGATCGGGGTGGTGTGGTTCGCGGTCGCCTCGGTGCTGTGCGGGCTCGCCCAGGACACCAACCAGTTGATCGCTGCGAGGTTCCTCCAGGGCGCGGGTGGGGCCCTGCTCACCCCCGGCTCGCTGTCGGTGCTCCAGGCCAGCTTCCACCCGGACGACCGGGGCCGGGCGATCGGCACCTGGTCCGGGCTGTCCGGCGTGTCCACCGCGCTCGGGCCGTTCGTCGGCGGCTGGCTGATCGACGCGCTCTCCTGGCGGTGGATCTTCTTCATCAACCTGCCGCTCGCGCTCGGCGTGTTGCTGGCGGCGGTGCGCTGGGTGCCGGAGAGCCGGGACGAGAACGTCTCCCGCAGCGCCGGCCGGCGGTTCGACATCGCCGGGGCGCTGCTCGGCGCGCTGGCCCTGGGTGGGCTCACCTACGCCCTGATCGACGCCCCGGTACGCGGGGTCGGCTCCTGGTCGGTGCTGCTCGCCGCCGGCGTCGGTGTCCTCGCCGCGGTCTCCTTCGTGCTGCTGGAACGGCACCGGGGCGAGGGGGCGATGCTGCCCACCACGATCTTCGGCAGCCGGCTCTTCTCGGTGCTGAACGTCTTCACCGTGCTGGTCTACGCCGCGCTGAGCGGGTTCACCTTCTTCCTCTCCGTCTACCTGCAGAACGTCGTCGGCTGGTCGGCGCTGCGGACCGGGTTGGCCACCGTGCCGATGACGGTGCTGTTGCTGCTCGGCTCGGCGCGGGCCGGGGCGCTGTCGGCGCGGATCGGCCCCCGGCTGCTGTTGACCGTCGGCCCGATCGCGGCTGCCGGTGGCCTGTTGCTGCTGCGCCGGGTCGGGCCGGGTGCGTCGTACTGGTGGGACGTGCTGCCCGGGGTGCTGCTCTTCGGGATCGGGCTGACCCTGGTGGTCGCGCCGTTGACCGCGTCGGTGCTGGCCGCCGTGGCGGACCGGTTCGCCGGGGTGGCCAGCGGTTTCAACAACGCCGCGTCCCGCACCGGCGGTCTGCTCGCGGTGGCCGCGCTGCCGCTGCTGGTCGGCCTCTCCGGCACCGGCTACGAGCAGGCCACCGCCCTCACCGACGCGTTCCGGGGCGCAATGACCTGGTGCGCCGGGCTGTTGCTCGTCGGCGCGCTGCTGGCCGCACTGCTGGTCCACCGCCCGCCGTCCCCGGACCGCGCGCCGGGTCGGGCCGGGCGGTCGCCCCGGCGCGCGTAGTCGAGGACCCGCCCCGGGCCGGCGGTGGGCCCGGGGCTCGTGGTCGTGATCCGGGATCGTCCGGCGACGACCACGAGCCCCGGGTCGTGCGATCAGTGCTGAATGCGGTTGGTGGCGCTGGTGACGGCCTTGATGGAGGCGGTGACGATGTTGGGGTCGGTGCCGACGCCCCAGACCGTCTGGCCGTTGATGTCGCACTCCACGTAGGCGGCGGCCTGGGCGTCGCCGCCGGAGGAGAGCGCGTGCTCGTGGTAGTCCAGCACGCGTACCGCCACGCCCACCGACTGGAGCGCGTTGACGTACGCGTCGATGGGGCCGTTGCCGACGGCGGTGAGGGTGCGCGCCGCGCCGTCCACGACCACCTGGGCCTCGATCTCGACCTTGCCGTCGACGGTGCCGATCGTGTAGCCGGTCAGCGTGAGGGCCGGGTCTACCTGGTGGTCGACCAGGTAGTTGCGGGCGAAGATCTGCCACATGGTGCCCGGCTCGACCTCGCCACCGTCGTCGTCGGTGACCTGCTGGACGACGCCGGAGAACTCGATCTGGAGCCGGCGCGGCAGGTCCAGCTGGTGCTCGGACTTCATGATGTAGGCCACGCCGCCCTTGCCGGACTGCGAGTTGACCCGGATGACCGCCTCGTAGGTGCGGCCCAGGTCCTTCGGGTCGACAGGCAGGTAGGGCACCCCCCAGGTAAACTCGTCGATCGGCACCCCGGCCGCCTCGGCGTCCCTGGCCAGTGCGTCGAAGCCCTTCTTGATGGCGTCCTGGTGGGAGCCGGAGAAGGCGGTGTAGACGAGGTCACCGGCGTAGGGGTGGCGCTCGTGCACGGGCAGTTGGTTGCAGTACTCGACGGCCCGCTTGACCTCGTCGATGTTCGAGAAGTCGATCATCGGGTCGATGCCCTGGGAGAAGAGGTTGAGGCCCAGGGTGACCAGGTCGACGTTGCCGGTGCGCTCACCGTTGCCGAACAGGCAGCCCTCGATCCGGTCGGCCCCGGCCAGCAGGCCCAGCTCGGCGGCGGCCACCCCCGTGCCCCGGTCGTTGTGCGGGTGCAGGCTCAGCACCAGGCTGTCCCGGCGGGGCAGGTGCCGGTGCATCCACTCGATCGAGTCGGCATAGACGTTGGGGGTGGCCATCTCGACGGTGGCCGGCAGGTTGATGATCAGCTTCCGGTCCGGGGTCGGGTCGATCACCTCGATGACCTTGGCGCACACCTCCACCGCGTAGTCCAGCTCCGTGCCGGTGTACGACTCGGGCGAGTACTCGTAGTAGACGTCGGTGTCCGGGGTGTGGATCTCGGCGTACTTGCGGCACAGCCGGGCGCCCTGGGTGGCGATGTCGGCGATGCCGTCGCGGTCCAGCCCGAAGACCACCCGACGCTGGAGGGTGGAGGTGGAGTTGTAGAAGTGCACGATGGCCCGGCGCGCACCGCGCAGCGACTCGAAGGTCCGCTCGATCAGGTGCTCCCGGCACTGGGTGAGCACCTGGATGGTGACGTCTTCGGGGATCAGGTCCTGCTCGATGAGCTGCCGGACGAAGTCGAAGTCGGTCTGGCTGGCCGACGGGAAGCCGACCTCGATCTCCTTGTAGCCCATCTGCACCAGCAGCTGGAACATCCGGCGCTTGCGCTCGGGGGACATCGGGTCGATCAGGGCCTGGTTGCCGTCGCGCAGGTCGACCGCGCACCAGCGGGGCGCGACCTCGACGTGCCGGGTCGGCCAGGTGCGGTCCGGCAGGTCGATCCGGAACTGCTCGTGGTAAGGCTGGTAGCGCTGGTACGGCATCCGGCTGGGACGTTGCCGGGCGATCCGGTCGGTCTCGGTGTCGGTGACAGGTTGAGCCATGACGGAGTGCTCCCGTGGGTCAGGTGGCGTCAGCATTCGAAAGGTGTCGGCGGGTGCGGGCGACGATGCCCGGACGGTTGCCGAGAGGAAGTTCGGATCTGCTGGACGGCGCGGTTCGACTCCGCGACGGGGTGCCGGCCTGGTCAGGCCCCGTCGCGGCGACCAAGGAGAAGGTACGCCCGCCACATGACAGAGTGACCCTACGTGATGAGACGGGGGGTGGGAAGGCGGGTCCGGACTCTGAGATGGGAATCGCACCCACCGGTCAGCAGAGCAGCAGGGCGTGGACCGGGCGCCGGTGCCGCAGCGCGGTCTCCCGCCGCAGCAGCTCCTCGGGCAGGACGAACGGGTCGCCGAGTCGCCCCACGGCGGTCACCACCAGTGGGCGGATCTCCGGCGACAGGTCCAGGTCGGCGGCGAGCGCGGCCCGGTCGAAGCCGCGGATCTGGTGCACGTGCAGGCCGAGCGCTGTGGCCTGGACGGTCAGGTGTGCGATCGACTGGCCCAGGTCGTACCCGCACCGCTCCGGGTCGGCTCCGGTGTACGCGCCCACCACCAGCGCGGCGGCGTGCCGGGCCCAGTGCTGGTCGGCAACGGTGAGGCTGACCAGAATCCGTTTCCACGTCTCGTCGTCGCGGCGGCCGAGGGCGAACCGCCACGGCTGGACGTTGCCTGCCGACGGGGCCCAGCGGGCCGCCTCCAGCAGGGATGCGGCCTCGTCGCCGGCCAGTTCGGCGGTCGGATGGAACGCCCGGGGGCTCCAGCGGAAGGCGAGCAGCGAGGTGAGGTCAGCCATGGGTGAAGAATCCTACATGGGTGTTATGACCGATTATTCCCCCTGCTCAAATGTGGTCAAGAGCACCCGTAACGCCCGCTCGGCTCAGGACGTTGCCTCGCTCGGCGAGGCCGACGCCGCCTGCTGCCCCAGCGGCTCGCCGCTCACCACCGGCCCGGCCAGCGGCACCGTGTCGGGGGCCGGGCCGGGCGGACCGGCCAGGGTCAACGTGCCCAGTGCCGCCCGCACGAAGGTGGGCGTGCCGTCCGGCTGGTAGCAGTAGATGCCCACGTCCAGCGGCGGGTTCAGCGAGGCGGCGGTGCTCTCCACGGCGTAGCAGCTGCCCGGCACCCCGGGCGGCGCGGCTGCGGCGGAGACCGACAGCGCGGTACGCCGGTCGGTGAGCACCTCCAGCCAGTCGGTGAACGGGTGCTGCACCCGGGGGTCCAGCTGGCGCGGCACCGTGGCGTCCCGGTCGCCCAGCCGTACGCAGCTCGCCGGGTCGGGACGGCCGGCCGAGGGCAGGCCGCACTGGAAGAGCCCGTCCGGGGTGGCGGCGAGCGCGACGTCGGCCGTCCCACCGAGGGCACCCCCCGGCACGTCCACCCGCCAACTGCCGTCGTTCGCGCTGACCACCGTGATGTCGCGGGCCGGTCCGTCGGTGCCGGACAGGGTGTACCGGGCGGTCAGGTGCCGGTCCCGGGCGGCGGCCGCCAACGCGGCCAGCGCGTCCCGGGCGGTGTCCGCCGGGGCGGGTGCCGGATCGGAGGGCGGCCCGGTCGATGGCGCGGGCGGGTCGTCGGCGGTGCAGCCGGCCAGCAGCACCAGCGGCGCGAGCAGCACCAGCAGGACCAACCGGGCCGGCGGCGCCGGCCGGAACGGGGCGGGAACGCCGATCGGCCGGCGGGCCGCGCGGGGGTGGGCATGCACCGGGTCATTCTGCGCCGGGTGGCCGTCCACCACCGCCCCGCAGAGAACCGGTACCGGGGCCGGCGTGTCGGGTCCGGCACCGCGGGGAATGCCTGTCCGGATCGGCGACCTGCGCCGGATGGTGGGATCACCTGACCCGCACTCGCGTACCGCCCGATACCCTGGGGTGGTCTGACACGCGCCGCCGGACATCAGCCGGCGGCGTCGGCACGCTCAGGGTCGTCGCTGGGAGGGAGTGCGCCGTCGTGGCACTCGTGGTGCAGAAGTACGGCGGGTCCTCCGTCGCCAACGCCGAGCGGATCAAGCGGGTGGCCGAACGGATCGTCGCCGCCCGCAAGGCCGGCGACGACGTGGTGGTGGTGGTCTCCGCGATGGGCGACACCACCGACGAACTGCTCGACCTGGCCAACCAGGTCAGCCCCCTGCCACCGGGCCGTGAGCTGGACATGCTGCTCACCGCCGGGGAGCGGATCTCGATGGCGCTGCTCGCCATGGCCATCCACAACCTGGGGTACGAAGCCCGCTCGTTCACCGGTTCGCAGGCCGGCGTGATCACCACCTCGGCACACGGCCGGGCGCGGATCATCGACGTCACCCCGGGGCGGCTCAAGGGCGCGCTCGACGAGGGCGCGGTGGTGATCGTGGCCGGCTTCCAGGGCGTCTCGCAGGACACCAAGGACGTCACCACCCTGGGCCGGGGCGGCTCGGACACCACCGCCGTGGCGCTCGCCGCCGCGCTGCACGCCGACGTCTGCGAGATCTACACCGACGTGGACGGCATCTTCACCGCCGACCCACGGATCGTGCCCAACGCCCGGCACATCAGGCACATCACCTACGAGGAGATGCTGGAGCTGGCCGCCTGCGGCGCCAAGGTGCTGCACCTGCGCAGCGTCGAGTACGCCCGCCGCGCGGGGTTGCCGATCCACGTCCGTTCGTCATACTCGACCAACACCGGCACCATGGTCACCGGATCGATGGAGGACCTTCCCGTGGAACAGGCGCTGATCACCGGGGTTGCCCACGACCGCAGTGAAGCGAAGATCACGATCGTGGGGGTGCCCGACGAGCCGGGCGCCGCCGCCAGCATCTTCGACACCGTGGCCGGTGCCGAGATCAACATCGACATGATCGTGCAGAACGTCTCCACCGAGGGGACCGGCCGCACGGACATCTCGTTCACCCTGCCCAAGGCCGACGGGCCGACGGCGATGGCAGCGCTCAGCAAGATCCAGGAGCCGGTCAAGTTCAAGGGTCTGCTCTACGACGACCACGTCGGCAAGGTGTCGCTGATCGGCGCGGGCATGCGCTCGCACCCGGGCGTCGCGGCCGGGTTCTTCGCCGCCCTCGGCGCGGCCGGCGTCAACATCGAGATGATCTCCACCTCGGAGATCCGGGTCTCCGTGGTCTGCCGGGACACTGACCTCGACCGGGCGGTCCGGGCCATCCACGACCAGTTCGAGTTGGGCGGCGACTCCGAAGCCGTGGTGTACGCGGGAACAGGGCGGTAGCCCGGTGGCACCGCAGCCCACCCTGGCCGTGGTCGGGGCGACGGGGGCTGTCGGCACCGTGCTGTGCGACCTGCTCTCCGCCCGGCGCAACGTCTGGGGCGAGATCCGGCTGCTCGCCTCGGCCCGCTCGGTCGGGCGGAAGGTGCGTTGCCGGGGCGAGGAGCTGACCGTCGGCGCGCTCACCCCGGAGGCGTTCGACGGCGTCGACGTGGCGGTCTTCGACGTGCCCGACGAGGTGTCGGCGCACTGGGCGCCGATCGCCGTCGACCGGGGTGCGGTGGTCGTCGACAACTCCGGCGTGTTCCGGATGGACCGGGACGTCCCGTTGGTGGTGCCCGAGATCAATCCGGACCAGGTGCGGCACCGCCCGAAGGGGATCATCGCCAACGCCAACTGCACCACCCTGACCATGATCGTGGCGATCGCCCCGCTGCACCGCGAGTACGGCCTGCGGGAGCTGGTGCTCGCGTCGTACCAGGCGGTGTCGGGGGCGGGTCAGGCCGGTGTGGACGCGTTGCACCTGCAACTCGGCAAGATCGCCGGGGACCGGGTGCTCGGCTCCCGACCCGGCGACGTCCGGCAGGCGGTCGGCGACGACCTGGGCCCCTTCCCGGCGCCGCTGGCGTTGAACGTGGTGCCCTGGGCGGGCTCGCTCGTCGACCACGGATGGTCCTCCGAGGAGATGAAGGTCCGTAACGAGTCCCGCAAGATCCTCGACCTGCCCGACCTGAAGGTCTCCGCCACCTGCGTACGGGTGCCGGTGGTGACCGGCCACTCGGTCGCGGTGCACGCGGTCTTCGCGACCGAGGTGGACGCGGAAGGCGCCCGGGAGGTACTGCGCAACGCTCCCGGCGTGATCCTGGTCGACGACCCGGCCGCCGGCGAGTTCCCGATGCCGATCGACGCGGTCGGCACCGACCCCTCCTGGGTCGGACGCATCCGCCGGGCCGTCGACGACCCCCGTGCCCTCGACCTCTTCGTCACCGGCGACAACCTCCGCAAGGGCGCCGCCCTCAACACCGCCCAGATCGCCGAACTCGTCGTCAAACCCCCCTCCCGCCCCCGCCCCTGACCCACCCCCTGCCCCGCCCCCGCCCCTGGCCCCCCTCCCCCCTCCCCCCTTCCCTGCCCTTCCCTGCCCACTCCCTGCCCTCCCCGCGCCGCCTGCCGGTGTCGATCATGGAGTTGTGGTGCTCTCAAAGGACTCGGGACGGGGCAAATCCCCCACCACGACTCCATGATCGACGCGACGCGACGCGACGCGACGCGACGCGGGGCGGGGCGGGGTGGGGTGACGCGGGGTGGGGCAGTGGGGTGGGGTGGGTTAGGGGGTGGAGAGGTGGACGGTGTCTCGGCCCTGGTGCTTGGCGGCGTAGAGGGCCTGGTCGGCGCGGTGCAGGGTGCGGTCGGCTGGTTCGCCGGGGTGGGGGAGGGCCACTCCGACGCTGATCGTGCGGCCGGTGCGGCGGGCCGCCTCGGTGAGGCGTTCGGCGATCCGGACCGCCTCGTCCGGGTGGGCCACCTCGATCACCGCGACGAACTCGTCGCCCCCGGTGCGGTACAGCTCGTCGCCGTGCCGTAGCGCCGCTTCCAGGGCGCGGGCCAGCCCCACCAGCAGTCGGTCCCCGGCCTGGTGACCGTAGGTGTCGTTGACCGTCTTGAAGCCGTCCACGTCGATGGCGAGCAGCGCGGTACGCCCGGGGGTGGCCGCCGCGATCCGCCGGCCGAACGTGCCGGTGTGCCGCAGCCCGGTGAGCGGGTCGAGGCTGGCCTGTTCCCGCAGCTGGGCCAGGGTGCGCAGCCGCTCCGACGCCCCCCACGCCTGTCCGGCGAGCAACTCCATCAGGTTGACAGTGGTCGGGTCGGGGCGCAGCAACCGGCCGTCGGCGACCAGCAGCACCCCGCCGCCGTCCGGTGGCCCGACCGGCACCGACACCAGGGTGCGTACCCCGGCGCGGGCCAGCGCGACATGTTCCTCGGTGGGCGGGCACCCCACCTCACCCAGGGTGTACGCCGCACCGTACCGGTGGGCCCGGACGATGAGCCGGCCGAGCTGGTCGGCCGACGCCCCGGCCAACTCGGCACGGATCCGGGACTCCAACTCCCCCGGGGTGCCGGTGGGCGCACCGAGTCGGGGGCCGCGTCGACCGGTGAGCACCAGCACGGCGGCGGAGAGGGTGGAGACTTCCCGGGCTGCGGTGATCGCGACGGTCATCAAATCCCAGTCGGTGGGGGCGGAGGTCATCGCGGTGGTGTGCCGGAGCAGTTTCTCGCTGCGACTTTCGGCGGGCGGGCCGCCCAGCGCCGTGATCCGGGCACCGAGCAGCCCGGCGAGCCGCTCGGCGGCCTCCCGCCAGGGGGTGAGGTCCACCGGCCCGCTCCACTGGAGGTCGAGCACGCCTACCGGTCGGCCCGCCGGGTCGCGTACCGGCACGCAGACCTCGGCGGTGACGTCCGGGCGTAGCGGCAGGTAGTCGGGGTCGGCGGTGACGTCGTCGACGGTGGCGCCCACGCCGGAGGCGTACACCCGGCCGACGATGCCCGACTTCGGCGGGACGGCGGAGAAGACCTGCCAGGCGCCGGTCGCGGCGACGCAGCGGAGCCGGTCGTGCACCTGGAGCAGGACGGAGACCGTGGCGGGGACGTACCGGGCGAGCGCGGTCACCGTCCAGTGGCACGCCTCGGTGGCGGTCGACGCCATCGACAGGCGGACCGTGACGTCCCGGACGACTCGCTCGTGATCCACGTTCTTCCAGGTGAGAATGGCCCGGCGGGTGCCGGGGGCTGCGATCTAGCGTACTCAGCGCCGCACGGGCCACCCGCGTCAAGATCACTTCGTTCGTACACATGTTTCATCCACAGGCTGTGGACCCAGCGTGTGGATTCCGGTCTTGGAAGGGGGCGGGGTGGAGCTGCTCTGGTACGTCGCCTACGGGTCGAACCTGCACGCCGCCCGGCTCGGCTACTACCTCGCCGGGGGCCGCCCACCCGGCGGGCTGCGGTCGTACCCCGGCTGTCGGGACTGCCGACCACCGCGCCGGACGCTGCCGGTGTGGATCCCCGGCGGCGTCTACTTCGCCGGGAAGTCCCGGGCCTGGACCGGCGGGATGGCCTTCTACGACCCGGAGCTGCCCGGGGTCGCGGCGGCCAGGGGCTACCTGCTCAGCCGGGCGCAGTTCGCCGACCTGGCCGCCCAGGAGATGTACCGGCCACCCGGTGCCGACCTGCCCGCGCTCGACGAGGCGGTGGCCGCCGGTCGGGCCACCCTCGGGCCGGGCCGCTACGAGACCCTGCTGCGGGTCGGCACCCGCGACGGGCTGCCGATGCTCACCTTCACCGCGCCGGGGCGGGCGGCCGACGTGGCGTGGACCCCGCCCGCCCCGGTCTACCTGCGGATGATCGCCGACGGGTTGCGGGAGGCGCACGGCTGGTCGCCGCCCGCGACTGTCGACTACCTGGCCGACCGGCCGGGAGTGGCCGGGCACTGGTCCCGGCCCCGACTGGCCGCCCTGCTCCGCCCGGCGGGGGAGGGTGGATCGGTGGAAGGGACGCCTCCGACAGGCCGATCGCGTCGCCCATGATCGCCATTAGGGTCCCGTTGCCGGGACTGGCGGGTCTGTTTGTCGGCGCGGCGCCCTTCCGGCCCACGACGACGGGCCGGTGTGGATAGCCTCGGCCGAATTTCCGTGGCGGGCCTCGGATCGAGGCCGGCCCGTGAACCTGTGGGGGTACGCGTGAAGCACAACAGACTCGTCGGATTCGCCGCGACGCTCGCCGTCGCCATCGGCGGCTCGTTCACCGTCGCCGCGCCGGCCCGGGCCGCCGCGCCGGCAGTGGAGATCACGAAGGTCTACTACGACTCCCCGGGCAAGGACGACCGCTCCAACAAGAGCCTGAACGCCGAGTACGTCAAGCTGACCAACCGGCGCGGCTCGACGCTCAGCCTGAAATCCTGGACGCTGCGCGACAAGGCCAACCACGTCTACACGTTCTCCGGCGACTTCCGGCTCGCCAAGGGCGCCAGCGTCTACATCCACACCGGTAGGGGCACCAACACCTCCACCCACCGGTACTGGGGCTCCGGGAACTACGTGTGGAACAACACCGGGGACACCGCCTACCTGCGCAACTCCGCAGGCACCGGGATCGACTCCTGCAAGTGGGGGAGCGGGGGCAGCTACACGAACTGCTGATCACCAAGCCGGAGGACGGCCGTACGGGGGCATCCGCGGTGACCGGCGCGCAGAGGGGCGACCGCCGGGCACCGTCCGACCGCCCCGGGAAGGTGGCGGCGACTCCTCGCACCGGGAGCCGCCGCCCCGCCCCGGGGCGGTCGACCCGTCTCAGCCCCCGGTCGGGTCCGTCCTGCCCGGTGGGGCCTGGGCCGGTGACCGGCGGTCGGTGCGTACCTGTCGGTTCTGCCATGCTGGCCCGGTGACCGTGACCTGGCGACACCTACCCGCCCCGGCCCGCGAGATCGCGGTGGCCGCCACCGAAGCGGTGGAGGCCGCACAGGCCCACGACGGCGTCGCGTACGACCGGGCGGTGCTCCGGCTCGCCGGTGCCGACCGCGCCGGGCTGGTCCTCGGCGGGGTGGTCCGACTGCTGCTGGAACAGGCCCACCCCGACGGGCTGGACGGCGACGACGTCCGGCAGGTGCTGGAACACTGCGTCCGGGCCGCCGCGCACTGGCAACCCGACGTCGATCCGCACGCCGTGCTGGTGCTGCTGGCCGGGGCGCTCGGTGTCTACGACCCGGGTGACGACGACGCGCCGCCCGATCCGGCCGCCGTCGCCCGCCACGCCCCGCTGCTGGTGACCGACCTGCTCGCGGCGACCGGGGTGCCGCTCGCCGGCTGCCTGGAGGCGGCGTTCGCCGAGGTCGCCCGCACCGAGCGCCACGACGACTGACGGCGGCCCGGGCCCACCGCCCCGCAACGACTGCGGGGAGGTCACCGGTCGCCCGGTGAGCTCCCCGCCGCTGCGTTCCCACCGCTCAGGAGGTGGCGGCCACCTGGAACGAGGACTGTCCTCCCGAGTACCGTCCGGGCGTCCGCCCCGACAGTTACCGGCATCAAAACGTCGGGGTGCGACGTCGGCAACCGCCTTTCGGTCGTGCCGGCTGCGGAACTCGGCCACCCGTCGTCGGTGCCGGCCTGACATACGGCCGCCGCGCGCCGCGCGGGCCTCGGTTGGCTCGGCTGCCCAGGGGGTACGGGGGACGTGGCATCCCGAGGACCAGCTCCCTCCCGGCGAGCGGGCTCGACCGGAGTGAGGAGGAATGCCATGACCACCAGGGTCGAGAGGTCGATCGAGGTCGGCGTCCCGGTCAGCATCGCCTACAACCAGTGGACCCAGTTCGAGGAGTTCCCCCGGTTCATGGGTGGCGTCGAGGAGGTCCGCCAGCTCGACGACCGTCAGTTGCACTGGGTCGCCCGGATCGCCGGGGTGCGCCGCGAGTGGGACGCCACGGTGCTCGAACAGGTGCCTGACGAGAAGGTGGCCTGGGCCGCGAGCGACGGCGTCACGAACGCCGGGGCGGTCTACTTCCAGCGGATCGGCCCGGACCGCACCCGGGTGCTGCTGTGCCTGGAGTACGAGCCGGACGGGCTGGTCGAGAAGGCCGGGGACCGGCTGCACGTGGTGGCCCGGCAGGCCGAGGCGGACCTCGAGCGGTTCAGGTCCTACCTGGAGGCCCGGGGCGCGGAGACCGGCGCGTGGCGCGGTTCGGTCGGCTCGGGGCGCGGCGTGGGCACCCCGGGCGTGGCCCAGGCCGGTCCCGATGGTGACTCCGGTGTCGACAGGTGACCCGTCACGACGGCTCGACCACCTCCGCCTCGCCGGAAACGCCCTGCCCCCGGCGCTCGGCCAGCTCGACGATCACGTGGTTGCCGGCGATGGCGCCCGCGCCCCGGCGGACCCGGGCCGCCTGGGTCAGGGCGTAGGACAGCAGCGCGGACGGCGACCGACGGGCCTCGTGGTCCACCTCGCCGTCGTGCGCGGACACCACCCGACCGGCGGCGGGGGCGAGAATCGGCTGCCCGAAGGCGAGGAACCGCTGCGGCGGCTCGGTCGCGAGCAGCGTGCGCCAGTCCCGGACGGTCGCCGTCCGTCGCCCCCGCACCGCCACGAAATCCATCGCGTACGTGGTGGCGAAGAGGTCGGTGCCGTGGCTGGGCACCCGCCGGGCGGGACTGTTCTGGACCAGCCAGCTGCCCCGGAACGGCAACGCGAGCATGACCGGCCCGGTGGTGGACATGAGCGGCCTCCGAAGGTGGTCAGGTCGGATGGGGCAAGCAGGTCGGCAGATACGCCCACCCAGTTGTAGACGACCATGCGGCCTGCCGGCCCGGAAGGGCCGGCAGGCCGAGCCAGGGCGGCTTGCCGTCGAGCAGGCTTACCGCGTGGCCCTCGATCCTCCATCCGCGCTGTCCGGGCAGGTGGGGTGGAATACCACCGTCAGCAAGGTCGGACGGTCCACACCGGCGTCCAGTCGCCGACCGAATCGGACGAGTAGGCGCCAGGCGTGGTGTAGATCAAGCTGCCCGAACTGCCGTACATCCTGGCTCGGGTTCCGGTGGACTGGTTGTTCTTCCACGACCCGTTGCCGCCCCACGGAATGGAGTAGGAACGGCAGGAGACCATGTCGATGACACTGCCCGAGTAGGACGTCCCGCTGAACGCGCAGAAGTGGTAGTAGCTGCAGGTGTACAGCGCCCCTACCTCGCCCGACGCGCTCACCTCACGGGCCCGGTCCTGGCCGGGGAGCGGCAGGACGATCGTGCCCGTGCCGTTCAGATCGATCTTGTTGAGAGATACCTGAGTACCACCGGAACGCGCCAGGGCGGAGTCCACCTGGCTCTGGAGCGCCTCCGCCTGAGCGACAGTCAGACCGGCGGTGCCGGCCTGCTCTGCGAAGCCCGGGTGGGCGGAAGCAGGGCCGACCTCGGTCACGATGTTGGCCTGTGGGTGAACCTGGGGCGGTGCGGCGGCGGCCGGCGCGGCAACTCCGCTGACCACGAAGGCCGCACCGAGGACGGTGCCCATGAGGGCATGACGGATTCCCATGTCTCTCCTTCCGAGAGGTAAAGGGATCAATGCCCAAAAGAAGGGGCATCGACTGCCATCACGGTATGGTTGCCG
This sequence comes from Micromonospora sp. NBC_00421, assembly GCF_036017915.1. Taxonomy (NCBI): domain Bacteria; kingdom Bacillati; phylum Actinomycetota; class Actinomycetes; order Micromonosporales; family Micromonosporaceae; genus Micromonospora; species Micromonospora sp. NBC_00421. The sequence goes on from NZ_CP107929.1 coordinate 6,135,864, forward strand.
GGTTCCCGTAGTCGCTTTGTTTCGGTTCTGGCCGAAGTGCCACCGTCGCCTCTGTTCGAGGGCTGGTGCTGATCCTGGTTTGGGAGGGCCACGGATGGTCTACCGGATTCACTTCACCGCCGAGGACCTGAGGCGCATCCGCGTGATCGGGTCGCCGTCACCTCTGATGGAGACCCTGCGGATGGTCCGTGGGTTGTGGAAGCCCTCGCTGATGCGGCATGTCCCCTGGAAGGGTCGGGTGGTCCCGCGCCTGCCGGCCGAGGCCCGTCTGGTCTTCGACCTGGCGCCGCCTCGTGGCTACGCGCCGGACTTCCTGTCCCCGGCACGGCCCGGGGATGCCCAGGAGTGTATCGAGCAGATCCGGTCCACACCCCGGTCGGTGATCCGTCGGGAGATGACCCAGTTCGCCCAGGAACGGCCAGTGCCGGGCTGGGCACGCCGACTCGACGACGACCCGCAGGTCCTCGAACGCCTTGCCGACACCCTCGGTCAACTGCACGCCATGCTGGTCGCCCCGTACTGGGACCAGGTGACCGCCCAGGCGGCCGTCGACCGGGCCGCCCGGGCCCGGGATATGGTCGATCACGGGGTCGACCACCTGCTACGCAGCCTGTGTCCACCGCAGATCCGCTGGAACCCACCCATCCTGGAGATCCACACCGGGCTCACCGGCGAGCTGCACCTCAACGGCCGCGGACTGCTGTTGATCCCCACCGTGTTCGGCTCTGGCATGCCCAGCGTCAACTGCGACGCCGAACCCCAACCGTGGTTGAACTATCCCGCCCACCACGACGGGTATCCCACCCTCGGCGTACCCCCACCAACGGCTCCGGCGGCGGTGCCCCGGCAGATGGTCGCACTGCTGGGCCGCACCCGCGCCACTGTCCTGCACGCCATCGCCCACCAACCCGGCTGCACCACGGGCGAACTCGCCGCCGCCGCACGCATCAGCCTGAGCAGCGCCAGCGAACACGCCACCGTACTCCGCGCCGCCGGCCTCGTCGCCACCACCCGCCGCCGGCAGAGCGTCCTCCACGTCCTCACCCCGACCGGCCAGTCCCTCCTCGTGTCGTCGTAATGGGAAGTGTGCACGCTGGCCGGTCTGGAGGCGGGGGTCCCGGTTAGCTGGTCCAGCGTCGGTGAAAGGGTCCTGACGGGCTGCCGCAGCAGTTACTACATCTACCTACGAATGCATCAGGGGCCACTCTCATCGATGGAGAGTGGCCCCTGACCTCGGTCGGGGCGGCCGGATTCGAACCGGCGACCTCTTCGTCCCGAACTGGCGGCGGGCCGGGTGGATCGGGTGTCATCCGAGGTCATCCGGCCTGCTGGGGTCGCCTCGGGTCGGGTTCGGTGGGCTGGGTTGCTGTACTTCGCTGCTGTACTGCTGGCGTCGGATGAGCTGCCTGCACCGAGTCGGTGGATCCTCATCGCATCCAGCCGAGGAATCGGTAGTGCAGGGTGCCTGCGGGGATATGGGCCAGGTCCTGGGCGGCGTCGACGAACTGGGCGGCCAGGTAGAGGGCCAGCGACACCGGGGCGCGGTCGTACTCCGCTCGCAACTCCTGACGGCGGGTGTGACAGGGCCATTCGGTATTGCAGCCGCCGCAGGTCCAGTCCGGGGTGAGCGGAAGGTGTGTGGTCATCGCGGTGTCTCCCGGGTGGCCGGTTGATCGGATGGTGGGGCCACGGCCTGGCTGTGTTCAGAGGGCCAGTGGTCTCGGCCGATCGGAATCCGGTGTGTGGCGTGGCAGGGCAGCTCGCTACCGCATCGGCAGACCATCCGCCATCGCTTCCAGGACCAGACCGGTCGGTGTCGTCTCGACAGGGTGAGCGCGACGGCTGTCAGGTACTCCTCGTACGAGACGCGAGGCACTGGTTCTCCCCTCGGTTGTCCTGGTGGTCGGGTGCCGGGCCGGCCTCTGGGGTCAACGCCACGGCTCTTGTCACCGTAACGACGTAGGACTGTAGATACAATAAGATGTAGAACTGTTGGACACGTAGCGTCACTTTCGTGATCGACCCGAGTGCGGATCGCGCCGTGTTCCGGCAGCTCGCAGACCTTCTGCGAGACCGGATCACCTCTGGTGCCCTCGCGCCTGGGGCTTCACTGCCCAGCGAGCTGCGGTTGGCTCAGGAGTACGGGCTGAGTCGCACGAGCGTCCGACAAGCGGTAGCACTGCTCCGGTCGGAAGGGCTCGTCATCGTGGAACCACCGCGTGGCACGTTCGTCCGCGCCATCGAGCCGACCGAAACGGTGACTCTCCTCAAGGGCGACACCGCTACCGCCCGGATGCCTACCCCCGCCGAGCGACGCGAACTGGAGATGGGTGAGGGCATCCCGGTCATCGTGATCTTCCGCGCCGACGGCTCCCGCGAGCTGTACGCCGCCGATCGCATCCGCGTGGTCGCTGACCTCCCTTAACTTTGGGGAACCCCGCCGGGGGATGAGGTACCAAAGTGTCGGCCGCTGTCGACCGCCCTCGATCCGCGTCGGCGAGCAGGCGATGGCCGCCGTCGAGTGCCCCTTGGAACCGGCCTTGATTTGATGGTCGCGCTGCCTTCTCGCTGCCTCGGTCCCGCCTGATGCCTCGCTTACAAGCCTTGGGCGTTACTTGCCGAACAGACTGGTTGCGCTGACCCGATACCTTCAACGACCGTGACGATCGATGATCTAGGCAGCCTCGGCGATGCAGTCAGCGGCCTCATTGCTGTCGTTCTCGGCGTAATAGCTTTGCTCGGCAGTCGCTCAGCTTGGGCAGACTGGCGAGCTCGGCAACAGGCTGAGAAGGAGCACGCTGAGGAGCAGACGAAGGAGCTTCGCCTGAACCGTGAGCGGACCATGCGGGGCTGGATGCATGGCGGGACTCAGGTCTACGGTGTTCAGCTTGTCACGGAGCCAGCGGAGCTTTCTCAAGCTGTCGATGAGCTGAAGGACGGCGGCCCATCTGACTACGTGCTTCTACGGGTCAGCGAGTCCGAGACGGGTAACGTCAACCGGGCTTACAGCTTGCGCCAGATGGTCGTGTCACAGGGCTACATCGCCCAAGCACCGTCGACCGCTGAGTACGAAGCACTCCAGCGTGGTCGAGAGCTGACGAGTGACTAGCGGATGGACCTCTTCTCAGGATGGAATCGGCCATGATCGCTGCGCGACTCTGGCAGCGAAGGATGGACATGCGGCCTGACCAGCTACTGTACGACCTTGTGAGTCCAGATGTTGTCAGCGCGATCGGCTCCATCAGCAGCTCGCTGATCGCGGTGATTGCTGCAATCATTGCATTCTTTGCTTGGCGGACTTCAGTCAACGCAGCAGAGTCGAACAAGGCTCTGACGGTGATTGAGAAAGCGCGATGGCACGCCGACAATCGCCCGGAGTTCCTCGTCGAAGCGGAGGGGCTGGTCGAAAACGCCGGCTTGCTGCTTGCAGCGTTACCTTTATCGACTCGAAGTCGCTCGCTTGGGTCGACGTCGTTGCCTCTATCCGACACCGCAAGTTTGGTAGTGACTCCGACTTAGAAGATCCGGGTCCTTACCAGTGGGATCCGATGTCCGAACAGTTCGAAAGCCCGCTCAAGACCAAGCAGTTTCGCTTGTACGCTGGCGCAGATGCCACCCTCTGGATGGAGGCCGCGACCAGCGAGGAGTGGCATAGGTATACGCGCCCGATCCGCCTATGGCTTCACTGCACAGCCGAGAATGGCGACACCTGGCTGGTGCCCGCATCCTGTCGACTTACGCCTGTGCAACTGGTGGAGGCATCATTACCCGAGAGCAAATTGAGGCCGAATCTGAGATCAAGTGGGGGCCTGGATGACGGTCGGGCCCAAGCTTATCGGCTCGTACGGCACGCCCACCAGTTCACTATTAGCCGTGGCTGGCATCAATCGGCAGCGCGTCTACCAGCTCACCTACACAAGCAGGCTGACTCTGCGTCATACGACTAGCTCGTTTCGCTCGCGCTGATCGTCACTCATTACCGGTGCCGCTGCCGGGACTCCGCTGTAACGTACAGCCGCCACGCAACCTCGTTGATCGACCGAAGCCATCGCCGGCCCACTGCGCCAGGCTGGGACGGCGCCAACTCGGCCCCGGCGGCCTCGTCCATCATCACGCAAAGCTTCTCGTGCTCCTCAACGTCGAAGAACATGAGACAATAGGCCGCGAGCCGTAGCACGTCAGACCAGCCGTTCCGCTCCCGAAGCATGCGCGGCCAGATGTCGAGCTTCTCCATAATGTAGGACTCGTCCGACCACGCTCTCGGGTGAGCACGTGCATAGTCTGCCCAGAACTCGCTCCGGCCGAGGTGACGAGCAGGCGGAGCCATTGCAAGCAGATCGAGCAGTAGTCGAACGTCCGGATGGTCAAGCGGGGCACTGTCCATCAGGCCAACCTAGCGGGGGGTCAACTCGTCAGGGACCAAGCCGAGCCTGTCGTAAGTCCGACAGGGCGGTGCATGAAGATCCCTCGCTTGTAAGTTCTGGGCGCTTCGTTCAGCGGAGTCCCTCCACGTCTGCGACCTCGGGCAGTTGTCGTCCACGTGCCGCCGCCGGCGGCTGTCCCGGTCCTGGCTCGCTGCTGTCGCCAGCTCCGAGCGCGCGGTTTAGGAACGGTCTAGCGGCAACCGGCGGGTCGTTATCTCTCGCCAGGCACAAGGCTTGCAGGCCAGGCCTACAGTCACACCGTGACCACACCACGCACGCGCGGGTTGCTTTCGGCGCGCACTGTCGCCTGGATCGAACTCGTGGCACTGATCGTTGCTATCGGTGCGCTTGCAAGAGACGTCTTCGACTTGAAGATTCCCGGCACTGCGAGCGAGGATCGACAGAAGATTCAAATCGACGTTCCCGAGTCAGGAACGCTGTCAAGGTGTGCCACGCTGCAGGGCTCCGCTCCCCGCATCAAGGGCAAGACGCTGTGGATGGCCCACATCTCTTCAGATGGAAGATACAGCTTCGCGAAAGCCACCTACGACGACAACAGCCGATGGCGCGCGACGGACACGTTCGGCGGCGAAAGCGACGTGAACCAGCGCTTCCGTGTTGTCGTCTTCCTAGTTGACCAAGAAACCTCATCCTTTCTGACCGGAATCCGGGTTGAGAGAGCAGCAGACGGCAAGCCCAGCGACTACTGGGCACAAGCACTCCCGCCTGGAGCAACTCACGAATCATCTCTCATGGTCACTCGGGACGGTAAGCGTGGCCAGCCCTACTGCGGGCAGCCAGAAGCGTAGCAGCGGGCCGCGAGCGTCGACAGCCTGAAGATGTCCACTGTCAGCTTGGGAAGTGTCTTGATCGCTAAGCAGGCCATCGTGAACCTGCTGGTGATAGGGCTCGTCGTCGAGCAAGCGAGTAAGAGTCCGGGCAGGGAACTCCCCGTTGCTGACCCCTGTTGACCCGACTGTCGGGCATGCAACGGGCACGCCCCAGCCCTGGGAGAATCTACACGCCCCTCCCCATGCAAGGAGCCATGAATGGGCCGTATGGCCGATGGAACCCCGATCCCCGTACGGTGCGAGGGGACCGTGCTGCTGCATGAGGACGATACGGGCACGTGCGAGGAGCCGGGCTGTCCCGGGGCCGGGCTGCGTCACCGCGCCCTGATCGACGTATGCCGCCTCGATGACTGCATCCGTTGCCCTTCGGGACCGGCCTGGAGTGACCACCTCTGATACTCGCCATCTCTCCAGGGCAAGTCAGTCGACGCCTTCGGTGTGAAGGAATGATCAGCCATCGATGAGCTGCGCGAGCGTCAGGGCTGACCTGTACGAACGACCCATCAGCGTCCATGGGCGTCCGACACCCTCCGCACCTGTTATCACCCAGTTAGTCAACCAGCCCAAGGGTCCACTCTCAGCGCCCCTAAGGACCGGTCACATGGGATTGCGCCCGATGTTCCATCTCGTAAACAAGCCTTAGCAGCTGCGTGGTGAATGCGAGCGTATTCAATGCTCTTTCTTTGCTGGCTGCCTCTAGGCGATGAGTAGACAGGTTGCCATGCGTCCTTATGAGATCAAGCCAAGGACGCATTGGGGGAGTAATATAGCCAGTCGTTGTCAAATGGTCTAAATACTCGACGAATGTCTTGCCTTCCTGCGCGCCCTTGTCAACGGCGATATGCATGAGAATCTTTCGGCACATGAGTTCACATGACGTAAAGGCTCCCGAGCCGGCCGTCTCTCGCGCCTCCAGGTAGGCAGCCCCAACCTCAGTCGGAAGACCTTCAACAGCCTCGCCCGCAAGAGTAGCGGGCGACATGATGTCCCCGTTGTGAACCACACCCTTGTGGCAGCCAAGGCAGCGGGACCAAGCTACGAGGTTGGATTGCTCCAAAGTGTACGCAATTACTGCGGCGTTTGTCTGACTTCCGCAATGAGGGCACCGGTAAACGACTACCGCGTTCTCGTGAGAGACATGCTCAATTCTGACATCGCGCGCCGAGCCCGAAAAGTGCGCAATTCCATTGTGTCCTACCACAGGTGTACCCTACCTGAGTGCTCCGGGAGCACCAACCATCATCTCCGCTCATGGTCAATGCCATCCCGTCTGCCGTCGACCCGCACTTCTGTGGAGCGGGCCGCCGCCCGGCCCGCCACGTCAAGACGACCTTGACGCCCGTACGGACGCTGGCGGGTCGGGCGGTGGTCTGCTCGGCTCGCCCGGGTCGACGGCGGGCGGGATGGCTCCCCACCGCCACCACCCACGGACCGCAAGCCGCCGACGGACCCCCGGCCATCCTGGAGCCGGAGCGCCCCCGCCGGAGGCGCAGTAACCGCAACCCCGCCACTCGTCCGCCAGCCGCCGACGGACCCGGCGTGCGCTCCCCTACGCCGCGCGGACTGCTGGCCGCGCGGGCCCGGCCGGCTGCCGGCCCACCACACCACCGGGAAACGACCTGTCGTCATCCGGCGGCTCACCGGGCTACCCGCCCTCCGCGCCAGCCGCCGGGCGTGTTGCGTGACCGGAGTCGGAGCGACAGCGGAGCGACGGGCGCGCGCCCAGGCGGCGGCGCGTGCGGCCCGTTCAGGGCCGCCTTGATAGACGTACAGAAAGTCCTCCCACACCGGTCGGCAGTCGGCCGCTCTGCGGGTTCACGGCGGGTTGACGTGTCCGTACCCGGTGCTACTCTGGCCCTCGTCGAGCACGTCAGCGCGGCCTTTCCGCCGGATCGCTGCACTCGACTTCGGAGTTGCCCAGCGGCCTTCCTGCCGCTAACGCGGGTCACGTCCCGCAGGCTCTCGATCGCACCGGCCACTGCGCCGACCCGGAATCCACTGAGCGGCCCAGCACGGCCTTCCCGCCGTCCACGATGGCCCTCGGATTCACGCACCTCGACGGATGGGGATCGCCTGCGGCAACCACCGGAAGCCGACGACCAGGCACCCCACCCGTCCCGGCATCACCCAAGATCCATAGAACCCAGCTCCACGGCGGTCCAAGGTCGATGGCCTGCACCCGCCCTCCGGCGTGAGCCGCCCTCTCCGGCGGTGCCAGGAGACACCACGAACACCACCAACGGACACCGCTCCGGCGTCCGGTGGCAGTTCGTCGCCCGTCCCCTGCCACCCCTTGAGGAGAAAGCCGTGTCCACCCTCACCGCCGGCCGTGACGCCCAGGCCCTGCACCGCGCCGCCGCCCCGGACTACTTCGGCTGGCTGGAGCACACCCGCGCTGCCGGAGGCTGCACCCGCCCGATCCGCCTGACCGGCACCCTCACCACCGTCGAACCCGGCACCGGACGCGTCCTAGCCGCGCAGCACACCGACGAGCTGCCCGACCGGACGATCTACAAGGCGTGCGGCAACCGCCGTGCCGCCCAGTGCCCGGACTGCGCCTGGGTCTACGCCGGTGACGCCTTCCAGGTCGTCCGCTGCGGCCTGACCGGCGGCAAGTCCATCCCCGCCACAGTCAACGCGCACCCGGTCGTCTTCGCCACCTTCACCGCCCCATCCTTCGGCCCGGTGCACCACCGGCACATCCCCCGGCACACCTGCACCCACCGGCGGCGCTGCGACTGCCGTCCCGCACCCTGCCGCGCCCGGAGCACCGCCGGCACCTGCCCACACGGGCGGCCCGCGGCCTGCTTCACCCGCCACGACGCCGACGACCCGCAGCTCGGTCGACCGCTCTGCCTGGACTGCTGCGACCACGACCACCAGGTCATCTGGAACTACTCCTCGGGCGAGCTGTGGCGACGCACGAAACAGGCCATCGAACGCCACCTCACCGCCGTGTGCCGCCGACGCGGCATCCCCCACGTCCAGGTCTCCACCGACTCCGGCCGAATCCGGCGGGTGCCTCCGGTGCGGGTGTCCCACGGCAAGGTCGCCGAGATGCAACGCCGGGGCGCGGTGCACTTCCACGTCCTGCTGCGCCTCGACGGCATCGACCCCGACGACCGGCACGCCCTGGTACCGCCGCCGGCCGGCATCACCGTCGACGACCTCGACGCCGCCGTCCACGCCGCCACCCGACAGATCACCGTCACCACCCCGCCCCATCCCGACCGCCCGCAGGGCTGGCAGGTCGCCTGGGGTGAGCAGATCGACGTACGCCGCATCGGCGTCAGCGACGGCGACGTGACCGACGGGAAGGTGGCCGCCTACCTCGCCAAGTACGCCACGAAGTCCACCGAGGTCACCGGCCACTGCTCCACCCGGCTCACCCCGGACACCGTCGACGCCTACGCCGACCCGGAAGGCGACCACCTCGCCCGCCTCATCGACGCCTGCTGGCGACTCGGCCGCCCCACCCGGCACCACGTCACCCGGACAGCCGGGAAGACAGAAGACCGTCAAGGCGACCTTGACACCACATCGAACGAGTACGCCGGGCTGCGCCGATGGGCGCACATGCTCGGCTACGGCGGCCACTTCCTCACCAAGGCCCGCCGCTACTCGGTCACCTTCGGCCTGCTCCGCGACACCCGCGCCGCCTACCGCCGCACCGAGCACACCGGCACCGCTAACAGCGACGACACCGCCGGCACGGTCACCGTGGGCACGCTGGCCTTCGTCGGCTCCGGCTGGCTGACCGACGGCGACGCCCTGCTCGCCAACACCGCCGCCGCCCAACGCCGCGAACGCCAGCGCATCGGCCGGGAAGAACTCGCCCACGAGGCGTGGTCGGGGGTGGCGGCATGACCCGGCACCTCACCCCACGCTGGTACTCGCCTGCCGAGGTCGCCGTCCTGCTCGGCTTCGGTCTGTCCAAGGTCAAGATGAAGATCGCCACCGGCGAGCTGCGCTCCATCAAGGACGGCAAGTACCGCCGCGTCCTGCCCGAGTGGGTCGACGAGTACGTCCGCGAGCAGGTCCAGCGGCAGGAGGCCGCCTGATGCCCGGACGCACCCGCGCCAACGGCGAAGGCTCGATCTTCCCGTACCGCAACGGCTTCGCCGCGTACGTCTGGGTCACCAAGCCCGACGGGAAGCGGACCCGCAAGTATGTCTACGGCCCGACCCGGGAGGCCGTCCACGACAAGTGGATCAAGCTGCACCAGCAGGCCAAGGCGGGGCCGGTCGCTACCCGGGTGCCGAGCCTTGGTGACTACCTGACCTACTGGCACCGGGAGGTCGTGCGGCCCAACCTCGCGCCGCTGACCTGCGCCACCTACGAGACGATCCTCCGGCTGTACGTGATCCCCGGCCTCGGCGGGAAGCGGCTCGACCGGCTCCAGGTGCGCGACGTGCAGACCTGGATCAACGAGGTGGCCCGCGCCTGCCAGTGCTGCGCCCAGGGCAAGGACGCCCGCCGCCCGGAACTCAAGAGGCGCTGCTGCGCGCTCGGCCGGTGCTGCATTGACGTGCCGTCCGCCCGCACGGTCAAGGACGTCCGGGGCGTGCTGCGCTCGGCGCTCAACCATGCGGCCACCGAGGAACTGGTCACCCGCAACGCCGCCGCCCTGGTCAAGCTCCCACCGGTCCGCCGCCGCAGGGGCCGGGCGTGGACCAGTGACGAGGCGCGTCGCTTCCTGGAGTCCGCGCGGGCCGACCGCGATCCGTTGTACGCCGCGTACGTGCTGATCCTGGTGCTCGGCCTGCGCAAGGGTGAGGTGCTCGGCCTCACCGGGGACGCCGTCGACCTGGCGGCGGGGGAGCTGTCGATCGGCTGGCAGTTGCAGCGGGTCGGCGGCCAACTGCTGCACCGGGAGACCAAGACGCAGACCTCGGACGCCACGCTCCCGCTGCCGGACATCTGTGCGGCGGCACTCGACCTCCGCCAGCAGGCGAGGAAGGCCGACCGTGATGAGGCGGGCATCGCCTGGCAGGGCTCCCGGCTGCTGTTCACCACCCGCTACGGAACGCCGGTCGAGCCGCGCAACTTCAACCGTTCCTGGGATGCCCGCTGCGCCCGGGCCGGAGTCAGGAAGATCACCGTGCACGATGCGCGGCGTACCTGCGCGACGCTGCTCGTCGACCTGGACGTGCACCCGCGCGTCATCATGCAGGTGCTCCGGCACGCCGAGGTGTCGGTGACGATGGAGATCTATTCGCAGGCGTCCTCGGACGCCACCCGCGACGCCCTCAAGCGCTTGGGCGAGAGCCTGCGCTGACCGCTGCTGCTGTACTTCACTGCTGTACAGAAGCACTAGAGGGCACATCCATGGATCGGATGTGCCCTCTGACCTCTGTCGGGGTGGCCGGATTCGAACCGACGACCTCTTCGTCCCGAACGAATGATCATGAATCCTTCAGCAGTGGAAGGGCTTCACTTCACCTCGGCAGATAGTCCATCATCGTTCGCCAGAGTCCGCCGACGTGCGGGCCGGTTGTCACTCAGTTGGTCACGCAGTCAAGGATCTTGCGCGCCCGCCTCCGGAGGGAGATGCCTCTTCCGGCCGCATCTAGTCATTGAGCTGGTCTGATGCCAGCCGAGATGGGTACGAACGGTCGACTTCGGCATGCATTGGGCACAAGGGCTTCCGCACCGGCGGCTACATCACTCGATGCCGGGCCGTGAGTGTGGCAGTTCGTGAAGGTAGCCGCTTCGATCGCGTAGCCAGTACCGACCTGCGGCGTCGCGGAACTCAAGGCTGACGACAAGCCCGTCATGCCGCTCATCGTCGGTGAGGTCATCGGGGGCGATGTCGTTGACATTCACAATCAGTTCTCCGCGATACGGCGGCACGACCTTGATCGGTCGGCTAAGCCAAGATGTCTTTTCGGGGTTAGGCCGATAGAATCTGACAACTGCGTCGTAAATCGGTGATTCGGAGGCATTCACGATCCAGGCACCCCAGTCGTAGACAACCCAGCCCGATAGGCCCGCTACCACCTGCCTGGCTGTCGTGCTGCGGCCGTACCAGACCGCGACGAGAGACGCCTGACTACGCCTCTCGTCCGCCCTTCGTTCCCGGCGGTCTAGCTCGGCTCGGGCGTCGCGCCCAGACTCGACCTTGTACACGCGGTATCCGACCATGGCCGCAGCCAGGGCGAGGATGACGGTGGCGACGTTGGCCAGTGCGCCGATCCACGTTGCCACGTCGCCCAGTTCCCACGGCCGGGTGGCAAGATAGGCCATCGTTGCGGGTGCGATCACGTGGTCAGGCTAGGCCGCTCCTGCAACAGCCTCGCGGCCGTAGTTGTAGCCGCCGGCAAGTGACTCTGTGCTCTGTAGTGGCTTAGCCCAACTTGCAGCCCCGACGATCACCGCAGCAGAAGGCCGGGTGTCCCGGCCGATCACAGTCCCTAGCCCCGCCAGCCGGGTCGACGCTGCCGGGAAAGTCCACCATAGTCAAAAACGGGAGAAGAATTTGCGCGCTCGAACGTAATCGGATGCAAGCCACCCCAATGGATATCGGTCAAACCTCCCCGCATCACGAGGGGGGTGGCAGTCACATTCGGAAAAAGAATGAATGGAGTATACACATCATAATCAGAAAGAGGGGTTGCGGGCAAATACTTGATGTTGATTCGACCTTCCAGGGACCTTAACTGAACAGACATGCAATCGGAGCCAATTGTTGAACATAAATCACTTGCTCTTCTAATCGCGGATACCGCGATCTTCTCAAGTACCTCGACCGTGTGGAAAGTGCCAGGCTTCAAGGCGCTTATTCGTTGCTGAATGTCTTGCTCGGGTCTCGATGTCAGATCCCCATTCGCGAATACATAAAACTTGTCTCGCTTCCAGGTCATCGGTCGAGTTTCGGCATGGAACAGTCTAGTGCTATCGCCCCTCCGGCCAGTGTGGTCAAGTCGATAGAAGACCGGCCGTGAAGCTAACCTTCGAACGCGCTGTTGGCCTACCACCTGGACGGTAAGGGGGGCGCCGTGCGTTGCCTTTAGGTAATGTTGATCAATTGCTTCCCTGAGGCGGATTAGATACCACCCCAGGTCTCGTTCATGGCCTCGGTGGCCAAAGCGAGTGCCCTCATGGTGATAGCCGGGGTCCAAAATCCTGCTGATCCATACGTCGGTCGGCTCGCCCTTTATGTGAGCGATACCCGTATACCCGAGCGTTACAGTTGCATTACTCGCTTGAAAGAGTATTGCCTTGTTGGCTGCCGTGTCATGCGGCCTATAGCTCCTCCCTCGTCTAGTTGTCACCAAGCGATCACTGACATGCAGCGCGAACTCTGGCGTGATAATCGATACAAGTAGCGTCACGGGACGTTATCCGCCAATACGTTTGATCAGAACCTCGGCTATCTCTATCATGTCTGTGATTACCACATCCGCCGAGGCGGCTTGGAATTCCTCAATCTTGGCCTGTCGATTCGCATACCCAACCACCCGAACACCGGCCGCCCTCGATCCCTCAATGTCGGAAAGTGAGTCACCGATCAGAACGCATCGACGCGGCTGTTCGCCGAGGACTCGGACGGCTTGCAGGATAGGTGCCGGATTGGGCTTCATGTAATCCGGAGCGGAGTATGCCCGGCCGACTACTGGCGATACGCAGCTGGCTAGCCGATGAGCTGCCAGGTAGGCACCCACCGCACCGGCTGAGTTGTTGCTGACCACTGCCACCGGGATGCCGGCCTGCCGGGCTGCCACGATGACTTCCCGGCCGTACGGCGTGGGTTCGGCAGTCTCGACGGCGCGGCGCTCGGCTGCGCAGAGTGCGTCCTCTACCGCCCGCGTGACGTCCTGGCCGCTGGTTGCGCCGACGCGGCGTAGCACCTCTAGCGGGTCTGGTTCGCCGGCCAGGTCGGGCGGCACGTCGACGCTGTGCTTTCGAAGGACGTCGACCAACTCGGCGGCAACCTGCGGCGCCGGGTAGCCGGCGAAGACGCTGCACACTGGGCCGTCGAAGTCGAGCAGCAGCGCGCCGACCCCGGCTAGTAACCGGTCAAGGTCGGCGTTCATGCGTCGTACCGGTAGGCGATGGTCGACCACACGGAGTCGAACCACTGGCGGGACGCTTCCACGAACTGCGTGCCGTGGGAGGCGTCGTCATCGGTCACCGCGTAGTGGAATAGCGGCACGTCCTTGCCCATTAGGTCGTAGATCGCCATGGGCTCACCCTTGATCGAGACGGTGCGCTCGACTACAGGATAGAAGCCGTAGAAGACCTCTTCGCCGTTCAAGATGTAGAGCTTGAACAAGGGCGACGCTCGATGCACCCGTACCTCTACGGTGGTCGATCGGATCAGGCCGAGGTCGCCCAACTCGGCCACTTGGTCGATGATGCCGTCTGCCGCCCGGCGCGTGATGCGCTCGGCTCGCTCTCGCACCGCCGGATCATCCGCCTGAGTCTCAGCCCGAGCGGGCAGCGCCATGGGCATCGTCATGTCAGAGATCAGCACCCGTACCGCGATCGTCTCCGGCGCGAGCCTGCCCACCCGCACCTTGTCGAGCGCTTCGGCAAGCGCGTCTCGCAACGTCTCGCCCGAGAACCCGGCGAAGTCGATGGTGACGTGCGGCCTCTCGAATGCGGCTTCGATGTGTGGCCGCAGCTCTACGGCTCGCTGTGTCTGCGCCCGGACGAACGCGCCGCTGCCCTGCCGGGACACGATCAGCCGTTCCGCGCGGAGCAGGTCTAAGGCTCGCTTGACTGTCTCCCGCGCAACGCCGTACCGGGCGGCTAGGTCGGGTTGTGACGGCAGCTTGTCACCGGGCGCGAGTCGACGCGTGAGGATGGCCGCTCGCAGCTTGTTCGCGATCTGCTGCGAAGCCTGTTTGGGGTCGTCGGGGTCCAGTTCGCCGAGGAAGTCAAGGTTCTCGCTCACCCCCTCACGGTAGCGCTGACTAGCCAAGTCAGGAAAGTTCGCCGCACCCCCTTGACCTGACTAGCCAAGCCAGCTTAGGTTCATCAACGTCCGACCTGGCTAGCCAGGCAGGGCAAGCCGAACGGAAGTCGGGGAAGGTTGGCGCGCGCCGCGCCGCACGCCCACGGGCCGCTCGTGTGGTCGTTCATTGAGAACTTCACAGCAGAAGCGCCGCGTTTGATCCGTCTGCGGCATGTCCGCCTTGATCCACATGGTGGCCGACCTCGGTAGATCCCGAGCGAGCGGACCGAGTGGGCTGATCTTGGCGCGCGGTTGCTTCTGCCTCTGATCCCCCGTCGTGGGTGGGGTCGCGCTGTCCTGGCGCGGCCCCCGGCCCCGGCGCTCTGCTGCTGGTCCGTGTGACGCCCGGACCGCCCTGTCTACCCAACCTGACCTACCCCTGTGGGAGAGGTGATCCCGCTATGTCCGTGATTGCTACGTGTGTGCGTGTCACGACCAAGAGCCGCGCTACCTGGCGTACCTGCACGGCGTGCGGGGCGCTCGCTCCGCTGGCCCCTGACGAGAACTCCTGCCGGGCTTGCCCGCAGCCGGTGCGTTCTCGCCGTACCGAGAGGAACCGATCGAAGTGACCCCCGCCGAGATGGAGCCGACCCCGGTTGACCTGGCCGCGATTGACGCCGAGTGGCCGTTGATCGCCGCTGAGTTGGACGTGCTCGACGCTGAGATCAGCCTGTTCTACGCCGACGACCGGGGCGGCCCGTCGCCGTTGGACTGGCGCAGGTTGCGCCGGGCCGAAGCCCGCGTCACCCGCGTCGCCGCCGAGATGGCCGGGCGACCGGCCACCGGGCAGGCCGCGTTCCGGGTCGCCTGATGCCCCGCATCCGGGCCGCCTTCCACGATCCGGACGGCAAGCGGTTCGGCATCCCTACCTACTGGTGGCAGGGTGCCCCGCCCGGTTACGCCACCCGCCGTCAACTCCGTGCCGCAGGCCTGCGGCCTGCCGGGCAGCCGATCGCTGCTCAGGTGCTCTGGCGTGGTGTCGGCGGCATCCGCGCCGCGTACCTGTACCGGGTTGATCTGGCCCGACCGAAGCGCACCGCCACCCCTGCCCAGCTCCGCGCCGTCCGCGCCGCGCTGACCGCTCGCCGTACCTGCCGCATCTGCGAGCGGGTGCAGCCCTACTACATCCCGCGCTCGCTGAACGAGTGCCTTGACTGCTTCGAAGGAGTCCCCTCGTGATCTGGCTGTTCCTGATCCTGCTGGGCGGGCCGCTGGTGATGCTCGCCCCGTTCGCCCTGGCCCACGCCCTCAACAGCGCCACCCCGACCGTGAAGGAGACGCTGCGATGACCGTCCGTAAGACCCGCCGCGCCGTGATGGCCGAACTGATTCTGCTGGCCGACCCGGCCTTCATCCGGGTTCACACCCCGGGCGTGTCGCTGTCGGTCACCTTCGACAGCGTCGCCGCCCTGAAGTCGTGGCTGCATCTGGCTGGACTCGACGACCCGGACATGCTGGTCGGCGAGCACGACGGCACCACCGACGACGGTCGCCCGTACCGGTCGATGAACGCCTATCCGACGTGGCACGGCTGGGAGTTCTACGCCAGCGCCACCGAGTACACCGACCCTGTCGAACCGCTCGACTCGTCGACGGCTGACCGGCTCGCCGCGTTGGCGGTGGCCTGATGACCGCGCCGACGCTGAGCATCTACCCCCGAACGGTGGACGAGTTGATGCCCGAGGCGCACGCCCTGGTCGCCCGTCTCGGCACGGTCCCGTCGCGGAACCGGATCAAGACCGAGTTGCGGGTGGGTGGTCCGAAGGCGGACGCCATTATCGACCGGCTGACCCGCCCCCCGGTCGACCCGGCCACCACCCCGACCGGCAGCACCCCCGCCCCGGACGCCGCCGACGGGCCACCGGTCGACCTGGACCCGCACCCGGACGCCGACCCGCCCGCGCCGGACGCGCTCACAGCCCCGGTGCCGCCCACCCCGCCCACCCCGCCCGCCCCGGCCCCGGCCCCGGACATGCCCGAGGCACCCGACGTCGCGTCGGGGCAGGCAGCACCCGCCGTAGACCCGGGTTCCAACATCACCACCACCCGGACCGCCGGCCGTCCGACGGGCCGGGGGTGGGCGTACGTCGGGGTGATCCTGGGCGGGGTGGTGTCGATCGCGGCGAACGTGGCCCACACCTACCTGCCGAAGCCGGCCGACGGCACGCCCGCCGGTTGGGCACCGGACCCGGGGTGGTCCCCGTCGCCGCTGGCGGTGGCGTTGTCGGTGTTCTGGCCGGTCGCTCTGTTCGTGACGGTGGAGATCCTGACGCGCATCCCCTGGGGCGACGGAGTGAGTTCGGTGTTCGCCCGGGTGGCCGGTGTGCTGCCGGTCGCGGTGGTCGCCGCCGTTGTGTCCTACCGGCACCTGTCCGGGCTGCTGGCCCACTTCGGTGAGGACCCGCTCACCATCGCCATCGGCCCTCTCGCTGTCGACGGGCTGATGGTGATGGCGTCCGCTGCGCTGCTGGTGACCAGCCGCCGCAGCCGTTCCTGACCCCGCCCGGCGGCACAGCCCCATGGCCTGGAAACCCGTGCTGTGCCGCCGGTCCGGTCACCCAACCCCCATGTGAGAGGAGGGCATCTCTGATGGTGCCAGTACCCGACCCGGCGTGGTTCACCGACCGGATCGCCGAAGTCCGCGCCGAGCTGGCGCGCGCCGACACCAAAGCGTCCACGTTGATGGCCGTCGCCGGTGCGGCCGTGACGGTCGGCGTGGCGATCCTCGCCCGCACTGACCTGCCCGGCCCCGCGCTGGCCGCCGGGGTCACCACCGTCGCCCTGGTCGGCACGGCGGTGGGACTGCTGGCCGGTGCGGTCCGCCCGTGCCTGGGCGGTGGTCACGGCCTGATCCACTACGCGGCTGCTGCGCCGGGTGACCTGATGACCGAGGCCACCGCCGCACCGCTGACCGCCGCCGCCGAACGGGCGCACCACCTCGTGTGGCTGTCCCGCACGGCCATCCGCAAGTACCGGCGGGTCCGCACCGCCGTAGATCTGCTGCTGGCCGGCCTGGCTGGCACCGCGCTCACTGCCCTGCTCGCCACTCTCGCCTGACTGATCACGAAGGAGTCGTTTCGTGTCGAACACCAGCCCGTCGGGTCGCACGTTGTTCTCCGGTGCGGATTCCCTGACGGATAACCACGCTTTGATCGAGTGGTGCGAGAGCACCCGCCGAATTCTGCACGCCGCCGCCCTGGAACTCGGGATTACCGCCAGCGAGTTGGACGCCCGCTTGCGTCGGGTCGGCGGTGGAGCCGTCGTGGTCGGTGGCTTGACCGCGCGGGCGCGTGCCCGGCAGGTCGCCAAGCCGATCCAGCAGGCCAGTGAGGCTCTGGTGATCGCGAGTCAGTACGTGATCACGGCGAACAACCGGTTCGTCACCGCCTACATGCCCGAGTTGGAGCAGGTCGGCTACCGGGGCACCCGCCGCCCCGACTTCAAGTTCACCGCCTGATCAGGAAGGGAGGAACAGTCGTGAAGTCACGGATGCCGAAGAACGGCGGGATCTCCGACCCGTCCGGGCTGGCCGCTGTGCACACGGTGCGGCTGCCGTTGTGGCCCTACCTCGTCACCCCGACCGGGTCGGTCGGCCTGGCCGTCGCTACCGGCCTGGCCCACTGGCGATGGGGCGACCAACCCACCTCCATCGGCGCTGCCGCCGCCGGCCTGACCCTCGCCGGCACCGCCCTGACGTCGTTGACGTGGCGGGCCGCCGCCGCCCGGGGCATCGTCCGCCGCGCCGTCGCCACCACCACGTGTGTGGCCGGGTCGGTGTGGGCGATCGGCGCGACGATCGCCGGCCCCTGGTCGTCGCCCTGGTCGGACATGTGGCTGATTGGCGCACCGACGGCGAGCATCGCCATGGCGGTGGTGCGGGTGCTGCGCAATGGCGACGGCGAGGATCCGGCCGCCGCTGGTGGTGGGCTGGCTGACGCGGTCAAGAGTCTGCGGAACGCCAGCGTCGCCCGACCCACGATCAAGGGCGCGAAGGCCGCAGCCGCGGTGACCCTGGAAGCGGGTACGTCGGTGCGGGAACTCGCCGCCGACCGGGCCGCGCTCGCCTCCGCGCTGGATGTGCCGGAGACGGCGGTGCGGGTCATCCCCGACCCGGACTCTGCCCGACGCGGCCGGCTGGAAGTCGTCCCCGTCGACCAACTCCGCACCATGATCCCCTGGCCCGGCCTGTCCGCCCCCGGCCGATCCATCGCCGAACCGATCGTGCTCGGGGTGATGGAAGACGGCGAACCGCTGACCCTGTGGCTGCCAGGCGACCACGCCGCCGGGCGGAACGCGGCGCACTTCCTGATCGTGGGCATGTCCGGCGCAGGCAAAACCGAAGTCATCCTCAACATCGCCGCCGAAGTCATCTCCCGCACCGACGCCGAACTGTGGCTGGCCGACCCCCGCAAGTTCGACCAACTCCCCGCATGGGCCATCCAAGGGGCCGCCCGGACCGCCGGCACCGAAGACGACACGAACGAACTCCTCGAAGACCTCTACACCGACATCACCGGCAGGGCACGCCAGATCGGCGCACACGGCCACAAGCAGTGGACCAAGGGTTGCCGGCAATGCCCCCGCTACCGCGTCGCCATCATCGACGAAGCCTCCCAAGTCGCCGCCGGGAACCCCCTGGTCACGGAACTCACCGAAGCCGCCCGGTCCGCCGGCATCAGCCTGGTGTTCGGGTTGCAGCGCGCCAGCCACGACCGGTTCCCCACCTCGGCCCGAGCCAACATCCCCGGATCGATCTGCCTCGGCGTCGACAAAGACGTCGACGCCGGCATGGCCCTGTCCGAGGCCACCCTCGACGCCGGGGCAATGCCATGGGCATGGAAGAACACCAAGCCGGGCTACCTCTACGCCGAGGTCCCCGGCACCGACACCACCCGCTGGTCAATGCCCTGCCGCAGCTACGTCGCCAACGAAGACCACCGCACGCAAGCCGTCGCGCCGTACCTCGGCGGACAACCCACCACCGGCCCCACCCACCCGGAGCCAGCGCGCCCGGCACCCCACCCCCGCCCGCAGCCCATCCCGACCGACAACGACAGCGACCACGACGACGAACCCAACCAGGCCATCAACCCCAACGACCCACCCGACAACGTCGACCCCGCCGAACCGATCCGCATCCCACCCGGCATGCCCCGCATCCCCCTCGGACTCCGCCAACCCGCGATGAGCACCGATGAGGCGTACGAGCACCTACGCGGGCACCTGCACGACCTACACGACGCGGGCGTCAACGTCGTGCGACCCGGGGACCTCGGTGACGTCATCGCCGCTACCGGCCTGTCCGGCGACTGGGTACGCAAGGCACTCGGCCGACTCTCCACCGGCCCCGACGCCATGCTCCGCAAGACCGACCGGGGCACCTACAAGATCCGCATCCCCGAACCGGCGTAACCCACCGTCACCACACCCGGGGGTCGTCCGGACGGTCCGGACCGTCCGGACGACCCCACCAGGGTCCAAGTAGGAAGCCGTCCGGACGCCACCATCCGGACCGTCCGGACGGCCCCCGCCACCCTCATGCCATCGCAGCCCGTAACCGACATTGCCCGCGCATACCCACCGGGAGAACCCCATGCTGACCGTCGCCGCGCTCGTCCTGGGCGCGCTACTCGGCCTGATCCTCGGCGTGCCGCTCGGCCGTCGCGTCGAACGCGTCGCCTGGTACGCCGACGCCACCCTCGCCCGCGCCCGCATGACCGGATGGCTCCTGCGCGACCTCAGCGGCTGGCTGCTGGCCGTCGTGGTGGTCGTGGCCGTCGTCGTGTTCGTGGTCTGGGCGCTGTTGCGGCCCCACCGCTAACACCTCTGAACGGCGCGCTTCGCGCTCTCACCCCCGAATGGCCAGTGCCGCCCGGCGCTGGCCATCGTCACGCCGCACCCGGGAAGGAGCGGCCTGATGTTCCTACACGGCACCCGGTGCGGGCACTGGATCGGCACGGAACGGCGCTACTGCCACCACCCCGGCGGTGTCCGCCCCTACCTGCAAGGGCCACGCTGCCCGGCCCACACCCCCAACGCCCTGGCCGGACGGCCCGAGCCCCCATCGACGTCCCTGAACGAACCCGAGAGGAGCGCCATGCCCGACACGTCTCCGCTGGTCGCCGCCGCCCTCACCTACGCCCGTCGCGGGTGGCCGGTGTTCATGCTCGCCCGCTCGAAACGACCCGTCGCCAACTGCCAGCCCTGCGCCGACGCCGGCCCCGACCACGACCGGGAAGGCTGCGTGTGCCTGACCTGCCACGGCTTCTACGCCGCGAGCACCGACCCGGCACGGGTCGCCGCGATCGTGGCAGCCGTGCCGCGCGGGCAACTCGCCATGCGCACCGGGGCCGCGTCCGGGACGGTGGTCGTGGACGTAGACCCACGGCACGGTGGTCACAACAGCATGGCCGCGCTCATCGCCGAAGGACTCCTACCCCGCACTCGTTACGCCGCTACCGGGTCCGACGGGCTGCACCTGTACTACCGGCACCCCGGAATCTCGGTGATCTCCCGGCCGATGCCCGGTCGGCACGGCATCGACATCAAGGCCGATGGCGGCTACGTGGTGCTGCCGCCGAGCAGACACCAGCGCACCGGCCGCCCGTACCGGTGGGCTGACGGCGAACACGACCTGATTGAGATGGCCCCCGCCCTGCTCGACGCCTGCCAGGCCACACCGACCCGCACCGTCAGCGACACGACCAGGTCGACCCGCACGCCCGGGGGAGGGGCCATCTCATCCCCTGACGCGTTGCTCGCCTCCATCCTGGCCACCGTCGCCGCCGCCCCCAAGGGACGCCACCGCGTGACCCTCTACGGCGCCGCCCGAGGCGTCGCCCGGATGGTCGCCGCCGGGGCCATCAGCCACGCCGACGCGGTTGTCGCTCTCACCGACACCGGCCGCGCCGCCCAGCAGACCGAACGCGAAATCCGCGGTGCCATCACCGGCGGATTCCGAGACGAAGGAGTTGCCCCATGAGCCACGCCGACCAGGTCGACGGTGCCGCGATCCTCGACGCCGTTCATGCCGCGCTGACCCGCTACGTCGTCCTGCCCTCCACCGAGGCAGTCGACGCGGTGGCGCTGTGGGTTGCAGCCACCCACGCCCAGGCCGCGTGGGCGCACGCGCCCCGGCTGGTCATCCGCGCGCCGGAACGGCGCTGCGGCAAGTCCCGCCTCCTCGACGTAGTCGAGAGCACCTGCCACAACCCGCTCATCACCGTCAACGCCTCGCCGGCCGCCGTCTACCGCGCGATCGGCACTGACAACCCGCCCACCCTGCTCATCGATGAGGCCGACACCATCTTCGGCGGGAAGAACGCCGACGCCAACGAAGACCTACGCGGCCTGCTCAACGCCGGTCACCAGCGCAACCGGCCCACCATCCGATGGGACAACAACACCCGCAGCCTGGAGAAGATCCCCACCTTCGCCATGGCTGCGCTCGCCGGCATCGGCGCGATGCCCGACACCATCGAAGACCGCGCCGTGGTCGTGCGGATGCGCCGACGAGCCGCCGGGGAGAAGGTCGCCCCGTACCGGATGCGCCGCGACGGCCCGCCGCTGCGCGCCCTCGCCGAGCAGCTCGCCGCGTGGCTACGCCCACACCTGACTGCCCTGGAAGCCGCCGAACCCGCCATGCCCCTGGAAGACCGCGCCGCCGACACCTGGGAACCCCTTATCGCCGTTGCCGACCTGGCGGGCGGCACCTGGCCCGCCCGCGCCCGCAAAGCCGCCGACATCCTCACCACTGAGCACACCGACACCGCCGCCGCATCCGACCGCATCCGGCTCCTCGCGGACTGCCGCACCGCCTTCGGTGATCTCGACGCCATCCCGACCAGCGTCCTGCTCGACCGACTCCGCGCCGACCCCGAAGCACCCTGGGCCGACTACGGCCCCGCCGGACTTACCGCCGTCAAGCTCGGCACCCTGCTGCGCGAGTACGACATAACCTCGGCGAACATCCGCTTTCCCGCCCCGATCGGCCAGGTCAAGGGCTACCAGCGACACGCGTTCATCGACGCGTGGACCCGGTATTGCCCCCTGCCCGACCCCACCCCCGCACCCGCGCCGTCCCACCCGTCCCACCCGTCCCTGCCCAGCTCAACCCCGGGACGGCACAACCCGTGGGACGGCACGACCCGTCCCAACCACCACCCCCACCGGGACGGGTCAACCCGTCCCGCCCTCCAAGCCGTCCCGCCCCTGACGAGCGCAGGGACGGGTGGGACGGGTGGGACGGACACCCCCCGCAACCACGCCAACGGTGGTGCGGCATGACTAACCGCCTCGGCCCAGCGATGGGAGGACACCCGTCGGTGAAGACCTCGGCTGGCAAAGCCCTCTACCGGATCACCGAAGCCATGGGCCTACTCAGCATGAGCCGCACCGTCATCTACCAGGAGATGCGCGCCGGTCGACTCCGCTACGTCCGCCAGGGCAGCGACCGCCGCATCACTGCTGCCGCCATCACCGAATACGTCGCGCTGCTAGAGCGGGAGACCGCACAAGGAGTTGCCGCCTGATGAGCAAGCGTCGAAGCCGTGGCGACGGCGGATTGCACTGGGACGAAGCCCGTCAACGCTGGATCGCATCCGTCACCACCGGCTACACCCCCGCCGGGAAGCGCATCGTCCGCCGAGGCAGCGGCAAGACCAAGACTGAGGCCAAGGCGAAGCTCAAGGAGGTGCTGCGCGACCACGAAGACGGCCTGACCATCGCCCCCCAGGGGTTCACCGTTGCCGATGCGGTCAATGACTGGCTAGCGTACGGCCTCAGCGGCGTGGCCAAGGGCACCGTCGACAAGAACGGGTATCTCTGCCGGGGGCACATCATTCCCGCTCTCGGCGCTCGCAAGCTGCGCGATCTGGGCGCCGAGGACATCGACCGATGGTTGGCGGACAAGTCCAAGACGCTGAGTACCCGCACGCTTCGGGACCTGCATGCCTGCCTGAATCGTGTGGTGAACCGGGCTATGGCCCGTGACAAGGTCAAGCGAAACGTGGTGGCGCTCTGCGCGACTCCGAAGGGGCAGCAGGGCCGGCCGTCGAAGTCGCTGACGCTCGACCAGGCCAAGACGCTGCTCAGCGCTGCCGAGGACACCCGGCTATACGCCTACGTCGTGCTGTCTCTGCTGACGGGTGCGCGGACCGAGGAACTACGGGCGCTCACCTGGGAACACGTCGACCTCGACGGCCGACCCGATGCCGACCCGCCCGTGCCGCCCTCCATCTCGGTATGGCACTCGGTGCGTGCCGGTGGTGACACCAAGACCAGGAAGTCCCGGCGCACCTTGGCGCTGCCGCTCCGGTGCGTGACCGCACTCCGACGACACCGTTCATTGCAGGACCGAGAGCGAGAGAAGGCCGGGAATGGCTGGCAGTCTCGGAACCTCGTGTTCGCGAACGTGGTCGGCGGTGCCCTGGACGCGGCCAACGTGCGGCGAGCATTCCGCCGGGTGGCGAACAAGGCGGGACTCACGGCTGCGGACTGGACGCCGCGTGAACTCCGGCACAGCTTCGTGTCCGTCCTGTCCAGCAGCGGCGTCAGTCTGGAGGACATCGCCGATCTCTGCGGACACTCCGGCACCACGGTCACGGAGAAGATCTACCGGCACCAGCTCCGGCCCGTGCTTCTCAGCGGCGCGGTCGCCATGGACCGCATCTTCGCTATCACCTCTGAGAGGTAAGGCGGGGTGCCCTGTCCTGCGGTAACAGAACAGGGCACCCCTTCTTGCGACTTGCTACTGAACGAGCTTGTGAAGCTTGTTGGCCACCACCAGGGCAGTCGTGACGAGGGCGACAACGCCTGCGGCGATGCCGAGCGCCACGCTAGGGCTAAATCCGAGAGCTTCGTTGGTCTGCATTGCGACGGTCAGTCCTGAGACGACGGCCGCCAACAGTCCGACTACCGAAGTGATCAGGAGGATCAGGAGGTCACGTGCCGTCAGCAGGTAACGATCTTCGCTGCCTGTTCGGCTGCCGCTCCGGTTCCTCTCCTTGGAGAGCCGGGGTAGGGGCACGCGGGAAGGGCTAGGCTTCGTCGCGCGCGTAGCTGTCTTTCGAGGGCTGTTCTGGGCCATCTGCTCTCTCTACCGGTCGTAGTAACACTTACCTCGGACGAGAAGTTCCCAGCCGGGGGGTGTCGCCTGTCCGGTTACCGCCGGATCGACGCAGTCTGGGTTCTTCTGCCCTGGATAACGAGTTACGTTCGTGACCGTGACGTGGAGGATGCCACTATGGGGTGTGTGATGCGGGTAACTTGCCCCGTAGCTCGTGCAAGATTTTCTCGTTAAAGCAGCCGAGGGTGGACCGATCTGCTGGGACTGGTGCACGCCTCGGACAGAACGGCTCCCTGTTACCGCAGGGGGCCGTTCGCCCTCCCTCGGCCGGGAGCGGGCGGCAGAGCAGCCTTGCCTCGTGACCCGTTGGGCGGTAGTCACTCAATTGGTCACTCAGGATGCACTAGAGGGCACATCCATCGATCGGATGTGCCCTCTTACCTGGTCGGGGTGGCCGGATTCGAACCGACGACCTCTTCGTCCCGAACGAAGCGCGCTACCAAGCTGCGCCACACCCCGAGGCGTGCGGTGAAATAGTAGCCCACCCGCTCCGCCGATCAAACTCGGTACCCCCGGCCCCGGCCTCCCGCTGGCCGGGGTGACTTCACAGCCCGGCTCCACCCCGCCGCTGACCAGCTCATCCCGCCAGTTCCATGATCAGGTTGCGTTTTTGCGCAGAGGTGACGGCGTGTCGTCTCCATTTCCGCAACCTGATCATGGAGCGGGCGGGTCAGCGGGGGGTGAGGGTGAGGATGCTGGCTTCGGGGGGGCAGGCGAAGCGGACCGGGGCGGTGGGGTGGGTGCCGAGGCCGGCCGAGACGTGCAGCCAGGAGTCGGAACCGGGCCAGCGGTGCAGGCCCTTCGCCATCGACCGGGGCAGCCCGCAGTTGGTGACCAGCGCGCCGTAGCCGGGTACGCAGACCTGGCCGCCGTGGGTGTGCCCGGCCAGCAGCAGGCCGAAACCGTCAGCGGCCATCTGGTCGAGCAGGGCGGGTTCCGGGGCGTGGGCGAGCGCGATGGACAGGTCGGCGGCGGGGCTGACCGGGCCGGCGACGGCGGGGTAGTCGTCCTGCCCGATGTGCGGGTCGTCCACGCCGACCAGTTCGAGGAGGCGGCCACCGGCCTTGACCGAGGTGCGGGCGTTGTTGAGGTCCGCCCAGCCGGCGCCGGTGAGGACGTCGCGCAGTTCCTCGTACGGCAGGGCGGCGCCCTCGGCGTACTCCCGGTTCGGCAGGAAGTAGGTGAAGGGGTTCTTCCAGACCGGCCCGGTGTAGTCGTTGGAGCCGAAGACGAATGCCCCCGGGTAGTCGAGCAGGGGTTGCAGGGCGCGCAACACCCCGGGGACGGCGTCGGGGTGGGCCATGTTGTCCCCGGTGACCACGACCAGGTCCGGGTCGAGGGCGGCGAGCGACGCCACCCACTGCTGCTTGCGTCGCTGGTCGGGCATCATGTGCAGGTCCGACAGGTGTAGCACGCGCAGTGGCTCGGCGTCGGCCGGCAGCACCGGCACGTCGTACCGGCGCAGGGTGAACATGTTGCGTTCGACGAGGGACGCGTACGCCAGGGTGGCCGCTCCGGCGGCGACGGTCCCGGCGGCGAGGCCGAATAGTGTGCGCTTTCGCATGCCGACCAGGGTAGTTTGACCGTCCATGAGCACGCTGAAGGACCGCCTGACCGCAGACATGCGCGCCGCCCTCAAGGCACGCGACGAGCTGACCACCTCCACGTTGCGGATGGCCCTGGCCGCCGTCGGCAACGCCGAGGTCGCCGGCAAGGCCAAGCGCGAGCTCTCCGACGACGAGGTGCTCGCGGTGCTGACCAAGGAGGCGAAGAAGCGCCGGGAGGCGGCTGCCGCCTTCGCCGACGCGGGTCGCGCCGAGCAGGCCGACAAGGAGACCGCCGAGGGCGTGGTGCTGGACCGCTACCTGCCGAAGCAGCTCTCCGCGCAGGAGCTGACGGAGCTGGTCTCGGGGGCGCTCGCCGCAGGCGGCTACACCGAGAAGTCCCAGATGGGGGCGGCGATGAAGACGGCCCAGGCAGCGGTGGCCGGCCGGGCCGAGGGTGGTCGCGTCGCCGCCGAGGTACGCCGACAGCTCGGCCTCTGAACCCACCGTCCCCGGTAGGGACCGGCGCTGCTTCGGCCCGAAGCACCCGGCTCGACGCGGCGGCGGCGGGTCAGGTCGAAGTGCCGGATCGGTGCGGCGGCGGGTCAGGTCGATACGCCCGGACAGATGAGGTGGATGCGAAACGGGCGGGCACCCCGAAGTGGGGTGCCCGCCCGTCGTCGTCGGTACGGCTCAGTTGTTGCCCGGTGGGCGACCTGGTGGGTTGCCGGGGTTGCCGGGCGTGTTCCCCGCGTTCGCGGGGGTGCCGCCGCCGCTGCTCACCTCGATGGTGACCACGCCGCCCTTGATGGTGCGGCCGTTCGGGCTGGTGCCGGCGGCGGTGCCGGCCGGGCAGTCCGAGGTGACCTTGTTGTCGGAGACGACCACGGAGAAGCCGGCCTCCTTGAGCTCGCCCCGGGCGCTGTCCACCGACTGGCACTTCACGTTCGGGATGGACCGCTGATCGCCATTTATGATCTTGCCGTTGGGTGGGGTGAACTCGATGCCGGGCTTACCCTTCATGGCGTCCCGCAGCGTCTCGTAGACCGGCGGGTTGATGCCGGTCGCCGTGTCGTGGCCCATCTGCTGGGTGGTCTGCGGCCAGTCCGGGTCGGCCATGATGCCGGCCACCGCGAACTGCTTGGTCATCGCCACCAGGGCCGAGGTCTTCTCGCCGTCGGTGGTGCCGGACTTGCCGGCCACCGGCTTGCCGACGATGCCCCGGACGTTGCGGGCGGTCGCCCCGGAGCACTTGGAGACCGAGGAGTGGTCACCGACCGGGCAGCGGGCCGCGTCCACGGCGGCCCGCGCCACCTCGGTGCTGATCCGCTGCTCGCAGCGCGGGTTGGCGACGTCGAGCTTGTTGCCCTCCGGGTCCTTGATCTGCTGCACCGGGATCGGCTCGCAGAACTTCCCGTCGGCCGCCAGGGTGGCGTAGGCGTTCGCCAGCTCCAGCGGGGTGGTCGCGGAGACGCCGAGAGTGAAGGAGCCCCACTGGTTGGCGCCGCCCTCCTTGGTGGCCCGCCGGGCGTCGTCGCTGCTGCGGAAGGTGATGCCGAGCTTCTGCGCCGCCTTGATCACGTTCTCCGCGCCGACCTGCTGCTCCAGCGGGACGAAGTAGGTGTTTACCGAGTTGCCGAACGCGGTCCACATGTTGTGCACGCCGGCCATGCTCGCCGAGGCGTTCTTGGGGCAGTAGAAGTGCGTCCCCGCGCAGGCGGCCGGGGAGTTCTGCTCGACGATGTACTCCGACTTGAACTCCGCCGGCGAGTTGATCTGGTAAGCGAGCGGGATGCCCTTCTCCAGCGCGGCCACCATGGTGAACATCTTGAACGTCGAGCCGGCCTGGTAGCCGGAGATGCCCTGGCCGCCGCTGAGCAGCGGGATCACCGTGTTGGGATAGTTGCCCCGGACCTTCTTCTTGGCCTTCTTGGGGTCGCTGGAGAGCTTGTTCTGCGGCTTCTTCGGATCATCGATCTTGAAGTTCCGGTTGACCGACAGCGCCCGGACCCGGCCGGTGCCCGGCTCGATCGCGGCGACCATCCGGGCGGCCTTGCTGTTCACCCCGAGGTTCTTGCGGACGGCCCGGTCGGCACCGTTCTGCGCCTGCACGTCAAGGGTGGTGGTGATGGTGTAGCCGCCGCTCTTGAGCCGCCGCTCCCGGTCGTACGTGGTGGAGCCGAAGGTCTCCTGCCCGAGCCACCAGCGGTAGAAGTAGTCGCAGAAGAAGCCCCAGTCCTTCTTGTTGGTGGCGACGCAGCCGTTCGGGGTGCGCTTGTCCTTCACCGCCAGCTTGACCGCCTTGGCGGCGTCCGCCTCCTGCTGGGTGATGGCCTGGGTCTTGACCATGTTGTCGATGACGTAGTTGCGTCGGTCGAGCGCGAGCGGGTAGCCGCTGGGCGTGGTCGGGTCGTTGGTGGTCGGCGCCTTGACCATGCCGGCCAGCAGCGCCGCCTCCTCGATCTTGAGGTTCTTGGGAGACTTGCCGAAGTAGACCTGGCTGGCGGCGAAGACGCCGTACGCGCCGTTGCCGAAGGAGGCGAGGTTCAGGTAGCGGGTGAGGATCTCGTCCTTCGGGAACTCCTTGTCGACCTGGAGGGCCAGCTTCATCTCGCGCAGCTTGCGCTCGCTGGTGTCCTCGGTCGCGGCGACCACGTCGGCCGGGTGGGTGGCCGAGTAGGCGATGGCCAGCCGGACGTACTGCATGGTCAGCGTGGACGCGCCCTGCTGGGAGTTGGCGCCGGACTGGTTGTTGACGAAGGCCCGGGCGATGCCGTTCAGGTCGACGCCGTTGTGCTTGTAGAAGTCGTGGTCCTCCGCGGCGATGATCGCCTTCTGCATGTACGGGGAGATGTCCGCGAGCTTGACGTCACGCCGGTTCTCGTCGTACAGGGTCGCCAGCGGGGTCTTGCTGTCGTTGGCGAGCAGGTAGCTGATCTGTGGCGCGCGGGCCACGGTCAGCTCCTTGGGCAGCGCGCCGAAGGTCTCGGCGCCGGCCTTCGCGGCCAGGCCGGACATCGCCACCGCGGGGAAGGCCGCTGCCGCCACCACCACACCGGCCAGCAGGCCGCAGATCAGCAGCGATGCGGCGTTGGTGAAGACATTGTGGTCACGTTTCCGCATCCAGGTCACCTCGACAGGGTACGCGAGTAGGGAACGAGGGGCGCCGGGGCGTTCTTTCCCCATTTCCTGCTTGCGCCGACCTCGTTGTGCTAAACGCACGACCCCCGGTGTGTGGTTGCGTGTGACCCGCGCCGAGTCTCCACCGATCGGTGGAGCCCGCGCAGCGTTTTCACGTACTTCGACGGGGTAAGCGGCGACCGAACGCCCGGGAAGCCGGGACTGTCCGGAATGTTGGATTTCGCCGACAACGTTGCGTAATCGTGCGACTACAGAGCATGATGGTGGCGGCGACAGAGCCACACGTCGTCCGCGCCTCCTTGGGGAAGGACGGGCCGGACGGCCGGGGGGAATCGACGGCTGGTCGCGCGAGGTCGGTAGGTACTGCAAGGGGGGACGGGTACAGATGGGGATGATCACTGACTGGCCGTCGCTGGCGGCGTGTCAGAACGGGGATCCGGACGCGTTGTTCGTACAGGGTGCCGAGCAGAACGTGGCGAAGCGGATCTGCCGCAGCTGCCCGGTGCGGTACGAGTGTCTGGCCGACGCGCTGGACAACCGCATCGAGTTCGGGGTGTGGGGTGGCATGACCGAACGGGAACGCCGGGCGTTGCTGCGCCGGCACCCGCAGGTGACGAGCTGGCGCAAGATGTTCGAGGCGGCGATGAAGAAGAACGCCAAGGACAAGACCGGCAAGGACAAGATCCTGGTCACCGCCGCCAGCTGACGCCGGCCCGACCGCCGGACGCTGGCCTGGCCGCTGGCTGACCCGGCCCGTCCGAACGGTCGGCGGCTGACGCCCGCCAGGCCGAGCGGTCGCCTGGTGCGGGGTCGGCCCGGTGGGCCCGCCCGCCGTTCAGGATCGGCTGATCGCCGCGCCGATCGTCCGCAGCCCGTCGACGTCGTGCACGTCGGCGGGCTGCGCCGTCACCGACACCGTCGGCACGGCCGGGAACGCCTCGGTGAACCGCCGGGCCACCTGCCGTTCGCGGACCTCCTGCTGCGCCAGGGCCGCGTGCGCCCGCAGCACGTCGACAGTGGCGTCGTGCCCACCCAGCCCGGCCAGCCGGTCGGCCGCCGCCCGGCTCTCCGCCGCGCCCAGGGTCACCGCGGGCCGGTGCACCCGGTTGAGCACCAGCCCGGCCAGCGGCATCCGCTCCGCGCCCAACCGCCCGGCGAAGTAGGCCGCCTCCCGGACCGCGTCCGGCTCCGGCGTCGCCACCAGCAGGAACGCCGTCTCCCCGGCCTGGAGGATCCGGTACGTCTGCTCGGCCCGCTGCCGGAAGCCGCCGAACATCGAGTCGAGCGCGGCGACGAAGCCCGAGAGGTCGGTCAGCAACTGGGCGCCGAGCACCTTCTGCACCACCCGGGAGAACATCCCGAAGCTGGCGGTGACGAAGCTGAACATGCTCCGCCCCCCGCTGCGGGCCGGGGCGAGCAGCAGCCGCAACATCCGGCCGTCCAGGAAGCGGGAGAGCCGGGCCGGGGCGTCCAGGAAGTCAAGCGCCGAGCGGGACGGCGGGGTGTCCACCACGATCAGGTCCCACTCGCCCCGGGCGTGCAGCTGACCCAGCTTCTCCATCGCCATGTATTCCTGGGTGCCGGCGAAGGTCGAGCTCATGGCCTGGTAGAACGGGTTGGCGAAGATCTCCGCCGCCTTCGCCGGGTCGGTGTGCTGGAGCACCACGTCGTCGAAGGTGCGCTTCATGTCCAGCATCATGGCGTGCAGCTCACCGCCGCCGGTCTCGACGTCGATCCCCTTGACCCGGCGAGGGGTGTTGTCGAGCTCGGTCAGGCCGAGCGACTGGGCCAGCCGGCGGGCCGGGTCGATGGTGAGCACCACGGTCCGCCGGCCGTGCCGCTCGGCCGCCCGCAGCGCCAACGCCGCCGCGGTGGTCGTCTTGCCCACCCCGCCGGCGCCACAGCAGACGACGATCCGCACGCCGGGGTCGGCGAGGATCTGGTCGACGTCCAGCACGGGCGCCGCGTCTTCGGAAGGCACTGATCGAGCGTATCGGGCCGGTGGGGTCCGTGCGCCCGTGCCGACGTGAGCTGTGCGTCAATCCGCCCGGCGGAGGATCCCGGCGAAGGCCGTCAGCGCGGCGGAGTCCACCCCGTCGGGCAGCAGCGGCAGCTCGGTCACCGGTCGCCCCAGCTCCGCCAGGTCGGTCCGCAGGGAATCCTCCAGCTCCCGTCGTACCTGCTGGTCCCGGGCCTCGCCGGCGAGCCCGGCCACGGTGGTCGGGTCCGTCGGCAGGCCGGCGGCGGCCAGCCCGCGCTTCAGCTCCGCCCGGGTCACCTCCCGCCCGGTGGAAAGCGGCGGACGGGCGGCGTTGACGATCACCCGGCCCACCGGGAAACCGAGCTGGGTCAGCTCGGCGATCGCGTCCACCGTCTCCTGGACCGGCATCTCCTCCAGCAGCGTCACCACGTGCACGGCGGTCATCGGGGACCGCAGCAACGCCGAGACCCCCTCGCTCTGGGTCTTGATCGGGCCGACCTTGGCCAGCCGGGCGGTCTCCGCGGTGACGTTGAGGAAGCGACCGATCCGACCGGTGGGCGGGGCGTCCAGCACCACCGCGTCGTACGCCCGGCGTTGGCCGACGGTGCGGGTGGTGGCCTCCTTGACCTTGCCGGTGAGCAGCACGTCACGCAGGCCGGGCGCGATGGTGGTGGCGAAGTCGATCGCGCCGAGCTTACGCAGTGCCCGGCCGGCCGCGCCGAGCTTGTAGAACATGTCGAGGTACTCCAGCAACGCCTCCTCGGCGTCCACCGCCAGGGCGCGCACCTCGCCGCCGCCCGGGGCGTCGGCGAGGTGGCGCTCGGCGTACGGGAGGGGCTCGACGCCGAAGAGTTGGGCGATGCCCTGCCGCCCCTCCACCTCGACCAGCAGGGTGCGCCGGCCGTCGGTGGCCAGGGCGAGCGCCAGCGCCGCCGCCACGCTCGTCTTGCCCGTGCCGCCCTTGCCGGTCACCACGTGCAGGCGGGATGGCCATCCGGTGCCGGCCGGGTCGGCCGGCCGCTCAGCTGCTCGCACCGGTCGAGCCTATCCACCCCACGAGGTCAGCCGACCTCGCAGACCCACCAACCCGCCTTCCGTACCACGGTGAACCGCAGCGGTTGCTCGGCGATCCGCTCGTCGCCGGTGGTCATGGTCAGCTTGGTGGAGACCGTGGCCCGGTCACCGTTCTGACTGTCGACCGTCGGGCTGGACCAGCGGAACCGTGGGTTGGTGTAGGTGGTCGCGTACTTCTGCACCTCGGCCACCTTCGCGCTGATCTTCTGCTGGTCGCGCGACTCGGAACAGACGAAGTTGGCCGCCTTGCCGGCGTCCCGGTCCTGGTAGACGGCGGTGAGGAAGCCGTCCACCGCCACCGTCGGCTCCTTGGCGCCCGACCCGCCCTCGCTGTCGCGCAGGGCCAGGAAGGCGAGTGTTCCGCCGCCACCGCAGAGCACCACGGCCGCGGCCAGCGCGAGCGAGGCGATCAGCACGCCGCGCCGCCGCTTCGGTGCCGGTGCCCGGTACGCCGGGTAGCCCGACGGTGGTGCCGGGATGGCGTCGGACGTGGCGCTGCCGGGGGCGGTCGTGCCGCCCGGGTCTGGTTTGTCGTGCCGCGACGCCGGGGCGCCTGGCGATCCGCTCGGGCCACCGAACGGTGGTTGGGTCATGTGGTCCCCCGGGGGATGGGCGCCGTCGCCGCCCCTGGCGACGACGCGGGTACGGGCGCGGCGGGCGACCCCTGATCGCCCGTCCGAGGCGCAAGGGTAACGGTCGATGGGCGGGCTGTGGCGGACTGCTCACGACCTGCGTTGGAGCGCGGTCAGCTTCCGGACCAAGCGAGTGTCGCATATGTGACTTGAGGTGAACGACCGTGCGCGTCCCGTTGTCCGTTACGCCGGCCGGGTCCTACGTTCGTCCGGGTGTGGGGGAGCGGATCGGGTCGGCGCCCGGTCCGGTCGGTCATTCACCGTACGAGGCCGGAGGCAGGTACATGCGCGACGCGGAGAACATCGCCCGATCCCAGTTCTCACCGGGAGATCGGGGGAGGCGGGCCGGTGCGGCCGGCGACGCGGACGGGCTGGGTGGTGGACTGCCGGTGAACGAGCGGTCCTACCGGCGCTGCGCCGAGCCGTCCGAGGTGCTGCGGCTGCTCGGCTGCTCCGGCGAGCGGGGCCGGGACGACGAGGAGCCCGGTTACGTCATCCACCTGCCGATCCGGGTGGCCGACCTGACGGCGGCGACCGCGCTGGCCGGCACCGTGGCCACCTCGCTCGGCTTCCTGGTCGAGCTGGACGCCGGCGAGACCACCGTCTCCGACGCCGACGACCAGAACAACAGACACCGGGTCTTCTGCGACCTGCTGCTGCCCGACCGGTCCCGCTGCCCCCAGCCGTACGACCACGCCGGGCAGTGCGGTGAGCAACCCACCGCCCCGGAGCAGCGTCCCGCGCCCAGTCCGTCGCCCGGACCGTAGGCTGTCGGCGGAACAGTCCACGTCAGGCAAGGGAGCCTTCCACCGATGCAGAAGTGGGAATACGCCACGGTCCCGCTGCTGGTCCACGCGACCAAGCAGATCCTCGACAACTGGGGTGAGGACGGTTGGGAACTCGTCGCCGTGATCCCCGGCCCGAACCCGGACCAGTTGGTCGCCTACCTCAAGCGCCCCAAGGGCTGAGGAGCCGACGATGAGCAACGGACCCCACGCCAAGCTCGCCGAACTCGGTCTGGCCCTGCCCGACGTGGTGCCGCCGGTGGCCAGCTACGTCCCGGCCGTGCAGTCCGGCCAGCACGTCTACGTCTCCGGTCAGTTGCCGGTGGCCGAGGGCAAGCTGCTCGCCACCGGCCAGGTCGGCGCGGGTGTCTCGCCCGAGCAGGCCAAGGATCTCGCCGAGCGGTGCGCGCTGAACGCGCTCGCCGCGGTCGACTCGCTGGTCGGCCTGGAGAACATCGTCAAGATCGTGAAGCTGACCGGGTTCGTGGCGTCGGCACCGGGCTTCCACGGTCAGCCGGCCGTGATCAACGGCGCGTCCGACCTGCTCGGGGCCGTCTTCGGTGAGGCGGGTCGGCACGCCCGATCCGCCGTCGGGGTCGCCGAGCTCCCACTGGACGCCCCGGTGGAGGTCGAGTTGATCGTCGAGGTCGGCTGACCGGCACCGCCACTCCCCGCACCGCCGGCCGGTCCGGTCGAAAGCCGTGAACGGCCACAAACCAGTGGGCCGACTCGGCAAGATCGCGGGGAGTGGCGGACGGGGTCGTACGATCGCAGCCATGACCGGGCATGTGACGGCACCGCCGGCCGCACTGGCCGACCGGCTGCCGGACTGGGTGACGTTGCTGCGTGCCCCCAACCCTGGGCCGATGACCCTGGAGGGCACCAATACCTGGCTGTTGCGCGCCCCCGGCGCGGAGCAGGCGATCGTCGTCGACCCGGGGCCGGCGGACGAGGGGCACCTGGCCGCCGTGGCGGCGTATGGGCCGGTCGGGCTGGTGCTGATCACCCACGGGCACCCCGACCACACCGAGGGCGCGCCCCGCCTGAGCGAGCTGCTCGGCGGGGCACCCGTGCTCGCCGCCGACCCGGCGCACACCGTCGGCGGTGCGCCGCTGACCGGGGCGGCGGAACAGCTGGCCGGGTTCGGGCTGGCCATCGACCTGGTCGCCACCCCCGGGCACACCGCCGACTCGGTCTGCTTCGCGGTGTCGTACGACGCCGAGCGGGTGGTGCTGACCGGGGACACCATCCTCGGCCGGGGCACCACCGTCGTCGCCCACCCCGACGGCCACCTCGGCGACTACCTGGCCAGCCTGGGGCTGCTCTCGGCGTACCCGGGGATCGTGGCGCTGCCCGGGCACGGCCCGGCGCTTGCCGACTGCGGCGCGGCGGCCGACTTCTACCTGGCCCACCGCCGGGCCCGGCTCGACCAGGTCCGGGCCGCCGTCGCCGAGGGTGCCCGCACCGCGCCCGAGGTGGTGGCGAGGGTCTACGCGGACGTGGACCGGTCGCTGTGGTGGGCCGCCGAGTCGTCGGTCCGCGCCCAGCTGGAGTACCTCGGGGTGGAGCAGCCGTGACCTGCCCGGTGTGCGGCACGCTCGCCGTCCCGGGCGCGCGGTTCTGCCACAACTGCGGGGCGGCGCTGCCTGCCGCCGCCACCCTGCCGACCGCCGAACGTCGGGTGGTCACCGTGCTCTTCGGCGACCTGTCCGAGTTCACCTCGTGGTCGGAGGACCTCGACCCCGAGCGGGTCGGCGCGGTCACCGACCGGGTGCTCGCCGCGCTCGCCGGCGCGGTCAAGACGTTCGGCGGGCACGTCGACAAGCTCACCGGCGACGGGATCATGGCGGTCTTCGGCGCCCCGGTGGCCCACGAGGACGACGCCGAGCGGGCCGTCCGGGCCGCCCTGTCGATGCAACGGGCGGTGCGCCGGGTGCTCGACGACGAGCGCGGCGGTGGAGCACCGCTCGGCCTGCGGGTCGGGCTGAACACCGGCGACGTGATCGCCGGCATCCAGGCCGCCATCGAGTACACGGTCATCGGGGACACGGTGAACACCGCCGCCCGGCTGGCCGACGCCGCCGCCGTCGGCGCGATCTACGCCGGTGCCCGGACCTCGTCGGCCACCCGGCACGTCGCCTCCTGGCGGGTGCTGCGCCCGCTGCGGCTCAAGGGCAAACGCGAGCCGGTCGAGGCGTACGAGCTGCTGGGGCTCCTGGACGCTCCGGGCACCCGGTCGGGCCTCGGCGACGAAGCGCCCTTCGTCGGGCGGGAGACCGAGATCGGCCGGGTCGCCGGCCGGCTCGCCGAGGTGATCGACCGGGGCGAGCCCAAGGTGCTGCTGATGACCGCCGAGGCGGGGATCGGCAAGTCCCGGTTCGCCGCCGAGGTGGAGCGGCTGGCCGCCGGTTACGACGTCGGTGCCGGCCGGTACGCCGCCCACAGCGGTGCCCGGGTGCTCTCGGTGCGCTGTGCCGCCTTCGGTGAGCGGCGTCGGCTGGCCCCGCTGGCCGACCTGGTCCGGGCTGCCGTCGGCCTGCCCAACGACGCCTCCACCGCGCTCACCCGACCGGCCGTGGAGGAGCGTCTGCGCCGGCTCGGCCAGCGGCTCGGCCGGTTGCAGGTCGATGCGCCGCCGATCGCCGGCGACCAGTTGCTGGCCCTGCTCGGTTACGGCGAACTGCCCGGTAACGCGGGCGACCAGGACGGATGGGGTGCCACCCCGCCGACCGCCGACGCCGAGGCGGTGCCGGTGGCGGTGGCCGGGCTGCTCAGCGCCCTGGCCGCCGAGGCGCCGCTGGTGATCGTCGTGGACGACCTGCACGACGCCACCGGCGAGACCATCGCCGCGCTCGGCGCGACCCTGTCCCGGCTCACCGGCCCGGTGCTGGTGATGCTGCTGGGCCGCCCGGAGCTGGTCCGGACGGCGGGAGCGCTTACCTGGATCGCCGACGCCGAGGTGCACGCCCTGCCGCCGCTGCGCGGTGCGGACGCCGCCCGCCTGCTCACCAGCTACCTCAACGGTGGGAAGCTGCCGCAGGCCGACGCCGACCGCTTGCTCGCCACCGCCCAGGGCAACGCCTTCTACCTGGCCGAGTTGGTCACCCTGCTGCGGGAACGGGGGGCGTTGACCGCCGGACCGGACGGCGGCTGGCGGCTGGTGGCCGGTTCGCTGGGCAGCCGGCTGCTCTCCCGTGACCTGGCCGCCGTGCTCGCCGCCCGGATCGACGCGCTTCCGCCGGAGGCCCGCTCGGCGTTGCGGGACGCCGCGGTGGTCGGCGACGTCGTGCCCACCGGTGCGGTGGAGGCGCTGCGCGAGCTGCGGGCCGGGCGGGACGGTCGGCCCGCCGCGGTGGCCGCCGTCGAGCTGGAACGGGCCGTGGAGGAGCTGCTGCAACGCCGGATGCTGCACCGCAACCGGACGGGCTTCGCGTTCGCCACCCCGCTGATGCGCGAGGCCGCCTATGCCGGGGTGAGCAAGGCCGAACTGGCCGAACGGCACGCCGCGCTGGCCCGGTGGGCCACCGGGGTGCCCGGTTCGTCGGTCGCCCCGCCGGGCGGGTTCACCGACGCCGCCCGGGACGACTTCGTCGCCGAGCAGGTCGAGCGGGCCGTCGTCCTCGCCGACGCGGTGAAGCTCCGCCCGGATTCGCCGGCCCGGACGGTAGCCGGACTGGGGGTGGCCGCGCTGGGCCGGGCCGCCCGCCGGGCGTTGCA
This sequence comes from Micromonospora sp. NBC_00421, assembly GCF_036017915.1. Lineage (NCBI taxonomy): Bacteria > Bacillati > Actinomycetota > Actinomycetes > Micromonosporales > Micromonosporaceae > Micromonospora > Micromonospora sp. NBC_00421. Next base: position 6,173,097 of record NZ_CP107929.1, read on the forward strand.
GGTCGGTGAGCCGGCGTTGGCCGTCGAGTACGCCGAACGCGCCGCCGAACTGGCCCGCGAGGGGGTGCCCCCGGTCGACCGGGTGGCGCACGCACGGGCCCTGCTCCAGGTCGGCCGGGTCGGTGACGCGCTCGCCTTCGCCGAGAAGATCGCCGCCAACGCCGGTGACGACGCCGGCACCCGGGCCAGCGCCCTGCTGCTCGCCGGCCAGGCCCACCAGACCTCGGGCGACCAGGGCCGGGCGACGGCCTGCTGGCAGGAGGCGTTGCAGGTGGCCACGGCCGGGGAGGTGACCAACCTGCGCGCCTCGGCGATGCGCCGGCTCGGGATGGCCGACTTCGTCGCCGGGCGGCTCGGGCAGGCGAGCAGCCGGCTCGCGGCCTCCTACCAGATCAGCCTCGCCGCGAAGGATCCGCGGGGGCAGGCGTGGGCGTTGCAGAACCTGGCCTGGGTCACCACCACCCGGGGGGACTTCGCCGGCACCGACGCGGTGCTCGGCCGGGCCGCCCGGCTCTTCGCCGAGTTGAAGGACCCGTACGGGCGGGCCTGGCTGCGCGGCACCACCGCCTTCGCCCGGTTGCTGGCCGGTCGGCTGGGGGAGGCCTGCCGGCTGGCCGGTATCTTCCTGCCGTTCGGGGAGCGGGTCGGCGAGGCGTGGGCGGTGGGCACGCTGCGCGCGGTCGAGGCGTTCGCCGGGGCCGAGCTGGGCGAGGTGGCCGAGGCGGACCGGGCGGCCCGCCGGGCGTACCGGGATTTCGCCGCGGTCTCCGACGACTGGGGGCGGGGGTTCGCGCTTGTCGTACGGGGTGTGGTGGCGCGGGGGCTGGGCGAACCGGAGCACGCCGCCGACCTGTTCACCGACGCCCTCGCGTACGCCGGCCGGACCTCGCATCCGCTGCTCACCGGGATGGCCGGCACGCTGCGCGGCTTCGTCGCGCTGGACATGGGGGACTGCGAGACCGCCGAGCGGGACGCCAGGGCGGTGCTGACCGCCGTCGAACCGCACAACCCGCAGGCACCGGCGCAGGCCGCTCCCCGGGTGCTGCTCGCCACCGCCCGGCTCGCCGCCGGGGACACGGCCACCGCGGTCGGGCTGCTCGCCCCGGTGGCGACGACCGCCGCGAGGACGCCGACGCTGCTCTTCTCCCGCCGACAGACGCTGGCCCGGTACGCCTCCGCGTTGCTCGCCCACGGTCAGTCGGAGCAGGCGTTGGACTGGGCCCGCCGGGCGGTCGCCACCCCGGCGGAGGATGTCCGCAGTCAGGTGATCGGGGCGGGGGTGCTGGCCGAGGCGCTGGCCGCCTGCGGATACCCGGCGGAGGCGTTGGCCAGCGCACAGGAGGCGGTCCGGCTCGCCCACGCGACCGAGCAGCGCAGCGAACGGGCCAGCGCCGACGCCCTGCGGGCCCGGCTGGCCGGCGAGGTCTGATCGATCCCGGCCGGTGGGTCTGATCGATCCCGGCCGGTAGGTCTGTCGGTTCCGGTGATGTGCGCTTCGGCGGGGGCGGTTAGCGTGTCACTTCACGCGACCGCCGCCCGGCGTCGGTCGTGCCGTCGGGGGTTGGGGAGCAGATGAGGTTGCCGCGTTCGGGTGCCGGCTGGACGATCGCGGTCTTCGGGGTGCTGGCGGTGCTGCTCGGCGCGCTCGGGCTGGTGTGGCCGGAGGCGCAGCTGCGGCTGCTCGGCTTCGAGGTGCCGGCGAACCGGGCGCCCGGCGACTACACCGGGACCTTCCTCACCGCGTCCTCGATGGCCTCGTTCAACATGGGCGTCTACTACCTGCTCGCGGTGGCCACCGAGTGGCGGGCGTTCTACCGCTTCACGGTGGTCTTCCGGCTGGTCACCTTCACCGTCTTCACGCTGACCGTGCTGGCCGACGTGGCCCCGGACAGGTTCATCGGGGTGGCGCTCTGGGAGGGGGCGGGCGCGGTGGCGACCGCGCTCGGCCTGCGGTGGGACGCCCGCCGGGACACCGCCACCACCGCCGGGCCGGCCGTTGCCGCCGGTACGGATCGCTGAGCGCTCCGGCGGAACGGGTATTTTCGAGCCGTGACCGAGACCCCGCCCGGCGCCCTCCGGCTGCCCATCGTGCCCGGTCTGACCGACTTGCAGGTCTTTGCCCGGGGTGGTTACGCCACCGTCTACCGGGCCACCCAGATCTCCGTCGGTCGGGAGGTCGCCGTCAAGGTGGAGAACCGCACCCTGGACAACGAGCGCGACCAGGCCCGGTTCCTGCGCGAGGCGCGGGCGGCCGGGCGGATGTCGTCGCACCCGCACGTCGTGGACCTCTTCGACGTGGGGGTGACCGTCGACCAGCATCCGTACCTGATCATGGAGCTGTGCGACGGCTCGTACGCCGAACGGATGCGGACCTCGCCGCTCGACGCGTCCGAGAGCCGTGACCTCGGCATCAAGATCGCGGACGCGTTGGCCCACTCGCACGCGGCCGGGGTGCTGCACCGCGACGTCAAGCCGGCCAACATCCTGCACTCGCACTTCAACTCGGCGGTGCTCGCCGACTTCGGGCTGGCGGTGCTGGCCGAGGCGCGGGACGCCTCGGTCACCCTGGAGGTGCTCACCCCGGCCTACGCGCCGCCGGAGATGTTCAACCACAGCCCGCCGTCACCGGCCGTCGACGTGTACGCCCTCTGCGCCACCCTCTACGCGGTGATGACCGGCCGACCCCCACGCTGGCAGTCCGAGCGCAACCCGAGCCTGGTCACCGTGCTGGAACTGTTCCACCAGCCGATCCCCGACCTGCCCGGGGTGCCGACCGAACTGGTCGACGTGCTCCGTGCCGGGATGTCCAACGACCCCGACGCCCGCCCCTCCGCGCTCGAACTGCGCGACCTGCTCACCGCGCTCCCCCTCGACCCGGCCCCCACCCCGGTCAGCGGCGTCCCGGTCTCCGGCGGGCCGTCCACCGGCGGTCCGGGCGGGGGGCCGTACACCGTCGGATGGACCACCGGTCAACCCGGGCGGATCACCGGCCAGCCGAGCCCGCGTCCACCCGTCCAGGACGACCAGCCGACGGTGCCCCACGGCGAGCGCCGGCGGCGGCGCTGGTTCCTCGGCGGGGCCGGGGTGCTCGCCCTGGCCGCCTCGGCGAGCGCCGGAGCATGGGTCGCCGGCGGTGCGCCACCGGTGGCCGGGCCGACAGCCACCCCGTCGGTCGTCGGCTCGTCGAGCCCGGCCGCCCGCTGGGGCACCCTGCCCGGCTGCGCGGCCGACGGCACGGCGGCGACCCTGCCGCCGGGTGCCCGCTGCGCCCCGGTGCTGGAGTGCTTCGGCCCGGTGCGGCTGCGCGGCGACCGGGCGGAGGCCGCCGAACTCTCCTGCGAGGGGCGGCACACCTGGGAGACGTACGTCGAGGGGCAGTTGCCCGCCGCGCTGGCCGCGGCCGGGCACGCCGCGATCAGCGCCGACCCGACGGTCCGGTCGGTGTGCAACGTGCGGACGTTCCGGCTGACCAGTGGGATCGACTACACCAACGGCTGGCACCTGGAGGTGTTGCCGCCCGCCGAGACGGATCTCGACCGGACCTACCGCTGCCTCGCCGGGCGGGGCGTGGACGCCCTGGTCGCGCCGACCCTCACTGGTCGCTGACCTCGCGCATCCGATGCAGCCGGCTCAGCACGGCCGCGCTGTCCAACGCGTCCAGGGTGTCGGCGTCGAGGAACGAACCCGATTCCGGCTGACCCGTGGGCGTCGCCCCGGACGGCTGCTGCCCGTCGTCGCGTTCGCGCAGCGCGGCCAGCGCGGTGCCGGTCACCGTCGCGAACAGGACGCCGAGCAGTGCCAGCCCCACTGTCAGGATGCCGGCGGGATGCCGGAAGGCCAGCGTCGCCAGGACCGCGCCGGTCGCCAGCGCCCCGACCACCGCCACCGCCCGCGCGTCCGGTCTCAGGATTCGCCTCACCTGACAAGCATGACCTGAACGGGCGCGCTGTCAAACCGTACGGCTCGGCGCGGTTGACCGTTATGCCTAGAGTGACGACGGTCGAGGTGTCGTCTCGACCTGTCCTGTTCCCCACCGGAAGGCAGCCACGTGCCACAAAGAACCCGGTCCCTGGCCGCGGCGGGCATCGCCGGCCTGGTCCTCGCCACGGTGGCGGTCGTGCCGGCCGCCGCCGCACCCGGCAGCCCGCACACCCTCCCCGTCACTCCCGACCGGACCAGCCGCACCGAGGCCCGGCGCGTCGACAGCGTGCCCACGCCGAAGCTCGACTGGTACGCCTGCTACGACTACGCCGAGTGCGCCACCGCCCGGCTGCCGCTGGACTACGACAAGCCGAAGGGCGCCACCACCGAGGTCGCCCTGCTCCGGGTGAAGGCCCGTGACCGGCAGGCCCGGGTCGGCAGCCTCTTCCTCAACCCGGGTGGCCCGGGTGGCTCCGGCACCGACATCGCGCTGGCCGCGCCGTACTTCCTCGGCGACGACCTGCTCGACCGGTTCGACATCGTCGGCATCGACCCGCGCGGCGTCGCCGCCAGCAGCAACGTCAAGTGCTTCCCGTCGGTCAAGGAGCAGACCAGGGCGTACGCCGGCCTGAACGTCGCCTTCCCGTGGACGAAGGCCGAGGAGCAGGCGTACCTGAAGTCGTCGAAGGCCGTCGGTCAGGCGTGCTCGACCACCGGCCGGCCGCTGACCTCGGCGATGTCCACCGCCGAGGTGGCCCGGGACATGGACGTGCTGCGCCGGGCGGTAGGCGACAAGAAGCTCAGCTACCTCGGCTTCAGCTACGGCACCGCCCTCGGCCAGTACTACGCGAACATGTTCCCGGACCGGGTCCGCGCGGTGGTCGTCGACGGGGTGCTCGACCCGAACGCCTGGGTTGGCCAGGGCAAGGCCCGCGACCAGCTCCAGGAGACCCGGCTGCGCAGCGCCGACGGGGCGTACCGGGCGCTGCGTGAGATCCTGGTCCGCTGCGACAAGGCCGGTCCGCAGGCGTGCTCCCTCGCCTCCGGTGACCCGGTCGCCTCGTACGAGCTGGTGGCGAAGCGGCTGCGCCAGAAGCCCGTGGTGGTCGACGATCCGGACGCCGGTTCGTTCACCGTCAGCTACGCCGACTTCGTGGGCGCCAGCCTCAGCGCGCTCTACAGCCCCTACGGCTGGGAGCCGATCGTGGACAGCACCGAGCAGTTGCTCGTTCTCACCGATCCGCAGTCGGTGTCGCCGGCCCGCCTCGCCGAGGCCCGCGCGGCGCTCGGTCGGCTCGCCGTGCAGGCCCGGGAGCAGCGACGGTTCGACTTCCCGTACTACAACGGGCTGGAGACCTTCCTCAGTGTCGACTGCACCGACGGGTACCACCCGAAGAAGCTCGCGGACTGGCCCGCGCTCAGCGCCCAGGAGGACAAGCGGGCGCCCTACTTCGGGCGGCTCTGGGCCTGGGGCACCGCGCCCTGCGCCCGGGACGCCTGGACGGTGCGCGACGCCGACGCCTGGACCGGGCCGTTCGACCGGCGGACCGCCGCGCCGGTGCTGGTGGTGGGCAACTACTGGGACCCGGCCACCAACTACCAGGGCGCGGTGAGCTCGGCGCAGCTGCTGCCGAACAGCCGGCTGCTCAGCAGCGACAGTTGGGGTCACACGGCGTACGGGACGTCGGCCTGTGTGACAGGGGCGGTCGACGCGTACCTGCTGCGGGGTGCGTTGCCGGCGAAGGGCACCGTCTGCGTCGGCGACGACCAGCCGTTCGTCGAGACGCCGGAGCCGGCCGGGCGGGCCGCCACCTCCAAGGGCGCGCTGGCCGCCGCCGGGTTGCCGGCCCGGGGCGAGCCGAAGCGGCTGCCGCCGGTCGTCGCGCCGCTGCCCGCGTTGGGCTCGCTGGCCGTGCGCTGATCCGGTTCCGGGGTACGGCGGGCGCCCGGTCGTCCGTCGTACCCCGGGTTCCTCCCCTGGTCGGGTCGGATGGGCGTCGCGGCGGTCGACCCGTCACCGCGATGCGGCGGGACGCAGATGGACCCGAACGGCTACCCTCGGTGTCCCCCAGGCTGTCCGTCAGCGAGGTGCGCCGATGAACGACGTCTCCGCCCGCCATCGGGTCCGTTCGGTCGCCACCACCCTGGCGGTGGCGCTGACCCTCACCCTGGCCGCCGCCGCCGGCTGCGACAACCGGCGCGAACCGTCGCTGCCCTCGGTCCGCGACAAACTGCGGGAGTCGCACATCGACGGTCAGTCGAAGATCAAGATCGGGGTGGCGACCACCGAGCCCCTGATGGGCGAGTTGCGCAACGGCGCACACGTCGGCTTCGACGTGGAGATCGCCCGCTACGTCGCCTCCTACCTCGGCTACGAGGGTGACCAGCGCATCGAGTGGGTCTCGGTGACCACCGAGGACCGCATCCCCGCCCTCCAGGGTGGCGTGGTCGACCTGGTGGTCTCCAGCTTCTCGATCACCGAGGAGCGGGAGAAGCTGGTCAGCTTCGCCGGGCCGTACTTCGTCACCACCCAGGAGGTGATGGTGCCGACCCGGCTCAAGGACAAGATCCGCACCATCGAGGACCTCCGCGAACCGCAGTACAAGGTCTGCACCAGCGGCGGCTCCACCACCGAGGCCGAGTTGGCCAAGCACGACGTGAAGGCGCTCGTGGTCAAGGAGGTCGGCGACTGCGTCAAGGGGATCCGGGAGGGCCGCTACGACGCGGTCAGCTCCGACGAGACGATCCTCGCCGGTTTCCTCTCCCTCTACCCGACCGAGTTCGAGATCGTCGACATGCCGTTCGGTACCAGCGAGCTGCTCGGGATCGGTGTGCCGATAGGCGATCCGGCCCTGCGTGACCTGGTGGCCTTCGCCCTGCAGAAGAGCTACCTGCAGGGGCGCAACGGGATCAGCAGCCCGTGGCTCACCGCGTACAACCGGACCCTCGGGCCGTGGCTCAAGGCGGAGAAGGCGCAACCGCAGCCGCTGAACGTGCCGCAGCTGGTCGACTTCGACGACAAGGCGCCGACCCGGTGACCGCCCCGGCCGTACCGCAGGATCTGGGCGCCACCACCGTCGGAGTGCGTGACGGCTGGGACCCGGCGGTGGAGCGGCGGGCGCGGGCCAGCCAGTCGTTCTGGACGGCGGTGGTGGGCGTGCCGGCCATCTTCTCGGTGCTGCGCCTCGGTGTCGAGGCGGGCGGCGAACTCCAGACCACGCTGCTGCTGGTGGCGAACGTCGGGCCGGTGAACCTGCTGGCCGGTTTCCTGACCACCGCCGCCCGGCTGCTCTCCACCGGCCTGGTCGCGGTCTTCGCGCTCGGCGCGGTGCTGCGGGTCAGCGTCGAACGGATGCCGCCCACCGTCCGCCGCCCGCTCTTCGTCCGCTGGGCCGACCTCACCCCGGCCTGGTTCGTGCTGGCCAGCTTCCTGATGGCCCTGGTCACCTGGCAACTGCTCTACCTCCCGTTGCTGCTGCCGGCGTTCGTCGCCGCCTTCCAGCTCACCCCGGCACGCCTGCACGAACACGTCCTGCTCCGGACGCTGATCGTGATGGCGCTGCTCGCCGGCTACGGCTGGCTGCTCGCCCCCACCCTGGTCGACGCGTGGCAGCAGCGGGAACTGCTCGCCCTGGTGCTGCTCGTCGTCCCGCCGCTGCTCGCGCTGGCGGTGACCGGCCCGCTGCCCGGGGCGGTGATCCGGCCGCTCGCCTCGGTCACCGAGGCGGCGGTGCTGGCCATGCTGGTCTGGGCGGCGCTGCCGGTGATCACCACGCCGGTGCTGCCGCTCACCGTGACCACCGTGGAGTCCAGCCCCGGCGTCACCGAGGACGTCCGGGGACACGTGGTCACCGTGGACGACGTCAGCATGGTGCTGCTCCAGGAGCGCGGCGGCGTCCGGTACGTGCCGGTGGACGACGTCCGCGCCCAGGTGCTCTGCCCCAGCGAGGAGGAGCTGCCCCGGCACCGGCTGCGGATCCGGGACTACCACGTCGAGGACTCGCTGCTGGAGGGGCTGGGCCGGCGGGTCCGCCCGGTGCACCGCACCGACGCGGCCTGCCGCACCCTGCGCTGAGCCGGGGTCAGTAGGACTTCTCCTGACCCAGCACGTGCTGGGCGACGAAGTTGAGGATCATCTCCCGGCTGACCGGGGCGATCCGGCCGGCCCGGACCGCGCCGAGCAGCGTCGCCACGCCGTACTCGGTGGTCATGCCGGCCCCGCCGAGGGCCTGCACGGCGGTGTCCACGGCCAGCGCGGCGGCCTCCCCGGCGGCGTACTTGGCCATGTTGCCGGAGACCCCGGCCTCCAGGTCGCGGCCCGCGTCGTACAGGGTGGCCGCCTTTCCGATCATGAGGCGGGCCAGCTCCACCTGCACCGCCGCGTGCGCCAGCGGGTGGGACACGCCCTGGTGTGCGCCGATGGTCCGGCCGCCCCAGACCTTGCGGGTGGCGGTGTACTCACTCGCCCGCTCGATGGCGTACCGACCGGTGCCGACGCCCATCGCGGCGACCGTGATCCGCTCCGGGTTCAGCCCGGCGAACAGCGCCGGCAGGCCGGCGTCCAACGACCCGCCGACAAGCGCGTCGGCGGGCAGTCGGACGTCGTCCAGGTAGAGCAGGAACTGGTTCTCCGGGGAGACGATCTCCATGTCCAGCCGGGACCGGGTCAGCCCGGCCGCGTCGGTCGGCACCACGAACAGCGCCGGCTTGAGCTTCCCGGTGGTCGCGTCCTCGGTCCGGGCCACCACCAGCACGTACTGCGCCTCGTCCACGCCGGAGATGTAGCACTTGCGGCCGGAGAGCAGCCAGTCGTCGCCGTCGCGGCGGGCCACCGTGCCGAGCCGGTGGAAGTTCGACCCGGCCTCCGGCTCGGTGATCGCGAAGACCACCTTCAGCGAGCCGTCGGCGAAGCCGGGCAGGAAGCGCTTGCGCTGCTCCTCGGTGCCGTGCCGGTTGATCACCGTGACGGCGATGGCCGGCGAGACCACCAGCAGCAGCAGCGGGCAGCCGGCGGCGGCCAACTCCTCGCAGACGATGGCCAGCTCGGTGAGGCCGCCACCGCCGCCGCCGTACTCGGTGGGGACGTTGACGCCCAGGTAGCCGAGCCGACCGGCCTCGTCCCACAGCTCGGTGGTGTGCCCGCCCGACCTCGCCTTCTCGACGAAGTAGGCGTGGCCGTACCGGCGGCCCAGCGCGCGGACGGCGTCGCGGAGCTGGTCCTGCTCGGGGGTGAGGTCGAAGTTCATCGGGGTGCCTCCTCGGGGTCGACCACGGCCAGCACCGCACCCGTCTCGACCTGCCCACCGGCGGACACCGGCAGGTCGGCGACCACGCCATCGGTCGGGGCGAGCACGGGATGTTCCAGCTTCATCGCCTCCAGGGTCAGCAGCAGGTCCCCGGCGGCGACCCGCTGACCTGGTTCGACGTGCACCCGGGTCACCGTGCCGGGCAACGGCGCGAGCAGCGACCCGGCGGCCGGCGCCACCCGGGGCAGCGGGAAACGGGGCAGCTCGGTCAGCTCCGCCGCCCCGTCCGGGCCGTCCACGAAGACCACCGACCCCGCCCGGTGTACGCGGAACACCCGCCGCACCCCCGCCACGTCGAGCAGCACCCGGTCCGCCGCCGCCGTCACCAGCGTGACCACCGGCCCGGGCTCGGCGGCCGTCTGGGCGGCCGTCGTGGGACCGGTGGTGTCCGTGCCGGCGGTGGTCGTGCCAGGTGCGGCGACGGTCGTGCTGGTGGGTGAGGCTGGCGGATCGGTGGACCAGTCGGCGAGACCGCCGGACCGGTCCAGCCGGTAGCGCACCTCGATCTCGTCGCCGGTGCGGCAGGCGTACCGGGCGAACTGGGGAAAGGCCGGCACGTTGCGCCAGCCCGACGGGAGGCCGGCGAGCACCGGGGCGTCGGCACGCCGCGCGGCGGCGCAGGCGAGCGCGGCGGCCAGCGCCGCGATCGGGAGCTGGTCGGGCGGCAGCAGTGGTGCGAAGACCTCGTCGTGTGCGTCCAGGAAACCGGTGTCCACCTGCGCCGATCCGAACTCGCGGCTGCGCAGCACGCGGACCAGCAGGTCCCGGTTGGTGGCCACCCCGTGCAACTCGGCGCGGGCCAGCGCCCCGGCGAGCACCCGGGCCGCCCCGGCCCGGGTCGGTGCCCAGGCGACCAGCTTGGCGAGCATCGAGTCGTAGTGCACGCCCACCGCCGAACCGGTGCGTACCCCCGAGTCGAGCCGCACGCCCCGGGTCGGGGCGAACTCGCCGACCACCCCGGGGACCGCGAACCGGTGCAGGGTGCCGGTGGCCGGGCGGAACCCCTGCGTCGGGTCCTCCGCACAGAGCCGTACCTCGATGGCGTGGCCGTCAACCGACGGGGTCTCCGGCACCGGCAGCGCACCGCCCTCGGCGACGAGCAGTTGCAGCCGGACCAGGTCCAGCCCGGTGACCGCCTCGGTGACCGGATGCTCCACCTGGAGCCGGGTGTTCATCTCCAGGAAGAAGAACTCACCCGTCGGGGCGAGCAGGAACTCCACCGTCCCCGCCCCGACGTAGTCGACCGCCCGCCCGGCCGCGACCGCCGCCGCGTGCAGCCGCTCCCGGACCCCGTCGGGCAGCACCGCCGGGGCCTCCTCGACGATCTTCTGGTGCCGGCGCTGGATCGAGCAGTCCCGCTCACCGAGGGCCACCACCGTACCGGCGGTGTCGCCGAAGATCTGCACCTCGACGTGCCGGCCGCGTTCGACGTACCGCTCGACGAAGACAGTGCCGTCGCCGAACGCGGCGGCGGCCTCGCGGCGCGCGGAGTCGACGGCCGCCGGCAGGTCGGCGGGGTCGCGGACGACGCGCATCCCCCGGCCGCCGCCCCCGGCGGACGCCTTGACCAGCACCGGGAAGTCGGTGATCGCGTCGCCGTCGGTCCAGGTCGGCAGCATCGGCACGCCCGCACCGGCGAGCAGCGCCTTCGCCGCGATCTTGTCACCCATCGCCGCGATCGCCCCGGCCGGCGGGCCGACCCAGGTCAGGCCGGCGTCGGTCACCGCCGCCGCGAACCCGGCGTGCTCGGCGAGGAAGCCGTAACCCGGGTGTACCGCGTCCGCACCGGTGCGCCGGGCCGCGTCCACGATCAGGTCGATCCGCAGGTACGTCTCGACTGGCGTGTTCCCCGGCAGTCGGACCGCCTCGTCGGCCTCGGCGACGTACGGCGCGTCGGCGTCGGCGTCGGAGTGCACGGCGACCGTCGCCACGCCGAGCGCCCGGCAGGTGGCGAAGACCCGCCGGGCGATCTCCCCCCGATTGGCCACCAACAGCTTCCCGATCACCCTCACGGGATCCGCCTTTCGTTCGCGGCTGCGGGACTCCGCTGCGCTGCGTTCCTCGCGCTCACGGTGCCTGCCTTTCGTTCGCGGCTGCGGGACTCCGCTGCGCTGCGTTCCTCGCGCTCACGGTGCCTGCCTTTCGTTCGCGGCTGCGGGACTCCGCTGCGCTGCGTTCCTCGCGCTCACGGCACTACAGCCGGAAGACGCCGAAGGTGTCGGCGCCCTTCACCGGTGCGTTGTGGATCGCCGACAGGCAGAGCCCCAGGACGGTACGGGTGTCCCGGGGGTCGATCACCCCGTCGTCGTAGAGCCGGCCGGACAGGAACAGCGCCCCGGACTGCGACTCGATCTGCTGCTCGACCATCATCCGCATCGCCGCGTCGGAGTCCTCGTCGTAGTCCCGGCCCCGGGCGGCGGCGGCCTGCCGGGCGACGATCGACAGCACCCCGGCCAACTGCGCCGGTCCCATCACCGCCGACTTCGCGTTCGGCCAGGTGAACAGGAACCTCGGCTCGTACGCCCGGCCGCACATCCCGTAGTTGCCGGCACCGTAGGAGGCGCCCAGGTTGACAGTCAGGTGCGGCACCGTCGAGTTCGAGACCGCGTTGACCATCAGTGCGCCGTGCTTGATGATGCCGCGCTGCTCGTACTCGGTGCCGACCATGTAGCCGGTGGTGTTCTGGAGGAAGACCAGCGGGGTGTCGGTGGCGTTGGCGAGCTGGATGAACTGGGCCGCCTTCTGCGCCTCCGCGCTGAACAGCACCCCCCGGGCGTTCGCCAGCACGCCGACCGGGTAGCCGTGCAGCTCGCCCCAGCCGGTCACCAGGGCGGTGCCGTACGCCGGCTTGAACTCGTCGAACTCGCTGCCGTCGAGCACCCGGGCCAGCACCTCCCGTGGGTCGAACGGCACCTTCAGGTCGGCGCTGGCGATGCCGAGCAGCTCCTCCGGGTCGTATCTCGGTGGTCGGGGGGCCGGGTCGCGCGGCGGCGGACCCTGCTTGCGCCAGTTGCACCGGCGGATGCACCGGCGGGCCAGCCGGATACCGTCCCGTTCGTCCTCGGCGAGGTGGTCGGCGAGACCGGACGTGCCGGCGTGCATCGCCGCGCCGCCCAGCGACTCGTCGTCGGTGATCTCGCCGGTGGCCATCTTCACCAGCGGCGGCCCGGCCAGGTAGACCTGGGACCGGTCCCGGATCATGATCACGTGGTCGGACATCCCCGGCACGTACGCCCCACCGGCGGTGGCGTTGCCGAAGACCACGCTGACCGTGGGGATCTTCGCGGCGGAGAGCCGGGTCAGGTCGCGGAACACCCGGCCGCCCGGGATGAAGATCTCCGCCTGGGTGGGCAGGTCCGCCCCGGCGCTCTCCACCAGGTTGACCATCGGCAGCCGGTTCGCCAGGGCGATCTCGCCGGCCCGCCGGGTCTTCGCCAGCGACCACGGGTTGACCGCGCCGCCGCGTACCGTCGGGTCGTTGGCGACGATCAGGCACTCCACGCCCTCGACCACGCCGATGCCGGTGACCACGCTCGCCCCGACCGGGAAGTCGGTGCCGTACCCGGCGACCGGCGACAACTCCAGGAACGGGCTGTCCCGGTCGAGCAGCAACTCGATCCGCTCCCGGGGCAGCAGCTTGCCGCGCCCGTGGTGCCGGGCCACGTACTTCTCGCCACCGCCGGCCCGCGCCTGGTCGAGGGCGGCGTCCAACTCGGCCAGCCGCTCCCGCAACGCGTCCCGGTTGGCCACGAACGCCGGCGCGGCCGGGTCGATCGCACTCTCCAGTGTGGTCACAGGTTCCCGTCTTTCGTTCGCGACTGCGGGGCTCGCAGGACCGGCTGACTCCTCGCGCTCACAGGTTCGTCTTTCGTTCGCGACTGCGGGGCTCGCAAGACCGGCTCACTCCTCGCGCTCACAGGTTCGTCTTCGTTCGCGACTGCGGGGCTCGCAAGACCGGCTCACTCCTCGCGCTCACAGGCCCAGGCCTTTCGCGATGATCTCGTTCATGATCTCGGTGGTGCCGCCGCCGATGCCGAGGATGCGGGCGTCCCGGTAGTGCCGCTCGACCTCGGCGTCGCGCAGGTAGCCGAACCCGCCGTGCAGTTGCAGCGCGGCGTCGACCACCTGGTCGCAGGCGGCCACCGCGACGTTCTTCGCCATCGCCACCTCGGTCACCACCGGCTCGCCCGCCGCCACCCGGGCGGCCACCTGGTGCACGTACGCGCGGGCCGCCTCGGTACGGGTGTGCATCTCGGCCAGCCGGTGCCGGACCAGTTGCCGGCTGGCCAGTGGACGACCGAAGGTGGACCGGTCCCGGCACCAGCGGGTCGCCAGCTCCACGCAGCGCTGCGCGGTCGCGTACGCCTGGGTGGCCAGGGACAGGCGCTCGGTGGCGAAGTTCTGCATGATCGCCAGGAAGCCGGTGTCCTCCTCGCCGATCCGGTTGGCCACCGGGACCCGGACGTCGACGAAGGACAGCTCGGCGGTGTCCGAGCAGTGCCAGCCGAGCTTCTTCAGCTTCCGGCCGACGGTGAACCCGGGCGTGCCCCTGTCGATCACCAGCAGGTGCAGCGACCCGCTGCCGGGGAAGTCGCCGCAGACCGCCGTGGTGACGAAGTCGGCGCGTACCCCGCTCGTGACGTACGACTTCGACCCGTTCACCAGGTAGTGGTCGCCGTCGCGGCGGGCGGTGGTGCGGATCGAGGCGACGTCGGAGCCGCCGTCCGGTTCGGTGATCGCCAGCGCGCCGATCAGCTCACCCGCCAGCGTCGGCCGGACGTACCGGGTGACCAGGGGATCGTCGGCGGCGGACCGGCGGGTGGGGAGTCGACCACCGAGCGTGCCGCCGGTGCGCGCTCCGGCCGCCGCGACGATGTGCGGCAGCGCGATGCCATGGGTGAAGAGGGCGGCGACCAGCCCGGAGGAGCCACCGGAGCGGATGATCTCCTCGGTGACCACTATCGAGTCGAGCAGGTCACCGCCGCTGCCGCCGACCGACTCGGGGAAGCCGATGCCGAGCAGGCCGATCTTCGCGGCGGTGGCGTGCAGCGTGCGGGGGACCTCGCCGGCCCGCTCCCAGTCGTCGAGGTGCGGCAGCACCTCCCGGGTCACGAAGGCCCGGGTCAACTCCCGCAACTGCCGCCGCTCCGGCGTGTCCACGATCGTCATCCGTCCCCCTCCCCGGCTGCCGCTCCCGGCCCGGCTGCCGCTCCCGGCCGGTCTGCGGCGGGCGGGCCGGGAGTGAGGGCGGCGGGCAGGTCGACGATGCGCGAGCGGAGCAGCTCACCGAGCGCCTTGGCCTGCGGGTCGAACCGGGTGGAGGCGGCCACCCCCGGCCCGAGCAGGCCCCGGATCACGAAGTTGACCGCCCGCAGGTGCGGCAGCTCGTACCGTTCGACGGTCAACGCGGCGGTCTCCGGCAGCAGCTCGGCCAGCCGCGCGACGGTCAGCCATTCCCGCAGCCAGCCCCAGGTCGCGTCGGTGCGCGCCCAGACGCCGAGGTTGGCGTCGCCACCCTTGTCACCCGACCGGGCCCCGACCAGCTCACCCAACGGCCCCCGCCGGGTCGGCCCGGTCGCCGGTGCCGGGTCCACCGGTGCGGCGGGCCCCGCCGGAGCGGGCACCGGCCGGGTCTCGGCCTGTGGCGTGGCGTCCGGCGTGGTCTGTGGTGCGGTCTGCGGCGGCGGGGGGATCGGCAGCCGGGTGCCGTCCGGTAGCACGGCGACGTGGGGCACGTCGACCTGCGGCACGGCGTCGGCGGTGAAGACCCCGTACGGGGTGGCGTCGCCGGGCAGGGTGGTCAGCGTGCATCCCGGGTAGGAGGCGAGGGCCAGCTCCACCGCCGCCGCCGAGAAGGCCCGCCCGGCCCGCACCCGGTCACCGTCACGCAGGTGTACGTGCAGCAGCGCGCTCGCCGTCTCGGTGTCGACCGCGTCGACGTGGTCGGTACGGGCCAGCGTGAACTCCAGCCCGTCCGCGCCGACCGCCGCCTCGACCTGCCCCCGGACCAGGGCTGCCTTGGCGGGGATGTCCAGCCCGCAGAGCACGAACGTCATCGCGTTGCGGAAGCCGCCCAGGTTGTTGACGCCCACCTTGAGGGTGGCCGGCGGTGGGGTGCCCCGGACCCCGCCCACCCGCACCCGGTCCGGCCCGTCCTGGTGCAGCCGTACCGTGTCCAGTCGGGTCACCACGTCCGGGCCGAGGTAGTCGGGGCCGCCCACCTCGTACAACAGTTGGGCGGTGACGGTCTCGACGGTGACCGCGCCGCCGGTGCCGGGGTGCTTGGTGAGCACCGACGAGCCGTCCGGGTGGATCTCGGCGATCGGGAAGCCGGGTCGGCGTCCACCGTCGGGCAGTTCGGTGAAGAAGCTGAAGTTGCCGCCGGTGACCTGGGCCCCGCACTCGATCAGGTGCCCGGCGACTGTGGCGCCGGCCAGCGCGTCCAGGTCGTCGGGTCGCCAGCCGAACCGGGCGATGGCCGGCCCGACCGTCAGCGAGGCGTCGGTGACCCGCCCGGTGACCACCACGTCCGCCCCGGCGTCCAGGCAGGCGGCGATGCCGAACGCGCCGAGGTAGGCGTTGGCGGTGAGCGCGTCCGGTCGGGGCAGTGCGTCGCCCTCGACGTGGCCGACCCGGACGGCGAGGCCGAGCCGGTCGGCGAGCGCGCCGATCGCGGCGGCCAACCCGGCCGGGTGCAACCCGCCCGCGTTGGTGACGATCCGTACGCCCCGGTCCAGGGCGGTGCCGAGACAGCCTTCGAGCTGGCGCAGGAAGGTCTTCGCATAGCCGAGGTCCGGGTCGCGCAGCCGGTCCCGACCGAGGATCAGCATGGTCAGCTCGGCCAGGTAGTCGCCGGTCAGCACGTCCAGCTCACCGTCGTCGAGCATCTCCCGCCAGGCGGTGGACCGGTCACCGTAGAAGCCGGAGGCGTTGCCCACCCGGAGCACGCCGCTCACGCCGTCGCCCCGGTGCGCTCGTCCCGGCCGTCCGGGGCCGCCGCGTCGCCGGCCCCGGACGCGCTGTCGCGCACCGTCGGTCGGCCGGCTTCCGGCGTGGCCCGTTCGCGGTCGGTGGTGCGTGGGTCGCGCCCGGCGCCCGGTGGGCCGGCGAAGGCCTGGGCCACGTCGAGCCAGGCGTCGGCGGTCGGGCCGGTGGCGGCCAGGGCGGTGTCGGCGCGGTGTCGGCGCTGGGTGACCAGCAGGCAGAAGTCGAGCGCCGGGCCGACGACCCGGTCCGCCGCGTCGGCCGGCCCGAAGGTCCAGCGTGACCCGTCCGGCGCGGCGAGTTCGACCCGCACCGGCACCGTCGGCACCGACCGGCCGTGGGCGGCGAAACCATGCCCGAGGGTACGGAATCCGAGGTACGCGACGTGCCGCAACCGCGCCGTCGGGGTGCGGGTCACGCCGAGCGCCTCGGCGACGTCCTCGCCGTGTGCCCAGGTTTCCATGAGCCGGGCGGTGACCATCGAGGCGGCCGACATCCGGGTGCCGTACCAGGGCAGTTTCTCCCCGGCCGGCACGGCGGCCAGGGCGGCGGTGAGACCGGCCCGGCCGGTGCGCCAACGGGTGAGCAGGGTGGCCGGCGGTGCCAGGAACTCCGCCGCCCCGTCCTCGACCAGCCGGCTCGGGTCGGCGGCCGAGGTGACCGAGGCGTGGAAGGCCGTCGGATCGGTGGCTGCCAACCGGGCGACGTGGTCGGTCCAGGCCAGGTGGGCGATCTGGTGGGCGACCGTCCAGCGGGGCGCGGGTGTGGGCCGCTTCCACGCCTCGTTGGGCAGCGCGGCGACGAGCGCGTCGAGCTGGTCGGACTCCTCGGCCAGGTCGGCGAGCAGTGCGGTCGGGTCGACCATGGTGCCTCCCGGGCGGGTGGGTCGATGAGCGCGGGTCAGGGCCGGTCGGGCCGGTGGGGTCGGGTCGGTCAGGGTTGGTCGAGGGGCGGGTGTGGTCCGGGGGTGAGCAGGGTGGCGAGCTGGCGTTTCCAGGTGTGCAACAGGGCGGTGCGGCGGGCCGAGTCGTCGTGGAGCAGGTTGGCCACGCCGAGCCCGCGGAGCAGGTCGAGGGTGGCCTGCACCGCCTCGCGGACCCCGGGGCGGCGCTCGTCCACGTCGAGCAGCGCGACGGTGAGCCGGTGCATCTCCCGACCCACCCTTGCCTCCAGTGGTACCAACGCGCCGCGTAGCTCCGGGTCGGTGCGGGCGGCCACCCACAGCTCCAGCGCGGCGACGAAGAGCGGCCCGGTGAAGGCGACGCCGAGCAGGTCGATCACCCGGTCGAGTCGCTGCGGGCCGACCGGCAGCGCCTCGGCCTCGACGCGCAGCTCTTCGGCGCGTCGCTCGGCGAGGTGGGCGACGGCGGCGGTGACCAGGGCCGCCTTGGTGGGGTAGTGGTGCAGCTGGGCGCCACGGGAGACCCCGGCGTGGCTGGCGACCACCGTGGTGGTGGTGCCCGACCAGCCGTACCGGACCAGGCAGTCGACAGTCGCTTCGAGCAGCCGGGCCCGGGTGGCGCGGCTGCGCTCCTGTTGGGGGACGCGGGTCGATGCGGCGGACACGGGGACAGCGTGCCGCCGCCGAAACAAACAGTCAAGCTTGACTTTTTCTGTGGCATCGGCTGATCGTTCCGGTCGGGCCCCAGGGGAGTGCGGCAGGGATCGGGGAGAGTTGTCGCCGCTCCCGCTCCCCGCACCCGCGATCGGGCCGAGGCGACCGAGCGGGTCACCGGGGAGAACCGCGGGCCGCCAGCCGGCACCGCCCCTGCCGGAACCGGGCCGGGACCGGTCGCGAACGAGCCAGGGCCGCCGGTCGGGGCGGCCCTGGCTCGGTGTGTACGTGGTGCCGGGTCAGACCCGCGCGCGGCGGGCGAGACGCTCCGGGTCGAGGATGATGATGCTCTTGCCGTCCAGTCGCAGCCAGCCACGGGAGGCGAAGTCGGCGAGCGCCTTGTTGACCGTCTCCCGGGAGGCGCCGACGAGCTGGGCGATCTCCTCCTGGGTCAGGTCGTGGGTCACCCGCAGCACGCCGCCGTCGCGGGTGCCGAACCGGCCGGCCATCTGGAGCAGGTTCTTGGCGACCCGGCCCGGCACGTCGGTGAAGATCAGGTCGGCCAGCGAGTCGTTCGTCCGGCGCAGCCTACGGGCGAGCACCCGCAGCAACTGCTCGGCGATCTCGGGCCGGTTGTTCAGCCAGGGGCGCAGGGCCTGCTTGCGCAGCCGTACCAGCCGGGTGTCGGTGACCGCCGTGGCCGTGGCCGTACGCGGGCCGGGGTCGAAGAGCGAGAGCTCACCGACCATGTCCGACGGGCCCATCACGGCGATCAGGTTCTGCCGGCCGTCGGCTGCCCGACGCCCCACCTTGATCTTGCCGGACAGGAGGATGTAGAGACTGTCGCCGGGCTCGCCCTCGTTGAAGACGATCTCGCCTTTGCGGACGTCGATCGTCTCCATCTCTTTGGCGAGCGCCTCGGCAGCCTCCGGGTCGACACCCTGGAAGATCCCGCTGCGAGCCAGTACCTCGTCCATCGCGCACCTCCGGTTGCGCGCTGCCGTCCCTCGGCCGGGTCCGCCGTCCGCTGATCCCTCGCGCGCCGCCAAGTCTAGGCGCATGTGAGGACGAATCAGAGCTGCACCCCTGGAAACTTGATCGTTGGGCGTAACCTCGCCGACCCGATCGGCCCTTATGATCATCCGCCCGAACCACCTGGTCACCGGCGGTGGCCGCCGCTGGTCGTAGGGTGTCCGGGTGCTGAGCGACCCCGTGCTGACCCACCGCCCCGAGGACGGATGGGATATTCCGCTACTCGTGTGGCGGGCCCGCCGGCCCCTGCGGGCGGTCAGCTCCGGCCCGCTCGGTGGCGGTGTCGGCGTACGCAACTGGGTGGTCAACGCGACAGTGCCGATGTCGTACCGCCGGGACGACCCGGCGACCCACCTGGCCGCGCTCGCCGACCGGCTCGGCCTCGACGGGCCCGGGATCGGCCTGCTCACCGGCGTGGACGTCGCCGAGGTGGTGACCCGGACCGACACCGGCGTACGGGCCTGGGCCACCGTCGGCCTCGGCACCCCCCTCTGGGCCGCCGTCCCGGCGGAGGCCGTGGTGCCGGCTCCTGCCGGGGTGTCGGGTACCGCGCCGGTGCAGCGGGTCGGGACGGTCAACATCGTCGTCTACGTGCCGGCGGCGCTCGGGGACGCCGCGCTGGTGAACGCCGTCGCCACCGCGACCGAGGCGAAGTGCCAGGCGATCGGGGAACTGGGCCTGCCGGGCACCGGTACCCCCACCGACTCGGTCACCGTGCTCTGCCCCGCCGGTGGGCCCGCCCTCCCGACCGAGCCGTACGGGGGACCCCGGTCGACCTGGGGCGCCCCGCTCGCCCGGGCCGTCCACGCGGCCGTCCGGGCCGGCGGGTCGGTCTCCTGCGTCCCGTGGTCGGAGCGGCGGACGGGCTGAACTTCCGTCCGATCGGCCGTCGTGGGTCGATTACCCACCCGGTAGCGTCGCGGGCGATGTACTCTGCCGCCTTCTCGAAGCCCCGTCCCCGCCGCCGCGCCGTGCTCGCCTCCGGCGCGCTGCTCGCCGTGCTCCTCGCAGGCTGTTCCCAGCCCGACGACTCCCCGGAGCCGGTCTGGCGTCCGGGCGGCGGTGGTGGTGCCAGCGGTTCCCCGGTGCCGAGCGGCGCAGCGGCCGACAAGGGCGCGGCGGTCACCCTCTCGGCCACCGGCGACATCGTGATGGGGATGGCCCCGTCCCGGTTGCCCGCCAACGGCGGCAAGGGCTTCTTCGACGAGGTCGAGGGAGCACTCAAGGCCGACCTGGTGATGGGCAACCTGGAGGAGCCGCTCACCACCGACACCGGCACCGGCAAGTGCGGCGCCGACTCCAGCAACTGCTACCAGTTCCGGGTTCCGCCGGAGTACGCCGGCCACCTCAAGGACGCCGGTTTCCAGCTGCTCAACCAGGCCAACAACCACGGTTACGACTTCGGGCCGCAGGGCTACGAGAACACCCGGCAGGCGCTGGAGAAGCACGGCCTGAAGCACACCGGTGCGCCGGACCAGATCACCGTGGTCGAGGTCGGCGGGGTGAAGGTCGCGGTGGCCGGCTTCTCGTCGTACCCCTGGTCGAACAGCCTGGTCGACATCGACGCCGCCAAGGGAGTGGTCGAGAAGGCCGCCACCATGGCCGACCTGGTCGTGGTGCAGGTGCACATGGGCGGCGAGGGGTCGGACAAGACCCGGGTCCGCCCCGGCACCGAGATGTTCCTCGGCGAGAACCGGGGCGACCCGGTGAAGTTCTCCCACGCCATGATCGACGCCGGGGCCGACCTGATCGTCGGACACGGCCCGCACGTGCTGCGCGGGATGGAGTTCTACCAGGGCCGGCTGATCGCGTACAGCCTGGGTAACTTCGCCGGGGGTGCCCGGTCGCTCAACCCGACCGGCCGGCTCGGCTGGGGCGGGGTGCTGAAGGTCTCCCTCAAGCCGGACGGCAGCTTCGCGGGCGGCTCGTTCACCTCCACCCGGATGAGTTCGGTGGGCAAGCCGACGATGGATTCGGCCGACCAGGGGCTCGGCCTGGTCAAGCAGCTCAGTGGCAACGACTTCCCGCGTACCGGGGCGCGGTTCGACGGCAAGGGGAAGATCAGCCCGCCCGAGGCCGGCTGACCGCCCGTCGCCGTACCCGGCTGGCGTGGGCGCGACGGGGCCGGCTGGCGTGGGCGCGACGGGCCGGCGGGGTGGCGACGTAGGCTGGCCGGCGTGACCATCAGCTCTCCCGGCCGGGTCGAGACGGACCTCGGCCGTACCCGGCGTGCCCGGCGGATCGGTCGGGCGTTGACCGAGGCGCACCCCGACGCCCACTGCGAACTCGACCACTCCAATGCGCTGGAGTTGGCCGTCGCCACGATCCTCTCCGCGCAGTGCACCGACAAGAAGGTCAACGAGGTCACCCCGAAGCTCTTCACCAGGTACCCGACGGCGGCCGACTACGCCGGGGCGGACCGGGCCGAGTTGGAGGAGCTGATCCGGCCGACCGGCTTCTACCGCAACAAGACCGACTCGCTGATCAAGCTGGGTCAGGCGCTGATCGAGCGCTACGACGGCCGGGTTCCCGGTCGGCTGGCCGACCTGGTGACGCTGCCCGGGATCGGTCGCAAGACGGCGAACGTCATCCTGGGCAACGCCTTCGACGTCCCGGGGATCACCGTCGACACCCACTTCCAACGGCTGGTGCAGCGCTGGGGGCTGACCATCCAGACCGATCCGGTCAAGATCGAACACGAGATCGGGGCGATCTTCCCGAAGCGGGAGTGGACCATGCTCTCCCACCGGATCATCTTCCACGGGCGGCGGGTCTGCCACGCCCGCAAGCCCGCCTGCGGGGCGTGCACCCTGACCCGGCTCTGCCCGTCGTACGGGCTCGGGCCGACCGAACCGGCCGCCGCCGCGAAGCTGCTCAAGGGCCCCCGTGCCCGGGAGCTCGCGGTCGCCGCCGGGGTCGACCCGGAGCTGGTGCCCGCGCAGGCCGTGGTCGCGGAGGCACCGTGAAGCGTCGGCTCGCCGCGCTGGTCGTCCCGGTGCTGCTGGCGCTCGCCGGCTGCACCGCCACCGCCGGGCGGCAGGACTCCGCCACCGGCCCCGACCAGGGACGGCCCGCCCGCCCGTCACCGTTCGCCGACTGCGCCACCCTGACCGGCCGGCCGTCCACCACCCCCACGGGCACCACCACCCCCGCGCCGACCGGGTCCGTCGCCCCGTCCGACCCGGCCGCGCCGACCGGGTCCGTCGGGGCCGGCGACGGCGGCGGTACGGTCGGCAGCCCGGCCCCGGCCGGCGGTGGCGGAGGTCTGCTGCCCGAACTGGTGCTCTCCTGCTTCACCGGCGGCGCTCCGGTGGCGCTGCGCGACATCCACGGTCCGGCCGTGATCAACGTGTGGGCCTCCTGGTGCCCGCCCTGCCGCAAGGAGCTGCCGGCCTTCCAACGGCTCAGCGTCCGCGCCGCCGGCCAGCTCCAGGTGATCGGGGTGAACAGCCGGGACAGCCGGGACGGCGCGCAGGCCATCGGTGAGGACTTCGGTATCCGTTTCCCGGTGCTCTTCGACCAGGGCGAGGCCCTGCAACGGGAGCTGCGCCGCACGGCCGTCCCGCTGACCCTGCTGGTCGACGCGCAGGGGCGGGTCCGGCACATCGACACCTCCGGCGCACTCGACGACGCCCGCCTCGCCGACCTGGTCCGCCGCCACCTCGGCCTGGTGGTGCCCGCGTGACCTCCCGTCCGCCGTCCTGGTTCGATCCACTGCTCGGCCGGCTCGGCACCGCCCGGGCCGAGGACTTCACCCGACTGACCACCCCCGAGGAAGGCGGCCGGGAGAGCGCGGTGCTGGTGCTGCTCGGCGAGGAGCCCGGTGCCGGCCCCGACGTGCTGGTCCTCCAGCGGGCCGCCACGCTGCGCAACCACGCCGGCCAACCGGCCTTCCCCGGCGGCGCGGCCGACCCGGAGGACGCCGACGTGCGGGCCACCGCGCTGCGTGAGGCGAACGAGGAGGTCGACCTCGACCCGGCCAGCGTGACCGTCCTGGCCGAGTTGCCGAAACTCTGGATCCCGGTCAGCGACTTCGTGGTCACCCCGGTGCTGGCCTGGTGGCACAGCCCGCACCCGGTGCACCCCCGGGAGCCGGCCGAGGTGGCGCACGTGGCCCGGCTGCCCGTCGCCGAGCTGGTCGACCCGGCCAACCGGATGCGGGTCCGCCACCCCAGCGGCTGGATCGGCCCGGCGTTCTCCGTCCGGGGAATGCTGGTCTGGGGCTTCACCGCCGGGGTGCTCGCCGCCCTGCTGGAGATGGGTGGTTGGGCCCGGCCGTGGCCCTGGTCGCGGGTGGTCGAGCTGCCACCGACCGGTGCCACCCCGGCTCCCTCGGCGGGCACCGAGGAGGCGGACGAACTGGCCGGTCCGCTGACCTGACCGTCACGTTCCGCATCCGCTGCGCCGAACGGGTGTCCGGTGCACGTACCCTTGACCGGTGTCGGCCGTGGATCTCGTTCTGCTCCTGCTCATGCTCGTGTTCGCGATCAGCGGATACCGCCAGGGCTTCGTCATCGGGGCGCTGTCGTTCTCCGGGTTCTTCCTGGGTGCGCTCATCGGCCTCCAGCTCGGGCCGATGCTGGCCCGCCAGTTCATCGACAGCGGGACCAGGGTGCTGGTCTCCCTGGTCGCCGTCTTCGGGCTCGCCGTGCTCGGTCAGGCGCTGGCCGGCTGGCTCGGCTCCCACCTACGGCGGACGATCACCAACGACGCCGCCAGGCGGGCCGACGACGTCGGGGGCGCGTTCGTCTCGATCCTCGCGGTGATGCTTGTGGCCTGGCTGGTCGCGGTGCCGCTGGGCTCCTCGTCGCTGCCCTGGCTGGCCGCCTCGGTCAAGAACAGCGCGCTGCTGACCGTGGTGGACCGGGTCCTGCCGGACCAGGCCCAGGAGCTGTCCACCGCGCTGCGGGACACCGTCGACACCAACGGCTTCCCCGACGTCTTCAACGGCCTGGGTCGTACCTCGGCGCGACAGGTCGCCCCGCCGGACCCGGCGCTGGCCGGCTCCCAGGTGGTGGCGAACAGCCAGCGGGCGGTGGTGAAGGTGCTGGGTTCCGCACCGAGCTGCTCGCGCCGGATCGAGGGTTCCGGGTTCGTCTACGCCGACGACCGGGTGATGACCAACGCGCATGTGGTGGCCGGCACCCGCTCCGTCGCGGTCGAGCTGCGCGGCGAACGGTTCGACGGTGACGTCGTCGTCTACGACCCGGACCGTGACCTCGCCGTGCTGCACGTGCCGGGACTGCCCGGCCCCTCCCTGCGGTTCGCCGCCGGACAGGCCGGCAGCGGCGCGGACGCGATCGTGCTGGGCTTCCCACTCGACGGCCCGTACGACGCCCGCCCGGCCCGGATCCGGGACGTGGACCGGATCGAGGGCCCGGACATCTACAACGCCAGCAAGGTGAACCGGGAGATCTACACGATCCGGGCGCTGGTCCGCAGCGGCAACTCCGGCGGCCCGCTGGTCTCCTCCAACGGTCTGGTGCTCGGGGTGATCTTCGCGGCGGCGGCGGACGACCCGAACACCGGTTTCGCGGTGACCGCCGAGGAGGCCCGACCGGTGGCGCTGGCCGGCGCGGAGCGTACCCGTGGGGTGGGCACCGGCGACTGCACCTGAGCCCACCGACGCGGCCCGACCGACCGGGGCCGGGGTGCCGTCACGGCAGAGGCGGAGCCCGGTGCCGCCACCGGCGGGGGGAGGGCCGGGTTCAGCCGCCGGCCGGCGCGACGGCCGGTGCGTCTCCGCCGGTCGGGGTGAGGCCGGGCAGCTTGGCCCGGCCCCAGGTCAGTGAGCGGTCGAGCACCGCCCGCGCCATGATCGCCACGCAGGTGCCTCCGTTGACGAACGACGCCACCACGTCGCTCGGGTGGTGCATGCCCCGGTACATCCTGGTCAGTGCCACCCCGATCGGCACCAGCACCAGCAGGGTCCACCAGGTGACCCTGCCGGCGGTGCTCTTCGCCTGCAGGGCCAGCAGCAGTGCGACGCCGACATAGAGGGCGACCGCCGCCGAGGTGTGGCCGGACGGGAAGCTCGACGTCGGTGGGGAGACGTCCATGTGCTCCACCGCCGGCCGACGCCTGTCGATGGCCATCGTGGTGAGCAGGAAGACCAGCGCCTGGGCGGTCACCGCCGCGCACAGGAACAGCGGCTCCCGCCAGCGGTGCAGCACCAGCCGGAGCACCAGCGCCACCAGCACGGTGACCGTGACGATCAACTGGGTGCTGGCCAGCGTACTGAACACCAGCGAGACGTCGTTCCACCCGCCGGTGCGGTCGGCGGCCAGTTCGCGGTTGACCGTGTCCTCCACGGTGAACGGCCAGACGTCGTCGAGCACCCGGGTCACCAGCAGCCCGAGCAGGACCATGAAGGAGAGCAGCAGGGCCACCGGAAGGAGCACCCGCCTGGCGACCTGCACAGCGATGGGGGACATGGGCCGCCATGTACCCCGACCCGCCGCCGGCTACGCGCGTGGCCCCGCCGGGTCGTCCGGCAGTGCGCGCGGCCCCGCCGGGTCGGCCAGCTCCGGTGCCACCCCGTCGACTGTGGCCCGGCCGGTCGGCAACCCGGCCCGGTCCCGCCAGGTGCGGAACGCCGCCGCGGTGGCCGCCACCACCGCCACGCCCAACAGCCAGCCGCCGAGCACGTCGCTGACCCAGTGCACGCCCAGCGCCACCCGGCTCAGCCCGGTCACCCCGACGAGCAGCACGGCGACCGTCCAGAGCAACACCCGGGCCGCCGGACGACCCCGGGTGAACGGCAGGAATACCAGCAGCAGCACCCCCGCCGCGAGGGTCGCGTTCAGCGCGTGCCCGGACGGGAAGGAGAACCCGGTGGCCCGGGCCACCGGGTCGAGCAGTTCCGGCCGGTTCCGGCCGACAAGCAGTTTCAGCAGCGCGCCGAGGGCCCCGCCGACGGCCATCGTGGTGACCACCCAGAGCGCCAGCCGTCGGGCCTGACGCCACCACGACCACACCACCACGACCAGCGCGGCCACCCGCAGCGGACCCGGTGAGAAGACGTGCGTCCACGCCTCCATCGCCCGTACCCACGCCGGATGGTCGGCGGCGAAGCGGTGCAGGGCGTCGGTGACCGTGGCGTCCAGGTCGTGCAGCGGCGACCAGGCCCCGACCACCAGCACCGCCAGCAACGCGAACGGCACCAGCACCAGGAAGGCCGCCGCCGACGCCAGGGTCAACCGCAACCCCAGCGAGTGGTCCCGGTCCAGGCGGCGGTCCCGCCAGGACCGGTCCGACGGGGGTACGGAGGTACGCGGACCGGAGGAACTCATGCGACCTGCTCTACCCACCCGTACCCGGATTCAGGCGCGGCTCAACGACCCCACAACCGGAACCGACGGACCATCAACGCCACCCCGGTGACCAGGGCGGCGAGGATGGCGACACCGGTCCACAGCCGGCGCGGGGCGGTGTCGTCAGCGCCGCCGGCCGGTTGGGCCGTCCACCGGGTGTGCTGTCGCGGCGCGGTGAAACCGAGCGGGTCGCTGCCGGTGCCGCCGGCCCGGGCGTCCTCGGCGGAGCCGGGGGCCGGGCCGAACCCGACCACCCCGGGCGAGTCGTTGTCGTCAAGCGGGTTGCGGTAGATCAGCGGCAGGTCGGCGGTGAGCGCGGCGACCGGGTCGACCCGGCCGTACCCGAACCGGTCGTCGCGGCCGGTGGGGCCGATGTCCTTGGCGGTGCTCAGCAACCGGTTCACCACGTCCCCGGCGGACATGTCGGGGTAGCGGGCGCGGACCAGGGCGGCGGTCGCCGTCACCAGCGGCGCCGCGAAGCTGGTGCCCTGCACGCCCCAGTAGTTGCCCGGCGGACGCGCCCCGACCAGACCGGTCGCCGGGGCGGTCAGGGTGGTGGCGTGACCGGTGATCGAACCGGACCAGAGGTTCTCGCTGTCGCGTTCCAGCCCTGCCACCGCGATCACCCCCGGCTCCCGCGCCGGGTACCAGACCTTCGACGTGGTGGACGTGGCGACGTTGCCGGTGCAGGCCACCACCACCACGTCCCGGGCGAACGCGTAGTCCAACGCGGCGGCGAGGGCCGGGCTGTCGCCACTGCCGCCGAGAGACAGGTTGATCACGCGGGCGCCGTTGTCGACCGCCCAGCGCACCCCCTTGGCGACGATCATCGCGTCGTCGTAGCGGTTCTCGTCGTCGAGCACCCGGACCGGCAGGATCCGGGCGTCCGGCGCGAGCCCGACCACGCCCCGCCGGTCGTCGCCGCGCCCGGCGATCAGACTGGCCACCGTGGTGCCGTGCCCCACCGGATCCGGCTCGTCGCCGCCGGCGGGGGAGACCAGGTCCATCCCGGGCAGCACCTGGCCGACCAGGTCGGGATGGGCACCGTCCACCCCGGAGTCGATCACCGCCACCGTCACGCCGCGTCCGGTCGAGGTACGCCAGGCGGTGGCCGCGTTCAACTCGTCGAGCTGGAACTGGTCGTCGCGGATCCGGTCGGTACGGGCCTCCACCGGCGCGAAGTCCGGCTCGGTCAACGGCGTGCCGGCGCGCGGCCCGGCCACCGTGGCGACCGACGACCCGGTGAGCGCGGTGACCGTAGCGGCCGACGGCGGGATCATGGCGGCGGCCGGGGGCGGGGACACGCCGAACACGGTGACGGTGATCGCCACGACACCGACCAGCGCACGCCCGGCGAACCGGTGCAGCGCCGTCGGGGAGCCCTGCCGAACCCTTGTCACATCGTCAGCCATTCATCGCGCGGGACACCTGCAGCTCGGAGATTACCGGTTCTCCCTGCCGACACGGCACGTTCCGACACACCCGGATCACGGTGGCGGCAGATGCGCCAGCTGCACGAGGCGTACGCCCTCGCGTCGGGTGACCATCCGACCACGCCCCGCCGGCAAGGGCCCCGGCCGGACCGTACCCACCAACTGCCCCTCGTCCGGGCTGCCGCTCATCACCAGCCCGGCGGTGGACAGCTCGCGCAACCGTTGCACGATCGGCTCGTACTGGGACCGGCCGGCGCCACCGCAGCGGCGGGCCAGCACCAGGTGCAGGCCGACGTCGCGGGCCTGGGGCAGGTGCTCCTCCAGCCCGCGCAGCGGGTTCGCCGGACCACTCGCCACCAGGTCGTAGTCGTCGACCAGGATGAACAACTCCGGACCTGACCACCACGAGCGGTCCCGCAACTGCGCCGGCGTGACCTCCGCTCCGGGCAGCCGACCCTGCATGTAGCCGGCGACCGACTCGATCAGCTCCGTGGTGTGCGCCGCCGCCGTGCCGTAGCCGATCAGGTGGTCGGTCTCGACGGTGCCGAGCAGGCTACGCCGGTAGTCGACCAGGATCACCCGGGCCTGCTCCGGGGTGAACCGTTCGATGATCGAGGTGGCCAGCGCCCGGAGGAACGACGACTTGCCGCACTCGGCGTCGCCGAAGACCACGAAGTGCGGCTCGGTGGCGAAGTCGAGCAGCACCGGACGCAGGTCCGCCTCGGCGATCCCGACCGGGAACGCCAGGCCGGTGCCGGCGGTGCGGTCGAGTTCGGCGTACGGCAACACCGGCGGAAGCAACCGGACCCGGGGCGCTGCCGGCCCCGACCAGGCACCCGCGACCGCCTTGACCAGGTCCGCCGTCTCCCCACCGGTGAGCTGCGGCAGGGCGGTGAGGAAGTGCAGGCTCTGCGCGGTGATGCCCCGACCGGCCTGCTCCGGCACCCCGGCCGCCGCGGTCCGCTTCACCACCGAGTCGGACGGGTCACCCAGGCGCAGCTCCAACCGGGAACCGAACAGGTCCCGGATGCCGGGCCGGAAGTCCAGCCAGCGCACCGCGCTCGCCACCACGTGCACCCCGTAGGACAGGCCCCGGGTGGCCAGGTCGGTGATCAGGGGTTCCAGGTCGTCGTACTCGCCGCGCAGGGTGGCCCAGCCGTCGACCACGAGGAACACATCACCGAACGGGTCGACGGTGGGCTGACCGGCGGCGGCGAGCGCCCGACGCCGTTTGCGCCACGCCGCCATCGACTCCACCCCCAGCTCGGTGAAGCGGCGTTCCCGCTCGGTGAGCAGGGCGGCGATCTCCCCGACCGTACGCCGGACCACCGTCGGGTCGGCCCGGCCGACGACCCCGCCGACGTGTGGCAGCTCCCGCAGCGCGGTCAACCCGCCGCCGCCGAAGTCGAGACAGTAGACCTGTGCCTCGGTCGGGGTGTGGGTGAGCGCCAACGCGCAGACCAGGGTCCGCAACGCGTGCGACTTGCCGCTCTGCGGTGCGCCGACCACCGCCACGTGCCCGGCCGCCCCGCCCAGTGCCAGCCACAGCAGGTCACGCCGCTGCTCGTACGGTTTGTCGACGATCGCCACCGGCACCTGGAGACCGCCGTGCAGCTCCGGGCTGGCGAAACTGAGCCCACGCTGCGGGTCGACACCGGGTGGACCGAGCAGCTCGTCCAGGGTGGGTGCCAGGTCCAGCGGTGGCAGCCACACCTGGTGGGCCGGTGGCCCCTGCCCGGCCAGCCGGCCGACAAGCGAGTCGAGCAGGCTCTCGGTCTCCTCCTCGACGACCGGCGGGGCCACCGGGGCGGTCGGCTCCGGCACCGGCACCGGCACGACATGGGTGGAGAAGGCGAGTAACCGGGCCGTGCCGCCCGCCCCGCCGCCGGTCGTCCCGCCCCGGCGACGGACCGGGCCGGAGACGTACGCGGCCCGGAACCGGACCAGCGGGTCGGTGCCGGCGCGCAGGTAACCGTGCCCGGGGGAGCGGGGCAGTTCGTGGGCGTCCGGCACCCCGAGCACCGTCCGGGACTCCAGCGCCGAGAAGGTGCGCAACCCGATCCGGTACGACAGGTGGGTGTCCAACCCGCGCAGCCGCCCCTCCTCCAACCGCTGGCTGGCCAGCAACAGGTGGACGCCGAGCGACCTGCCCAACCGGCCGATCTGCACGAACAGGTCGATGAAGTCGGGCTTGGCCGACAGCAGCTCGGAGAACTCGTCGCAGACCAGCAGCAGCGACGGCAGCGGGGCGAGCGGTGCACCGGCGGCCCTGGCCCGTTCGTAGTCGCGCCGGCCGGCGAAGTTGCCGGCCCGGCGCAGCAGCTCCTGGCGGCGCATCAGCTCGCCGTTGATGGCGTCCACCATCCGGTCGACAAGCGGTAGCGCGTCGACCAGGTTGGTGATCACGGCGGCGGTGTGCGGAAGCCGGTCGAAGGAGGCGAAGGTGGCCCCGCCCTTGAAGTCGACAAGCACGAAGTTGAGCTGCTCCGAACTGTGCGTGGCGGCCAGCGCCAGCACCAGGGTGCGCAGCAGCTCCGACTTGCCCGAACCGGTCGCGCCGATCAGCAGCCCGTGCGGGCCCATCCCGTCCTGCGCCGACTCCTTGAGGTCCAGTTCGACCGCGCCGCCGTCCACGCCGACGCCGATCGGCACCCGCAGCCGGTCCCGGGGTGAGCGGGGCAGCCAGCCCTGGTCGGCGGTGAACCCCTCCGGGTCGCCCAGCCCCAGCAGCTCGGGGAGGCCGAGTTCGGCCCCGGGGGCGGCCTCGGCACCCCGGGTGACGGCGGCGAGCCGCAGCGGGGCGAGTCGTCGGGCGACCGCCTCGGCGTCGGTGACGTCCAGCCCGTCGGCGGTGCCCACCTCGGCGTGCCCCTCGGCCGACCAGGAGTGCAGCCGTCCGGCGCGTACCTCCAGCAGCAGGGCGAACCGGTCCAGCAGGCGCGGCGGCGGGGTGTCCAGGTCGAGCACGGTGACCGCGTCGATGCCGCCGTCACCGGTCAGCTCGGTGGCGTCGGTCAGGTCGCCGCCGTCGAGGAGCACCACCACGTGCGGCCCGTCGGTGGCCGGCCCGGCCGGGCTGAACCGGGAGCGGCTGGCCAGCACCTCGTCGAGGAGCCGCTCCAGTTCGACGGCGGAGCTGGTGACCAACCGGACCGGGCCGAGCGCGTCGACCCGGGTCGGGTGGTGGGCGTGCGGCAGCCACTTCACCCACTCCCAGTGCCGACGCCGTTCTGGGCCGGCACAGACGGCGACGAGCAACTCGTCGGGGGCGTGGAAGACGGCGAGCTGGGTGATCATCGCGCGGGCCAGCGCCTGCGCGTCGGGTGACCCGGTGCCGGGGCCGCCGCCGCCCGCCGTACCGCCGCCCGGCCAGCCGGGGCCGTCGCCGCCCGGCTGGCCGCCCCGGACGAAGACCCGGGCGAAGCTGCGCAGCGACAGCGCCACCGGCAGGTCCGGCACCACCGAGTACGCGTCGAGGAAGCGCCGCAGCGCCCCGGCGGTCATCGGCTCCAACTCCTCAAGCGGCCGGGTGACCGGCGGAACCAGCGGGGTGGCCAGTGTCTGCGGTCCGACGGCGACCCGGACCACGCCGAAGTCCGGGTCACCTGGTCGCCGCTCCCAGACCCGGTGGCTGTCCACCGTCGACCAGAGCCGACCCGGGTCGGGATGCCGGTAGTACAGCCCGGCCCGCTGCTGCCCGGCGGTCTGCCGGACCCGTCGCCGCAGGGCGGTCAGGTGCCGCAGGTACTCCCGACGGGCGGCCATCATCTCCGACTTCTTCGGGGTGCCGGAGGCGCTGCCCCAGGAGGTCATCAGCATCGCCACCGAGGAGAGCCCGAACATCCCGCCCACCACGTACGAGTAGGCGCCACCGCCGCGACCGAACATCATCGCCATCGCCACCGTGCCACCCAGCATCGGCAACACCATCAGCGCCTGCTGCCAGCGCCCACCGGTGACCGGAGGGATCTCCGGCGGGCCCTCCACGGGCAGCTCCCCGGCCGGTATCTCAGGCGCGGGCCGGCGCGGTGGCCGCTTGATGACGACAGTGGACAAAAGGCACCTCCCTGTGGCGCTCGGTAACCCGAACCTGGCTCATCGTAGGTAAAGTGCGCGTCGTCCGTCAGCCACCGCTCCCGATCGAGATGGAGTCCAGTCGATGACCACCGGGCTGGCCAGGGTCACCATCAGCGCCCCCGGGCGACGCGTCGACGTGGCCCTGCCGGAACAGGTTCCGCTTGCCGAACTGCTGCCCGAGGTGCTGCGGCACGCCGGTGAAGGGCTGGCCGACGACGGCGAGCGGCACGGCGGCTGGGTGCTGCGGCGTACCGACGGCGCGGTGCTGGTGACCGGGCAGGCGTTACTGCCGCAGGGGGTGCGCGACGGCGAGGTGCTGCACCTGGTGCCCGCCCACGACCAGTGGCCCGAGCTGGAGTACGACGACGTGGTCGAGGCCATCGCCGACGGCGCCCGTCGCCGGGGAGCCGCCTGGTCGGCGTCGACCACCCGGGCCGCCGCGCTGGCCGGCGCCGGGGCGCCGCTCGCCGTGGGGCTGCTCGCCGTGCTGGCCGCCGGGCCGGGGGAGTCCGCCGGTTGGCCCGCCGCGGGCACGGTGGCGCTGCTGCTCGTCCTCGCCGCCACGGTCGCCTCCCGGGCGTACGGGGACGGGCCGACGGGAGCGACCCTCGGCGGCTACGCCCTGCCGTACGCCGCGGCGGCGGGCGCCCTCGCGATCAGCTCCGGCGACCCGGTGGGAGCGTTCCGGCCACTGCCCTGGCTCGGTGCGCCCGAACTGCTCGCCGGTGCGGTGGCGCTGCTCCTGGTCGCTGTGCTGGGCCTGCTCGGCGTCGCCACCCGGCTACGGGTCTTCGTGGCCGGCGCGACGACCGGTGCGGTGGGCGCGCTCGCCGGCCTGGGCGGGCTGCTGCTCTCCCCGGCCGACGCCGCAGCCGTCCTGCTCTGCGTGCTGGTCTTCGCCCTCGGGGCGCTGCCGCTGCTGGCGATCCGGCTGGGCAAGGTGCCGCTGCCCCCGATCACCCTGCCGGACGGCCCGACGGGTGGCCCGGACGGGGTGCGGGACCTACCGGACCGGGGTCGGGTGTACGCGGCGGTGGCCCGCAGCGAGGAGATGCTGACCGGGATGCTGCTCGGGCACGCCGCGCTGGTCGTCGCCGCGGTGCTGGTGCTGGCGGCCACCGGTGGGGTCGCCGGGCGGGTGCTGGTGGCGGTCGGCGCGGCGGTGCTGCTGCTGCGTTCCCGGTTGTTCGTGGCCGTCCGGCACCGGGTGCCCCCGGTGACTGCCGGGCTGGCCGGGTTCGCGGTGCTCGGCGCGGTGCTCGCCGGCCGGTCCGGGCCCCTCGGGCTGCTGGCGTTGAGCGCGGGCGGACTGCTCGTCGCGCTGCTCGCCGTCGCCGCCGGTACGACGTACGCCCGGCGGCCGGTCTCGCCGTACCTCGGTCGGGTGGCCGACCTGACCGACACCGCGCTGGTGGTGTCGGTGGTGCCGGTGGCCTGCGCGGTGCTGGACCTCTACGACGCCGCCCGGGGCCTGCTGGGCTGACCTCGGCTGCCCGGACCCCCGCTGCCCGGACCCCCGCTCGGGCTGGCCCCGCCGACCTGGCGCGCACCAGGCCGGGTGGGCGACGGCGGAGGCCCGGACCGACGGGTCCGGGCCTCCGACGGAGCTGGTGGGTCAGTGTCCGGTGCCGCCCTGCGCCTCGGCGTCGCGGGCCCGCTGGTACGACGCCCGGACCTCGGCTTCGGCCTCGACCCGGCCGACCCAGGTCGCGCCCTCGACCGACTTGCCCGGTTCGAGGTCCTTGTAGACCTCGAAGAAGTGCTGGATCTCCAGCCGGTCGAACTCGCCCAGGTGGTGGATGTCGCGCAGGTGCTCCTGGCGGGGGTCCTCGTAGGGTACGCAGAGGACCTTGTCGTCGCCGCCCTTCTCGTCGGTCATCCGGAACATGCCGATGGTGCGGCAGCGGATCAGGCAACCCGGGAAGGTCGGCTCGGGGACCAGCACCAACGCGTCCAGCGGGTCACCGTCCTCGCCGAGGGTGCCCTCGATGAAGCCGTAGTCGGCCGGGTACTGGGTCGACGTGAACAGGGTGCGGTCCAGCCGGATCCGGCCGGTCGCGTGGTCCACCTCGTACTTGTTGCGGTGACCCTTCGGGATCTCAACCGTTACGTCGAAATCCATCTCCCACGCTCCCTCGTCTGCCCACGCTGGCTGAACGGAACCACTGACGCCCCCGGTGCGGATGAATGGCCACCCGTCGGCTCCGGACGCCGCATAGTCTTCGGACCGAAGTAGTGTCACCCAGGCGGGTTCGGCGGCGGGAGGAGGGGGTCGTGGGGAGGGAAGATTCACACTACCGCCCGGAGGGGGTTGACGGCCGGGGATCGGGTCGACCCGTGACCGGTGCGGCCACCGGCCGGGTGTCGGTGCCCGACGCGAACGTCCCCCGACGCCCCGAGTCGGCCCCCGAACCGCCGCCGGCTCCCGCAGCGCCGCCGGCCGCCGGTCGGGCCGCCGAGCATCCGCCACCACCGGCCTGGCGTCCGCCGTCGTCGGCCACCGCCGGTCGCGCGGTCGTCGGGTCCGCACCGGTGTCGCCCCCGTTACCGCCATCCGGCTCCGCCCCGGCCGCCCCGTCCTCCGGTTCGGCGTCGGTCCCGTCCTCCGGCTCCGGTTCGGCGTCGGTTCCGTCCTCCGGCTCCGGGTCGGTCCCGCCGCACCGCGGCGCGGCGTCGGTCTCGTCGGTATCCCCCAGTGGCGTTGCGGCGTCGCCTTCCACCCATCCGGTGTCACCCGCCCACCCCGGGTCACCCGGGTCGCCCGCTCACCCGGGGTCGGTGTCGCGTCCCGCGCATCCCGGGTCTGCGACGGTCCCGGCGCCGCCGGGCGGTGGCGGCCCGCCGGTGCCCGGCGCGTCGCCGCGGCGTCGTCGACGGTGGCTGCCGGCGCTGCTGGTCGTCGTGCTGCTGGTCGGCCTCGCCGGAGCGGCGGTGGTGCTCCGTCCGGGCCCGGTCGCCGGCTGGCTGGGCGCGGACCCCACCCCGTCGGCCTCCGCGCCGGCCCCCGAGCCCGACCCGTCCGCGGTGCTCGCCGGCCCCGACGCCGCCGCGCCGGAGCCGACCCCCGCCGGGGTACGCGCCGCAGTCGAGCCGCTTACCGCTGCCGCCGCCCTGGGTAGCCGGGTCAACGTTTCGGTGGCCGACGTGGTCACCGGCGAATCGCTGTACGCCAAGGGCGGCGACGACGGCACCGTGCCCGCCTCGGTCACCAAACTCGCGACCGGGGTGACCGTGCTGAAGGCGCGTGGCCCCGGTCACCGGATCGCGACCCGGGCGCTCGCCGGGACGAACCCGGGCGAGGTGGTGCTGGTAGGCGGTGGCGACCCGACCCTGGCGGTCGACAAGAGCGGCTTCTACCCCGGCGCGGCCCGGCTCGACGCCCTCGCCACCCAGGTCAGGCAGGCCCTCGGTGGCACCGCCCCGACCCGGGTGGTGGTCGACTCCACGCTCTTCCCCGGCCCGGTCCACGGCCCCGGCTGGGACGCGGACATCCCGACCGGCGGATTCGGCGCCTCGATCACCGCGCTGATGACCGACGGTGCCCGGCGGGATCCGGTGCGGGCGCGGAAGAACTTCGACGACAGCCACGGTGCGGCCGAGCGGTACGCCGAGCCCGACCTGGCCGCCGGTCGCTCCTTCGCCCGACTGCTCGGCCTGCCGGAGAACGGGGTGGTCCGGGGCACCGCCCCGGCGGCCGGTGGTGCGACGGCGACCGGTGCGCCCGAGCCCGGCACCGAGCTGGGCAAGGTCGAGTCGTTGCCGATGATCCGGCTGGTCGACATCATGATCAGCGACAGCGACAACGTGATCGCCGAGGCGCTGGCCCGACAGGTCGCGCTGGCCCGCAACCAACAGGCCTCCTTCGCCGGCGGCGCGACGGCGATGGACGAGGTGATCGGCGAGCTGGGGCTGCCGGCCGACGAGATCAGCCTCGCCGACGGCAGCGGGCTGTCCCGTAGTAACCGGATCAGTCCGTCGCTGCTCACCGACCTGATCGCGGTGGCCGGCAACGGCGCGCACCCGGAGCTGACGGCGATCTTCGGCGGCCTCCCGGTGGCCGCCTGGTCGGGCACCCTCGACACCCGGTACTCCTCGACGGCCACCGCCGCCGGTGCCGGCGTGGTCCGGGCCAAGACCGGCACCCTGACCGGGGTGCACGCCATCGCCGGCCTGGTCACCACCCGCGACGGCCGGTTGCTCACCTTCGCCGTGCTCACCGACCAGGCCCCGGCCGGCGACCCGGAGGTCACCCGGGCGGCACTGGACCGGATCGCCGGTGCGCTGGCCGGCTGCGGCTGCCGCTGACCGGCCCGGTCTGCCGCTGCCGGTCCGCGCTGCCGCTGCCGCTGCCGCTGCCGCTGCCGGTCCGCTCTGCCACCTGTCCGCCTGCCGCTGCTGTCGTCGTCCCGGCTGCTGTCGGGCGGGCCGTGCTCGTCGGGCCTGCCGTCGAGCGGAACCGGCCGGGGTGTCGCGGCGCGGGTACGGTGGGTGGCATGGCGCAGTTCGTGGACTGGGATCTGGCCGCCGCCACCGCTGGGGCGCTGAGCAAGTCGGGCCCCCGCGTGTCGTACGCGGAGGCCACCGAGGTGGTCGGCGACCTGCGCCGGCTCACCGACGAGGCGGCCGGGCACGTCGCCGACTACACGGGGCTGCGCCCCCAGGTGGCTCATCCGCCGGTCCGGGTGGTGGACCGGCGGGACTGGGCGGCCACCAACATCGCCGGCCTGCGTGAGGTGATCACCCCGCTGGTCAGCAGGCTCTCCGGTGACAAGCCGCCCGGCGTACTCACCGAGGCGGTCGGCTCCCGGCTCACCGGGGTGCAGGCCGGCACCGTGCTGGCGTACCTCTCCGGCCGGGTGCTCGGCCAGTACGAGGTCTTCTCGGCCGATCCGGGGCAACTGCTGCTGGTCGCGCCGAACATCGTCGAGGTGGAGCGGAAGCTGGGGGCGGATCCGCGCGACTTCCGGCTCTGGGTCTGTCTGCACGAGGTCACCCACCGCACCCAGTTCACCGCCGTGCCGTGGATGCGGGCGTACTTCCTCGGCGAGGTGCAGGCATTCGTGGACGCCTCGCAGGGCACCGAGCACCTGGTCGAGCGGTTGCGCCGGGGGGTGTCCACCCTCTCCGACGCGGTGAAGGATCCGGACAGCCGCACCAGCGTGCTGGACATCGTCCAGACCCCGGCGCAGCGTGCCGTGCTGGACCGGCTCACCGCGCTGATGACCCTGCTGGAGGGGCACGCCGAGTTCGTGATGGACGGCGTCGGCCCGCAGGTCATCCCCAGTGTGGAGCGGATCCGGGCGGGGTTCGACCGGCGCCGCGAGGCGGGCAACCCGCTGGAGAAGGCGATCCGCCGGCTGCTCGGCGTGGACGTCAAGATGCGCCAGTACGCCGAGGGTCGCAAGTTCGTGCACGGGGTGGTCGAGCAGGTCGGCATGGCCGGCTTCAACAAGATCTTCGGTTCGCCGCTGACCCTGCCCCGGCTGGACGAGCTGGGTGATCCGGCCGCCTGGGTGGCCCGGGTGCACGGGCCGGCCGGCGCCACCCCGACCGCCGGCTGAGCCGATGGCCGGTCGGCCCAGCCCCGTCGACCCGGTCGTGGTCGGGCGGCCCAGCCCCGTCGACCCGGCCGTGGTCGGGCGGCGCGCCTCCCGGGCCCCGCGGGGGGTGGCTCTCGCCCCATCGGTGGCCGCCATCCGGGTCGCGGTACGCCGTGCGCTGGCCGACCTGTCCGCCGACGGGCCGGTGCTGGTGGCCTGCTCGGGTGGGGCTGACTCGCTGGCCCTCGCCGTCGCCACCGCCTTCGTGGCGTCCCGGCTCGGCCGGCCGGCCGGGCTGGTGACGGTCGACCACGGGTTGCAGGCCGGGTCGGCCGAGCGGGCCGCCGCCGTGGCCGGGTGGGCCGGGCGGGTCGGGTTCGATCCGGTCGAGGCGGTGCCGGTGACGGTGGCCGGGCGTCCGGGTGGTCCCGAGGCGGCGGCCCGGCAGGCCCGCTACCAGGCGCTGGCGGACGTCGCCCGACGGCACGGGGCTGCGGCCGTCCTGCTCGGGCACACCCGCGACGACCAGGCCGAGACGGTGCTGCTGGCGCTCGCCCGGGGTGCCGGCCCGCGCGGGCTGGCCGGGATGCCCGCTCGACGGGACCTGGCCGGGGTGCCGCTGCTGCGCCCGCTGCTCGACGTGACCCGGGAGCAGACCCGCAGCGCGTGCGCGGCGCTGGGCCTGACCCCGTGGGAGGACCCGCACAACACCGACCCGTCGTACGCCCGGGCCCGGGTCCGCGCCGACGTGCTGCCGGCACTGGTCGCCGCGCTCGGTGCGGGGGTGCTGGACAACCTGGCCCGGACGGCCCGGCTGCTCGCCGCCGACACCGCTGCGCTGGACGACCTGGCCGCCGCCGCCCTCGCCACCCCACCGACCCGGCCCGACGTGCCCCCGTGCGACGAGCACCGGCCCGCAGGAGCCCGGTCCGAGGGGCGGCGGTCCGAGGGGCTTCCGCCGGCGGGGTCGCGCACCGACGAGCCCCCGCCGGACGGGTTCCCGGGCGACGGAGGCTGGTCCGAGGGGTCGTCGTTCGACAGGCCCGGGGTGCGGGACGGCGGGGGGTTGTCCGTCGTGGCGCTGGCCGGGCTGCCCG
Source organism: Micromonospora sp. NBC_00421 (assembly GCF_036017915.1). Taxonomy (NCBI): domain Bacteria; kingdom Bacillati; phylum Actinomycetota; class Actinomycetes; order Micromonosporales; family Micromonosporaceae; genus Micromonospora; species Micromonospora sp. NBC_00421. The sequence goes on from NZ_CP107929.1 coordinate 6,211,355, forward strand.
GCGCGGTACGCAGTCGGGTGCTGCACGCCTGGGCGCGGGAGCTGGGGGCCCCGCCCGGTGCCCTCTCCCACCGCCACGTCGACGCGTTGGACGCACTGGTCACCGCCTGGCGTGGGCAGGGCGCGACGGCGCTGCCGGGCGGGGTGCGGGTCGGCCGCCGGGGCGGTCGGCTGCTGCCCGTCGACTGAGCGCGCCTCCGTGGTCTTCTCCTTGTCGACCACGACCCGCCGGGTCGGGAAGCCGGGGCGGGTCGGATCGGGTATTCATGATCGGATTGCCGTTTCGCGCATCCGTGCCGGCGTGTCGTGTCAGTCTCCGCAATCGATCATGGTGTATCGGGGCACGACGGCGGGTTCAGCCGACGGGAACGCGGTCCCGGAAGGTGGTGCGGTAGCCCTGCGGGGTGGTGCCGACCCGGCGGGCGAAGTGGTGGCGCAGGGCGGCGGCGTCGGGGAAACCGGAGCGGTCGGCGACGCTCTCCACGCTGAGCCGGGTCTCCTCCAGCAGCCGGCGGGCCAGCAGCACCCGTTGGTTGGTCAGCCAGTCGTGCGGGGTGGTGCCGGTCTCGGCCCGGAACCGGCGGGCGAAGGTACGCGGGGACATGCCGGCGCGGGCGGCCAACTCGTCCACAGTGGTCGGCTGGTCCAGGTGGCCCACCAGCCAGCTCAGCACCGGTTCCAGGGTGGGTGCATCGGGGGTGGCCGGGATCGGCGCCTCGACGTACTGGGACTGGCCGCCGTCGCGGTGCGGGGGGACCACCATCCGCCGGGCCAGCCGGGTGGCGGTGACCGAGCCGTGTTCCTGGCGGACCAGGTGCAGGCAGGCGTCGATGCCGGCGGCGGTACCGGCACTGGTCAGCACCGGTCCGTCGGCAACGTAGAGGCTGTTGCACCGGACCCGGGCCGACGGGTGCCGGCGTTGCAGCTCGTCGGCGTACTTCCAGTGGGTGGTGCACTCCCGGCCGTCGAGTAGGCCGGCCGCGCCGAGCACGAAGGCTGCGGAGCAGACGCTGAACACGTACGCCCCCCGGTCGGCAGCCCGGCGAAGTGCGGCCAGCACCACCTCCGGCACCTCGCCACCCTGGGTGTAGGCGGGGACGGCGACCAGGTCGGCGTCGTCGACCGGGGCGAGATCGGCGTGCGGGGTGAGGCCGAAGCCGGAGGCGGTGCGGACCGGACCCCCGTCGGCGGTGCAGACGGTGAACCGGTAGCCGGGGAATCCGTCCTCGGTGCGGTCGGTCCCGAACACCTCGGTGAGCACGCCGAGTTCGAAGACGGCCACCCGGTCCAACGCGATGACGGCCACCGATCGAATCATGTGACGAGGGTAACCGCAGCGGTGGCAGAAAATCGAGGGGGAGTGGCATCTCTGCCACTGTTCCGGCCCGTCCGGACGGCGGAAACTGAAGTCAGTCCGGTGCGCACCGGCGGCGAAAACCACTCAGATGATCAGAAAGTGAGCGCCGCCATGGAGTTCCTGTTGCTTCTGCTCTTCCTCGTCGTGCTGGCTGTCGCCTCGGCGTTCGGCCTGACCACCGACACCCGCGACTCCGCCGACTGGAAGCCCACCGAGGAGGGCCGCCGCTGGCGGTCCCGCGCCTGCTGAGGTGATTGCTCCCGTTGTGCCGGAAAAACCCACGGTGGGACCGCGTCGAAAGGTGCGGCCCCGCCGACGCGGGTCGTCCGGCGTACGGCAGGCTATGAGCATGGCTGACGGCTCCTGGTACGACGCCGACATCGATCACGTGATCATCTCCGAGGCGCAGATCCGCGAGAAGACCGCGGAGCTGGCCAAGCAGGTCTCCGCGGACTACGCCGGGGTCACCGACGGGCTGCTGCTCGTCTGCGTACTCAAGGGGGCGGTCATGTTCATGGCCGACTTCGCCCGCGCGCTGGGCCGGCAGGGCCCGCCCGTCGAGCTGGACTTCATGGCCATCTCCTCGTACGGCCAGGGCACCACCTCCTCCGGCGTGGTGCGCATCCTCAAGGACCTGGACCGGGACATCGCCGGCCGGCACGTGGTGGTGGTCGAGGACATCGTCGACTCCGGCCTGACCCTGTCGTGGCTGCTGCGGTACCTGGAGTCCCGGTCGGCGGCCAGCGTCGAGGTGGTGGCCCTGTTCCGCAAGCCGGAAGCGGTGAAGGTCCCGGTCCCGGTGAAGTACGTCGGCTTCGACATCCCGACCGAATTCGTGGTCGGCTACGGCCTCGACTTCGGCGAGCGCTACCGCGAGCTGCCGTACGTCGGCGTACTCAAGCCCGAGGTCTACGCCCGCGCCTGATTCCCGCCGACGTTTCGTATCGGTAGTCATCGAGCAGACGTTCAGCGGGCTCCCAGTCAACCCGACTACGGTAGGTGTCGGTGGCGTGGGGCATCTCCGCGTCCGGCACCCCGACCGCGTGACCGGGCGGGCGTGGGGCCGGTGCGTAGCTCTCCGCAACGCCGGCTGAAACCCCGGTTCGCCGTCCGCGTGGCAACGGGCAAGCTCGCTCCTCGCGTGCAGGTGGTCACGAATGTGCCCGACTGCGGGGCTCGCAAGCTCGCTCCTCGCGTGCAGGTGGTCACGAATGTGCCCGACTGCGGGGCTCGCAAGCTCGCTCCTCGCGTGCAGGTGGTCACGAATGTGCCCGACTGCGGGGCTCGCAAGCTCGCTCCTCGCGTGCACGGTGTACCGTCGAATGACCGCGGTGCGGCAGTTTGCGCGCCTCGGGGTCGAGGCCGGCCCGCACGGCGGCTCGACGCCGCCATCGGCGGCGACACCATTCAGACGGTCAGGACGTCGATCAGGAGGATGCGGGCGCCTCGGCGCTCGACAACAGCATGGAACGTACGCGTTTCTTCCGCCGACCGGTGGTCTGGATCATCCTGGTCATCCTCGGCGCCGTTGTGCTCAGTCAGCTGTTCACCGCTGGTCCCAGCTACCACCGCGTGGACACTTCCGTTGCGCTCGACCAACTGCACACCGCCAAGATCAACAAGGTCGTCTTCCAGGACAAGGAGCAGACGCTCCAGCTCAACCTGGCCGAGAAGACCAAGTTCGGCGACACCACGACCGACCGGATCGAGGCCCAGTTCCCGTACCAGGCCGGCGAGCAGGTCTGGAACGAGGTCCTCGAGGCCAAGGCGGCCAACCGGGTCACCGGCCCGGCGGACGCCAAGGTGTCGTCCGACAGCATCTGGGTGAGCCTGCTGGTCAACCTGCTGCCCATCGCGCTGCTCGTGCTCCTGCTGCTGTTCTTCATGTCGCAGATGCAGGGCGGCGGCTCCCGGGTGCTCAACTTCGGCAAGTCCAAGGCGAAGATGATCACCAAGGACACCCCGAAGACGACCTTCGCGGACGTGGCCGGGGCCGAGGAGGCGGTCGAGGAACTCCACGAGATCAAGGACTTCCTCCAGAACCCGGCGAAATACCAGGCCCTGGGCGCCAAGATCCCGAAGGGCGTGCTGCTCTTCGGCCCGCCCGGTACGGGTAAGACGCTGCTGGCCCGCGCCGTCGCCGGCGAGGCCGGGGTGCCGTTCTACTCGATCTCCGGCTCCGACTTCGTCGAGATGTTCGTCGGTGTCGGCGCCAGCCGGGTCCGCGATCTCTTCGAGCAGGCCAAGGCGAACGCCCCGGCGATCGTCTTCGTCGACGAGATCGACGCCGTCGGCCGGCACCGTGGCGCCGGCATGGGCGGCGGCCACGACGAGCGTGAGCAGACCCTCAACCAGCTGCTCGTCGAGATGGACGGCTTCGACACCAAGGGCGGCGTCATCCTGATCGCCGCCACCAACCGGCCGGACATCCTCGACCCGGCGCTGCTGCGTCCGGGTCGCTTCGACAGGCAGATTCCGGTCGACGCACCCGACATGGAGGGCCGCAAGGCGATCCTGCGGGTGCACGCCAAGGGCAAGCCGTTCACGCCCGACGTCGACCTCGACGCGGTCGCCCGGCGTACCCCCGGTTTCTCCGGGGCCGACCTGGCCAACGTGATCAACGAGTCCGCGCTGCTCACCGCGCGCAAGGAGCAGCGGGCGATCAGCAACGACTCGCTCGAGGAGTCGATCGACCGGGTGATCGCCGGGCCGCAGCGCCGGACCCGGGTGATGAGCGACCAGGAGAAGAAGATCACCGCGTACCACGAGGGTGGGCACGCGCTGGTCGCCTGGGCGTTGCCGCACGCCGCACCGGTGCACAAGGTGACGATCCTGTCCCGGGGTCGTTCGCTGGGGCACACCCTGGTCCTGCCGACCGAGGACAAGTACACCCAGACCCGGGCCGAGATGATCGACACCCTGGCGTACGCGCTGGGTGGCCGGGCCGCCGAGGAGCTCGTCTTCCACGAGCCCACCACCGGCGCCGGCAACGACATCGAGAAGGCCACCCAGTTGGCCCGCGCGATGATCACCCAGTACGGCATGAGCTCGAAGCTCGGCGCGATCAAGTACGGCACCAGCGGGGACGAGCCGTTCCTCGGCCGCAACATGGGCCACGAACGGGACTACTCCGACTCGGTGGCCGCCGAGATCGACGGCGAGATGCGGGCCCTGATCGAGTTGGCCCACGACGAGGCCTGGGAGATCCTGGTGGAGTACCGGGACGTCCTGGACAGCATGGTCCTGGAGCTGATGGAGAAGGAAACCCTCTCCACCGCCGACATGGCCCGGATCTGCTCCCGGGTGGTCAAGCGCCCGCCGATGGCCCCGTACAACGGCTTCGGCAAGCGTCTGCCCTCCACCGAACCGCCGGTGCTCACCCCGGCCGAGAAGGAGAAGCTCAAGGCGCAGGCGACGGCCGACGGCATCTCCGTCGGCGGCTCCTCGAACAACTCGGACGGTCTACGCTGAACACCGACGCCGCGGCCAGCCCCGACAACTCGGGGCTGGCCGCCTCGTCCACCGAGCCCGGTGACGAGACGCTCGACTACGTCGCCGCCAGGCTGATCAGCGGCAAGCTCAACGGCCGTCCGATCGAGGACACCATGGACCTCGGCCGGATCGAGAAGGCGGTTCGGGAGATCCTCATCGCGGTCGGGGAGGACCCCGACCGGGACGGCCTCCAGCAGACCCCGGCCCGGGTCGCCCGGGCGTACGCCGAACTCTTCGCCGGCCTCCGGGTCGACCCGGCCCAGGTGCTCAGCACCACCTTCGAGGCCAACCACGAGGAGTTGGTGCTCGTCCGGGACATCGACGTGATGAGCCTCTGCGAGCACCACCTGCTCCCGTTCCGGGGCAGCGCGCACATCGGCTACATTCCCGGCCCCGACGGTCGGATCACCGGCCTGTCCAAACTGGCCCGGCTGGTCGAGGTCTTCGCCCGCCGTCCGCAGGTGCAGGAGCGACTCACTTCGCAGATCGCCGACCTGCTGATGAGCAAGCTGCAACCGCGCGGTGTCATAGTGATACTCGAATGCGAGCACATGTGCATGGCGATGCGCGGCATCCAGAAGAGCGGCGCCAAGACCATCACCTCGGCCGTGCGCGGGGTGCTCCAGCACGACGCGAAGTCCCGCGCCGAGGCGATGTCGTTGATCATCCCGCGCTGACCCGCTGACCCGCTGAACGCCGTCGACCGGGCGGCGCGTCTGGTCAGCCGGCCAGCAGCGCCAGCATGATTCCGGCGGCGGTCAGCACCGCCGGCACCAGGCAGGTCAAGAGCCCCAGGCGAGGGGTGCGGTCCCACCGCCCGTCCGGCCCCGGTGGGAACAGCCGACCCACCCCCACCCAGCCGGCCGCGAAAGCCGCCGCCGGCATCGGCAGACCCACGAGCAGCGCCGCCACGCTCACCGGTCCGGTACCGGTCGCCAGGAACAACACCAGCTGTACCACCGGCACGACAAGCGCCAGCGGCCCGTACACCAGCAGGTTGCGCAACCGGGGTGGCCAGGCCGCCGGACGCAGTGGACCGGGTGCCGCCAGCGCCGCGTCGGCACCCTCCACCCAGCGCTGCGCGGTCCGCAGGCCGGTCAGCACCGCCGCCGGACCGCCCGCCATCGCCCGGCCGGCCTCGGCGAGTTCCGGCGGCGTCGGAGCCAGCGACATCGCCGGTACGCCCAACTCCCGCAGCCGGGCCTGCTGCGGCACCAACCTGGCGCGTACCTCGGTCAGCTCCGCGCGGGCCGCCTCCACGGCGCGGGACTGTGCGGCGGCGGCCGTCGCCGCACCCCGGCGTACCCCGTCGAGTTGGCGGGCGGCGGCCAGGTAGTCGGTCCAGGCGGCGGCTACCGACGGGGCCGGTTCACCACCGGTCCGCTGCCGGACCGGCACCACCGTCACCGCGTCGTCGATGCTCACGCCCGGTCCTCCTCGCGGTCGGTCCTGCCCGGTCCTGCCTCCCGTCGCCCTGGCCGGCTCCCCTCGTCACCGGTCACGGCCGGCCTGCCGTCGGTCGGCCGGGCCGGGGTCGGCCCGCTGCCGGAGGGGTTCGGGTTCGCCGTCCGTGGGTCACGTCTGATCCGCCTCGTAGGCGAACGGCACCAGCACGGTGCCATGGTCGTCGGGGGAGTCCCAGAGGACCACCCGGTCCGGTCGGGGACGCCACTGCACCGGCCGCCCGAAGACCGGGGCCAGTTGGGCACCCGGCACGTCGACCGCGGCGACCGCGGCCAACTTTCCGACCTCGCCGTCCGGCTCCACCAGACCGGCGAACGGCGGCACCGTCCGCCACCAGCCCAGCAGGTGCCGACCCTCGGGCGGACCCTCCCGCAGCAGCGTGCGCAACCTGTCCGGCGGCACCTCCCGCACCGACGGCGCGTCCACCCCGAACACCACCAGATAGATCGGGCCGGCACCGTTGCCCACCGTGAGGAACTCCGGTCCGTTCACCGTCGACACCCGCTGGCGCTCGCCCAACTCGGCGGCGAGCTCGGCAGCCAGCGGGGCGGACCCCTCGGCCAGCGCGGCGATCACGAACTCCGCGGTACCCGGCGGATGGTGCGCGGCGGTACTCCGCGCAGCCGTCACCAACAGGGCCGCCGCCGCCACGCCCGGGCCCAGGACGGCCAGGTTCCGTCCCGCCACCGGACCCAACGGCACGGCCACGGTCGTCCGGGCCACGTCCACCGCCCGACCCAGCAGAGCCGCCGGAGCGCCGGAGCGGCCGGCCACGGCAGCCCGCCACCGTGGATCGTTACGCAGTAACGGCCGGGCCCAACCGGCGAACACCACAGGCGGTGCGGCACCCTCCGGCCGCGCCGTGAACAGTCGATGCCGCAGCCGCTCGACCACCTCCGGTGCGTCGTGCGGGTCGGGGAACCGGACCAACCGCTCGTGCCCGCGCGTGGCGCCGCGCGGCCCACCCAGTCCACCAGCGGTGTTCACCACCGCGCTGCCCACCGCCAGGCCGGCGGCGGCGTCGTTGGTCGGCATCAACACCGCGCTGCCCCCGGCGAGCGCCACCCGCACCGGGAACTGCCCCAGCACCGAGTCCCGGGGTGCCGGCCCCGCGCCGACGCCCAGGTCACCCGCGCCGGCCAAGACCAGGTGTACGCCGTACCCGCGCCCCGACCGGGCCAGGCCGTCCAACCGGGCCAGCACCTCGGCCGCCACCGGCTCCCGGTCTGACAGCAGCAGGGGGACATTGTCGATGACACAGACGATGCGCGGCAGCATCTGATGATCGCGCAGCTCCGCGAAACGCTGACCGCCGGCCCGCGCCGCCGCCTCCTGCCGCCGGTGGATCTCCAGCAGCAACTGGTCGAAGAGATCCCGGACGTACTCCGGGTCGGCGGCCATTCCCGCCGCGCGGACCTGCGGCAGCCACGATCGGTCCCGCTCGGTCTGGAGGAACTCCACGAACGACTCGCCGTTGCCCAGGTCCACCAGGTACAGGGCCAGCTCGTCCGGGCCGTACCGGGCGGTCAGGCCGAGCAGGGCGTTGGTCAGGAACGCCGAGCGGCTCGCATCCGACCGGCCGCTGACCAGCCAGTGCGGGGTCAGCTCGGTGAAACCCACGGTGACCGGCCGGCCGCTGGCATCCCCGACGGGGGTGGACAGGCCGTCGGCCGACGTGGCCGTCCACAACTGCGCGTCCTCGGGCGGCAGAAGCTCGGCGAGGCCCAGCCGGGAACCCGCCTCCACCTGGTCGGCCAGCCGACGACAGACCGCCCCGATCAACTCCGGGCCAGGATCCTCGTCGACGAGGACCGGGCAGTTCAGCCCACCGGGGGCATCGGGGCCCGGCCCGCTGAACGGGCTGCCCGGCGGGTCACCCACCAGCGCGTACGAGGTACGCAGCCGTACCGGCGTCGCCTGCGGCAACGGCGGCCGGCCAGCGGCCGGCCAGCCGGCGACCACCAGGTGCAGACCGGCACCTCTACCCCGCTCAGCCAGCGCCACGATCCGTTCCAGGTCGCTCGGAGCGGTCGACTCGGGCAACCCGGCGATCACCAGCAACAGCGTCCGGTCATGTCGGCGGGGTCGTCCGCTCCCCGGGGAGACCCACTGCTCGGCCTCGGTGAGCACCGTCCGCAGCCCGGCCACATCGGTCACCGGCGGCGGCAGCAGACCCGCATCGGCAAGCGCCGCGAACGGTGCGAAGGTGCCGGCTCCGCAGGCTTCCGGCCCGGCGATGGTGCGGGTGCTCGTGCCGTCCGTTCCAGTGGTGGTGCCGGTGGCTGCCCTGTCCGCTCCGGCGGTGGTGCGGGTGGTGGTCCTGTCCGCTCCGGTGGCGGTGCCGTCGACGCCGCGGACCAGCAGACAGCCCGCCGGGGCAGCCGCCAGCAAGCGCAGCAGTACGGCCCGAAGCAGGCCGTTCACCCGGGGATCCTGGACGTCCGCGTCGAGCGTCAGATGCCCCGAACCGAGCAATGGCACCAACGCCGGGAAACGGGCGTCCTCCAGCGGTGCGGCCGTACCGATCCGGACGAAGGAGGGGTTCTCCTCGCCACACGGGGCATCCGCCGGCAGGTCCTCCAGAACGGCGCCGGCCCAACCCGGGGCGAGCAACGCGGCAGCGGAACGCAACCGGTCCGCCAACTCGTACTGGCGGCGCTGGTCGGCGGGGGCCGGGCGGATCTCGTCGAGGACCCCGGCGGCAGCGGTGGCGGTGGCCGCGGCACGGCGGTGCAGGGCAGCGGCGCGGTTCGTACGAGCCCTCGGACCGGCCACCGCGTCCACCCCTCTTTCCGAGGTTGGAAACCTCCCCGACTGCAGACCGTATCCCAGCCGGGGCCGCTGCCACGGGAAGCGCGACGGCGATGCGCCGGGCTTGTCGTGAATGACGACGAACTCTCACCTCGCGAGATCATCCTGTCACGATCCGCAGCTTCCGGGGCATTGGGTACGAGGCGCTCAGCCGATAGCCTCAGGGGGTGGAATCAGTGCAGCCCCCCGCCGGTTCCCAGGTGTCCCGTGTACCGGCGCAGCGGACCCCGCCGGACCAGTCGGCATCCCCTGTGCCGCTGCCAGTGCCGCAGCGTCCCCCCCGCCGGCTTCGGACCGCTCTCACTGTCGTCGCCGGCGTGCTGGCGTTGCTCTGCGTGGGGGGCGGAGTGGCTGGCTACGTGCTGTACGAGCGAGCCGCCACCCCCGACCGAAGCGCCCCCGACGTCGTGGTGGACAACTACCTCCGTGAGTTCCTGGTCAATGAGAACGACACCCGTGCAGAACTCCTCGTGTGCAAGGGGAGCCTAGATGGACTAGCCGAGATGCGAGCGCTCCGTGACGATCTGCGTAACAGAGAGCGCCGATTCGCGACGACGCTTACGATCAGCTGGGGGGCGCTCTCGACGCAACGAGACGGTGAGACTGCACAAGTGGAAACAGATCTAATTCTCTCGGCAGCAGTGGATGGCATTTCTCAAAGTGATCGGCAGCGTTGGCGATTTCAGACTCGCCTCAATGATCATTGGACAGTATGCGACGCAACCAAAGTTATTTGATAGTTACTCGACCCACAGCAGGTGGACCGGTACCTCCAATGTGGTGGGTGGCTGCCCACGCCAAGCCCAGCGGTACCAATCCAGTTCCGGAGTGACCCGGACGCAGATGTCGCCGTCGGCGCCCGAATAGGACTCGGTCACCGCGCGTAGGTCACGGTGCTCGATGGAGTCCTCGACGTGCACCACTCGACGGCCACTGACCGCATCCGTCTCGAAGACCGGTGTGGGGGACCGATGCGTCGGTCCGTCCAAGGAAACCAGTTGAATGGCATTCTCACGCGTAGGGGCGGTGAGCGCGGGCCGGTCGGCCAGGGTCTCCACCCACACTCTTTCCACGGGAACGAGCGGGGCGAAGACCTCCACCTGATCGGCCTCCGCCCGATACCACTCGTGTTCCGGGATGATCGGCACATAGGTGCGACTGCCCTGTACCACCCGCTCGTCGGCGCGCAGGTCCCCCCGCCACCCGAGGCCGGGAAGTCCGACGAGGACGCGGCGGCCGCGCAATTCGACCCTGCCTGTGGCGGGAACGATCTCGATCGGTCGTGGTGGTAGCGGTGCCCAGTCGGGCTGACCGGCGAAGGGATCCGGCAGCGGTCCATTCATCGTTCTGGCAGCCTCATGCCGACCCGTTCAGCGGTGCTCCCCGCTGTCGCATGAACGGCACCGGATTGATCCCGCCGGTGAAGCTGCGGTTACCGTCGACGTGTACCTCGAAGTGCAGATGTGGGCCCGACGAATTCCCACTGCTGCCCACCAGCCCGATGACATCACCCGCTTTCACGAGTTGCCCGGGGACCACCCGAGGTTTCTCGATCATGTGACAGTAGCGGCTCACGTAACCGCCAGCGTGCAGGATATCGACGAACCAACCGCATCCGCCCTTACCGGGAAACCCGTCGACATCGCAGTTACGCACTCCATTGTGGTCAGGGTCGCAGCGTGCGACGAGCACTCGGCCGGTAGCCGCGGCATGGATCTCGGTTCGCTTGCGGGCGCCGATGTCCACTCCGTTGTGGCGCGGCCGGCTCGCGGTACGGAACCCGGAGCCGACGCCACCGCTGATCGGTGCGGTCCAGCCGGAGGCGGCGATGGTCCGCGCGGAAGCCTGGTCGCAGACCGTGCGGTCGGCGATCTGCACCGTCCGAGCGGCACCACCGGCGAGAGCGTTGACGATCTGACTCGCAAGGTCCTCGTGCTTCGCGTAAGCGTCAGGATAGGCGCTGATCTGTACCTTCTGTGCTGCCCGGCTGAGTGACATCCGATCCCAGCCGTCGACCTTCAGCAGCTTCTCGTAGAACTTGCGGGCGGCATAGTCGGGGGACATCCGTTCCACGACGGTGCCCCAGCCGGCTCGCTGCTGGAATAGGCCGACGGAGTCGTGGTCCGAGCCGACGCCTTCGTTCGGGATTCCGCGGGAGCCGGCGACCGTGCTGTTGGACAAATTCCGCAGCGCTGACTCCTGCATCGCCGTGGCAACCGCGATCACCCACCCCCGGGGTGGCACCTTCATCTTCTGGCCAACCTTGATGATGATCGCCGCGTTACGCAGCTGACTGTCCCCGTATGCGGACATCCGAGGCATCTTTCCGGTCACGTTGACTCGGTGCTCGTCCTCGCACTGCTGCTCGTTGGACACCAGGCTTTCCTGGTTCCCGCCGAGATTCGTGAGGAAGAACGCCGCGCTGCCACCACCGCAGCAGAGAAGTGCGAGGGCGCCTGTCAATGCGGCGGCGACGGCACCGATTCGGAACCGGCGGCGAGGCAGTTCCCCCGTGCCCGGCGTCTCGGCAGTCATTCCCGCTCCCAGTCCACGGCATCCACCAACCAGCGGCCGTCGGGCGCAACCAGCTCCAACCGCAGCCTTCCGCTCTCCAACGGAACCAACACCTCGGCGAATATCGCCGTTCGAGGTCGGAGCGTCGGGGAACCGGTGACCTTCTCGTCCGGCACCCCGGTTGGGTCGGCGTCGGTCAGCTTCTCGGTGAGTGCGGAGGTGGAAAGCGGCCGGAGGGCCGACTGCCACTGCTCCGCTGTGGTGGCGGGTCCGCCGAGCCAGGCGGTGGTGAACCGGGTCGCCGTCTGCTCGGGGGTCAACTCGCCGGGTCGGGTACGGGGCGACTCCGGAACCGGGGTGGTGATGACACCGTCGTCGCCCTCCTCCGGGTCGACAGTTGTTATGGGTTCACGAGGGCGGCTGCTCAGTCCCGCCGTGAAGTCACTGGGACCGGATACCAGACGGGCCGCGCTGATCACACCGAGTACCAGCACGGCGATCGCGAGTGCGATGCCGAGCCGGGATCGGACCAGCCGCCTGAAGAGGAACTCAACTGCTCGTCGCATCACGATCACCTGGCCTCGGAGCGTACCCGGGGAGTGGGCTTCGGCGTTGGTGCCGCGGAGTCGGGGCGGTAGACAACGAACGAGGGAGTCTCCTCCGGCGAATCCGGCTCGGTCCAAGCCGCCGCCGATCGCTGACGAGGGCGGGGCGCGGCCGTGGGGCGGCCGTTCTCGCGCTTCGGCGGGACCGGCTCGGCGTCCTCAGCGCGCTCCTGTCCATCCGGCCGTTCCCGCGGAGCGGGTGTGCTGACCGTGGAGTGGCTCGGATCTTCCCGCCGGGCCTCGGGCCGCAGACCCGCCGGTTCCAGCGCTGTTCCCCGCCGTCGAGTGTTCTTCGGTTCGGCCGTGCCACCGGGCTCGGCGACGTCGAGTCGGGCGGCGACCCGCATGTCCCGGAAGAACCGGCGGTGCCACGACCCGGCGGAGCTGACCGCCTCACCGCCGTCCTTGCCACCCAACTGCGTGATCCGTCGATATGGCCGAAGAAGTAACCAGCCGACAACACCACAGAGCCAGACCAGCACCACCTGGAGCCAACCCGGCAGGGTGGGCGTACTCATGATCAGGTCGACGGCGAACAGGTAGATCGCTGCTCCGGTGCCGAAGATGGCGATGTTGAAGACAGCGGCGACCACGGCGTTCGCCAACCGCCGCAAGCCGGCGCTGGCCGGACGGAGTAGCCCGATCGTGCCCAGGATCGGCGCCGCGATGACCGCCCAACGGAAGATCATGAAACCGAGCAGCACCAGCAGGGAGGCGGTGAGGTCGAACATGGCGAAGAGCAACGAGGCGAGCACCGCGATGAATCCGGAGCCGATCCGGTCCATGTCCCGGCTGCCCTGGAGGTACTCGTAGGCTTCCGGATCCTCCAACTTGATCTGTTCGGCGACGGTCATCCACTGCTGCTGCTTGGCTTTGACTGTCGCATCCCGGGTTGCCGGATTCTGCCGGAGCTTCTCCGCCTCTTCCCAGGAGAGGGACTTGGCGTCGTAGAGGGCTGCCCCGTACTTCTTCGCAGTCTCGCTGTCCGCCGAGCCCAGGACCCCACGCAACCAGTTGCGGTACAACATCGACTCGGTGGCGGTGTCGCTGGCCCGGACGGCAGGAGGGCGCTTGTCCACGCACGCTTCGGGGTTTGGCAACACGCATCGATCCGGTGGAATGTCGCGGGTCGCAGGTCCAACGGCGTCGTGTACGACGCCCAGCGAGGTGATGAGTGTGCCGTCGGCTATATTGGCGGACTTCACCGGCCAGGCCGCGAGCGCGGTCACCGCGACCATCACGAGGAGCGCCCAGCCTGCGGTGGTCATGGCGTTGCTCATGTCTGACTGGCGGGAGCGCCACAGCAGATAGAGGCCCACCACGCAGAGCGTCACGATGCCGAAGACGCTGAACACCTTCTGGTAGACGGCCTTGGTGGCCTTGTCCACCAGCGGGTCGGCCCAGTTCCACATCGACCGAGGGTCCCAGGCGCGCTCCCGCAGTGCGTTCGAGGCACCCACCACTGCCGTGGCCATCATAAGCTCGCCGTTGGCGACTGTCGTGGTGAACTTGTAGTCCGGATGCAGGACGGCGGAGGCACAGCCTCCCTCCACGTCGTACGTATTGAAGCTGTATCCGGCGTAGCCGTAGTCGCTGTAGAGGCCCTTCGGTCCGGGGAGTTTCGACGCATCGGGTCGAGAGGCGAACCAGCCGGCCAGTCCGGAGTCCGGGGCCGAGGGAACCGGCGGCTTGCGGCAGTCCACCTCGGTCTCGCTGACCTGCTTCAGCTTGGAGACGCAGGCGCGGAAGTCGACCTGCCACTCCTTGGTGGTGCAGAGGTCCGCGGCGGCCTGCGCCGTTACAGGCGGACCGGCGTACGCCGGTGTGGCCCCGACCACCGGCCAGGCGATCGTGGCACCGGCGAGTACGCCGAGTGCGAGGAGGAGCGCCGTGATCCGTGCCCGGGTCCTCGCCATTGTCACGCCTCCAGATCAGCCAGGACGGTCGGCAGTATCCCGGCGGCCTGGGCGACCGCGGCGGGGGTGGTGTCGAGATGGTCCAACAGCCCCTCGACGTACGACACGTCCACCCGGACCTTCTGCACCCGGCCGTCCACGTCGCGCATGACGAATTCGCGGAAGCCGAGCCGGGTGGCGGAGGTGGTGTCGACGGCGGAGAGAGAGGCCAGGGTGGCCTCGTAGCCGTCGTCGACCGGGACCCGGAGCAGCCGGAGGGCCTCGGAGGCGATCTCGGTGTCCTCGGCGATCCGGCCGACGAAGACGGTGGAGACGAGGTTCTGGACGTCGAGGCCGAGGATGTCCTTCGGGTTCTGCGAGGCGACCAGGGCGGCGAGGTTCCACTTGCGGGAGTCGCGGGCGAGTCGGACCAGGAAGGAGCGGCCGGAGCGCCAACCCTCCATGAAGTGCGCCTCGTCGAGGCCGACGAGCTTACGGGACGACATCGAACCGCCGTAGCAGCGGCGTACGGCGAGGCGGTGCGCGGTGTGCAGCATCGGCAGCGCCAACGCCTCCTCGGCCGACCAGTACTCGCGTTCGATCTTGAGGTCGGGCAGTCGGAGGCCGGCCATGGTGATCACGGTGAGCGCCGCGTCCGCGCCGAGCAGCCCTTCCGGCGGGCGGCCGAAGAAGAGCATGGCCAGCGGCATCTCTGCGGTGTCCAGCAGTAGGTTGGCCAACTCCCGGCCGGCGTCGTCGTCGAGCCCCTGCAGGCAGGTGACCACGTCGTCCAGGGTGGACTTCTCCTCGGCCGGCACCTGGCGTACCGCGTGTCGGAACAGGGTGGCGGTGGACGCCTCCCGGGCCACCTGCGGCGGCACCAGCATCATGCAGATGTCCTGCACCAGCATGCGTCGCTCGGCCCGGGCGTTGGAGACCGCGATCTCGAACTCCCGGTCGCCCGCCGCGCCGGTGGCGAACTCGCTGCGCAGCGGGGTGGGGATGAGCGCGTAGGGGGCCAGTGTCCCCGGTTCCGAGCCGGTCAGGTTGAGCACCCGGGCGTAGGGCTTGAGCTCGGGCATGGCGCAGAGGCGGGCCAGCGGCCCGGAGGGGTCGAGCAGGGTGACCTGCACACCCCGGCGGGCGGCCAGGTAGCCGAGCGCACCGAGCAGCGTCGACTTGCCACCACCGGGTTCGGCGACGAAGACGGCGAGCCCGGAGCGTTCGCGTACCTCCATCGGGAAGTGCAGGTCGAGGAAGACCGGCCGGCGGCAGGTGCCGGCGGTACGCCCGATCAGGTCGCCCCGGCGGTCGCCGACGGTGGAGGCCGCCTGGGGGAGCGCGGCGGCCAGCAGCGGGACCGGCATCCGGCGGACGTAGCCGGTGTTGGCGATCGGCTCGCCGGGGATGAACTCCCGGGCCAGCCAGTCCTGGTTCTTGGGGTGTTGCAGGGAGATGCGCAGCTCCCGGGAGTAGAGCTGGATGAGCCGGCGGGCCCGTTCCATGCACTCCTCGCGGGTCCGGCCGCCGACGGCGATCCGGTGCCAGCCGTGCGCCCGGGCGGAGTCCACCGGCAGGCCGGTGGTCATCTCGTCGCCGATCACCAGCGCCCGCTTGGCGAGCCGTTCCAGCTCGGGTGGGGCGTCAATGCCGTGCTCGGCGTAGTCGAGCTGCTGCGAGCGGATCATCCGTAACCGGTGTTCGAGGTTACGGAAGGAGTCACCGGAGCCGAGGATGTCGACCCGGGTGGAGATCTCCATCGGCCAGGGCAGCCGCTCGTGGAAGTGCAGCCAGGGTTCGTGCCGTTCCGGGATCTCCAACGGTTCCATCCGGCCGACCGCGAGTACGGCGACGTGTCGTTCCTCGCCGGTCATCCGGTTGACCAGCTTGACTGTGGTGCCGTACGGGGTGCGGTAACGCTCGACCTGTTCGGTGAGGGCGAGCAGGTCACCGCGTTCCCACCGGCCGTTGGTCACCGGGGAGAGCGTGCCGGGTGGGGCCATGCAGAGGGCGACCGAGCGGTAGAGCAGCCACTCCAACTCCTGCGCGGTGACCCGCCGGCCACGCATGCCGAAGCTGCCCAGCACCTCGTCGAACTGCTCGACGGTGCGACCCAGTTTGCGGCGCTCCCCGTCGGCGGTGCCCTTGCCGAAGGCCCGCAGCAGCCGTTCGGTGAGGGAGTCACCGAGTGAGCGACGGGCGAAGGTGACCCCCAGGTAGGTCTGCCCCTCGGCGTGGTTGACCGACATCAGGTGCTGCTGGGCGGCGACCAGGTGGTCGGCCCAGCCGGGTGTGCCGGGGACGTCGGGCAACGGTGCGGCGGTGTGCGCGTCGATGGTGCGGGCCCACTCGTCGGCGGGGAACGGCCGGGTGGTGCGGCGCAGGTGCAGCCGGAAACCGGCCAGGCCGGCGTACTGCTCGGAGATGGCGGAGAGCAGCGCCTCGCGTTCGGCGTCCGGGCGGAACGCCCACCGGACCTCGGGGAGCCAGTACCAGGCGGTGACCGTGTTGGGGGTGAAGGTCAGGTGACCGGCTATCTCGGTGATCGCCAGCTCGATCGAGGGATCCCGGTCACCGAACTTGATCTTCGGTGCGCGTACCCGGACCGGCTTGGTGGGCGTGTTGCGGCGGCTCGCCGCGCGCTCTCTCGGCGCGGCCAGTTCCCGGGAACCGGGGTCGGCGGGTTCGGGCCGGTCGGGCTCGACGAGTTCGCGCCGGACCGGCTCGGCGGTCAGCGCGCCGATCGGGGCGGTCACGGCCTCCACCCGGAGCGGCTCGGGCGTCTCCGGCCAGGCCGACTCGACGGGCTCCGGCCAGGCCGGCGCGGACTCCACCGGGGTCGGCCGCGGCCCGGCCGTCGGCAGCCCTTCCCGTCGGGCCTGCTCGGCGCTGGGCTGCCGCGCGACCTCGGCAGCCTCGCGTCGGCCGCGTTCCGCAGCCTCGTTCCGGGCTGCTTCGGCCGTCGCACGGCGGGTGTCTTCGAGTGCGTCGCGTCGCGCCGTCTCGGCGGCCTGGCGTCGGGCCGCTTCGCTCGCGTCACGACGGGCGCGTGCGGCGGCTTCGCGCTGCGCCGCCTCGGCGGCCTCGCGTCGGGCCTGCTCGGCGGCCTCGCGGCGGCTCAGTTCGGCGGCTTCTTCGCGCTGGGCCTGCACGACCGCCGCACGCCGGGCTGCTTCGGCGGTCTCGCGTCGGGCCTGCTCGGCGGCCGCACGCCGGCTGCGGTCGGCTGCTTCCCGGGCCCGCTCGGTGGCCTCCCGGCGGGCCCGTTCGGCTGCCTCCCGGGCGGTGAGCGGTTCGCCCACGTCGGGGGGGAACAACTCGGCCGGGACGATGCGGCGTGGTGCCCGCTGCGGCGGCTCGGCGGCTGGAGCCGCCGCAAGGCGGTCGCCCTGCTGGTGGGGAACCCGGGTACGGGTGGACCGTTCGGTCGGCGGGGCGGCCTCGATGGCCGCCGGGGGCGCCTGCGCCTCGATGGCCGCCGGCGAGGTCGGTACGGCCGACTGGTGCGGGATGGCCGGGTGCTCCCGGCCGGTGCCGCGCCGCACGGGGGTGCCGGGCGAGGGGGACGCACCGGGGCGTGGACCGCCGCCGAAGAGGTCGAGGAAGGGGGAGTCGATGTCGGTGCCGTCACCGACCAGCATCGGCGCGGCGGAGACCGGCTCGACCGGGGGCGTGCCACGGCCGGGGGAGGGTCGGGGTGCCTGGAAGACACCTACCCCGCCCTGGCCCGGGCCCGTGAGCAGGGCCGGGTCGTACGGCTCGTCGTCCGGCAGCTCCTCCTGGGGGTAGTCGAACGACCGCGCACGGTTACCGTGCGGGGCGCCGTGTCGTCCGGCCGGGAAACCCGGCGTGGAAGAGCGACTCATTCGACCGCCTCACCCATCTGGTCCGACTGCCCGATGCGGGTACGCCCGGTCATGCCAGTTCCTCCCGGATCCTGATCCGGCTGCCGACCAGGCGGGGATCCCGCAGTTCGGCGGCCGGCTCCCGGGTGCGTCGCCAGTCGGTGAGGGCGGTGCGGATGACCATCCGCGCCGGCCGGTCCGGGTCGACGTACCGGAAGATGAACGAGGTGCTCACGATGGCGAGCGCGATCTCCCAGGCGGGGAAGAGCTCGACCTGCAACGTGAACAACCAGTGGATGAACATGTAGAGGGGTACGAGCAGCATGAACAGTCCGTACTGGGCGTACGGCAGGTGGACCGGAAGGGTGTAGCCGGGCGGCCCGAGGTAGACCAGGCGTGCCCGGTAGATGTCGTCGTCGGTGCGCAGCCGCATGTCTCGCCCGCGCCTATTCGAAGATCAGGTCGATCAGGTAGTCACCGATGAAGAAGAGTGTGGCCGCGCCGGCGATGAAGGCCAGCCCGACGATCGCGATGGCCGAGCTGGTGAGCACCTTGGAGATCTCGCCCCGGCTGGCCCGGCCGATGAAGATGACCCCGAGGACGGCGAGCAGGATGGGCGCGATCTTGCTGGCGAAGAAGGTGACGACACTGTTGGTGTCGATGCCCTTGGGGGCCGGTTCGGCGAGCGGCGCCGTCGCCAGGGTGTGCAGCACCTGAGCGACGCCGGACGACGTCGTCTCCATGAGCTCGTAGGCGATCACTGGAACCTCCCCATAACGCGGCCGGCGGTGCCGCGGTGGTGCAATAGGCAAGCCTGGCGGGAAATGTGCTCACTGTGCGCAGCGCGAATGACGTCGTGCTGTTTTCTCACCACGGAGAGTGGCGAGATTTGGGGGGATTTTCCCGCTTTGGCCCTCCCTCCACGCCTCGCCACCTCTTGATGCTGGGCAATTCCACAGCGTACGGGCCGCCCTCCTTTGCGACAAGCCGCGAAGAGTCGACCCGATTCGACCTCGGTGACCGATCGTACACCTGTTCTAATGAGCACGTCAGCCCCGCTGCCGGGTCGGCCGGCGGGGGTCCTCGGAGCGGTGCGGCGCGACCGGTACCGTCTAGTCGTGACCGATCTGGTACGGGCGCAGGACCCGGTGGTGATGGGCGTCCTCAACGTCACGCCCGACTCCTTCTCCGACGGTGGCCGGTACACCGATCTCGATGCCGCAGTCGCACACGGGGTGCGACTGCACGACGAGGGCGCGCACCTGGTGGATGTCGGCGGTGAGTCCACCCGACCGGGTGCCGACCGGGTCGACCCACGGACCGAGGTGTCCCGGGTCCTGCCGGTGATCCGGGAACTCACCGCCGCCGGGGTGCCGGTCAGCATCGACACCACCCGGGCACCGGTGGCCGAGGCGGCCGTCGGCGCAGGCGCCGCGGTGGTCAACGACGTCTCGGGCGGGCTGGCCGATCCCGACATGGCAAGGGTGGTCCGGGACGCCGGCTGTCCCTGGGTGCTGATGCACTGGCGGGGGCACTCGCGGGGAATGCGCGAGCTGGCCCGCTACACCGACGTGGTCGCCGACGTCCGGGCCGAACTGGCCCAGCGGGTCGACGACGCGCTGGCCGCCGGGGTGGCCGCCGACCGGCTGGTGATCGACCCGGGGCTCGGCTTCGCCAAGACCGCCGCGCACAACTGGGAGATCAGCGCCCGCCTGCCGGAGCTGATCGACCTCGGCCTCCCCCTGCTCTTCGCCGCCAGCCGCAAGTCCTACCTGGGCCGCCTGCTCGCCGCCCCGGACGGCACCCCACGGGACACCGACGGCCGGTCGGCCGCCACCGTCGCCACCAGCGTGCTCGCGGTGGCCGCAGGAGCCTGGGGGGTACGCGTGCACGACGTCCGGAGCACCGTCGACGCGCTCGCCGTCTGGTCGGCCACCGGCCGTCCCCGGCTCGCCGCCCTGGAAGTCATCGGAAAGGACCCGGCCCACGCGGGTCGAGGAGGGGAAGGTCGATGACCGACCGGATCGCCCTGACCGGGCTACGGGCCCATGGCCGGCACGGCGTCTACGACTTCGAGCGCGCCCAGGGTCAGGAGTTCGTGGTCGACGCCGTCCTCGAACTCGATCTCACCCCGGCCGCCCGCTCCGACGAGGTGACCGACACCGTGCACTACGGCGAGCTGGCCGAGCGGCTGGTGGCGGTGCTCACCGGTGAGCCGGTCAACCTGATCGAGACGCTCGCCGACCGGCTGCTCGCGGTCTGCCTGGCCGAACCGCTTGTCGCCGCGGCGACGATCACGGTCCACAAGCCCGAGGCCCCGATCCCGCACACCTTCGCCGACGTGGCAGTCACGATGCGGCGTACCCGATGACCCGGGCGGTGCTGTCCATCGGCAGCAACCTGGGCGACCGGCTCGGCCACCTGCGCGGCGCGGTGACCGGCCTCGGCGACGCGGTGCTGGTCGTCTCCGGCGTCTACGAGACGCCCCCCTGGGGGGACGCCGGGCAGCCGGCGTACCTGAACGCGGCGGTGATGGTCGCCGACCCGACGGCGACCCCGCGCGACTGGTTGGCCCGCGCCCACGCCGCCGAGCGGGCCGCCGACCGGGTCCGTGACCCGGCCCGCCGGTTCGGGCCGCGCACCCTCGACGTGGACGTCGTCGCCGTCTGGGACGACACCGGTCGACAGGTGCTCAGCGACGACCCCGAGCTGACCCTGCCGCACCCCCGCGCCCACCAGCGCGCCTTCGTGCTCCGGCCGTGGATCGACATCGACCCGCACGGGCGGCTGGCCGGGCACGGCTGGCTCACCGACCTGCTCAACGACGAACCGGTCGCCGGCGACGCCCTCGAACTGACCCCACGCCCCGATCTGACGTTAGAGTCGGACTTATGAACCAGTGGAGCCGGCCGGCATGACGCAGTCCCGACCGCCCCGTGACCAGGAGCCCGACGGGTCGAAGATGGGCCCCACCCGGTTGTCGACCCTGCTGGTCGCCGCGCTCGCCGCCGCGGCGGTGGCCTGGCTGCTGATCAGCAGCTTCTACTACAGCGGCATCCCCCGGTTGCCCTGGCTGCCGGTGGTCACCCTGGCCGCCCTCGCCGTGCTGGAGGCGTACGCGGCGGTCAACACCCGGAGCCGGATCGAGCGCAAGCCCGGCCGGGAGCCGGTCAACCCGCTGCTCGTCGCCCGGTTCGTGGTGCTGGCCAAGGCGTCTGCGCTGGCCGGGGCGATCTTCCTCGGCTTCTACGCCGGGCTGACCGGGTGGCTCTTCGTCGAGCCGACCAACGCCGCGATCGAGGACCGGCCGGCCGCCGGGGCCGGCGCGCTCGCCTCGCTCGCCCTGGTCGCCGCCGCGCTCTGGCTCGAACGCTCCTGCCGGGTCCCCGAGTCCGACGACGACGCCGACGACCGCGGCGACGACCTGCGGGGCCGACCCGACCGACGCTGAGCCGGGGGTTACGTCTGGCCCTGCGCGCAGGTACGGTGCCTGGCGACCGGAGAACAGCCAGCCGTCACCGGGGTGGCCGGTCACGTGGGAGGCGCACCACATGGGGTACGACGAACCGGGCCGGGCCGCGTCGGCGGAGGTGCCCGCGACCGTACTGGAGAACGTCTTCGACGACCCGACGCAGGGCGAGCCGGGCCGGGACCGGCTGGGCGTGCACGTCGTCTGGGAACTGGTGCTGCTGCTCGCCCTCGCGGCCCTGGCCTACCTGCTCTGGCGGGAGAATCCCGAGGCGCTGCGTGGTGGCGGCCTGCGTCGGCTGCTCGTCGACGCGGTCGCGCTGGGTCTGCTCGTGGTCGCCGCCGGGCTGAGCCTGCGTACCGCCGCGGTGAACCTGGCGATCGGCCCGGTGGCGCTGGCCGCCGCGCTGCACTTCGCCGAGCAGGGCGACCGGGGGGTGTCGACGGCACTGGTGCCGGCACTGGTCGCCGCCGCGCTGGGCGGGCTGGCCCTGGCCTGGGCGGTGGTGGTGCTGCACGTGCCCGGCTGGGCGGCCAGCCTCGCCGCCGCCGCCGGGGTGGTCGTCTGGATCGAGCGGTGGGAGGTGCCGGTGGCGGTGCAGGCCGACTACGACCCCCGGCGCAACGCCTACTACCTCTTCGCCGGGTTCGCGGCGGTCGCCGTGCTCCTCGGGGCGTTCGGCGCGATCCGGGCGGTGCGTCGACTGGTCGGCCGGTTCCGTCCGGTGGCCGATCCGGCCCGGCGACGCGGGATGGCCGCCGCGCTGGTGACCGCCGCCGCGCTGATCGCCTCCACCGTGCTCGCCATGCTCGCCGGGGTGCTCGTCGCCGCCAACGGGACCGGGCCGGTGACGCCGACGTCGGGGCTGGACTGGACGGTGCTCGCGGTGGGCGTGTCCATGCTCGGCGGCACCAGCGCGTACGGCCGACGCGGCGGAATCTTCGGCGCCCTGCTCGCGGTCGCGTTGGTGGTGACCTACCTGGCCTGGGCGGCCGAGACCGGTGCCCCCACCGACCGCTGGGCCGTCGGTGGGACGGCGTTGGCCGGCGGCCTGCTGGTCACCCGGTTGGTCGAGACGTACGGTCGGCCGCGCACGGCCCGGGGCGAACCGGTCGAGCTGCCGCCGGTACGGGACGGGGCGATCAGCTCCGGCTGGTCGATGCCCCCCGCCGGCGAGGCGCGCAACTGGACCCCGGCGCTGCCCGAACGGACGACCGACGCCGACACGCCGCCCGACCCCTGGGAGGCCCCCCGGTGGCAGCGTGACCCACCCCGCTGGGACACCGGCGAGCGCTGACCCACCGGCCGGTGGTGTCCGCCCGGCCGGCTGGGCGGCGCACGGTGACCGGATCGGTGGCGGCGGTGCGGCCGGGCGCGGACGACGGGCCGGGAAGGATCTCGCCGGTTAGGCTCGCGGGCATGACCGAGACTCCTTCCGCCGGCACCGGCCACACCTTCGACCAGCTCGACGCCCTCTCCACGGAGGAGCTGCGGGAGCGGGCCTTCGCGCGGGCCCGGGAGCGGCGCGACGTCGGGTTCTTCTGGTCGGTGCTGCGACACCTGCCGAACGCCGACGAGGCCGCCGCGCTCGACGGGGCGCCCAACTCGGTCGGGCCCACCATCGACGAGGCCTCGGCGCTGTGGCGGGAGCTGACCGGGCACGGCTACGAGGAGTCCGCGCCGCTGCTGCGGGCCGCGTTCATCGACTACCTGATGAAGCACTGACCGGTCGCGCCGCCGGGTGGCGGGAGAGGTTTGCCGGCCGCGGTGGGTCGGGAACTTCCCGCCGCATGGCCCTCACCAACCGTCCCCGCACCGTGCAGGGGTACGGCACCGCCGCCGGCACCGGCACCCTCGCCGCGCTGATCCTCGTCGGCGTCTGCGGCAGCCCCTGGTACGTCGGCTGGGCCGAGGACCACACCGACCCGAACTCCGCCGGTGGCTGGTACCTGCGGCTGCTCGCCTGGCCGGCCTGGCGGCTCGACTCGGCCGACTCGGCACACGGGGTGCTCGCCACCGACCTGCGGGCCATCCTGGTGCTGGTGTTCGCCGCCGCGCTGCTCTACCTGCTGCCGGCCGGTCAGGTGGCGCGGGTGCCGGGCTCGGCCAGCCAGTTCTTCTCCGGCTGGGCCGCGTACGCCCTGGCCGGGGCGGCGGCCACCCTGGTGGCCGCGCTGCTCACCTCGGACGGCTCGCTGCTGGCCGCCTTCGAGACCACCGGTACCGGTGCCGGCTACGGCTTCTTCGCCGGTTGGATCATCGGGCTGGCCAGCCTGGGCGGCCGGGCCTGACCCGCTACCGGGCTGATTCCGGCGCCGGGTGGCTAGCCGCCGGTCTGTCCGAGTTCCAGCACCCGGGTCCGGCTGAGCGTGCCGGCCGGGCGGCCGTCGGCGGTCACCACGACCGCGTCCGTGCCGGCGGTCAGCATCGCGGCCAGCGCGTCGTACGCCGACCGGCCCAGCGGTAGTTCCGGCAGGGTGGCGTCGGTGGTCTCCCCGTCGAGCACCTCCCGGGTGACCGGGGTGACCGCCAGCCGACGGATGCCCCGGTCCGCGCCGACGAACTCCCGGACGAACGGCGAGGCGGGGGCACCGAGCAGGGCCGCCGGGGTGTCGTACTGCTCCAGCCGGCCACCCTCGGAGAGCACCGCGATCCGGTCGCCCAACCGGACCGCCTCGTCCAGGTCGTGGGTGACCAGCACGATGGTCTTGCGGACCTCGGCCTGGAGGCGGAGGAACTCCTCCTGCAACCGGGTCCGCACGATCGGGTCGACGGCGGAGAACGGCTCGTCCATCAGCAGCACCACCGGGTCGGCGGCCAGCGCCCGGGCCACCCCGACCCGCTGCCGCTGCCCACCTGAGAGTTCGTGCGGGTAGCGGCGTCCGAACTGGGCCGGGTCCAACCCGACCAGCTCCAGCAGCTCGCCGCTGCGCTGCCGGATCCGCTCCTTCGACCAGCCGAGCAACCGGGGTACGGTGCCGACGTTGGTGGTCACCGTCTGGTGCGGGAACAGCCCCACGTTCTGGATCACGTAGCCGATCCGCCGACGCAGCCGCACCGGGTCGACCCGGGTGATGTCCTCGTCGCCGAGCAGGATCCGGCCGGCGGTCGGCTCGATCAGCCGGTTGACCATCCGCAGCACTGTCGACTTGCCGCAGCCGGACGGGCCGATCAGCACCACCAGCTCGCCGGCGGCCACCTCCAGGCTCAGCTCGCGGACCGCCTCGGTGCCGTCCGGGTACTGCTTGCGGATGCCGTCTAGCGTGATCGAGGCGGCGCTGTGGTCTGCGTCGCCGGTGCCCTCGGGGGTAACGTCCACGTGTGTCCTTCCACCTGAGTTACCGGGCCGAGCCGGGTAATCCGTGGTTCTCCTGGCAGTACGTGCGGGACAACTCTGACACCATTCTCGCCGCGCTGCGCGAGCACGCCTCGTTGACCGGTCGGGCGGTGCTGCTCGCCGCCCTGGTCGCGCTGCCGCTGGCGGTGCTGGCGTACTGGTACCGACGGCTCGCCGGGCCGATTCTCGCACTGGCCGGGGTGTTGTACACGATTCCCTCCCTGGCCCTGTTCGCGTTCATCGCCCCGTACCTGGGTATCGGCGCGGTGACCGTGCTGACCGTGGTGGTGCTGTACGCGCTGCTGGTGATCGTCCGCAACGCGGTGGCCGGGCTGAACCAGGTGCCCCCGGAGGTCCGCGACGCCGCCGAGGGCATGGGGTACGGCCGCTGGGCCCGGTTGTTCCGGATCGACCTGCCGTTGGCCCTGCCCGGCATCCTCACCGGCCTTCGACTGGCCACCGTCTCCACCGTCGCGTTGGTCACCGTCGGGGTGGTGATCGGTCGGGGTGGTCTCGGTCAGTTGATCTTCGCCGGGTTCCAGAACAACTTCTACAAGGCCCAGATCATGACGGGCACGCTGCTCTGCGTCCTGCTGGCCCTGGTGCTGGACCTGATCCTGGCCGGCGTGGGTCGCCTGCTCACCCCCTGGCTGCGGAGCCGACCCCGATGAGCCCCGCAGTCGCGAACGGAGGGTTGGTCCGGTGAGTGCGAGGAGTGCAGCGCAGCGGAGCCCCGCAGTCGCGAACGGAGGGTTGGTCCGGTGAGTGCGAGGAGTGCAGCGCAGCGGAGCCCCGCAGTCGCGAACGGAGGGTTGATCCGGTGAATCCGGTGCAGCAGGCGGTGGTCTGGTTGAACGACCCGTTGAACTGGACCAACCCCGGAGGCGTGCTCGACCGGATCGGCGAGCATCTGAGCATGTCCGCCGCGGCGGTGCTGCTGGGCTGTCTGGTGGCCTGGCCGATCGGCCTCTGGCTGGGGCACTCGGGGCGCGGTGGCGGGGCGGTCGTGCTGATCTCCAACCTGACCCTGTCCATCCCGACCCTGGCGCTGTTGACCATCCTGCCGTTGACCTTCCTCGGCTTCGGCCGTCCGGCGGTGGTGGTCGCGCTGGCGGTCTTCGCGGTGCCGCCGCTGCTGGCCAACGCGTACACCGGGGTGCGGCAGGCGGATCCGGAGGCCCGGGACGCGGCGCGCGGGATGGGACTGTCCGGTTGGCAGGTGCTGCGGCGGGTGGAGCTGCCGCTGGCGGTGCCGTACCTGGCCGCCGGGTTCCGGACGGCTGCCGTCCAGGTGGTGGCGACGGCGGCGTTGGCCTCGTTCGTCAACGGCGGTGGACTTGGGCAGATCATCCGGGCCGGTTTCGGGCTGGACATCGCGGCCGGCGGCGGGCAGATCATCGCCGGCGGGCTGCTGGTGGCCGGGCTGGCGCTGGCGGCGGAGGGGGTGTTGGCACTGGTCGAGCGGGTGGTGACACCGCGACCGCTGCGGCGTGCCCGACGGGCGGCCAACCGGCGGGCAGCGGACGCCACGGCGGGAAATTGATCTGCCGCATGACGATCAGGTGACGAAAATCCCTCAGAGTTTGTCGGTCGGTCCTGGAGGATATTGGCTGGAACTTGCGGGCGGCGATCGTCGCCCGTCGGACACGCGGCCGGCCCGGCACGGGCCGCGCCGGGACACGGGAGGCGGGCACGATGCGCGTACGGACACGGCTGGCGGTGGGCGCGGTGGGTGCCCTGACCATGGCGGGTCTGTTGACCGGGTGCGGGGACGCCGGCTCGTCCGGCACCGATGCTCCGGAGCAGGGCGCGGGCGGTGCGGGCTGCGCCCCGGTCGCCGGTGACCAGTTGGTCGTCCTCGACGACGACAAGAAGCTCCAGAACACCGACAACATCATCCCGGCGGTCAACGCCAAGGTGGCGAACCCGCAGCTCCTCGCCGCGTTGGACAAGGTCTCCGCGGCGCTGGACACGCCCAAGCTGATCGCCCTCAACAAGGCGGTCGACGTGGACCGCAAGACGCCCAAGGCGGCTGCCGAGGAGTTCGCCTCGGCCAACGGGCTGACCACCGGCATCGCCAAGGGGCCGGGCGGGCAGATCGTCGTCGGGGCGGGCAACTTCTCCGAGAGCCAGACCCTGGCCGAGCTCTACAACATCGCCCTGACCGCGGCCGGCTACCAGGTCAAGGTGCAGCAGATCGGCAACCGTGAGCTGTACGAGCCGAGCCTGGAGAAGGGCGAGATCCAGGTCGTCCCCGAGTACGCGGCGACCATGGCCGAGTTCCTCAACACCAAGGCCAACGGCAAGGACGCCACCCCCGTCTCCTCGCCGGAGCTGGACAAGACGGTCAGCGCGTTGAAGTCCGAGGGCGACAAGGCGGGTCTGGCCTTCGGCACCCCGTCGGCTGCCCAGGACCAGAACGCCTTCGCGGTGACCAAGGCGTTCGCCGACAAGTACGCCCTCAGGACCCTCTCCGACCTGGCGGCCAAGTGCTCCGGCAAGGACACCGTGCTGGCCGGCCCGCCGGAGTGCCCGCAGCGGCCGAAGTGCCAGGCCGGTCTGGTCGAGGTCTACGACTTCAAGGCCGGCTCGTTCAGCTCGCTGGACGCCGGTGGTCCGCAGACCAAGAACGCGCTGAAGACCGGCACCGCCAGCGTCGGCCTGGTCTTCTCGTCCGACGGCGCGCTCGCCACCAGCTGAACCTGATCCCGGTCGCGGTCGGCTCCCCCCGACCGCGACCGGGCCGGTCCCGGGTCGCGAGGGGAGCAGCCGAACCGCCCGCGAGCTGGCCCGGCTGCGTCGTACCGGCCGAGATCGGGCATTTCTGCCGTGGGACCGTTTCCAGCCAGCGCACATCTCGGTAGGCTGCACAGCCATGCCCTCCCCGGTCGTCTCCGAGAAGCGCAGCCCGCAGCTACTGACCGTGCTGTTCTGGGTCGGGGTGGCGCTCGCGCCGGTGGCCGCGCTGATCCTGCTGCTCGCCGACGGCAACGGCCCGCTCCGGTTCGCCGCGGTACTGGCCATCACCTCCGTGGTGCTGATCGGTCTCTCCATCGCGCTGCGGGCCGACGGCGGTGCCGGGTCGTCCGGCCCGGAGGCTCTCGACGAGGTGGAGGAACTCCGGCGCGAGTTGCGTAGTGAGATCGTCGCCGCCGCCCAGCGGGGAAACCAGGCGTTGGACCAGTGCCAGCGGACCGAGGAGCAGGTAACCGCGCTGCGTCGGCGGCTGGACGCGGCGGCGGCCGGGACCGCCACCGGTGGCAGCCCGCCGGCCCCCGACGAACGGGCCGTCGGTGCGGGCCGGGCCAGGGTGCCGACCGTCGAGCCGGAACCGGAGGCACCGGTCGGCCGTCGCCGGGCGGTCGCCGAGGAGACCCCGTCGGAGTGGGAACGGCCGGATTCCTCCGAGCCGGTCGCGGCGGGCCGCGGCCGGGCTGCCGCCGACCGGGAGGCCGCCGAACCCATCGGCCGCCGGTACGCCCCGGAGCCGTCGACCTCCGACCGGGCCGGGGTGTACGGCGCGGACGCCCGGGAACCACGTGGTGCGGTGCCACCCGCCGGGTCGTCCCGTCCGCTCGGCGTGGTGCGGCACACCGAGACGGTGCACGTGACCACCCGGCACACGGTCGTCGACGGCGCCGATCCGACGGGCGCGGCCTACGGCGGTGGGTACGCCGGCCGTTGGACGCCCGGCTCGGGAGACTCCTCCTGGACCGGCGGGGAGCCGGAGCGTCCCTGGTCGGGGCAGGCGGAATCGGCCGACCGGGGTTGGTCGGCCCCGCCTGACGACCGTTCCCGGCCCGCCCGCCCGGCACCCCGCGACGAGCGGGCCTGGCCGACCGCCGACCCCTCCTGGGCTGCACCACCCGCCGCCGACCCTTCCTGGAGCGCCCCGGCCGACGATCGGCCGGAGCTGGCCCGCCCGGAGCTGGCCCGCCCGGAGCTGGCCCGACCGGAGCCGGCGCGATCCGAGCCGGCCCGATCCGAGCGGTCTCCGGTCGGCGGCGAGGCCGACGCCTGGCCGGGCAGCCGGACCGGATGGGCCCGGGCCGAGCCGCCCTCGCGGGCGGGGCAGGGCGGTGGCCGGCGGGCCGAGGACCGGGGCGAACCGCCCCTGCGTGAGGTACGCGCTGGTGACCGGTGGGCCGAGGTACGCGACGACGGGCGGGCCCGGGAGGTGCGGGTCGGTGAGCGCCGAGCGGAGGTGCACGCCGACGGGGCCGGTTACCACTACTCCGACCGTTGGGCCTCGGTTCGACAGGAGGAACCACACCGGGACGAGGCACACCGGGACGAGGCATACCGGGATGAGGCATACCGGGATGAGTCACACCGGAACGAGTCACACCGGGAGGAGCGTTTCCGGGACGTACCACGCCGGAGTGGACCAGATCGGACCGGAGAGCAGTGGGACGGCGGCCGATCGGCGCGGGACGACCGTCCAGCGCTGCCGGCCGGCGGCGTTCCGGTGCCGCAGCAGTGGCGGGAGCCGGCCCGCGGCCACCGACCGGCCGAGGAGTGGACGGCCCAGCCGGTGCAGACCACCGAGGAGTGGCCCGCTCGTGTGGCCCGGCCCGTTCGGACCGGCCAGGATCGGCCGGCTCGCGCCGAAGACCAACCGGCCCAGGGCTGGCCGACTCCTACCGGCCAGCCGGCGCAGGATTGGCCCGCGCAGGCTGACGGCCAGCGGTGGGGCGGGCAACCGGCCGAGCCGCGGCGGGACCGGGAGCCGGTGGTGTCGTGGCGTACCCCAGAGCCAGAGCCAGAGCCTGAGCCGCACGGCCGCCGGCAGTGGGGTGGCGAGCAACGGTACGGCTACCCGCCGCAGGACGACGCCCCACGGGCCGGCGGCCACTGGCGCTGACCAGGTCAGCCTGACGGCCTGGTCAGCCTGACGGCCAGGCCAGCCGCGGTTCACTTGTCGATGTCGCCGACCACGAAGAACATCGAGCCGAGGATGGCGATCAGGTCGGGCACCAGGCAGCCGGGGAGCAGGGTGGCCAGCGCCTGCACGTTGGCGTACGAGGCGGTGCGCAGCTTGAGCCGCCACGGCGTCTTCTCGCCCCGGGACACCAGGTAGTAGCCGTTGATCCCGAGCGGGTTCTCCGTCCAGGCGTAGGTGTGCCCCTCGGGGGCCTTGACCACCTTGGGCAGTCGGGTGTTGACCGGCCCGGTGAGCCGGTCCACCCGGTCCAGGCACTGCTCGGCGAGGTCGAGGGAGGCGTACACCTGGTCGAGCAGCACCTCGAAGCGGGCGTGGCAGTCCCCGGCGGTGCGGGTGACCACCGGCACGTCGAGCTGGTCGTACGCCAGGTAGGGGTCGTCGCGGCGGAGGTCCAGGTCGAGCCCGGAGGCGCGGGCGACCGGCCCGGACGCCCCGAACGCGGCGGCGTCGGCGGCCGACAGCACACCCACCCCGACGGTTCGGGCCAGGAAGATCTCGTTGCGCCGGATCAGGTTGTCCAGGTCGGGCATCCGGCGGCGGACCTCGCCGATGGCGGCGCGGGCCCGTCCGGTCCAGCCGGCGGGCACCTCCTCCTTGAGCCCGCCGACCCGGTTGAACATGTAGTGGATCCGGCCGCCGGAGACCTCCTCCATGATCGCCTGGATGGTCTCCCGTTCCCGGAACGCATAGAAGACCGGGGTGATCGCGCCGATCTCCAGCGGGTAGGAGCCGAGGAACATCAGGTGGTTGAGCACCCGGTTCAGCTCGGCCAGCGCCATCCGCAGCCAGGTGGCGCGCTCCGGCACCTCCATGCCCATCAGCCGTTCCACGGCGAGCGCCACGCCCAGCTCGTTGGAGAACGCCGACAGCCAGTCGTGCCGGTTGGCCAGCACGATGATCTGCCGGTAGTCGCGGACCTCGAACAGCTTCTCCGCGCCCCGGTGCATGTACCCGACGATCGGTTCGGCGGCGACCACCCGTTCCCCGTCGAGCACCAGCCTCAACCGCAGCACGCCGTGCGTCGAGGGGTGCTGCGGGCCGATGTTGAGCACCATGTCGGTGCCGAGCTGCTCCCCGCCGGCACCGGTGCCGACGGTCAGCTCGCGCAGTTCACCGGTGTCCGTGGTCATGCCGGTCATCGTGCCATGAGCGCGTCGACGGTGACGCCGACCGGCTGGAGCAGCCAGTAGTGTCCGCCGAGCCCGGCCGGGTCGGTCAGCTCCGCCGCCGCCGACGCCGCGGCGAGCGCCCGCACGTACCCGGCCGGGTCGGTGCCGGCCAGGCTCAGCGGCGGTCGCCCGCCGTCGGCCCCGAGCGCCCGCAGCGCCTCCCGCTGCGACATCAGCGTGTACGCACACCCGGCGACCCGTGCACCGGCGGCGGCGACCGAGTCCATGGCGACGTGCGCGGTGATGTCGCACGAACCGTCCGGCACCGGCGGCACCTGCCGGCCACCCCGGTACCCGGTCAACGTCCCGCCCACCGGCCGCCCCTCCCGCACATGCCCGTAGTCCACGGCGAGCGCCACCCCCCGCCGCAGGCACCCGACGGCCCGCCCCCAAGCCTCATCCCGACTCCGCCCCACCTCCACCCCGCCAACCCCCACCCGGTCGATCTCCGCCCCGGTGATCAAGAGGTTTGCGTCAGGTTCCGGGCCCACTTCTGACGTAAAGCTCTTGATCACCGGGCTCGACATGGGGGGTGGGGGTGGGGTGGGGTGCCAGTGGGTCAGCCAGGCGGTGTCCTGAGGGGTGAGTGGGGGGCCTGGGGATTCGGTGCCGGTGCGGGGGTGGACGAGGCGGTAGTGGTAGCCGTTTGCGGGGGTGTGGTCGGCGAGGTCCAGGGGGACGTTGTCAAGCCATTCGGTGGCGATCAGGAGGCCGGTCACGGCTTGGGGTATCTCGGTGGTCCAGTCGATGTCGGGTAGGAGATCCGGTGGGCGGGGGGCCAGTTCCACGGCGGTGAGGCGTAGGCGGTGGGCCAGCGGCGGCGGCTCCGGGTGGGTGCCGGCCAGGGCTGCGCGAGGTGGGTCGGTGCGGGGGTCGGCGTCGCGGGCCAGGGTGGCCAGGGTGCGGAGCAGTTCGGCCCGGCCGGCACCGACGTCCACCACGTCGAACGGGGTGGGGAAGCCCAGGATGGCGTCCAGGCGCGACACCAACCGGAACACCGCCGCCGCGAACGCGGGGGAGGCGTGCACGCTGGTCCGGAAGTGGTCGGCCGGTCCGGTGCCGGAGACGAAGAAACCGCCCGGCCCGTACAGGGCGGCGTCCATGGCGTCCCGCCAGCGCATCGAGTTCATCCCGGGTTCAGGGTCCGTCACCGTGCCGACCCTACGGTCTGCGCGCACGAGACGGGCGAAGCCGTGCACGCTCCCCTGGCACCCGGGCCGTGGTGCGCCACCGGAAAGCCCGGTGCCCGTGGTCGGTGAAGGTTTTCACACATCCTTGTTCGGGTTCCCTGCCCCCGGCGCATACTTGCGATCGACCGGTACCCCCTTCCGAGGACTGGATCGTTGCCATGAGCGCACCGCTGCGCCCGCGTCCGGCCGCCCCACCCGGGGCCGCCGTACCGCAGGGCTCCGCCGTACCCGGCGTCCCGTTCGTCCTTCCCCGCAGCCTCACCGTCGGTGTCGTCGGCGCCGGCCGGGTGGGAGCCGTGCTGGGGGCGGCACTGGTCGCCGCCGGGCACCGGGTGGTCGCCGCCTCCGGGGTCTCCGGGGCCGCGAAGGCCCGGATCGCGCTGCTGCTGCCGGAGGCCGTGAACCGGTCGGTCATCGCGGTCGCCCGGGAGGCCACCGATCTGCTGCTGATCGCCGTACCGGACGACGCGCTGGCCGGGGTGGTCGCCGGGCTGGCCGACACCGGGGCGCTGCGCCCCGGCCAACTGGTCGCGCACACCTCCGGCGCGCACGGCCTGGCCGTGCTGGCCCCGGCCGCCGCCGTGGGTGCCCGGCCGCTGGCCCTGCACCCCGCGATGACCTTCACCGGTACGCCGGACGACCTCTCCCGACTCGCCGGCATCTCCTACGGGGTGACGGCACCGGCGGAGCTGCGGGCGGCGGCGGCCCGGCTGGTCGCCGACCTGGGTGGGGTGCCGGAGTGGGTGGGCGAGGCCGACCGGGTCCTCTACCACGCGGCGCTGGCGCACGGCGCGAACCACCTGGTGACCCTGGTCAACGAGGCGGCCGACCGGCTGCGCGACGCCGGGGTGACCCAGCCGGAGAAGGTGCTCGCCCCGTTGCTGCGGGCGGCCCTGGAGAACGCGCTGCGGCTCGGCGACGACGCGCTCACCGGCCCGGTGTCGCGCGGCGACGCGGGCACCGTACGGCGGCACCTGGCCCGGCTGGCGGAGACCGCGCCGGAATCCGTCGCCCCCTACCTGGCGTTGGCACGACGGAGCGCGGACCGGGCGATCGCGGCGGGCCGGCTCCGCCCGGTGGACGCCGAGTCGCTGCTGGACGTGCTGGCGGGCATCCACCGCGAGGTGGCAGCGTGAGCCGGGTTTGCGAGCCCCGCAGTCGCGATCGGAGGGCGGACCGGTGAGCGCGAGGAGTGAGCCGGGTTTGCGAGCCCCGCAGTCGCGAACGGAGGGCGGATCGGTGAGCGCGAGGAGTGAGCCGGGTTTGCGAGCCCCGCAGTCGCGAACGGAGGGCGGACCGGTGACGGAGTTGGTACACACGCGGGCCGAGCTGGCGAAGGCGCGGTCGGGGCTGGCCGGCACGGTCGGTGTGGTGATGACGATGGGCGCGCTGCACCAGGGGCACGAGGCGCTGATCCGGGCGGCCCGGGAACGGGCCGACCACGTCCTGGTGACGGTCTTCGTTAACCCGTTGCAGTTCGGCCCGAACGAGGACTTCGACAGGTACCCGCGCACCCTGGACGCCGACCTGGCGGTGTGCCGGCGGGCCGGCGCGGACCTGGTCTTCGCCCCGGCCGTGGCGGACATGTACCCGGCCGGTGAGCCGATGGTCCGGATCAACCCGGGGCAGCTCGGCGAGGATTTCGAGGGGCAGAGCCGGCCCGGCTTCTTCCACGGTGTGCTGACCGTGGTGTTGAAGCTGCTCCAGCTCACCCGGCCCGATCTCACCTTCTTCGGTGAGAAGGACTACCAGCAGCTCACCCTGGTCCGTCGGATGGCCCGGGACCTGGACGTGCCGGTCGAGGTGGTCGGGGTGCCGACCGTACGGGAGCCGGACGGTCTGGCGCTGTCCAGCCGCAACCGCTACCTGTCGGCGGAGGAACGGCAGGCGGCGCTCGGCCTGTCCGCCGCGCTGCGGGCCGGGGCCACCGCCGCCGAGTCGGGTGCCGACGCCGGTGAGGTGCTGGCCGCCGGGCACCGGGCGCTCCACGGGGTGCCGGGCGTGAGCGTGGACTACCTGGTGCTCACCGATCCGGACCTGGAGCCGGGGCCGGTCACCGGGCCGGCCCGGCTGCTGATCGCCGCGTGGGTGGGCAGGACCCGGCTGATCGACAACCTGGCCATCCAGCTCGCCCCCCGCTCCTGACCCACGCACATCACCATTCCGAGAGGCACGCAGATGTTCCGGACCATGCTCAAGTCGAAGATCCACCGGGCCACGGTGACCCAGGCCGACCTGCACTACGTCGGTTCGGTGACGGTGGACCAGGATCTGCTCGACGCTGCCGACCTGCTCCCGGGCGAGCAGGTGGCGATCGTGGACGTGACCAACGGGGCCCGGCTGGAGACGTACGTGATCCCGGGGGAGCGGGGCAGCGGCGTGATCGGCATCAACGGCGCGGCGGCGCACCTGGTGCATCCGCAGGATCTGGTGATCCTGATCTCGTACGGTCAGATGGACGACGTGGAGGCCCGGACGTACCGGCCCCGGGTGGTGCATGTCGACGCCGACAACAGGGTCGTTGAGCTGGGCGTCGACCCCGCTGCGGCGGCTGCCGGGACGGCCGGTGACCCGGTGTCGAGCCCGCTCGCCGTCGTCGGCTGACCAGAATTCCGGTCTGTTACCGGAAGGTCATTTTTGGTTACCCTGGTCCGACCGTCGGATTGACGGTCGTCGGCTGGGGAGGCTGCCGTGCGCCGTGCGACGAGGGTCCTGGTCGCCGCGTGGGCGGTGGGTGCGATGTTGACGGGTTGCGGCGTACCGGGCGGTCTCGACGGGGATCTCACCGACGACTGGGCGGCCCTGCCGACGGCCGGGCCGTTCACCCCCGGGGCGGGGGTGTGCCAGGTCGCCGACTTCACCGACACGGTCGCCCTGGCGGCGTACGCGCCGGTGGACTGTGCGGTTCCGCACCGGGTGGAGACGGTGCACGTGGGCGCGTTGCCTGCTGGGCGGGCCGCCGCGCCGGCCACCGGTTCGGCCGAGCTGCGGGGCGCGTTCGCCGAGTGCGACACCAGGGCCGCCGGTTACCTGGGCGACGACTGGCGGGCCGGTCGGCTGCGGTTGGCGGTGGCGCTGCCGACCACACCGGGCTGGGCGGCCGGTGCCCGCTGGTTCCGGTGCGACCTCAGCGAGGTGGACACGGCCGAGGCGGCGGCTACCGTGGTCACCCGTACCGGCAGCCTGCGGGACGCGCTGAAGGGGCCGTCCCCGCTGCGGCTGGGCTGCCAGCGGGCGAAGAGGGGTCGGGGCGCCGGGGTGCAGGTGCTGGTGCCTGTGGAGTGCTCGGCCGTGCACGAGGCGGAGTTCGTGGGCGCCTGGAAGGCCCCCGATCGGGCGTACCCGGCGAAGGACGTCGACTGGCTGCCGCTGTACGCCGGCTGCCGTACCCTGCTGGGCCGTTACGTGGGCGTGCCTGACGACGCCGACCTGCGGTTCCGCAGCGGCGTGGTGGTACGTCCGCCCGGTCCGGGCCGGTGGCGGGTCGGCGACCGGGGGGTCCGCTGCTACCTCTGGTTGAGCGACCGGACGGTGACCGCCTCGCTGAAGGGGGGCGGCCCGGCCGCCCTGCCGGTCCGCACGAAGTAACCGGGCGGGGTAGCCGAAACCACTCGTCCCGCCCCCGCCGCCCGTCGCGAGGATCGTTCGGGTTGACTGTGGGCATGGAACTTCCGCCGACCGTCGACCTGCCGGCTCTGCCCAGCCTGCTGGCTGCTCCCGCGCCCGGCTGGGTGGAGACCACCGACGTGATCGTGGTCGGCTCCGGGGTGGCCGGGCTCACCGCCGCGCTGCACCTGCGCGAGGCGGGACTGCACGTCACCGTGGTCACCAAGGTCAACATCGACGACGGTTCGACCCGCTGGGCGCAGGGCGGCATCGCCGCCGTACTCGATCCGGCCGACTCGCCCGCCGCGCACGCCCGGGACACCGAGATCGCCGGGGTCGGACTCTGCGATCCGGCGGCCGTCCGGCTGCTGGTGGAGGAGGGGCCGCTGCGGCTGCGGGAGCTGATGCGGATCGGCGCGGAGTTCGACCGCAACCCGGACGGCTCGCTGATGCTCACCCGGGAGGGCGGGCACCGGGCCGACCGGATCGTGCACGCCGGTGGTGACGCCACCGGGGCGGAGGTGCAGCGGGCCCTGCACGCGGCGGTCCGCCGGGACCCGTGGATCCGGCTGGTCGAGCACGCCCTGGTGCTGGACCTGCTGCGCGCCCCCGGCGACGGCCCGGATTCCCCCGGCCCGGCCTGCGGCATCACCCTGCACGTGCTGGGTGAGGGCAGCGAGGACGGCGTCGGCGCGCTGCTTGCCCGCGCGGTGGTGCTGGCCACCGGCGGGATGGGCCAGGTCTTCTCGGCCACCACCAACCCGGCGGTCTCCACAGGTGACGGCGTGGCGTTGGCGCTGCGGGCCGGGGCGGCGGTCACCGACGTCGAGTTCGTGCAGTTCCACCCGACCGCGCTGATCGTGCCGGAGCAGGCCCGGGTGCCGGGTGCCGGATTGGCCCAGCAGCCGCTGGTCTCGGAGGCGCTGCGCGGCGAGGGCGCCCACCTGGTCGACGCCGACGGCAAGCGGTTCATGCTCGGCCAGCACGAGCTGGCCGAGTTGGCACCCCGGGACGTGGTGGCCAAGGGCATCCACCGGGTGCTGCTGGCCACCGGCGCCGACCACGTCTATCTCGACGCCCGGCACCTCGGCGGGGACTTCCTCGCCGGGCGGTTCCCGACCATCGTCGCGTCCTGCCTGGCCATCGGGGTGGATCCGGCGACCGACCTGATCCCGGTCGCCCCGGCCGCCCACTACGCCTCCGGTGGCGTCCGCACCGACCTGCGCGGCCGGACCTCCATCCCCGGCCTGTACGCCTGCGGCGAGGTCGCCTGCACGGGCGTGCACGGCGCGAACCGGCTGGCCAGCAACTCGCTGCTGGAGGGGCTGGTCTTTTCCCGCCGGATCGCCGAGGACATCGCCGCCGGGCTGCCCGAGCAGGCGCAGCCGGAGCAGACCGGTGCCTGGGTGGGCGGCGGGGGTGGGGTGCTGCCCGCCGAGGGGGTACCGGCGTTGCAGCGGGCGATGACCCGGGGCGCCGGGGTGCTGCGGTCGGCGTCGACCCTGGCCGCGACCGCCGCCACCCTGGTCGAACTGGGGCAGGGCCGGGGTCGTCCGGGCACCGCCGGCTGGGAGGCGACGAACCTGGTCACCGTGGCATCGACGCTTGTCGCCGCCGCGTACGCCCGCCAGGAGACCCGGGGCTGTCACTGGCGGGAGGACTTCCCGGCGGCCGACGAGCGGTGGCGCGGCCACCTCGTCGCGGCCGTCGGTGCCCGCGGCGAGCTGACCGAACGCTGGGAGGAACTGCCCTGACCACCCGGAGCGGGCCGGGTTTGCGAGCCCCGCAGTGGCGAACTAAGGGGGTGCGGTGAGTCCGAGGAGTGAGCCGGGTTTGCGAGCCCCGCAGTGGCGAACTAAGGAGATACAGTGCGGGAATCGACGCGGCAGGCGCTGACGGCCGGTGGGCTGGACCCGGAACGGGTGCGGCGGGTGATCGTCGACGCGCTCACCGAGGACCTGGGGGCGGACTTCCTCGACGTCACCAGCGTCGCCACCATCGCGGCCGGGCAGACCGACACCGCCGACCTGGTGGCGAGGGCCGACGGGGTGGTGGCCGGGCTGACGGTGGCCGCTGCGGTGTTCGAGCTGGTCGGCGAGGTGACCGCCGCGGAGCGTACCGTCGAGGTGGTGGTGGTGGCCCACGACGGCGCACGGGTGGCCCGGGGGGACGTGCTGGCCACGGTGACCGGCCCGACCCGGCTGCTGCTCACCGCCGAGCGCACCGCGCTGAACCTGCTCTCCCGGCTCTCCGGGGTGGCCACCCACACCCGGGCCTGGGCGGACGCCCTGGCCGGCACCAAGGCGACCGTGCTGGACACCCGCAAGACCACGCCGGGCCTGCGGATGCTGGAGAAGTACGCGGTCCGGGCCGGCGGTGGCACCAACAAGCGGATGGGCCTGTACGACGTCGCCATGATCAAGGACAACCACAAGCTGGCCGCCGGGGGCATCGGGGCGGCCTTCCGGCGGGTCCGGCAGGCCTTCCCGGAGGTGCCGGTGCAGGTCGAGGTGGACACCCCGGCCGAGGCGGTGGAGGCGGTCGAGGCCGGCGCGGACTTCCTGCTGCTGGACAACATGTCCCCGGCGACCCTGCGCGAGGTGGTCGCGGCGGTCGGCGACCGGGCCGAGCTGGAGGCGACCGGTGGGCTGACCCTGGAGGTGGCCGCCGAGTACGGGGCGACCGGGGTGGACTTCCTCTCGGTGGGCGCGCTGACGCACTCCTCGCCGATCCTGGACATCGCCCTGGACCTGCGCGAGCGGTGAGCCGGACGGGCTGCCGGGCGTCGGTGCCCCCGGTCGGCGCGGGCACCGGGCCCGGTCCACTCCTCGCCTCCAGCCGGCCGGTCGGCGTCTAGGCTGCGTGCGTGCTGCTCTGCATCGACATCGGAAACACCAACACCGTGCTGGCGACCTTCGACGGCGACAAGCTGGTGCACTCGTGGCGGATCAAGACCGACGCCCGTTCCACGGCGGACGAGCTGGGGCTGATGTTCCGGGGGCTGCTGGCCGGCGACGCCGTGGAGATCACCGGGGTGGCCGCCTGCTCGACGGTGCCGGCGGCGCTGCGCTCGCTGCGGACGATGTTGGCCCGCTACTACGCCGACCTGCCGAGCGTGGTCGTCGAGCCCGGGGTACGCACCGGCGTGCAACTGGCCATCGACAACCCGAAGGAGGTCGGCGCGGACCGGGTGGTCAACACGCTGGCCGCGTACACCCTCTACGGGGGTCCGTCGATCGTGGTGGACTTCGGCACCACCACCAACTTCGACGTGATCAGCGGCCGGGGCGAGTTCCTCGGCGGGGCGTTCGCCCCGGGCATCGAGATCTCCTTCGACGCGTTGGCGGCCCGCGCCGCCCAGCTGCGCAAGGTGGAGGCGAACAAGCCCCGTTCGGTGATCGGCAAGAACACCGTGGAGTGCCTCCAGTCCGGCCTCTACTTCGGCTTCGCCGGGCAGGTCGACCGGATCGTCGAGCGGATGACCGAGGAGTTGGGCGAGGTCAGGGCGGTGATCGCCACCGGCGGGCTGGCCTCGGTGGTGATCGGCGAGTGCCGGACCATCACCCACCACGAGCCGATGATCACCCTGATCGGCCTCCGGATGGTCTACGAACGCAACACCTGAGGGCCGCCGGGGCGGTGCCGGGTGTGCTCGACCACGGCGGGCAGGTTATCCCGTAACGACCCGCCGGGCCCTTGAGTACGCTCATGGGCTGACCCCGTCGAAACTCCCTTAGCCGAGGAAGCGTGCCGTGACCGAGCAGAACACCGTGCCAGTGGACCCCGCCGACGACCTTCCCGAGCAGATGAAGGTCCGCCGGGAGAAGCGGGACCGGATGCTCGCCGAGGGCGTCGAGCCGTACCCCGTCGGTTTTCCCCGGACCAGCACCCTGGCCGAGGTCCGCGAGCGCTACGCCGAGCTGCCCACCGACACCGCGACCGGGGACCGGGTATCGGTCACCGGTCGGGTGATCTTCGTACGGAACACCGGCAAGCTCTGCTTCGCGACCCTGCGCGACGGCGACGGCACCGAGCTGCAGGCGATGCTCTCCCTGGACCGGGTCGGGGCGGAGCGGCTGGACGACTGGAAGCGCCTGGTCGACCTGGGTGACCACGTGGGTGTCACCGGTGAGGTGATCACCAGCCGGCGGGGTGAGCTGTCGGTGCTCGCCGACGAATGGGCGGTGACCGCCAAGGCGCTGCGTCCGCTGCCGGTGGCGCACAAGCCGCTGAGCGAGGAGGCCCGGGTACGGCAGCGTTACGTGGACCTGATCGTCCGTCCGCAGGCCCGGCAGATGGTCCGCACCCGGGCCGCGGCGGTGCGTAGCCTGCGTGATTCGTTGCACGGGCAGGGATTCATCGAGGTCGAGACGCCGATGCTCCAGTTGCTGCACGGTGGCGCGGCGGCCCGCCCATTCGTGACCCACAGCAATGCACTCGGTACCGATCTGTATCTGCGAATCGCGCCGGAACTGTTTCTCAAGCGTGCCGTGGTCGGTGGGGTCGACCGGGTCTTCGAGATCAACCGCAACTTCCGCAATGAGGGAGTCGACTCGTCGCACTCACCGGAGTTCGCCATGCTGGAGACCTACCAGGCGTACGGCGACTACGACACGATGGCCGCGCTGACCCGTAATCTCGTGCGGCAGGCGGCGGTGGCGGTCAGCGGCTCGACGACGGTGACCCACGCGGACGGCCAGGAGTTCGACCTGGGCGGCGAGTGGCGCTCGGTGACCCTCTTCGGGGTGCTTTCCGAGGCGCTCGGCGAGGAGGTCACGGTCCGCACCGACCGGGCCCGCCTGGTGGAGTACGCCGACAAGGTGGGGCTCGCGGTCGACCCGA
The DNA here is from genome assembly GCF_036017915.1 of Micromonospora sp. NBC_00421. Lineage (NCBI taxonomy): Bacteria > Bacillati > Actinomycetota > Actinomycetes > Micromonosporales > Micromonosporaceae > Micromonospora > Micromonospora sp. NBC_00421. Next base: position 6,251,895 of record NZ_CP107929.1, read on the forward strand.
AGTGGGGTCCGGGCAAGCTGGCCGAGGAGCTGTTCGAGGAACTGGTGGTGCCGGGCCTCCAGGCACCGACCTTCGTCCGGGACTACCCGGAGGAGACCAGCCCGTTGACCCGGGCCCACCGCAGTGAGCCGGGCCTGGCCGAGAAGTGGGACCTCTACGTGCTCGGTTTCGAGCTGGGCACCGCGTACTCCGAGCTGGTGGACCCGGTGGTGCAGCGGGAGCGGCTGGTCGCGCAGGCGCAGCTGGCGGCCCGGGGCGACGACGAGGCGATGCGGCTGGACGAGGATTTCCTCCGGGCGATGGAGTACGGAATGCCGCCGGCCGGGGGTATGGGAATGGGAATCGACAGGCTGTTGATGGCGCTGACCGGCCTGGGAATTCGGGAAACCATCCTCTTCCCGTTGGTCCGCGCCGAGTAGCCGGCGGCAGGACCTTAGCCGGGTCGTTACGCCATCCTATTGACGCGGCAAGCATCGGGCAGGTTATCGTGCTCCTATTGCAGGAGCACCCTGCTCGAAAGGAATGTGGGACGTGGCCAAGCAGATCATTCACAAGCTGGTCGATGACCTGGACGGCGGGGACGCGGACGAGACCGTCAAGTTCGCCCTCGACGGCGTTCAGTACGAGATCGACCTGTCGAACTCCAACGCCGACAAATTGCGGGACGTTTTCGCGCCGTACGTGGCCGCCGGCACCCGGGTCGGTCGGGGCGGCGTGGTCGTGGGCGGCCGGGCCGCCCGGGGCCGGGGCGGTGCGACGGCCGACCGCGAGCAGAACAAGGCGATCCGGTCCTGGGCCAAGAAGAACGGCAAGGACATCTCCGACCGGGGGCGCATCCCGCAGGAGATCGTCGACGAGTACCACGCGACCCGCTGAGCAGTCGGCGGCGACCCGACGCCGGGCCGGAGCACCCCCTCCGGGCCGGCGTCGCCGTCTCCGGGTGTCTCCCGGCGTCGCGGTGGGCGCTCGCCGAGCCGGCTCCGGGAGGGAAGTTCTCCGGTGCCGGGGGCGTTGTCCACAGCCGGTGGATAGTTCGTCCACAGCCTGTGGATGGCCCACGAAGGCCCCCGGCGGGTGTCCCGTGCACCCGGGAATTTCGCTCTGCGCGTACAGGTTGGGGTGCCGGAACACCTCCTGAGCGCGGATGGTTGGTCATAACGACGTCGGAACGGCTCGGTGCGAGGAGACACGACCTCAGCGGAGTCGGTCAGCGGCGATAGAGTAAGGAGGCACGGACGCCCGTCCCGGACGTTCGCGCACCGGCCCCGCCAAGATCTCGCAGTCGAGGCGCACGGCACGTGAGGAGCACGAGGGCATGTTCGAGCGGTTCACCGACCGAGCGCGACGGGTTGTCGTCCTGGCCCAAGAAGAGGCCCGGATGCTCAACCACAACTACATCGGTACGGAGCACATCCTGCTGGGCCTGATCCACGAGGGTGAGGGCGTCGCGGCCAAGGCCCTGGAGAGCCTCGGCATCTCCCTGGAGGGCGTCCGTCAGCAGGTCGAGGAGATCATCGGCCAGGGCCAGCAGGCGCCGAGCGGGCACATCCCGTTCACGCCCCGGGCCAAGAAGGTGCTGGAGCTGTCCCTGCGCGAGGCGCTGCAGCTCGGCCACAACTACATCGGCACGGAGCACATCCTGCTCGGGCTGATCCGTGAAGGCGAGGGCGTGGCCGCCCAGGTGCTGGTGAAGTTGGGCGCCGACCTCAACCGGGTCCGCCAGCAGGTGATCCAGCTCCTCTCCGGCTACCAGGGCAAGGAGCCGGCCGCCGCCGGCACCGCGACGGGTGAGGCCGCCCCGTCGACCAGCCTCGTGCTGGACCAGTTCGGTCGTAACCTGACTCAGGCTGCCCGCGAGGGCAAGCTCGACCCGGTGATCGGGCGCGAGAAGGAGATCGAGCGGGTCATGCAGGTGCTGTCCCGCCGCACCAAGAACAACCCGGTCCTGATCGGTGAGCCCGGCGTCGGTAAGACCGCCGTGGTGGAGGGCCTGTCCCAGAAGATCATCAAGGGCGAGGTGCCCGAGACGCTGAAGGACAAGCAGCTCTACACCCTCGACCTCGGTGCCCTGGTCGCCGGCTCCCGCTACCGGGGTGACTTCGAGGAGCGCCTGAAGAAGGTGCTCAAGGAGATCCGCACCCGCGGCGACATCATCCTGTTCATCGACGAGATCCACACCCTGGTCGGCGCGGGTGCCGCCGAGGGCGCGATCGACGCGGCGAGCATCCTCAAGCCGATGCTGGCCCGGGGCGAGCTGCAGACCATCGGCGCGACCACCCTCGACGAGTACCGCAAGCACCTGGAGAAGGACGCCGCATTGGAGCGTCGTTTCCAGCCGATCCAGGTGGGTGAGCCGTCGCTGGCCCACACCATCGAGATCCTCAAGGGCCTGCGGGACCGCTACGAGGCGCACCACCGGGTGAGCATCACCGACGCAGCCCTCGTGGCAGCCGCAACTCTGGCCGACAGGTACATCTCCGACCGGTTCCTGCCCGACAAGGCGATCGACCTGATCGACGAGGCCGGGGCCCGGATGCGGATCCGCCGGATGACCGCGCCACCGGACCTGCGTGACTTCGACGAGCGGATCGCCCAGGTGCGCCGCGACAAGGAGTCCGCGATCGACGCGCAGGACTTCGAGCGGGCCGCCCAGCTGCGTGACAAGGAGAAGCAGCTCCTCGGTCAGAAGGCGCAGCGCGAGAAGGAGTGGAAGGCCGGTGACCTGGACGTCGTCAGCGAGGTCGACGACGAGCAGATCGCCGAGGTCCTGGGCAACTGGACCGGCATCCCGGTCTACAAGCTGACCGAGGAGGAGACCTCCCGGCTGCTGCGGATGGAAGACGAGCTGCACAAGCGCGTCATCGGCCAGGAGGACGCGGTCAAGGCGGTGTCGAAGGCGATCCGGCGTACCCGGGCCGGCCTGAAGGACCCGAAGCGACCGTCCGGCTCGTTCATCTTCGCCGGCCCGTCCGGTGTCGGTAAGACCGAGCTGTCCAAGGCACTTGCCGAGTTCCTGTTCGGCAGCGAGGACGCGCTGATCCAGCTGGACATGTCCGAGTTCCACGACCGCTACACGGTGTCCCGCCTGGTCGGTGCCCCTCCCGGCTACGTCGGTTACGACGAGGGCGGGCAGCTGACCGAGAAGGTCCGTCGTCGCCCGTTCTCGGTGGTGCTCTTCGACGAGATCGAAAAGGCCCACCCGGACGTGTTCAACACCCTCCTCCAGATCCTGGAGGACGGCCGGTTGACCGACGGCCAGGGTCGGATCGTGGACTTCAAGAACACGGTCATCATCCTGACCACCAACCTGGGCACCCGGGACGTCGCCAAGGCGGTGTCGTTGGGCTTCCAGCAGTCGGAGGACTCCGAGTCCACCTACGACCGGATGAAGCAGAAGGTCAACGACGAGCTCAAGCAGCACTTCCGGCCCGAGTTCCTGAACCGGATCGACGACACCATCGTCTTCCACCAGCTGCGTCAGAACGAGATCCTCTCGATCGTGGACATCATGATCCAGCGGATCGAGGGCCAGCTCCGCAACAAGGACATGGGTCTGGAGCTCACCGACAACGCCAAGAAGTACCTGTCCAAGAAGGGCTTCGACCCGGTGCTGGGCGCCCGTCCGCTGCGTCGGACGATCCAGCGCGACATCGAGGACAACCTCTCCGAGCGGATCCTGTTCAACGAGCTGATCCCCGGTCAGATCGTGGTGGTGGACTGCGAGGGTGACCCGGACGACATCGAGAAGTCGAAGCTCGTCTTCCACGGCTCGGACCGTCCGGCCGAGGTGCCGGACGCCGTCCCGGCCGACCTGGGTGGCGCTGCCACCACGGGCGAGTAGTCGGCAGGGCACAGAGCACGAGGGCGACGGCCCGGTGGCGTGAGCCACCGGGCCGTCGCCCTTCAATCTGTCCGCCCACGGTGCGGGTCCTGCTCACCGTGGGGCGGCACTGGCTGTCGTGACCCGCGGTCAGCCGGGGAGGGGTTGGGCGGCGGGGCCGTCGCCGATGAGCCGGAAATTCTCCTCACCGACCGGCTCCACCAGGCCGTCCTTCACCAGCCCGGCCAGGGCCCGGGCCCGCTGCACGTCGTCGTGCCACACCTGGTCGAGCCGCTGGTGCGGCACCGGGCCGGTGGCGTCCCGGAGCACTCCGAGCAGCAGTCCCCGCACCTGACGGTCGGTACCGGCGTACCGCTGGGGTCGGCGGGTCGGGCCGGCGGGCGCCACCTGGCCGGTGGCCCGCCAGGCACAGACCGACTCGACCGGGCAGGCCGGACAGCGCGGCGAGCGGGCGGTGCAGACGATCGCGCCGAGTTCCATGAAGGCGGCACTGGCAAGCGCCGCAGCCGCCGGCTCGACCGGTAGCAACTCCTCGCAGGCGACCAGGTCGGCCGGGGTGGTGGCCGGGCCGGCGTCCGGGTCGCCGGCAACGGCCCGGGAGACGACCCGCCGGACGTTCGTGTCGACCACCGGGTGCCGCTGACCGTACGCGAACGCGGCGACCGCCCTGGCCGTGTACGTCCCGATGCCGGGCAACGCCAGCAACTGGTCCAGTTGGTCGGGTACCCGACCGCCGTGCCGTTCCACGATCGCCACCGCGCAGTCGCGCAGCCGTACCGCCCGACGGGGGTAGCCGAGCCGGCCCCACATCCGGATCGCCTCGGCCGGAGTGTCGGCGGCGAGGGCGGCGGGATCGGGCCACCGCCCGAGCCAGGCGTGCCAGGCGGGGAGTACGCGTACCACCGGGGTCTGCTGGAGCATGACCTCGCTGACCAGGATCGGCCAGGCCCCGATACCGGGCACCCGCCAGGGCAGGTCGCGGGCGTTCTTTTCGTACCACCGGCTGACCAGGGTGGTGAAGGTGGGTTCAGTCATCGCGCCGACGATGATGTCACGCCGTGCCTTCCCGCTGGTTGGGCGGGAAGGGCGGGGCGTCCCCGGGGTGCCCGACGGATCGGGCAGAATGCCCGGATGAGCGAGCTCGCGATCACCGTCATCGGCCGGGACCGGCCCGGCATCGTGGCCGACGTCGCCGAGGTGCTCGCCCGGCTCGGGGCGAACCTCACCGACTCCACCATGACCCGGCTGCGCGGTCACTTCGCCATGACGTTGGTCTGTGTCGGCCCGACCGCCGGTGAGGTCGAGGCGGCCATGGCCCCGCTGGCCGCCGACGGCCAACTGCTGGCCACCGTACGCGCGGTCACCCCGGACGGTACGTCGGCGTCGGCGGGTGAGCCGTACGTGCTGGCGGTGCACGGCGCGGACCGGATGGGCATCGTGGCGGCGATGACCCGGGTGATCGCCGAGGCCGGCGGCAACGTGACGGACCTGAGCACCCGGCTGGCCGGTTCGCTCTACGTGGTGGTGGCCGAGGTTGACCTGCCTGCGGGCAGCGCCGACGACCTGACCGGCCGGCTCTCCGAGGTCGCCGCCGACCTGGGTGTCGGGTTCTCCCTGCGCCCCGCCGACCCGGAACTCCTGTGAGCGCGAGGAGTGAGCGGGGTTTGCGAGCCCCGCAGTCGCGAACAGAGGTGATCCTGTGAGCGCGAGGAGTGAGCGGGGTTTGCGAGCCCCGCAGTCGCGAACAGAGGTGATCCCGTGAGCGCGAGGAGTGAGCGGGGTTTGCGAGCCCCGCAGTCGCGAACGGAGATGATCCCGTGAGCGGGGAGCCGTACGCCGGGCTCGGCGGCTGGACCCCGGCGGCGCTGGGCGTACCGGGGGAGGTGCGCCGGGTGGTCTGTGCCCCCGAATCGGTGCTGAGCCGGCCGGGGCCGGAGGTGGACCCGACCGCCGAGGAGACCGTCCGGCTCGCTGCGGACCTGGTGGCCACCATGCGGGTCTCACCCGGCTGCGTGGGTCTGGCGGCGCCGCAGATCGGGGTGGGCGCGCAGGTGTTCGCGGTGGACGTGACCGGCCATCCCAAGGCGGTGACGGTGCATGGCACCTTCGTGCTCTGCAACGCCCGGGTGGTGGAGGCGAGCCGGTGGAAGCCGGGCCGGGAGGGCTGCATGTCGGTGCCCGACCTGACCGGTGACGTGAAGCGGGCCAGCCGGTTGGTGGTCGAGGGGGTGCTGCCCGGCAGTGGTGCGCCGGTCCGGCTGGTCACCGACGGCTTCGAGGCCCGCGCACTGCAACACGAGATCGACCACTGCGCCGGCCTGCTCTTCCTCGATCGGGTGGCCGGTGCGCACGCGGTCTACCAGCGCAAGGTGTACCTGTGACGCGTCCTGTGCGGGGGTGGGGGAGCCGGGCCGAATTCCGGGCGACCGTCGTGAGTGGAGGGTCGTTTCCGAGCCGGTGGTCGGCGACCGGCGAGTCGTTCCCGGTCCTCGTGCGTCGCGCCGCTACGGTGGGGGCATCATGCGTCTGACGGTCGGTCCCCTGCCATCCGCCGTGTACTGGCGGCGTCGCGCCGTCGTACTCGGGGCGGGGCTTCTCTTTCTGATTGTCCTGCTCTACTCGTGCACCCGGTCCGGGGACACCAGCACCACACCGGGTGCCGGGTCCTCGACGTCGGCTCCCGCGGCGGGCGGCGCGTCGCCGACGGCCGCCTCGCCGCCTCCCGGGTCCGCGTCACCGTCCGGTCCGTCCGACTCGCCGGACTCGTCGGCCGGGCCGACCACCGCCCCGGGTACGAGCAGCACGCCGCCGGCCGATCCGCCCGCTGCACCTGTCAATCCGGCCCGGGTGGACGACGGCACCTGCACCGACGGCGAGATCGCGGTGACCCCGGTGGCGCTCCCCGCCGAGGTGCGTCGGGGTGCCCCGGTGGACCTGAGCCTCAAGATCCGGAACAAGTCACAGCGGACCTGTAACCGGGACGTCGGCGCGGACGTCCAGGAGTTGTTCATCAAGTCCGGTGCGGAGAAGGTCTGGTCGTCGGACACCTGTGGCACCGGCAAGGGCTCCGACCCGCAGTCCTTCACCCCGGGCTTCGAGCGCTCCTACCAGCTCACCTGGAACGGTATGGACGCCAGCCGGTGCAGCCAGGGGGTGGCCTCGGGGCCCAACCCGCCGGCCGGCAACTACCAGGTCTTCGCCCGGGTTGGCACCAAGCTGAGCGAGCCGGTGAAACTGGTCGTCACCGGCTGACCCGGGCCGCGGGTCGATCACCGGCGCTGACCGGCTCGGCCGAGCCGGTCAGCCTGGTCGTGACCGACGCCGGTCAGACGTAGCGTTCCAGGATGGACGCCTCGGCCAACCGGGACAGCCCCTCCCGGACGCCCCGGGCCCGCGCGTCGCCGACCCCCTCGACGGCCTGCAGGTCCTCCACGGTGGCACCGAGCAGCCGCTGGAGGCTGCCGAAGTGCAGCACCAGCCGGTCGACGATCGCCGCCGGCAGCCGGGGCACCTTGGCCAGCAGGCGGAACCCGCGCGGGCTGACCGCCGCGTCGAGGGCGTCGGAAGCGGCCGGGTAACCGATCGCCTTGGCGACCGCGACCAGGTCGATCAGCTCGGTCGCGCCGAGCAGGTCCAGCTCGACCAGGGCCTCGTCGAGGGTGCGCGACTTGCGGCCGGTGGGCAGGTAGTCCCGGATGACCAGGGTGCGGTCGGCGTCGACGCCGGCCATCAACTCGTCGAGTTGAAGGGCGAGCAGCCGGCCGTCGGTGCCCAGCTCGACCACGTACCCGGCGATCTCGTCGGCGATCCGGCGGACCATCTCCAGCCGCTGCACCACTGCGACCGCGTCCCGGACGGTGACCAGGTCCTCGATCTCCAGCGCGGAGAGGGTGCCGGAGACCTCGTCGAGGCGGAGCTTGTAGCGCTCCAGGGTGGCCAGGGCCTGGTTGGCCCGGGAGAGGATCGCTGCCGAGTCGTCCAGCACGTGTCGCTGGCCGTTGACGTAGAGGCTGATGATCCGCATCGACTGGCTGACCGAGATGACCGGATAGCCGGTCTGCCGGGCCACCCGCTCGGCGGTGCGGTGCCGGGTGCCGGACTCCTCGGTGGGGATGGAGGGGTCGGGCATCAGGTGTACGCCGGCCTGGACGATCCGGGTGCCGTCGCTGGAGAGCACCACCGCGCCGTCCATCTTGCACAGCTCGCGGACCCGGGTCGCGGAGAATTCGACGTCCATCGGGAAGCCGCCGGTGCAGATCCCGTCGACGACCTTGTCGTAGCCGAGCACGATCAGGGCACCCGTCCGCCCACGCAGGATGCGTTCGAGCCCGTCGCGCAGCGCGGTTCCGGGTGCCATCAGGGCGAGGTTGGCCCGCAGCGGATCACCGGCGCTGCCGGTGGCCCCGGTGACGCTCACGCTGATCGGACGGGTGGGTGAGCCCACGGCAGCGGCGCGGGTGTGGGGCGTCGCGCCGGCAGGCTTGGCGGCGTCGCGGTCGGTCGGCACGCGCACAGTCTACGGACTGCCCTGCGGTGGGTGCTCCCGTGGTTACTGTGATGTGTCACGGCGTCGGGGTCTTCCCACCTGCCGGACGTGCCGGGCGTTGTCCGGTATGGCCCGACCGGTCCGTGGGTGTCGGCCACCCTCGGTCACTCCGCGGATGCACGGGCGACAGCCTGGAGCGCCGATCGCACGTCCGTGACCTCGGTCACCTGCATGTTCCCGGGGCCGGCACCGGTGCTGTCGGGGCCGCATCCGGGCGGCACGAGGGCCGTCCGGAAGCCGAGCCGGGCGGCTTCGGCGAGTCGGCGGGGGACCGCACCGACCCGGCGTACCTCGCCGGTCAGCCCGACCTCGCCGATCGCCACCAGGTGCGGCGCGATCGCCAGGTTGAGCCCGCCGGAGGCGACCGCCAGCGCTACCGCGAGATCGGCGGCCGGCTCGACCACCCGGATCCCGCCGACGGTGGCCGCGAAGACCTCCCGGTCGTGCAGGGTCAGCCGCTCGGTACGACGTTGGAGCACCGCCAGCACCATGGCCAACCGGGCCCCGTCGAGCCCCGAGACGGTACGCCGGGGCGAGCCGGCCACCGTCGCCCCGATCAGCGCCTGCACCTCGGTCAGCAGCGCCCTGCGCCCCTCCATCGCCACCGTGACGCAGGTGCCCGGGACCGGCTCGGAGTAGCGGGTGAGGAAGAGCCCGGACGGGTCGGCCAGGCTGCTGATGCCCCCCTCGTGCATCTCGAAGCAACCGACCTCGTCGGCCGCACCGAACCGGTTCTTGACGCCCCGGACCATCCGCAGCGAGGAGTGCTTGTCGCCCTCGAAGTGCAGCACCACGTCGACCAGGTGCTCCAGCACCCGGGGACCGGCGACCTGGCCGTCCTTGGTGACGTGGCCGACCAGCACGGTGGCGATGCCGCGCTCCTTGGCGACCGCGACCAGGGCGGCGGTGACGGCCCGCACCTGGGTCACCCCGCCCTGCACCCCTTCGCTGCCGGTGGTGGAGATGGTCTGCACCGAGTCGAGGACCAGCAGGCCCGGCTTGACCGCGTCGAGGTGACCCAGCACGGCGGCCAGGTCGCTCTCGGCGGCCAGCCACAGCTGCTCGTGCAGGGCGCCCATCCGCTCGGCGCGCAGCCGGACCTGGCTGACCGACTCCTCGCCGCTGACCACCAGCGACGGGCTGCCCGCGGTGGCCGCCCACTGCTGCGCCACGTCGAGCAGCAGGGTGGACTTGCCCACGCCGGGCTCGCCGGCGAGCAGGACCACCGCGCCGGGGACCAGGCCGCCGCCGAGGACCCGGTCGAGTTCGCTGACCCCGGTGGGCCGGGCGCGGGCCGGCGCGGCGCTGATCGTGGCGATCGGTCGGGCCGGCTCGGCCGGCATCCGGGAGCTGACCACCCGGCCGGAGACGACCGGCCCGGTGACCGTGGACTCGACCACCGATCCCCACTCGCCACACTCCGGGCAGCGCCCCACCCACTTGGGCGGCTGGTGGCCGCAGGCGTCGCAGGCGTAGGCAGGGCGGGGCTCACGGGCGGCCCGGCCCCGGGCCGCGCCGGACGCACCACGGGCGGGAGTCGATCGGGGGGTGGTCACCCCAGGACGCTAACCCCGACCGGTGACGAAAACACCGTCGGCGTGGTGGTCACCACGCCGACGGTGTCGTCGGTGCCTTCGGGTCCTGCCCGGGTCAGCCGCCGTGGCCGGAGCTGCCCTCCTGGCTGCTCTCCTCGCCACCCTCGCGGTGCACGATCGGGGAGGCCGGGGCCGCCGGGCTCAGCGGCACGCCGACCGGGACCGGGGTGCTGACGGTACGACCGCCGCCGAAGTCGAAGGTCAGGTTGACCTGCTGGCCGCTGCGCAGCGCCTCGTTCAGCCCGACGAGCTGGAGGTGCCTGCCGTTCTGCACGTTGAGCTGGACGTAACCGAGGGCCGGGATCTCGATCCGGGCCGGCTGTCCGGCCGGCGCGGACGGGCTGGCCGCCGCCGAGGGAGAAGCACCCTCCGACGGCGACGCGGTGTCCGACGGGGACGCGCCCTCCGAGGGCGAAGCACCCCCCGACGGGGACGCGCCCTCCGACGGGGAGGCACCCTCAGACGGGGAGGCACCCTCAGACGGGGAGGCGGTGCCCGACGGGGACGCGCTCCCGGTCTCGGACGGGGACGCGGAGCCGGACGGGCTGGCCGAGCCGGCGGCCCCGGTGAGCAGGATCTGCCGGGCACTGTCGGTGGTGACGGTGACGGTGACCGGCTCCCGGGTGTCGTTGTAGATCACCGTGTTGATCGCGGCGTTCCCACCGGCGGCGAAGCCGCTCTCCCCCGGGTACGCGACGTAGAGACCGCGCACCTTGTACGCGTTGTCCGGCGTCTGGACGTTCACACCCTGGACCGACGGCTGCTTGTTGGCGGTCTCGGACACCTGGCCCGCCCCGCAACCCGTCGCGAGCAGGGCGGTCGTCGCCGCCAGGCCGGACAGCAGCAGGGTGGTCCGCCGGGAACCCCTGATCGAGCGCGTCACGTCGGTCCTCCTCGTCACGATCCGCACCCGGCCGTACCCCGGGCACGGGGTGGTCATACCCGCGCAGACCGCGCTCCAGGGTAGTTGGAGCTGATCGAGGGCCGCACGCGGACCCGGTGCCGCCACCCGGGCGGGTGCCGGTCAGACCACCCGACCACTCGCCACCAGTAACACCACATCGATCAGGGCCACCACCATGACCGCCCGGAACGCGGCCACCGAGCGACCGCCACCCCGGGTGGCGGCGCGTCCCGCGTACCAGCCGACGGCCGGGACCGCGACGGCCGCGACGACGGCCGCCCAGCCGACCCACGACGGTGGTCCGGGTGGCCCGAGGACCAGGGTGACGGTGGCGGCGAGCAGCAGTCCGGCGGCGGCCAGCCGGCTCCCGGTGGCACCGAGCCGGTGCGGCAGGCCGCGTACTCCCGTGCGGGCGTCGTCGGCCAGGTCGGGCAGCACGTTGGCGAAGTGCGCCCCCGCGCCCAGGCAGGCCGCCGCGACGATCAGCCAGACCGGTGGCGTCGGTGCCCCCGGGAGGGCGAGCACCACGAAGGCGGGCAGCGTGCCGAAGGAGACCGCGTACGGCAGCACCGAGAGCGGGGTGGACTTCAGCGGCCAGTCGTAGAGCAGCGCCGAGACCAGGCCGAGGGTGTACCAGAACGCGGCGACCGGGTTGGTGGTCGACGCCAACAGCACGGTGGCGATCGCGGCCAGCCTGGCGGCCACCACCACCGTGCGGCGATCCACCAGCCCGGCGGCGATCGGCTTGTCGGTACGCCCCACCGTGGCGTCCCGCCCGGCGTCCACCGCGTCGTTGGTCCAGCCGACGGCGAGCTGGCTGGACAGCACGGTGAGCACCACGGCGACCGTCCCGGCCGGACGGTGGCCGACCCCGACGGCGAGCAGTCCGGCCACCGTGGTCACGGCCAGGCCCGGTTCCGGATGACTCGCCCTGACCAGCCCCGACATCGTCCTCGACATACGGGAAGTCTGGTCGTTACCGGCCGGTCGTGTCACGCTCGGTGCCATGCGTGACGCTGCGGTGTCCAACGGTGTCCGGGTGCTGCCCCCCAACGACCCCCGCCAGTACGACGACCTCGCCGGTGAGTGGTGGCGGCCCGACGGCGCCTTCGCGATGCTGCACTGGCTGGCCCGCGCCCGCGCGGCCCTGGTGCCGCCGGCGACCCGGCCCGACGCGGTCCTGGTCGACCTCGGCTGTGGTGCCGGGTTGATGGCCCCCCACCTGGCCGGCAAGGGCTACCGGCACGTCGGGGTGGACCTCACCCGGTCGGCGCTGGAGCAGGCGGCGGCACACGGGGTGACGGTGCTCGCCGCAGACGCCACGGCGGTGCCGCTCGCCGACGGTTGCGCCGACGTGGTGGCCGCCGGTGAGCTGCTCGAACACGTGCCCGACTGGCGGTCGGCGGTCGCCGAGGCGTGCCGTCTGCTGCGCCCCGGCGGGCTGCTGGTGCTGGACACCCTCAACGACACCGTGCTGGCCCGGCTGATCGCGGTGGAGCTGGGTGAACGGCTGCCCACGGTGCCCCGGGGCATCCACGACCCACGGTTGTTCGTGGACGACCGGGAATTGGTCGCCGAGTGCGCCCGGCACGGTGTCGCGCTGCGGGTGCGGGGGGTCCGCCCGGGTCTGCGGGGCACACTGGGCTGGCTGGTGCGGCGCGCCCTCGGGGGTGTCGGCCGGGGACGGCGCGACGGCGGGCCCAGGATCCGACAGACCTGGTCGACGGCGGTGCTCTACCAGGGCCGTGGGGTCCGACACGGGTAGCCGCCCCGGTTCGGGGTACCAGGAACACCCAGGAAGGGGAGCGGATGACTGTGGACGTACTGGCGGCGGCCCGCCGGTTGGCGCCGAGGTTCGCCGCGCGGGCGGCTGGCCACGACCGGGACGGCACCTTCCCGGTCGACGACTTCGCCGACCTGCGGGAAGCCGGGCTCTTCGGGTTGATGGTCCCGGCCGGGCTGGGGGGCGTCGACTCCTCCTTCGCCGGGTACGCGGCGGTCGCCACCGAGCTGGCCCGGGGCAACGGCGCGACCGCGCTGGTGTTCAACATGCACGCCTCGGTCACCGGCGCGCTCGGCGCGGTCACCGAGGAGTTGGCCGAGGCGTTGGGCGTACCGGACGAGGCGCTGGCCGCCCGGGACCGGCTGCTCCGGGCGGCGGCCGAGGGCGCCTGGTACGCGGTGGCGATGAGCGAACGCGGCGCGGGGGCCCGGCTGTCCCGGCTCAGCACGGTCTACGAGCCGGTCGACGGCGGTTGGCGGGTCAAGGGGAGCAAGGCGTTCTGCTCCGGGGCCGGTCACGCCGACGGCTACCTGGTGGCCGCGCGCAGTGCCGTCGACCCGTCGGTGGTGTCCCAGTTCCTGGTCCCCGCCGGGGAGGGAGTGACCGTGGAACCGACCTGGGACGCCCTGGGCATGCGGGCCACCTCCTCGCACGACCTGCACCTGGACGTGACCGTGCCGGCGGACCGGCTGCTCGGCGGCGTGGAGGGGCTTGCCCTGGTGGTCGCCCAGCTCATGCCGCACTGGCTGGTGGCCAGCTATGCCGCCGTCTACGTGGGGGTGGCCCGCTCGGCGGTGGACGCCGCCGCCGAGCACCTCAACGCCCGGGACCTGGGTGGTCTGCCGGCGGTCCGGGCCCGGCTCGGCCGGGCGGACGCGGCGGTGGCGGCGGCGGAGCTGGTGGTGGCCGAGGCGGCCCGCCGGGTCGACGACGCCCCCGGTGACGAGGAGACGAACCGGTGGGTATGGCGGGCGAAACTGCTCGCCGGCAGCACGGCGGCGGAGGTGGCGGCGTCCATGCTGGAGGCGGCCGGCACCTCGGCGACCCGGCGGGGGCATCCGCTGGAACGGCTCTACCGGGACGCCCGCTGCGGCTCGCTGCACCCGGCGACCTCGGACGTGTGCGCCGACTGGCTCGGGGTGGCGGTGCTCGGGGGTGACCCGGACCGCGACGGAACGGCCCCTCGTTGGTGAGGGTGACGGAGGTCGGGGTGGCCGCCGGAGGCGCAGTGTCGACGAGAGGTGGGGACAGATGGCCGTGCCGTTGATCGCGGGGCTGGGTACGGCGCATCCGCCCGGTGCCAGCCAGGACGAACTCTGGACGGGGTACTTCGCGAAGCACTTCTCGGGTGCCACCCGGGCGCTGGCCGAGCGGATCTTCGCCAACTCGGGGGTGTCCCGCCGGCAGGCGGCGGTCAACCCGCTGCTGGAGGACGTCTCGGACTGGCCGACCGAGCGACGGATGCGGCGTTACCAGGTGGAGGCCCTGCCGCTGGGCAAGGAGGCGGTGGGCCGGGCGTTGACCGTCGCCGGGCTCGCGGCGAGCGACCTGGGCCTGTTCGTGGTCTGCTCGTGCACCGGCTACGCCACCCCCGGGCTGGACATCCTGCTCGCCCGTGACCTGGGCATGGCCCCGGACACCCAGCGTATGTTCGTCGGGCACATGGGCTGCTACGCGGCCCTGCCGGGGCTGGGCGCGGCGGGTGACTTCGTGACCGCGCGGGGTCGACCGGCGCTGCTGCTCTGCGCCGAACTGACCAGCCTGCACATCCAGCCGGCATCGGCCCGGATGGACACCCAGCAGATCATCTCGCACGCCCTCTTCTCCGACGCCGCGGTGGCCGCCGTGGTGGTCCCGGGGGCGGAGACCGGCACGCCGGGCTACGCGTTGCGCGAGGTCGCCTCGGTCACCGACACCTCGACCGCCGACCACATGACCTGGGACGTCACCGACACCGGTTTCCGGATGGGCCTGTCGCCGAAGGTGCCGCAGGTGCTATCGACGCACGTCCGGGGGCTGATCGACGGGCTGCTGGCCCGGCACGGCACGACGATCGCCGAGGTGGACGGCTGGGCGGTGCATCCCGGTGGGCCGCGCATCCTCAACGTGGTGGAGCGGGAGTTGGCACTGCCCGACGACGCGCTGGCGGCCTCCCGGGCGGTCCTCGACGAGCACGGCAACTGCTCCTCGCCGACGGCGTTGCTGATCGTGGACCGGCTGCTCCGGCGAGCGGTGCCGCCCCGGTGGATCGTGCTGCTCGCCTTCGGCCCGGGGCTCACCCTCTACGCGGCTCTCCTCGAACGCCGGTCCTGACCGCCCTGGTCCGCGGTGGAATGCCTGGTCGGGGCCGGTGGACTCGGCGCTGCGCCGAGCGCCGTGGCCGGCGTCTGGCTACCCTCGCCGGGTGGGGGTCGAGGCGGGCGGTGGGGACCGGCTGCGCGGTGCGGTGCTGGCCGGCGCGGTCCTGCTCGCCCTGCTCGGGGGCGGCTGGTGGTGGTCGGCCACCGCCCCGGCGACCGGCCGGACCGGGACGGCGACGGTGTCGCCGGAATCGTCGGCCCGGACGGAGGCGACCCGGCGCGTCGTGGTGATCGACCCCCGGACCGGTCGGGTGCTGGAGTCGACCGAGCTGCCCGGCGCTTCCGGCGACCCCGACGTGGGGCTGCCGACGTTCACCGACACCCGGTGGCGCGAGCGGATGACCCTGGTGGCCGGGCGGGCGCCGGTCCGCCGGGAGTCGGTGGCCGACGGCGCGCGGCACCTGTTCCAGTACCGCTGCTCGGGAGACGGCACCCTGCTGATCTCGATCCTGCACGACGATCCGCCGGAACGACGACAGACCGACTGCGACGGTGAACTGGTCGCGTGGGAGCTGACCGGCCCGGACGGGCTCACCCGGTTGGAGTTCTCGGCGGTGGGGCCGGGGTCGGTCGAGTTGGAGGCGCAGGTCGTCGCGGTGCCCTGAGCGACGCTTACTGCGCGGCTATGCCCGCTGCGCGGGGCCGGCCGGCACCCGCACCGGCACTTCCTGGCCCTCGTGGCGGGGTCAGCCGGCGAGCCGGGCCAGGTCGTCCCGGTAGTCGACGGCGGCACCCAGCTCGGGCAGGACCCGGACCACCGTGCCGGCCCGGTCCGCCAGCAGCGCCGGGGCGGTGTCGGGCCGGGCGGGCAGGTGCAACGCGGCGCGCAGTTCGCCGGTGGGGTCGGCGAGGGCGCGTACCGGGCCGCCGACGGGTGGGGCGGGAGTCACCTCCCGCCCACCGGCGACGCTTACCACCTGGACGCCCTCGGGTGCGGCGCTGGCGGCGGCGGCCACCTGCGCGGCGCAGGCGCACCCGTCCACCAGAATGATCATTGCGGGCAGCAGACCGCGTAGCGGGACCGGCCGCTGGTCGACGTCGACCAGGTCAAGGGCGGGCAGCGACCGGCCGACCAGCGGTGGTGGCGAGGCCGACTGCGGCAGCACGGTGGGCCGGTCGGTGCCGCGGGACGACCGGGGCCAGGTGACGGTGACCAGACCGACGGTGGTGGCCAGCACCGCCACCAGGAGCATCAACAGCGGTAGCCCGAGCGGTGGTCGGCCGTCCGGGCGGGGGGTCAGCCCCAGCCGCCGTCGCCAGCGGGTGGCCGAGCTGCGGCGGCGCAGCTCGCGGCGCAGCTGGGCGGCCTCCTCGGCGAGCGCGGACGCGTCGTCCGGCACCACCACCCGACCCCACTCCGGCGGCAGATCGGGCAGTCCGTGTCCCTCTGCGTCAGGCATGCCCATCGGACCCCCCGGTAAGCGGTGCGGCGAGCGGTGTGCGGTACCCCTCCAGCCTCCCGCACGGACCCTCCTGCCGCCAGACCTGGGCGGCCGGGACGCCGCCGGGCTACCATGGGAGGAGCGCATAGCCCGAGAAATCCACGCTCCGTCCGCCCGTACCGGGTTGTCATCCGCTGCTCACGGAGCGTGTCTGAACCATTGGTTTGGCCGCCTGTCAAGCCGAAGCAAGACCTCTCACAGGGCCCCTGAGCTGCGCCAACGGTCAGGACGGCAGCGGGACATTGGTGCCTGAGCGTGTTACCCTAGACACAGCGAAAGGGGTTTCGAACCTATGGTTTTCAGCGTCGGCGAGACCGTTGTCTACCCCCACCACGGGGCCGCACTCATCGAGGCAATCGAGACTCGGGTCATCAAGGGTGAGCCCAGGGAATACCTGGTTCTGAGGGTCGCGCAGGGTGACCTGACGGTCCGGGTGCCCGCCGAGAACGCCGAGATCGTGGGCGTCCGTGAGGTGGTCGGCGAAGAAGGCCTGGGAAAGGTCTTCGACGTGCTCCGGGCACCGCACACCGAGGAGCCGACCAACTGGTCGCGGCGTTACAAGGCGAATCTGGAGAAGCTGGCCTCCGGCAACCCGCTGAAGGTCGCCGAGGTCGTCCGCGACCTGTGGCGTCGGGAGCGGGAGCGGGGCCTTTCCGCGGGTGAGAAGCGCATGCTCGCCAAGGCCCGTGACATTCTCGTCGGCGAGGTCGCGCTGGCCGAGAAGAGCACCAAGGACGAGGCGGAGTCGCTGCTCGACAAGGTCCTCACCGAGGCCTGATCCCACCGCATCGTCGTACCCACTGCGTAGCGAAGAATTCCCGAGGACCGCGACGTGACCGCGCAGCTCAATCCGCGCGGTGACGTCGCGGTCCTCGTTCCTGCCGCCGGTGCCGGGGTAAGACTCGGTCCGGGTGGTCCCAAGGCGCTCCGGCTGCTCGGCGGGGAGCCCCTGCTGGTGCACGCGGTACGCCGGATCGCGGCCGCCCCGTCGGTGCACACCGTGGTGGTGGCCGCGCCGGCCGCCGAGGTCGACGCGGTCCGGCGGCTGCTGGCCCCGGTGGCCCCGGTCCTGGTGGTGGCGGGTGGTGCCGAACGACAGGCGTCGGTGGCGAACGCCCTGGCCGCCGTGCCGCCGGGTCCGGGCATCGTGCTGGTGCACGACGCCGCCCGGGCGCTCACCCCGGCCGCACTGGTCGAGGCGGTGGCGGCGGCGGTCCGGGCCGGCCACGACGCGGTGATCCCGGTGCTTCCCGTGGTCGACACGATCAAGAGGGTGGACGGCGACGGCGTCGTCCTCGGCACCGTCGACCGGTCCGCCCTGCGGGCCGTGCAGACCCCGCAGGGTTTCCGTCGGGAGGTGCTGGCCGCCGCGCACGCCGCCGCCGGTGACCCGCTCACCGACGACGCCGGCCTGGTCGAGAAGCGGGGTGTGCCGGTGTTCTGTGTGCCCGGCTCCGAGTACGCGCTGAAGGTCACCCGCCCGTTCGACCTGACCCTGGCCGAGCAGCTGCTGGCCGCCGGGCATTGACGCGTACCCTCGATTCATGATCGTTCCCCGGGTCGCCGTCGGCACCGACATCCACGCCTTCGCCGCTGGCCGGCCGTGCTGGCTGGCCGGCCTGCACTGGCCCGGCGAGGACGGCCTGGCCGGGCACTCCGACGCCGACGTGGTCGCGCACGCCGCCTGCAACGCACTGCTCTCCGCCGCCGGGCTCGGTGATCTCGGGGCCAACTTCGGGGTCGACCAGCCGGAGTGGGCCGCCGCCTCCGGGGTGGCGCTGCTCACCGAGTCCGCCCGCCGGGTCCGCGCGGCCGGGTTCGGGATCGGCAACGTCTCGGTGCAGGTGGTCGGCAACCGGCCCCGGATCGGCCCGCGTCGTGAGGAGGCACAGCGGGTGCTCTCCGCGGCGGTCGGTGCACCGGTCACCGTCACCGCCGCCACCAGCGACGGGCTCGGCTTCACCGGGCGGGGCGAGGGCCTGGCCGGCATCGCGGTGGCCCTGGTCTACGACGCGGCGGCGGGGTAGGGCCGGCAGTGACCGACGACGAATCGACCCTGGACGGCTACCGGCAGCGAGCCCAACTGCTTGCCGAGCTGGGCCGCTACGACGAGGCCGCCGAGGAGCTGGGCTTCGCGCTCGCCCTGGCCCCGGCCGACCCGTCCGCATTGACGCTGCTGGCCCGGCTGCACCTCGCCGCCGACCGCCCCGGTGCGGCGGTCGCCGCCGCCGACGCGGCGATCGGCGGCCCGTCGGCACTGCCGGACCCGCCTGGCCCGTCGGCACTGCCGGACCCGCCTGGCCCGTCGGCACTGCCGGACCCGCCTGGCCCGTCGGCACTGCCGGACCCGCCTGGCCCGTCGGCACTGCCGGACCCGCCTGGCCCGTCGGCCCCGCCAGGCTCGCCCGGCTCGTCTGGCCCGCCCGGCCCGTCGGCCCCGTCCGGCTCGCCCGGCCCGTCGGCCCCGCCAGGCTCGCCCGGCTCGTCGGAACAGGTGGGCTTCTCGGTGCCGCCTGTCACACCAGGACCGCCGCCGCCGGGCCGGACCGCACCGGCGGTCGGGTCCGGCCCGTCCGGGGAGGTCGGCGCGATGGTGCCGACCGCCGCGCTTGTCGTCCGGGCGATCGCCCTCGCCGACCTGGGGGAGTACGCCGAGTCGGCCCGTACCGCCGATCGGATCCTGGCGGCCGGGCCGGCCGACGCGTACGCCCAGCGGAGCGCGGCGGCGATCCTGGCCGAGGCGCGCAACGGCCAGCCGGCGCTGAACGCGGCCTGGCGTGGGGTGGAGCTGGCCCCCGACGAGCCGCAGGCGCACCTGGTGCTGGCCCTGGTCGCCGGCCGGCTGGAGCTGTTCGACCTGGCCGAGCGGGCCTACCGGGAGGCGCTGCGGCTCGACCCGGAGCTGGCCGAGGCCCGGCACGACCCGGGGGTGCTACGGCTGGAGCGGCGTCGCTGGGTGCTGGCGCTGGAACAGGTTGCCGCGTTGGCGCCGGTGCACCCGGCCCGCGCGGAGAAGCTGCCGCTGTGGACCGGGCTGCGCCGGTTCGTCCTGGTCGGTGGCGGCTGGTCGCTGGTCGCCAGCCTGCTGCTCGCCGTCCTGGCCGCCGGCGGGGCGGGGGCGAGCCGACTGGTGGCGGTGCTGGCGGCGGCCGGTGGCGGCCTGCTGGCCTGGCGGCTGGCCCGGCAGGTCCCCGAGCTGAGCCGGGTGGTCCTGCCGGTGCTGCGCCGGGAGGACCGGCCGTTGGCCCTCGCCGTGTACGCCGTCCCGACCGCCCTGGCGCTGCTGCTGCTCTTCGCCCTGGTGGGCAGCCCGTGGCCGCTGGTGCTCGCCATCGCCGTCGCGGTGCCCGCCACCCTGATCGCCGCCACCCGCGCGGGCGTCTAGGGCGGTCCCGCCGGGGCGTTCAGGAACGCCGGGGCAGTCGGCGGCAGGAACGCCGGGCGGTCGGGTGCGCCAGGGCAGTCGGCAGCGGATGGTCAGGGGCGGCGGGTCCAGGTCCAGGCGTAGTCGGTGTCCTCGCACTCCACGGCGGCGTCGCAGAGGTCGAGCGGGCGGAAGGTGTCGACCATGACGGCCAGCTCGTCGAAGAAGTCGACGCCGATCGAGCGTTCCGCCGCACCCGGCTGCGGGCCGTGGGTGAAGCCGGACGGGTGCAGCGAGATCGAGCCCTGCCCGATGCCGGAGCCGCGTCGGGCCTCGTAGTTGCCGCCGGTGTAGAAGAGCATCTCGTCGGAGTCGACGTTGTGGTGGTGGTACGGCACCGGGATGGCGTCGGGGTGGTAGTCGACCTTGCGGGGGACGAACGAGCAGATCACGAAGTTGGGGCCCTGGAAGGTCTGGTGCACAGGCGGCGGCTGGTGGATGCGGCCGGTGATCGGCTCGAAGTCGTGGATGGAGAACGCCCACGGGTACTGGTGCCCGTCCCAGCCGACCACGTCGAACGGGTGGTGGGCGTAGACGTGCCGGGTCCAGGCGGTGCCGGTGGCCCGGGAGCGGTGCCGGACCAGCACCTCGACGTCGGTCCCGTCGACGAGCAACGGCGCGTCCGGCCCCCGGACGTCCCGCTCGCAGTACGGCGAGTGTTCGAGGAACTGGCCGCGCACCGACAGGTAGCGCTTCGGTGGGCCGATGTGCCCGCTGGCCTCGATGGTCAGCAGCCGGACCGGGGTGTCGCCGGTGGGGACCAGCCGGTGCACTGTCGAGGTGGGGACGACGACGTAGTCGCCGGCGACCAGGTCGAGTGCGCCGAAGGTGGACTCCAGCCGCAGCGTGCCCGCCTCGACATAGAGGCACTCGTCGCCGGTGGCGTTGCGGTAGAGCGGGGACGGCCGGTCGGCCAGCGCGTACCCGATCCGGACGTCGTCGTTGGCGAGCAGGTGACGCCGGCCGAGCACCGGGTCGGGCCCCGCGCCGGCGAGCTGGTGGGTACGCAGGTGGCGCGGCTTGAGCGGATGGTTCGGCAGCCGGGTGTAACCGGGTGGGGTGAACTCCTCGGCGGCGACGATCGCGGTCGGCGGATGCCGGTGGTAGAGCAGGGACGAGTCGGCGGAGAAGCCCTCCTGGCCCATCAGCTCCTCGGTGTAGAGGCTGCCGTCGGGCTGGCGGAACTGGGTGTGCCGCTTGCGGGGCACCTCGCCGACGCTGCGGTAGTACGGCATGTCGCCTCCCGTTTCGTCCCGATATCCGGCCGGTGGCGTCCGATAACCGGACGTTGCTGTCCGTTCCTTGACAGCGTCCCGTAGATTCTTGTCTCGTGTCAACGCAGGTCCCCCGCCTCCTCGCCGGGCTCGTCGACGACGCCGCCGTCTTCCCGCCCGGCAGCGCGTCGCTGCCCGACGCGCTCGTGGCGCACCGCGAACACCACACCTCCTGGTATTCAGCCCTGGTCGGCCCGCTGCTGGTGCCCGCCTCCGCCGTCGCCGCCGGCACGCTGACCGGCCTGGTCGACCCGGCCGAGAGCTTCGTGGTCGGGCTGATCGGCGACACCGGCATCGCCCGGCTGCCCGCCGCGCTGACCGGCCTCGCCGCCGCCGGCATCGTGGTCCGGCAGGTCGAGGTGGCGGTCGCCCACCGCGGTGAGGACCCGCAGCCCGGCCTGGCCGAGCTGCTCCGGCTCGCCGGGGCGGGGGCGGACCGGGAGCCCACCCGGTCCGGCGACCTCGACTGGTACGCCGAGCTGCCGCTGACCTTCGGGCTGAGCGCCGCGCTCGACACCCTCGCCGAGGCCCGCGCGGCAGGCGTACCGATCGCCGCGAAGTTCCGCACCGGCGGGCTGGCCGCAGAGCTCTTCCCCACCCCGGTCGAGCTGGCCGCGGTGATCTGCGCCTGCCGGGACCGGGAGGTGCCGTTCAAGCTGACCGCCGGGCTGCACCACGCGGTGCGCCACCTCGACCCGGAGACCGGCTTCACCCACCACGGCTTCGGCAACGTGCTGGCCGCCACCCTCGCCGCCGCCGCCGGTGCCGAGGTGGACGCCGTCGCCGTACTGCTCGCCGACACCGATGCGGTACGGCTTGTCGAGCCGGCCCGCGCGGCCCGCGACGCCGACCGTCCGCTGTGGGTGGGGTTCGGCTCGTGCAGCGTCCGGGAACCACTTACCGATCTGATCCGGCTGGGGCTGGTGAACGGGGGATTCGACAGATGAGCTGGGTGCCGGGCGTGGACGGGTCGCCGTACGGGGTGACCAACCTGCCGTACGGGGTGTTCCGGCACGACGGGCAGCCGCCCAGGATCGGCGTACGCGTCGCCGACCTGGTGTTCGACCTGGCCGGCGCGGAGTCGGCGGGGCTGGTGCTCGCCGCCGGGGCGTTCGGCCGGCCCACCCTCAACGACTTCATGGCGCTGGGTCGCCCGCAGTGGACCTCGGTCCGGCAGCGCCTGGCCGAACTGCTCACCGACCCGGCGCACCGGGCCGCCGTGGAGCCGCTGCTGGTGCCACTGGCCGAGGTCGAGCTGATGCTGCCGTTCGAGGTGGCCGACTACGTCGACTTCTACTCCTCCGAGCACCATGCCGGCAACGTCGGGCAGATCTTCCGCCCCGGCCAGCCGCCGCTGCTGCCGAACTGGAAGCACCTGCCGATCGGCTACCACGGCCGGGCCGGCACGGTGGTGGTCTCCGGCACCCCGATCGTCCGCCCGACCGGGCAGCGCGGCACCGACCAGGGCCCCACCGTCGGCCCGTCGGTACGCCTCGACATCGAGGCCGAGGTGGGTTTCGTGGTCGGGGTGCCGAGCGCGCTGGGCGACCGGGTGCCCACCGCCGACTTCGCCGACCACGTCTTCGGGGTGGTGCTTGTCAACGACTGGTCGGCCCGGGACATCCAGGCCTGGGAGTACCAGCCGCTCGGGCCGTTCCTCGGCAAGTCCTTCGCCACCTCGGTCTCCGCCTGGGTGACCCCGCTGGACGCGCTGGCCGACGCGTTCGTGCCGGCCCCGGAGCAGGAACCGGCGGTGCAGGACTACCTGCGGCAGACCCCGCACCTGGGCCTCGACCTGCGGCTTTCGGTCGAGTGGAACGGCGGGCGGGTCACCGAGCCGCCGTTCGCCGGCATGTACTGGACCCCGGCCCAGCAGTTGGCCCACCTCACCGTCAACGGCGCGTCCCTGCGGACCGGCGACCTGTACGCCTCGGGCACCGTCTCCGGCCCCGAGCGGGGCCAGGTCGGCTCGTTCCTGGAGCTGACCTGGGGCGGTGCCGAACCGGTCCAGGTCGGCGGGGACACCCGTACCTTCCTGGCCGACGGTGACACCGTCACCCTGCGGGCCACCGCCCCCGGCCCGGACGGCACCACCGTCGCCCTCGGCGAGGTGACCGGGCAGATCCTGCCGGCCCGCTGAGGCTCTCCGCCCCCGCCCGTCCCCAGGGCAGCCGGCCCGCTCCGACCGGTCCGTCCACCGGGCAGCCGGCCCCGCTCCGCCGGCCGTCGCACCGGTTGTCCGATCGTCCGTGCCTCCCGCCGCGTTTGTCCTTCGGATTCCGTCGGCACACCCTGCGTCGCCCGCCTCCCGTCGGCGGCGTGGGGTGTGTCGGCGTGACACGTCCCAGCGGACAGGAGGTAGGAGCATGAACGATCTCGTCGGCGCGGTGTGGCGCACCAGTAGCCGCTCGAACGACCAGGGGCTCTGTGTGGAGGTGGCGGACAATCTCGTCCGTACCCGGGCAGTGGTCGGGGTACGCGACTCCAAGGACCCGTCGGGTCCGGCCCTGGTCATCGGCCCACCGGGTTGGGCGGCGTTCGTCGACGCCGTCCGGGAGGGGCTGTTCCGGCCCTGAGCGATGCGGTCACCGGTGCCCCGGACGGGGCACCGGTGACGGAAATTTCATCGTCCGACCTCCCGTCGGCCGCTCACTCCCCGTACGGTGGACGACACGGGAGGTGTCATGGCGACGGTTTCGGTCACCGATTTCATCGAGGCGCCGGCCGTCGACGTGTGGACACTCCTGACCGACCTGCCGGTCCGCGTCGACTGGCTCTGCACGGTCAGCGCCGTCGAGCTGCTCACCCCCGGGCAGTTCGGGCCGGGCACCGTCTGGCGGGAGACCCGCACCCGGCCGGACGGTGGCGACCAGCCGGAGGAGTTCGTCGTGCTGGCCGCCGAACCACCGCACCGACTGGAGCTCAGTTCCCCCGGCATCGGGGTGGACTACCGGATCAGCTGG
Organism: Micromonospora sp. NBC_00421; assembly: GCF_036017915.1. Taxonomy (NCBI): domain Bacteria; kingdom Bacillati; phylum Actinomycetota; class Actinomycetes; order Micromonosporales; family Micromonosporaceae; genus Micromonospora; species Micromonospora sp. NBC_00421. The sequence goes on from NZ_CP107929.1 coordinate 6,276,027, forward strand.
ACCCTGCGGACGGTCCAGCGCCGTCGCCGGGGCTGCACCGCCGTCACCGTCGAGCACCGGGCGGTGCCGACCGCCCCGTACGGCCGGATGCTGGCGCTGCTCTTCGGCGGCCTGGCCGCCCGGACGGTGGAGGGCGCGATCCGGCGGGACCTGACCGCGCTGGCCGCCACCATGCGCAGCACCGGCCGGGCCACCGCAGCCTGACCCGCCCCCGGCACTCCGCACCCCGGCAGCCGGCCCCCGCACCCGCGCCCCGAGCGCCCGGGGACCTGGCCGGGATCGGGTTGGCGCATCCGTTCGCGCGACGCGGCGTGACCTGACCGGTCCCGAAGGGGAAGGCCTGGGTAGGGTGCCGGGCGGAGGTGGGCATGGGATTCCCCAAGGGACGGCGACGACTAGTGGTCGCGGCCGCCACGCTGCTCACCCTCGCGGTGGTCGCCGGCATCGGTTACCGGGTGCTCGCCCCCGCCGAGGTAAGCACGCCCGCCCAGGGCGCGCCGCCGTCGGCCGGCACCCCGGCGATCGGGGTGGTGGGCCGGCTGCCTGTCGCGCCGCTTGTGGTCGCGGGACGGCTCCGGGTCTACGCCGCCGACCGGCAGCTCTATGCCGACCAGCCCGCCGACGGCCGGAACCGGGTCACCCCGTTCTGGTCGTACCGGCGCTGGCCCGCCTCGCTCGACGGGGTGCTGGCGGCCGGTACGACGGTGCTCAGCCACTGGTCGGACGGGAAGCTGGTGGCGCTGGACGCCCTCACCGGCCGGGTCGCCTGGCGGGCCGACGGGCCCGAGCCGGACGACACCCCGCCGGCCCGGCGCACCGGGGCGGCCACCGTCTGGGACCCGCGCGGGATCTCCGTCGCATCCACCCCGGCGGGCCGGACGGTGCTTGTGGTCTCCGGGGCGGGCAGTCTGCGCGGCCACGACCTCGCCGACGGGCGGGCGCTCTGGCGGGCCGACGGTGACCCGGACTGCCGTACCGACCTGGGCACCACCGCCGCCGGGCAGGTCGTCTCGGTCGACTCCTGCGCCGGGCCGACGGCTGTCGAGTTCCGGGACGTCGCCACCGGCACGGTCGCCACCCGCTGGCGACCGCCGGACGCCCCCGACCGGTTCGCCGTCACCCCGGTCGGCTGCCTCACCCCCCGCTCGCAGTGCCGGGGGCTGCGCACCGACGCCGGCTCCGGCGGCCGGGGTTGGCAGGTCGGCCCGGGTGCGCCGATGGCCGCCCCCGCGCTGGACGCGGCCGACAGCACCCTGGTCGGTGAGCTGGCCGTCGGTGACGACGGCGGGGTGCTCAAGGGGCGGGAGGCCCGCAGCGGCAAGGAACGCTGGCAGCGCGGTGACCTGGGCCCGGTCCAGATCCTCGCCACCGAGGCCGGCCGGCTCTACGTGCTTACCGAACGCCGCGAGCTGGTCACCCTGGACCCGGTCACCGGTGCCCAGCGGTCCCGGTTCCCGATGACCCCCGGCCGGGACGGCATCGGCTGGAAACCCGGCCGGGCGTACGCGGCAGGCGGCTACGTCGCGGTGGAGCGGCTGCGGGAGCGCGCCGACCCGGACGACGACGACCAGGCGTACTTCCTGATGGCCGAGCCGGTGGTGCTCGCCGCGACCTGAACCCGGCCCCGGCGAGCCCTGACCTGGTCCCGCCCGTCGGCGCCCGGCCCGCCGAGCCCTGGTCCCGCCCCCATCGAGCCCGTGACCGAACGGGCTCAGGACAGCGCGGCCTCTGCGGCGGCCAGGAAGGCGTCGTTCTCGGCCGGGGTGCCGATGGTGACCCGTACCCCGTCGCCGGGGAACGGCCGGACGATCACGCCGCGCGCCTCGCACGCCCGACCGAACTCCACGGCCCGCCCGCCCAGCGGCAGCCAGACGAAGTTGGCCTGGCTGGACGGCACGTCGGGGACGAGCTTGCGGAGCGCCTCGGTGACCCGGTCCCGTTCGGCGACGACAAGCGCGCAACGGCGCTCGACCTCGTCGGCCTGGGCCAGCGCGGCAAGCGCCCCCGCCTGGGCGGCGGTGCTCGTGGAGAACGGGGTGACCACCTTGCGTACCGCCGCGGCCACCTCCGGGGCACCGACCAGCCAGCCGATCCGCAGCCCGGCCAGCCCCCACGCCTTGGACAGGGTGCGCAGCACCACCACGTTGGGCCGGTCGAGGTAGGTCAGGCCGTCCGGCACCTGTGGGTCGGTGACGAACTCCCGGTACGCCTCGTCGATGACGACGAGCACGTCGTCGCCGACGGCGTCGAGGAACCGGTCCAGCTCCGGCTTGCGTACCGCCGTGCCGGTGGGGTTGTTGGGGTTGCAGACCAGCACCATCCGGGTCCGGTCGGTCACCGCCGCGGCCATCGCCGCCAGGTCGTGCCCGTGGCCGGCGTCGTTGGGCACCCGCACGCTGTTCGCCCCGCTGGTCGCCGCGATGATCGGGTACGCCTCGAACGAGCGCCACGAGTAGAGCAGCTCGTCGCCGGGCAGGCAGGTGGCCCGGACCAGGTGCTCGGCCAGCGCCACCGACCCGCAGCCGGTGGCGATCCGGTCGGGGTCCACGCCGTACCGCTCGGCGAGCGCGGTGCGCAGCGCCACCACGCCCATGTCCGGGTAGCGGTGCGAGCCGGTGACCGCCTCGGTGACCGCCTCGACCACCCCGGGCAGCGGTCCGTACGGGACCTCGTTGCTGGCCAGCTTGATCGCCTCGGCCAGGCCCAGCTCGCGGGCCAGGTCGGCCGGACTGCGCCCGGGTACGTAGTTGGGCAGCGCGTCCAGGTCGGCGCGGGTCAGCCGCAGCGACGGCTGGTGACGTCCGGTGTCGGTCATGGGGTGTCTCCCGGGGGCTCGGGGTCGGCGCGGTCGGTGGGGGTGTCGGGGCTGTCGGGTCGCGGCACCTGCACCACTACCGTCTGGGCCCGCTTGTCGTGCAGCGCCTGGCGCAGCGGGTGGTCGAAGAGCGCGGAGACCGCGTCGACGAACTGGAGCAGCAGGCCGAAGCCGCAGCAGAACCAGAGCAGGGTGGGCATGCCCATGGTGCTCCACCGGCGGGTGGCCCGGCCGAAGCCGAGCGGCTGGTCGGCGTCGACAGGCACCGCCCGGATGCGCAGCAGCCGCTTGCCCAGGGTCTGCCCGCCGGAGGCCATCGTCGGCACCTCGTAGGCGAACCAGAGCGCGGTCGCGATGACCAGGATGGCGATCTGGAGGCCGCCGGCCTGCTCGCCGATGGTGGGCAGGCCCTCCCGGGAGGAGTCGCCGGCCATCGCCCGGCGGACCGCCTCCCGCAGGTAGGGCGCGGTCTCCTCGAAGTACCGCCAGACGAACCAGCCGTTGACCACCGCGTTGAGCAGGAAGACGGCACCGAAGTCGATCAACCGGGCGACCAGCCGGGCGCCGTAACCGGCAAGCGGCACGCCGTGCGGGCGCGGCTCCGGGGGACGCCCCGGCCAGGTCGGGTACGGCCAACCGGGCGGCGGCCCGCCGGGCTGACCGACCCCGTCCACGCCCGGCTGCGCTGCCCCGGGTCGTCCCGCGACCGGCGGCTGCCCGGCCCAGGGCGGGCCGGAGGTCCCCGGTGGTGTGCCAGGTGCACCGGGGGCGGTCGGGGCCCACGGGGATGCCGAGGGTCGACCGGCCGTCGTCGGTCCGCCCGCGGCGGGGGACGTCGGGGCGGGCGGCTCTTCGACCGGCTCCGGTTCGGGCGGCGGCGGACCGTCCGGTGGGGTGGCGTCGACCGGGATCGGGGCACCGATCCAGCCCTCACCGTCCCACCACCGTCGGGTGGTCGGCTCGGCCGGGTCGACGTGCCACCCTGGTTGCACGCTCACGGTCTCGCCCTGCGCTGTCCGGTGCGGTCGCTCTGCTCGCTCACCCGGCAACCTTAACGACGATGGTGCCGGCGAACTTGTCGTGGAGGCACTGCTGCCACGGCTTGTCCCAGAGCTGCCACAGCCCGTCGAGGTAACTGAAGCCGGGAATGACCGCCCCGCCGACCTGGTGGACGGCCCACCGCTTGGCCGCCGCCTTCCGGGTCAGCGTGCCGGCCGGGTCGAGTGGCACCACCTGGAGCTTCATCGCCCGCTTGCCGATGGTCTGCCCGGTCCTGAACATCATCTCGACCTGGTAGAGGTAGCTCAGAACGAACATCACCAGGAAGATCACGGCCTCCAGCGCCAGCAGCGGCAGCAGGAAGGCGGTGAACGGGTCGGCGATGGGCTGGCCGTCGGACCCGGTGCTCAGGTCCGGCAGGACCAGCGTGAAGAAGACGATGAAGGCCGGCACGATGAAGACCAGGCTGGCCGCCCCGAGCACCAGCCCGTCGATGAGCACCGCGAGCAGCCGGTCGCCGAAGCCGGCCAGCGGCAGCCCGCGCGGCGAGAACCCCGGAAAGCCCGGCGGTGCCGTGCCGGGTGCCGGCGGTGGGTATCCGGGCAGGCCGGCGTACGGGCCGGGTGGCGTCGGGTAGGGGCCGGGCTGCGGATACCCGCCGGGTGGGGCGGGGTGGGGGCCGGGTTGCGGCGGCACGGCGTACCCCTGGGGGGTGGGGCCGGAGGGCGGGGCGAAGCCGCCGGCGGCGGGCGGAGGCCCACCGGCCGGCGGCGTCGGGTGTGTCGGAGGCTGCGTCACGCGGGACAGTGTTACAAATTGCCGCGCGCTTCCTGCTCCCGCTCGATGGCCTCGAACAGCGCCTTGAAGTTCCCCTTGCCGAAACCGAGCGAGCCGTGCCGCTCGATCAGCTCGAAGAAGACCGTCGGGCGGTCCTGCACCGGCTTGGTGAAGATCTGGAGCAGGTAGCCGTCCTCGTCCCGGTCGACCAGGATCTTGCGGGACTTCAGCTCCTCGATCGGCACCCGCACGTTGCCGATCCGGGCCCGCAGCTCCGGGTCGTCGTAGTACGAGTCGGGCGTGTCGAGGAACTCGACACCGGCCGCCCGCATCGCGTCGACGCTGGCCAGGATGTCGTTGGTGGCGACCGCGATGTGCTGCGCGCCGGGCCCCTGGTAGAACTCCAGGTACTCGTCGATCTGCGACTTCTTGCGGGCCACCGCAGGCTCGTTGAGCGGGAACTTCACCTTCCGGGTGCCGCTGGCGACGACCTTGCTCATCAGCGCCGAGTAGTCGGTGGCGATGTCGTCGCCGATGAACTCCGCCATGTTGGAGAAGCCCATCACCCGCTTGTAGAACTCCACCCACTCGTCCATCCGGCCGAGTTCGACGTTGCCGACCACGTGGTCGACGGCCTGGAAGAAGCGCTTCGGCTGGAGGCCGGCGGCGATCATCGGCTGCCGGTCGACGATCGGCCCCCGGGCCACGAAGCCGGGCAGGAAGGGGCCGGTGTAGCGGGACCTGTCGACCAGGCTGTGCCGGGTGTCGCCGTAGGCGGCGATGGTGGCGAGCCGGACGGTGCCGTACGTGTCGGTCACGTCGTGCGGCTCGACCAGGCCGGTCGCGCCCTGGGTCAGGGCGTGCGCGTACGCGGCGTCGACGTCCGGCACCTCCAGCGCGATGTCGTCGACCCCGTCGGAGTGCTTCGCGACGTGGTCGGCGCCGGTCGCGTCGGGGCGGACCGCGCCGGTCAGCACGAACCGGGCCGAACCGCTTGTCAGCACGTACTCGGCGTGGTCCCGGTAGCCCTGCTCCGGCCCCCGGTAGGCCACGCAGGTCATGCCGAACGCGGTGGAGTAGTAGTGCGCGGCCTGCTTGGCGTTGCCGACCAGGAAGTGCACGTGGTCGAGGCCCTTGACCGGGAACGGGTCACGGGTGATGTCGTGGTCGACTGCGCCGACGAGCGTGTCGACGTCGATGTCCTCGGTCGACTGGGGTCGGTCGATCGCCTGGGTCACGGTGGCCTCCCTCGGTTGCGGCCGGCTTCGTGGGCCGGTGGTCCGACAGCTCTTTGCCGGAAGCATCGCGGTGGCCGGGTCCACTGGGCAACCGTCACCTTTTTCCCTGGTCAGGTTGCGCAATCGGTAGGGTGTGCAGCCATGAACGCTGGTCATGGTGTACAGCTCGACGAGTTGGACGGCAGGCTGGTCCAACTCCTCGCCGACGAACCCCGGATCGGGGTGCTGGAGTGCTCCCGCCGGCTCGGGGTGGCCCGGGGCACCGTCCAGGCCCGGCTCGACAAGCTGGTCGACCGGGGGGTGATCGGCGGGTTCGGGCCGGAGATCCGCCCGGCGGCGATCGGCTTCGCGGTGACCAGCTTCGTCACCCTGGAGATCAGCCAGCGGCACGGCCACGACACGGTCACCGCCCACCTGGCGGCGATCCCCGAGGTGCTGGAGGCGCACACCATCACCGGGGCCAGTGACCTGCTCTGCCGGATCGTGGCCCGTTCCAACACCGACCTGCAACGGGTGATCGACCAGATCGTCTCGTCCGAGGCGATCCGCCGGGCCTCCACGATCATCGCGCTCGCCGAGCAGATTCCGTACCGCACGCTGCCCCTGCTGCGTTCCGCCGCCGGCCGTGATCAGCTCAGCTGATCCGATATAGCAGTATCCGCACGTATTGTTAGCGCTATTTCGGCGATATTGTGATGTGCCGGTTCTGCCGAGGGGCGAGCGCGTGTGCGGGGAGAAAGCGGGGCGACACTCCGGCGCGGGGGCGGGGCGGGGAGGTGATCGTCGCTACGGTGTGCGGTGTGAAGGGCCGTGGGGTGCGGGGAGGGCTGCTGCTCGCGCTCGTCGTCGTGGTCGCGCTCGCCGCCACCGGCGTGTGGAACCCCTTCCCCGGGGTGTGGGACTGGGTCGACCGCAGCGAGCCGATCTCCGAACCGGACGTGCTCTGGCAGCAGCGGGTCGGCGGCACCCCGAAGAGCGTCACGATCGTCGGCGACACCGTCGTGGTCGAGCAGCGGACCCGCATCGAGGTGCGCAGCCTCGCCACCGGCGCCCCGCTCTGGGAGCGCAAGGCGGACTGGTCGGCGGTGGCCGGCGGCGACCGGGACGCCGTCGTCGCCGTGGGTAAGCTCCTGGTCAAGGGGTACGAGCTGATCGACCCCACCACCGGGGCGGTACGCCGACGCGACGGTGACGCGGTGGCCGTCTGGACGTACCGGAACATGCTGCTGGACGCCCGGTGCGTGGCCGCCACCGACTGCACGCTGAGCGCCTGGGATCCGCGCGGCACCCGCCCACTGTGGACGGCCTTCCTGCCCGGCGTCAGCACCGGGCTCTTCGCCGACAACCCGGGCCTGCTCGGCACCCGGCGGCTCACCGCGCACCGGATCGACGAGGCGGTGGCCGGGCCGGAGGCGGTGCCGCCGCTGCTCGGCTTCCCGGTGGACGGCCGGGTGCACGTGGTGGACACCGCCACCGGGCGGGTGGTGCAGAACGTCGAACCGGGCCGCGACGAGCGGTTGTCGGTGGTCGGCGGCCGGCTGCTCAAGATCAGCGCCAGTTCCGTCGAAGGTAGCTGCCAGTACGCCGTCTCGGCCCGGGATCCGGCCACCGGGCAGGAGGTGTGGCGGCGGTCCGGGCTCAACCTGCGCACCGCCGACAGCGCCGGGTGCGTGCAGCGGGAGGACCCGCAGGGTGCCCGCAACGTGCTGACCGGGGTGGCCCCCGACGGGCGGGAGGCGGTGCTCGACGGGTACGACGGCCGGCTGCTGCTGGTGGACGCGGAGGGGGAGAAGCTGCTCGCCGTCGACGACCGGTACGCCCTGGTGCGCAGCGCCGACAAGGAGTCGATCATCGCCCGCGAGCTGGGCACCGGCAAGGCCCGCTGGACCCGGCCGGCCGGTGCGAAGGCGGGCGCGGCGCTCACCCCGTACGCGGCGGTGTCGACCGGGGACAAGCCGAGCCGGCTGGTGGCCCTGGACCCGCGTACCGGCCGGGAACTGGTGGTGTTGCGGACCAGCGCCAACGCGCTCGCGGTCGGCCCGAACGGAATGGTCGTCGGCGAGGGCCGGGAGATCGGGTACGTCCGGTTCGGTGCGGGCTCCGGCGGGCCGCCGCCCGCCCCGCCGCCGGCCGGTTCGGACGGTGGTGGCGGGCCCGGCCCGGGGCGCACCGGTGGCGCACCGGACGTCGAGGACAGTTGCGGGCCGAAGCGGGAACTCTGCGCCAACGGCAACGGGTGAGAGCGGCGTCCCACGACCCACCCGGCGGGTGTCACCGATCGACCGGTCTGCCCTAGGCTTTCCCGTCATGAGCAGTGCCGCCGCGTTCTCGTACGCCCCCTTGCTGCCGACCGGTCCCGACCAGACGGAATATCGCCTGGTCACCGACGAGGGCGTCGACGTCGTCCACGGGCCGGGGGGTCGCCGTTTCCTGACCGTGGAGCCGGCCGCGCTGACCGCGCTGACCGCCGAGGCGATGCACGACATCGCCCACTACCTGCGCCCGGCGCACCTGGCCCAGCTCCGCTCGATCATCGACGATCCGGCGGCCTCGCCGAACGACCGGTTCGTCGCGCTGGACCTGCTGCGCAACGCCAACATCGCCGCCGGCGGGGTGCTGCCGATGTGCCAGGACACCGGCACCGCGATCGTGATGGGCAAGCGGGGCCGGCACGTGCTCACCGACGGCGGCGACGCCGAGGCCATCTCGCGCGGCGTCTACCAGGCGTACACGAAGCTGAACCTGCGGTACTCGCAGCTCGCCCCGCTGACCATGTGGGACGAGCGGAACACCGGCAGCAACCTGCCCGCCCAGGTCGACCTGTACGCCGAGGACCCGGACGGCCACCCGGACGCGTACAAGTTCCTGTTCATGGCCAAGGGCGGTGGTTCGGCCAACAAGTCGTACCTCTACCAGGAGACGAAGGCGCTGCTCAACCCGACCCGGATGATGCAGTTCCTGGAGGAGAAGCTGCGGCTGATCGGCACCTCGGCCTGCCCGCCTTACCATCTGGCGGTCGTCATCGGCGGCACCTCCGCCGAGTACGCCCTGAAGACCGCCAAGTACGCCTCGGCGAAGTACCTCGACGCGCTGCCCACCGCCGGTTCGATGAGCGCACACGGCTTCCGCGACCTGGAGCTGGAGGCCGAGGTGCTGGAGTTGACCCGTAACTTCGGCATCGGCGCGCAGTTCGGCGGGCGGTACTTCTGCCACGACGTGCGGGTGGTCCGGCTGCCCCGGCACGGGGCGTCCTGCCCGGTGGCGATCGCGGTCTCCTGCTCGGCCGACCGGCAGGCGGTTGCCAAGATCACCCCGTCGGGGGTGTGGCTGGAGCGCCTGGAGACCGACCCGGCGCGCTACCTGCCGGACGTCACCGACGAAACCCTCGACGCCTCCGACGTGGTGCGCGTCGACCTCAACCGCCCGATGGACGAGATCCGCGCCGAGCTGTCGAAGTACCCGGTGAAGACCCGGCTGTCGCTGACCGGCCCGCTGGTCGTGGCCCGGGACATCGCCCACGCCAAGATCGCCGAGCGCCTCGACGCGGGGGAGCCGATGCCGCAGTACCTGCGCGACCACGCCGTCTACTACGCCGGCCCGGCCAAGACCCCCGAGGGGTACGCCTCCGGCTCGTTCGGCCCGACCACCGCCGGCCGGATGGACGCGTACGTGGCGAAGTTCCAGGCGGCCGGCGGTTCCCAGGTGATGCTGGCCAAGGGCAACCGGTCCGGCCAGGTGACCCGCTCCTGCCAGCAGCACGGCGGCTTCTACCTCGGCTCGATCGGCGGCCCGGCGGCCCGGCTCGCCCAGGACTGCATCCGGCACGTCGAGGTGCTGGAGTATCCGGAGCTGGGCATGGAGGCGGTCTGGAAGATCGAGGTGGAGGACTTCCCGGCCTTCATCGTCGTCGACGACAAGGGCAACGACTTCTTCGCCGAGGTCACCAAGCCGGTGCTGACCGTGGGCCGCCGCTGAGGGCAGGTCGCCGCAGAACCGCTGGCCAGAGCCGTCGCTCGCGACGTCCGGGGTCCATCATGCTTCCGCTGAGGTGACAGGAGTGCCTGCAACGCTCTGTAACCGGAATGGCCAAGCGTGCTTGGCCTAGCCTGGTAGGCTTGCCCGGGTGAGCCAGTACTCCGAGGGTGATCTGCGGGCGGTCGTCGCCAGGTACGAGGCGACCAGGGCAGCCGCGTTGACCGAGCGGGACGAGCAATTGCGGGCGTTCCGTGCGGCCGGTTGGCGGCCGGTGGACCTGCAACGGATCACCGGGTACAGCCGGGAGACCATCCGCCAGGCGCTACGACCGGAAACCCGGCGGGCGGCCAATCTGAGCCGACGCAAGATCCTGCCGCAGCCGCCGGCGGACTACCGCTCCTATGCTGACCGTAAGCCTTACGTGGTGGCCGACAGCCTCACCGCGCTGGCTGGCCCGACCGCAGGCGTGATCATCCTTCCGCGTCATCTGGACTGGTCCGGTCACGCCGAGTACGACCTGAGTCGGCCCGCCCGCCTGGCCAGCATGTACAAGGTGGTACTCACCGAAGCCGGCACGGTCGACGACCTGAACACCTGGCTCCACGCCGACCTGCTGCGGATGCTCTGGCCCACCCTCTGGCTGCCGCCCCAGCTCCGACGCCGATGGGAGGAAGCCTTCCCTGAACTCGTCACGACCGGCACGAACGCCGCGTGACGATGGACGCCTTCCACGAAAGGCTCGCCCGTACCGGGCTTGCCGCCGCCCGCCGATATGGTTTTGCTCTTGCCGGCGGCTATGCCGTGCAGGCCGCTGGGCTGCTCGAACGCCCCAGCGAAGATGTCGACCTGTTCACCGCCTGGGATCGCCGCGACGAATTCGGCACTGCGGTCACGGCCGTCGTGGACGCCTACCGCGACGATGGTCTGACCGTCTACATCGAGCGCCAGTACGACACGTTCGCCCGGCTGACCGTTGCCGACGGTGACCGTACCTCCAAGGTGGAACTCGGTGTGGACTGGCGTGCCAACGAACCCATCCTCATGGCCATCGGACCGGTCCTGCACCCCGACGACGCGGTCGCGAACAAGATGAGCGCGCTCTACGGACGGGCGTTCGCCCGTGACTTCATCGACATCGACGCCACGCTTCAATCCGGCCGCTACACCCGGGAAACCCTCCTCAACCTCGCGTACCGCGCCGATCGCGGGTTCGACCGACGCACCTTCGCCGACGCTCTCGGACAAGCCAACCTGCTCGATCCCGACGACTTCGTCCAGTACGGCGTCACCGGGCAGGCACTGGACGATCTCCGTAACCGATTCGCCGTATGGCGCAGCGGGCTACTCGACGGGCAGGACGAAAGATGAAGCGCGGAACCCGGCCCACCCACCGTCCGGGCGGCCGCCGGGTTCCCTCGCGTAGTTACTGCTGCGGGCCCTGACGATGCTGTTGACGGTTACTGCCAGGTCCGAAGTTCGTATATCGCCGACCTGCCCTGCCCGTCGTCCATCTCGGCAAGCTTGAGGTCTCTGACGAGAACATCGATTTCCTGCCCGCTTCCACCACTTCCGGCATCCGCCCAGACCTCGACCGCCCCGCTTTCGGGTAGTTCGCGGGGCCCCACTACCAGGAGCCTCGTCGGTCGAGACCCGGCCACGTCACCTCCTTCCGGCGTGATGGATGTAGGTGTGTCCGGTGGGGGGCCGTGCCGGAGAGACGGTTCATCAGGTGGGACCTCCCGTGTCGGTCAAGACCCCGATGAGCTGCCACGCGACTCGGCGCGAGTGAACTTGCCACTACTTTAAGGCATAAGTGGCCACCTGTTAACCCTTGAGGAGGCAACTCTTGTATGCCATCAGGTGGGGAGTGATGCGCATGATTGAGTGGCCACATGGCGGGCGACCTTGAGGCAGCGTCGGAGGCGTACCGGACGGCGCTCCAGCGGGTGCAGGACGGGCTCGCGGAGGTCGCCGCAGCTCGCGCCGATGTTCCGAAGGTGCGCGAACGGCTGGCCGTAGCGATCGTGGCGGCTTACCAGAACGGCACGCGGGTCGGTGAGATCGCCCGGGTCGCCGGCTACGGCCGCGAACAGGTCCGGCGGATCCTGCGGGCCGGCGGTGTGGAGTCCGGAAGCGCCGGGACTGTCGACGCCTGAGCGTCAGGGAGCGAGCCCCACGGTTGGGAGGCTTGAGGTTGGCCTACTGTCTGGCCGGGGAAGATGGTCAGGTGACCAACCTGGAGTCAGCGGTACGGAAGCTGCGCGCGGCGCAGGCCGGCGTGCCCCGCGCCGAGGAGCGGGCGGCCAAGCTCATCGCTGAAGCCCGCGCCCAGGTGAAAGCTGCGCGTGCCGAGCTGGCCGAGGCGATCCGGGCCGCTGACCGGGACGACACACGTCAGGTCGACATCGTGACGGCCACCGGCTACAGCCGGGAGCGGGTCCGGCAGATCATCCGCAACGGAGAGGACTGACTGGCATGACCACCGAGATCGACCTGGTGCCGCCGGTACCGCGATACGGCAGCGGGAGTTCCGCGATGGCGCCGGCGGAGCGTTGGACGGGGTCGAGCGCACCGGGGATCCGGTCATGATCACCAAGTACGAGCGGCCCGTGGCCGTGTTGCTCGGAATCGACGAGTGGGAGGAGATCGAGGCGTTTCGAGACCGTAGGGACTCGGCGGGTGATCGCTCGTTCTCGTGCCGAGGGGCAGTTCGTGCCGCTGTCGGCGGCTCTGGAGTCGCTCGGAGTTGATCCCCACGAGGTGGAAGCGCTGCTGGCCGACCGGGCCGGCGGTGCGGCGGTGCGGCGGCGTAAAGGTTCAGATCGACCGGGATGTGCTGGTCTGGCCGCACAAACAGCCGCGCAACTTCGCCGCTGAAGCCCGCGCCCAGGGCCCGTGTCGAAGGCGAAGGTGCAGGCCGAAGATCGTGCTCGATCCTAGAAAGAGTGGCCTCCGGTTGCGAGTGACACCACCTTTCCCTGATCGAGCGCGATCTTGTCCGCCCGGCTGCTTTCAGCGCGATCTCGCCCGCCCGCCCGCTTTCTCCCGGGCATTCCTGCAGGTAGCCGCTGGCCGGGGCAGGATGGTACGGGTGACGACTCCAGAGGCAGCGGGCTACCGGATCGAACGTGACTCGATGGGCGAGGTGGAGGTGCCCGCCGAGGCGCTGTGGCGGGCGCAGACCCAGCGCGCGGTGCAGAACTTCCCGATCTCGGGTCGGGGCATCGAGCCGGCCCAGATCAAGGCGCTGGCCCAGATCAAGGGGGCCGCCGCCCTGGTCAACGGCGAGCTGGGCGTGATCGGCGAGGACGTGGCCGCCGCCATCGCCACCGCCGCCGCGCACGTGGCCGCCGGCGGGTACGACGACCAGTTCCCGATCGACGTGTTCCAGACCGGTTCGGGCACCTCGTCCAACATGAACACCAACGAGGTGATCGCCACCCTGGCCACCCGGGAGCTGGGCCGGGACGTGCACCCGAACGACGACGTGAACGCCTCGCAGTCCAGCAACGACGTCTTCCCGTCGTCGATCCACCTGGCCGCCACCCAGTTCGTGGTGGAGGACCTGCTGCCGTCGCTGAAACACCTGGCGGAGGCGTTGGAGGCGAAGGCGGCCGAGTTCGAGACGGTGGTCAAGGCGGGGCGCACCCACCTGATGGACGCCACCCCGGTCACCCTCGGGCAGGAGTTCGGGGGCTACGCCGCGCAGGTCCGCTACGGCGTCGAGCGGCTGGAATCGGCGCTGTCCCGGCTGGCCGAGCTGCCGCTGGGCGGCACCGCAGTGGGCACCGGCATCAACACCCCGCTGGGCTTCGCCGGCAAGGTGATCGAGAAGCTGCGCGCCTCGACCGGGCTGCCGCTGACCGAGGCCCGCAACCACTTCGAGGCGCAGGGGGCGCGGGACGCGCTGGTGGAGACGTCCGGCCAGCTGCGTACCGTCGCGGTCGGGCTCTACAAGATCGCCAACGACGTACGCTGGATGGGGTCCGGGCCCCGCGCGGGCCTGCGGGAGCTGCGCATCCCCGACCTCCAGCCCGGCTCGTCGATCATGCCCGGCAAGGTCAACCCGGTGGTCGCCGAGGCGGTGCGCCAGGTCTGCGCGCAGGTGATCGGCAACGACGCGGCTGTCGCGTTCGCCGGTTCGCAGGGCGACTTCGAGCTGAACGTGATGCTCCCGGTGATGGGCCGCAACCTGCTCGAATCGATCAAGCTGCTCGCCGCGTCCAGCCGGCTCTTCGCCGACCGCCTGGTGGCCGGCCTGGTCGCGGACGCCGAGGTCTGCCTGGCGTACGCGGAAGGCTCGCCGTCGATCGTCACCCCGCTCAACCGCCACCTCGGGTACGACGAGGCCGCCTCGATCGCCAAGGAGGCGCTGGCGAAGCAGGTCTCCATCCGGGAAGTGGTGATCTCCCGGGGGCACGTCGACTCCGGCAAACTCACCGAGACCCAGCTCGACGAGGCCCTCGACCTGCTCCGCATGACCCACCCCTGACCGTCTCGGCATGATCGACTCCTGTGGGGCGACATCGCGGTGTCGGGGTGGCGTTGACACCGCTACATCACCCCACGGGAGTCGATCAGCCCCACGGGATTGGATCAGCGGCGCGGGAGTGGGTCACTGCGGCTCTGCGGGTGGGTGGGTGCGGGGTACCCAGGCGAGGAAGCGGTCGAAGAGGGTCGCCGGATCGGGGCCGGGGTCCGGGTGCAGGCGGTACAGGTCGGCTGCGGCATCGTGCAGGACGGCACAGAGATGGACGTGGAGTGCGGTCCGGTCGTGGGCGTACTCGGAGACGAGGGTGAGGCGCGCGGTCGCGCAGGGCCATGGCCCGGCGCACACCCGGCACAGCCAGAGTGGCCGTAGCGGCAGGTGCCGGCGCGGATGCCCGACACCATCCACCCTCCCGCCCGGCCCGCTGGCCTGATCTGGACGGTACGGCCCGCCTGGCCCGGCTGGCCCGCCTGGCCCGGCTGGCCCGCCTGGCCCGCCTGGCCCGCTGTGCTCGGCCGGGCGGTCCGGCCCGCTGGGGTCACCCGCTCCGCCCGGGCCGTCCAGCCTGTCCGGCTGGGCCGGGCCGTTCGGTTCGGCCGGGCTGGTCGGCGCGCTCACCAGCGGCCTCCGTTGGCCCGCCACTCCTGCGCCCGCGTCAGCCATCCGGTGCGTCCTACCCGGGGGAACGCCACTGTGGTGTCCTCCCAGCCGGGGGCCGATCCGGCCGGTTCGGGATCTGGTCCGACACCCGATCCGGTGACCGGTTCGGGGCTGGTCGGGGCGGGACGGTCGGGTGCGGGTGCTCGGCGTCGTCCGGTGGGTCGGAACATCATGGCAAGCCGGTGTCGCCAGGTGGGCCGGGGCATCGCGTCGCCTCCATGGTGGGTCGGCTGGTCGTCTCCCCCGGCGACGGGACTGCCGGCCGGAAGGCGAGCGGTCCCACCACGACATCGTCGCGCCCGGAGGGCGGGGCGCTCGATGTCGCACTCCACAGTCTGCTGATGACACCACTACCGTGTGAAGGCTCGTGTCGGCTTCCGGTGTGGTCGGCGATGCTGCCGCTCAGGGGCGGCGGGCGGCCTTCCGCGCCCGGTAGGCGTTGACCGCCACCCGGTTGCCGCAGCCCGCCTCGCAGAACCGGCGGGACCGGTTCTTCGACAGGTCCACCAGCACGTTGGCGCAGTCGGGGCGGGCGCAGTGCCGCAGCCGGTCCAGTTCGTCGCCGCGTACCAGGTCGGCGACGGCCATCGCCGCCTCCACGGCCATCCTGGTGGCCAGCGGGGCGTCCCGGGGTACGGCGTGCACGTGGTACGGCTGGTCGTCGTGCCGGATCAGTTGCGGCAGCGCCCGGTACTCGCGGAGCAGGTCGTTGACCACGGCGACGACGGTGTGCAGGTCGCCGTCCCAGAGTCGGCGCAGCCGGGGACGCAGCGCCCGGACGGCCCGCAGCTCGACCTCGGTGTGTGCGTGCCGACCGCTCCACCGGTGCGCGGCGACGAACCGATCCAGCGCGGCGATGTCGGGCAGCCCCTCGCCGTCCTGGCTGTCGGTGTTGACCAGGGCGGCGGCGGAGATCAGCCCGCACTCCGTGTCATGGGCGAAAAGCAACTTGACCCCTGTCGTTCGCGGCGGCTAACGTCACTGGCGTAATGCTACTTTGCTGATGTCACACCGGAGGGCCCCCGATGCCGCACCGCTCCACCAACGGCGTCGGGCTGGCCCTCGCCCTGCTCTCCGCCGTCACCTTCGCCACCTCAGGCACCTTCGCCCGCTCACTGATCGGGGCCGGTTGGTCCGCCGAGGCCGTCGTGGTGGCCCGGGTCGGCCTCGCCGCCCTGGTGCTGGCCATCCCGGCGGCACTCGCGTTGCGCGGCCGGGCGGCAGTGCTGCGCCGCAACGTCGGTCCGGTCGCCGTCTTCGGTCTGCTCGGTGTCGCGACCGCCCAGGCCTGCTTCTTCAACGCCGTCCGTTACCTGCCCGTCGGGGTGGCCCTGCTGCTGGAGTACCTCGGCATCATCCTCGTGGTGGGCTGGATGTGGCTGGTGCACGGGCAACGTCCCCGCCGGCTCACCGTGGTCGGATCGCTCGCGGCGCTGGCCGGGCTCGGCCTGGTGCTCGACCTGACCGGCGCGGGCCGGCTCGACCCGGTCGGCGTGCTCTGGGGGCTCGGTGCGGCCGTCGGGTTGGCCGGCTACTTCGTCCTCGCCGCCCGGGTCGACCCCGAGCTGCCCTCGGTCACCATGGCCAGTGGTGGAATGGCCGCCGGCGCAGCAGTGCTGGCCGCTCTCGGCCTGGTCGGGGTGCTGCCGTTGCGGGCCACCTTCGGCGCGGTCGACTTCGCCGGGCAGCGCACCAGCTGGCTCGTCCCGATCATCGGGCTGTCGCTGATCGCCGCCGTGGTGGCGTACCTGACCGGGATCGCCGCGACCCGCATCCTGGGGGCCCGGCTGTCGTCGTTCGTCGGGCTGACCGAGGTGCTGTTCGCGGTGCTCGTCGCCTGGCTGGTGCTGGGTGAGCTACCGGTGCCGGTGCAGCTCGCCGGTGGCGCGCTGATCGTCGCCGGGGTGGCGCTGGTCCGCCTCGACGAACTGCGCGAGGGCCGCACCGGGCCGACGCCGGCACGGGCCGACGAACCGGCGCTGACGTGACGCCGACTCCGGCACGGGCCGGCGCTGACATGATGCCGACTCCGGCACGGGCCGGCGGGCCGGACACCGGCACAGGTCGGCGGGCCGGCAGGGCAGGGGACCTGCTCGGTGTGACCGGTGACGGCGACGTGAGAAAGTGTCGGACATGCTCAGCGTGGTGGTGTTCGACGCCGACGAGACCCTGATCGACCTGCGCCCGGCGGTCACCGGTGCCCTGGTGGCCGTACTGGAGGAGATGCGGCGCCGGACCCCGGTGGCGGCCGGGGTGACCCTCGCCGAGGTGGAGTCCGACTGGCAGGCGGTCTTCGGTTCGATGACCGCCGCCCCGGTGACGGAGATCCGCCGGGCCGCGCTGGCCCGGTCGCTCGACCGGGCCGGGCTGGTCGGCCAGCTCGACGAGTTCGCCGAACTCTTCTTCGCCAGGCGGTACGCGCTCAGCCGCCCGTACCCCGACACACTGCCGGCGCTTACCGCGTTGCGCGCCGACTTCACCCTCGGTTACGCCACCAACGGCAACAGCCGGGCCGAACGCTGCGGCCTGCCCGGCGAGTTCGCCTTCGAGTTGTACGCGCACGAGGGCGGCCTGCCCAAGAAGCCCGACCCGGCCTTCTACGCGGCGGTCGTCGACGCCGCCGGAGTACCGGCCGAGCGGATCGCCTACGTCGGTGACTCGATCGCCCACGACGTGCTCGGCCCCCAGCAGTCAGGCCTGTGCGGCATCTGGCTCAACCGCCAAGGCCTCCCGGTCCCGCCCGGGGTACGCCCCGACGCCGAGGTGCGGACGCTCGTCGAGCTGCCGGCGGCGCTGCACAGCCTGCAACCGACGAATGCCTGATGCGGGGCCAAATCCGACTTGTATCTGGCGGAATCGTCGCCGGTGCTATGGGATGGCTGCCACGTCCCTCAACGAGAGGATCTGATGTGGTGAGCAAGCGCTTCACCGCCGGAGCCGTCGCGACCGCGGCGGCCCTGGCACTTACGGTGACCGGCCTGACCGTCCCGGCGAACGCCGGGCCGACCACCAGCCGTACGTTCACCGTGGTGGCCGAGGACGGCGTCTCGGCGGACGCGGCGATCGCCGCGATCCGTGCCGCCGGCGGCACCGTCGTGTCCCGTACGGACGACGTCGGTCTGTACCGGGTCACCAGCGACCGGGCCGACTTCGCCGGCCGGGTCACCGCCGCTCCCGCGCTGGTCGGCGCGGCCGAGCAGCGGGCCATCGGCCGTAAGCCCAAGCTGGACCGGGTCGAGCAGGAGAACCTGCTGACCCAGGCCAAGCAGGCGGTCAAGGCCAAGGGCAACGCCAACGGCAAGAAGCTGGACCCGCTCGACGACAAGCTCTGGGGCCTCGGCATGATCGGGGCCGACAAGGCCCGCAAGGTCATGCCGGGCGACAAGCGGGTCACCGTCGGCGTCCTGGACACCGGCGTCGACGCCAGCCAGCCCGACCTCGCGCCCAACTTCAACTGGGCGCTGTCCCGCAACTTCGCCCCGGACATGGTCGACATCGACGGCCCGTGCGAGGTGGCGAGCTGCCTCGACCCGGTCGGCACCGACGACGGCGGGCACGGCACCCACGTCGCCGGCACCATCGGTGCCGCCGCCAACGGGTTCGGCCTCTCCGGCGTCGCCCCGAACGTCTCGTTGGTGGAACTCAAGGGTGGCCAGGACTCCGGGTACTTCTTCCTCGACCCGGTCGTCAACGCCCTGGTGCATGCGGGCAAGTCCGGCATCGACGTGGTCAACATGTCGTTCTACGTCGACCCGTGGCTCTACAACTGCACCGCCAACCCGGCCGACTCGCCCGAGTCGCAGGCCGAGCAGCGGGCCGTCATCAAGGCGATGAAGCGGGCCCTGAACTTCGCCCACAACAAGGGCGTCACCCTGGTCGGCTCGCTCGGCAACAACCACGAGGACCTCGGCGCACCCCGCACCGACGTGTCCAGCCCGGACTACGGCGCCGACCCGTACCCGCGGCCGATCGACAACGAGAGCTGCTGGGACTTCCCGGTGGAGGGCCCGCACGTGATCGGGGTGTCCGCCGTCGGCCCGTCCGGCAAGAAGTCCGATTACTCCAACTACGGCACCGAGCAGATCTCGGTCGCCGCGCCGGGTGGCTGGTTCCGGGACGGCTTCGGTACCGACACCCACCGCACCGACGGCAACATGATCCTCTCCACGTACCCGAAGAAGGTGCTCCAGGAGGAGGGTTCGGTGGACGAGAACGGCAACGTCGTCCCGGGCTTCGAGAACTCGGTGCTCAAGCAGTGCACCACCGCCGGTGAGTGCGGCTACTACACCTACCTCCAGGGCACCTCGATGGCGTCCCCGCACGTCAGTGGGGTTGCCGCGCTGATCGTCAGCAAGTGGGGCAAGAAGGAGGGCCGCGACGGCTACGGCCTGGCGCCGGCCAAGGTGGAGCAGCACCTCTACCGGACCGCCACCGAGCGCGCCTGTCCGGAACCGCGCCTGCAGAGCTACGCCAACGAGGGCCGGCCGGCCGAGTTCGACGCGTACTGCGCCGGCTCGCTGAACTTCAACGGCTTCTACGGCTACGGCATCGTGGACGCGAACGCCGCGGTCCGCAGCCCGCTCAAGCCGAACGTCGCCCCCTGACGCTCGACATCCCGGGAGAGGTCCGGACGACCAGTCGGTCGTCCGGGCCTCTCCGCCCGCGTCGGGTGAGGACTTCACGGCGGGGCTGGTCAGGACAGGGCGGTGGAGATCGTCTGGGCGGCGATGACGACCTGCCGGCCGACCGTGTCGACAGGCAGCGGGGCCAGCGAGATCACCCCGACGCTCGCCTCCAGGCCGGGGACTCCGAGCACCGGCGCGGCCACCCCGTACGCCCCGGCCTGGAGTTCCCCGGCGGTGCTCACCGGGCCGGTGACGCCGGACCGGCCGGCGAGGACGGCCCGCCCGGCGGCCCCGCGTTCCAGCGGATGCCGGGTCCCCGGCCGGTACGCCACGTGGAACGACGTCCAGCTCGGCTCGACCACCGCCAGGGCCACCCCCTCGTCGCCCTCCACCACGGTCAGGTGCGCCGTCGCCCCGGTCTGCTCGGCGAGGCGACGCAGCGCGGGTAGTGCCCCCTCCGCCAGCAGCGGCTGGGCCCGCCGGGCCAGGTGCAGCACGCCGACGCCGAGGCGCAGCCGACCGTCACCGCCCCGACGCAACATTCCGTGCCCGGTCAACGCGCCGACCAGCCGGTAGACGGCGGCCCGGCCGATACCGAGCTGGTGGGCGGCCTCGGTGACGGTCAAGCCGCCCGGTGCATCGGCCACCAGGTGCAGCAGACGTAGCCCCCGGTCCAAGGTCTGCGCCGTCTCCCCGCCCGCAGGCGTCGCGTCCCCCGGCTCACCTGCCGGTGCCGTCGTCCTCACAGCAGGCAGCGTACGACCCGGCTCGGGCCGACCCCGGAAAGCGCGGACAGCTACCCTGGTGCGGTGACGCTACGCCTGTATGACACCGCCGCTCGATCGGTGCGGGACTTCGTCCCGCGGGAAGCCGGCAAGGTGGGGGTCTACCTGTGTGGTCTCACCCTCCAGGCGCCGCCGCACATCGGTCACCTTCGCTCCGGTGTCAACTACGACGTGTTGCGGCGCTGGCTGTCGGCCGTCGGCTTCGAGGTCACCTTCATCCGCAACGTGACCGACATCGACGACAAGATCCTGGTCAAGGCGCAGGAGCAGGGTCGTCCGTTCTGGTCGATCGCGTACGTCAACGAGCTGATCCTGGCCCGGTCCTACCGGGCGCTGAACGTGCTGCCGCCGACGTACGAGCCGAGGGCCACCGGGCACATCCCGGAGATGCACGAGCTGATCGCCCGCCTGATCGATACCGGTCACGCCTACCCGGCCACCGACGGGTCCGGCGACGTCTACTTCGACGTGGCCTCCTGGCCGGCGTACGGGTCGTTGTCCGGTCAGTCGCCTGACGACATGCAGTCCGCCGGGGACGCCCCGGAGCGGGGCAAGCGGGATCCACGGGACTTCGCGCTCTGGAAGGGCGTCAAGGCCGACGAGCCGGCCGACGCCTACTGGCCCTCGCCGTGGGGCCGGGGCCGCCCCGGCTGGCACATCGAGTGCTCGGCGATGTGCCTGCGCTACCTCGGCGCGGAGTTCGACATCCACGGCGGCGGGCTCGACCTGACCTTCCCGCACCACGAGAACGAGATCGCCCAGTCGCAGGCCGCCGGGCTGCCCTTCGCCCGCTGGTGGGTGCACCACGGGCTGCTCAGCATCGGCGGCGCCAAGATGGGCAAGTCGCTGGGCAACGCCCTCGACCTGAGCTACGTCGACTCGCTCGGGGTGCGCCCGGTGGAGCTGCGCTACTACTACGCGGCGGCGCACTACCGGTCCCGGATCGACTACTCGGAGGACGCGCTCTGCGAGGCGGCGGTGGCCTACCGGAGGATCGAGGGGTTCGTCCAGCGGGCCGTCGAGCGGGTCGGTGCCGGGCAGCTCGGGGAGCTGCCGGCCGCGTTCGTCGCCGCGATGGACGACGACCTCAACACCTCCGCCGCGCTCGCCGTCCTCCAGTCGACCCTGCGTGACGGCAACACCGCGCTGGCCGGCGGCGACGATGTGACCGTCCGCACGACCCTCGCCGCCACCCGGGCGATGCTGGATATCCTCGGTGTGGACCCCCTCGACCCGGCCTGGGCCGACGGCGGTCGCACCGACGACCTGCGCGGCGTGGTGGACTCCCTGATCGCGCTGGCCCTCGAACAGCGCGCGCAGGCCCGCAGCCGCAAGGACTGGGCCGCCGCGGACGCCGTACGCGACCAGCTCAAGCAGGCCGGTGTGGTGGTCGAGGACACCCCCCAGGGCCCCCGTTGGACTATTGGAGAGCAGGACTGATGGCCGGCAACTCGCAGCGCCGTGGCCGGCGACTGGCGTCGAAGGCGGGTGCCCCCAAGGGCTCCGGTGGCAAGAACAAGGACTCCCTCGCGGGCCGGGGCAAGACCCTGCCCGCCGACGAGCGGCCCTGGCACAAGGCGTACTCGGGCACCGAGAAGCTGCCCCAGCGCACCGCCTGGAAGCAGGACAAGGAGCGGCGGGCGGCGGTCGAGGAGGGGCGTGCCCCCAAGATCGGCCAGCCCGGCACCAAGGACACCACCTGGGGCAGGGGCACCCGTGGGATGGCCCCGGTTCGGGCCGGCGCGGGCGGTCGGGGTGGCGGGAGCGCCCGGAACGGCGCAGGCACCGGCCGGGGTGGTCCCCGGGTCGCGCCGGGGCGCAAGTCCAACCCGTCCCGGGACACCCCGGAGCTGCTGGTCGGCCGGAACCCGGTGCTGGAGGCGCTGCGCGCCCAGGTGCCGGCGACCGCGCTCTACACCGCGCAGGGCATCGACGCCGACGACCGGATCAACGAGATCACCCGGACGGCCGCCGACCGGGGCATCGCGATCCTGGACATCAGCCGGGCCGAGCTGGACCGGATGACCGGTGGTGTGCTGCACCAGGGCGTCGGCCTCCAGGTGCCACCGTTCGCCTACCAGCCCTTCGAGGACCTGGTGGCGGCCGCGCTGGAGCAGACCGCCCCGTTGCTTGTCGCCCTGGACGGGGTCACCGACCCGCGGAACCTGGGCGCGGTGATCCGGTCGGCCGCCGCGTTCGGCGCGCAGGGTGTGTTCGTACCTGAGCGCAGGGCCGCCGGGATCACCGCGACCGCCTGGCGGACCAGCGCCGGAGCGGCGGCGCGGGTGCCGGTGGCCCAGGTCACCAACCTGACCCGGTCGTTGAAGGCGTGCCAGGAGGCCGGCTTCATGGTGGTCGGCCTGGACGCCGACGGCGACACCGACCTGTACGACCTGGAGGCCGCCGTCGGCCCGCTGGTCGTGGTGGTCGGTTCCGAGGGGCGCGGGCTGTCCCGGCTGGTGGGGGAGACCTGCGACCTGACGGTCAGCATCCCGATGATCTCCGAGGTGGAGTCGCTGAACGCCAGCGTCGCCGCCGCCGTCACCCTCGCCGAGGTGGCCCGCCGCCGCGCTGCGGAAGGCTGACCGACTCCGGCTCTGCCGGGCTGCCGGTGGGTCTGCGGACGACCGGCCCGGGTTGCTGAGGGCGGGGCCGGAGCGGCAGCGGCCCTGCTGTGCCCCGCCGCCGGTCCTTCCGGGCGCGGGCACCCACGCCGGGAGGAAGTCACGAAGTAAGGGGCGGCCCGCCGAAGCGGACCGCCCCTTACTCGCGGTGGAATCAGATGCGGTGACCGGTGGTGGCGTTGAAAAGGTGGGTGTTGCCGGTGCGCGGCTTGACGAACACGGTGTCACCCATGTTCGGCATGGTCCGCCGGTCGGTGCGGACCACGAAACGCTCCTCGTGGCCCTCCAGCGCTGCGTGACCGTAGACGTTGGCGTCCGAGCCGAGGTCCTCGACCAGCTCGACCACGACCGGCATGCCGCCCTCGGTCGGGCTGACCAGGTCGCAGTCCTCCGGGCGGAAGCCGACGGTGACCTTGTCGCCGCCGCCCTCGCCCCGGGCCGCCTCGACCTGCTCGCGGGTCAGCGGGATGTGCAGCTCGGCGAAGGCCGCGCCCCGCTCGTTCAGCGGGACGGTCTTGATGTTCATGGCGGGGGAGCCCATGAAGCCGGCGACGAAGACGTTGGCCGGAGTGTCGTAGAGCGCCCGCGGGGTGTCCACCTGCTGGAGGACGCCGTCGAGCATGACCGCCACCCGGTGACCCATGGTCATGGCCTCGACCTGGTCGTGGGTGACGTAGACCGTGGTGATGCCGAGCTTCGCCTGGAGCGAGGCGATCTGGGTACGGGTCTGCACACGGAGCTTGGCGTCGAGGTTCGACAGCGGCTCGTCCATGAGGAAGACCTGCGGCTCGCGGACGATCGCCCGGCCCATCGCGACCCGCTGACGCTGACCACCGGAGAGCGCCTTCGGCTTGCGGCTGAGGTACTCCTCCAGCTGGAGCAGGCCGGCCGCCTCCTTGACCCGCCGGTCGATCTCGGCCTTGGGGGTCTTGCGCAGCTTGAGGGCGAACGCCATGTTCTCGTACACCGACATGTGCGGGTAGAGGGCGTAGTTCTGGAAGACCATAGCGATGTCGCGGGCCTTCGGCGGGAGGTGGGTGACGTCCCGGTCGTCGATGTAGATCGCGCCGTCGTCGACGTCCTCCAGGCCGGCGAGCATCCGCAGGCTGGTGGACTTGCCGCAACCCGACGGGCCGACCAGGACGAGGAACTCCCCGTCGCCGATCTGGAGGTCGAGCTGGTTGACCGCGGGGCGTTCGGTGCCCGGGTAGACCCGGGACGCCTTCGCGTACGTGACCGTAGCCATGGTGGTGCGCTTCCTTTCACCGGCAGGAACGTGCCGGACGATCCGAGTGAAGGAGCTGTCGGCGCCCACGGCGCCGACCCGCGGACCGCACCCGGGGCACGACCGTAGCCGGCCCGGGGTGTCATCCGTGTCACTGCACGGTAAACGGGATTTCCACTCGTGCCAAGACGGGATACACCGAGTGGGACGGACGGCATACGCATTTCGGTCAGGCGGGCACGGCCGGGCATCAATCCCCTCGCTCGACGGGGGTCCGGCGAACCGATTCGTCGGTGGGACGGGTGCGAGATTGACGTTTTCCATGCTCGGGGACCCTGCCGGCCGGGATTTCCCGACGTCAGTCGCTATGCTGACCTCGCACCACGCGCCCCTGTAGCTCAGCTGGCCAGAGCACTCGCCTTGTAAGCGAGATGTCGCCGGTTCGATCCCGGCCGGGGGCTCCAATTCCACAGCACGGCCGCCACTGGCGTTGCCGCATGTCGATGCGTCGACATGGCCGGAACCCGGCCGGTCGCCCTGCACCGCAGACGGCGACGGGATGGTCACTTCCGGTCCGGACGGTGATCCGCTCCGGCAGAGCGGCCACGGTGCCGCCGGCGGTGACCGCCTCTCCCGGTCGCGGCGGGACCACGTCGGTCGGTCCGGCTGGGTAACCTGGTCG
Organism: Micromonospora sp. NBC_00421; assembly: GCF_036017915.1. Lineage (NCBI taxonomy): Bacteria > Bacillati > Actinomycetota > Actinomycetes > Micromonosporales > Micromonosporaceae > Micromonospora > Micromonospora sp. NBC_00421. The sequence continues at coordinate 6,300,921 of NZ_CP107929.1, forward strand.
GCGCGGAGCTAGGACGACGGGCGGGGGCCGATGAGTCGTGCGGTGGAACAGTCGAACCGGGCCATGTTGCGGGCCCGGGACGCGATGGACCGGGCCTACGCCGAGCCGCTGGACATCCCGGCGCTGGCCCGGATCGCGCTGGTCTCCGAGGCGCACTTCATCCGCACCTTCCGGGCCACCTTCGGCGAGACCCCGCACCGCTACCTGCAACGACGTCGGGTGGAACGGGCGATGTCGCTGCTGGTGGAGACCGATCGGGACGTCACCGACATCTGTTTCGCCGTCGGGTTCAGCAGCCTCGGCTCGTTCAGCCGCACCTTCCGGCAGATCGTCGGCGAGTCGCCCACCGAATACCGCAGCAGCCGGTCGGCGGGCGACGGGCCGGTGCCGAGCTGCTTCGCCAAGGCCTGGACCAGGCCCAGCAGTTTTGGATAAGCAGCAGGTCAGGGGCCTGGCATAGCGTTCCCGGCATGACGATGAACGCGATCACCCGTTCCCAGCTCTACGTCCTCGACCAGGACGAGGCGCTCGACTTCTACGTCGGCAAGCTGGGTTTCGAGGTCAACACCGACCAGGATCTGGGCTTCATGCGGTGGCTGACGGTCAACGTGCCCGGCGACCCGCAGCGGGAGGTGCTGCTGGAGAAGCCCGGCCCGCCGGCGCTGGACCCGGCGACCGCCGAGCAGGTCCGGGAACTGCTGACCAAGGGCGCGATCGGCGGGTGGCTGAGCATCACCACCGACGACGCCCACAAGACGTACGAGGATCTGGTCGGCAAGGGGGTCGACATCACCGACGAGCCGACCGAGCGTCCGTACGGCATCGACTTCGGCATCCGCGACCCGTTCGGCAACCGGATCCGGATCGGCCAGATGTTTCCTCGGAGCTGACGCGGCGTCGCCGCGAAACCGGGGTGTGCGGGGTGTGGTCGCCGGGCTACCGTCGCCCGGTGACCACGCCGAGCCTCCCCGATCTGCCGAAGTGCGAGTTCGCCTTTCCCGGTCCGCTGCGCGACCAACTCGTGGCCGCCGTGCTCAGCGGGGAGAAGACCTCCACCACCGGCCTGCTCCAGGACTACGAGCGCGACGGCGAGCCGCTGCCCGCCGTGGGTGACCGGGCGGTGGTGGTCGACTCCGCCGACCGCCCGGTCGCGGTGATCGAGGTGATCGAGGTCCGCGTGGTCCGGCTCGGGGACATCGACCTCGACCATGCCCGGGACGAGGGGGAGGGGTACGACTCGGTGGCTGCCTGGCGGGCCGGCCACGAGGAGTTCTGGCACGGGTCGGACTACCTCGGCTGGCTCGGTGACGCCGGTTTCCGGGTGGACGACGACACCTCCGCCGTGGCCGAGCGTTTCCGGGTGGTCGGATGAGGGCGGGGACCCCGTCGCGGGGTGACGGCGCGGCGTGACCGTGGCGGCCCCGGTGCGGGCCGCGTGGCAGCGGGTTCCAGGTGGTCCACCGCCGGAGGGTGTGGCCGGCCGGTCAGCCGGTGGGCCGTTCCAGTTCGTCCCGGACGGTGAGGAAGTCCTCCTTGCGGTCGGGCTGCTTGGTCGCGGTCAGGAAGACCACCACGCCGGCGACCTCCGGGTCGGCCCAGGCGCAGGCGGTGAGGTGACCCTCGTCGGCGGTACGTCCCCGCCCGCACCGGGCCTCGCCGCCGAACCGCCCGAACTCGACCGTCCTGGGCTTGGGAATCTGGTACGGCTTCAGCAGCCGGGCCAGGGTGGCCTGCGGGTCGGCGATCGTGCCCGAGACGGCGCTCACCATGATCGTCTCGGGAGCCGGTCGCCCCCGGCTGTACGCCCCCTCGACGGTGCTGGTGGCGGGGGCGGCCTCCCTGGTCAGCTCGTTCAGCCGGAACCGGGGCAGCCCGGCTGGCAGCGGGGCACCGGAGCGGGGCAGGCCCAGCAGGGTGTCCGGGGTCCGCAGCGTCCGGGCGGCCGGGGTCGGGGCAGGGGCCGCCGGCCGTCCGACGTCGGACACCGCGCAACCGGCGGCCAGGACGGTGGCGGTCACGGCCGGCAGCGCCCCGGCCAGGCCGAACCGCCGACGCGCCCCGGCCAGGCCGAACCGGGTGTGCAGACCGGTCAGGACGGTTGGTCGACGCGGACCGGCGGGTCGTCTCTTCGGCACAACGCTCCTCGCAGGAATCGGAGCGGGTAGGTTATCCGATCTGCACCGTCCGGAAGCCTGACGCCCACCGCGACCGTGGTCAGCCGGTCGCGGTGGTCTTCAGCAGGAGGGTGGCCAGTTCGGGCGCGGCGGCCGGCGGCTGGGGACCGTCCGGGCAGTCGGTCCAGTCGACGCTGCGCGTTCCGACGGTCAGCCGGTAGGTGAAGGTGTCCGCGCAGCGGGCATCGGGTGGGCCGCCGCCGCTGCTGCGGGTGGCCGGGCCGGTGAGCGCCCGGAGCCGGTCGAGCTGAGCCGGGGTGAGTCGGCCGGTACGCGCCGTGCCGGACCGGTCGGTCGTGCTCCAGCGACCGTCGGGCTCGACGGTCACCGTGTCACGGTTTCCGGCGAAGCCGCCGGAGCGGGTCAGGGTGATCCGGGCGGGGGCGGGTTCCGCCGCCTCGGTGCCGTTCGCGGTGGCGTCGCCGGCAGTGGGGGTCGAGGCGGCAGTGGCGGTCGGGACGGCAGTGGGGGTCGAGGCGGCGGTGCCGGCCGTGCCGGTGGGGGTGACGGGCGACGGCGCAGGTCTGCCCGGGTCGGTCGCTGAGCAGCCGGTCAACAGGCTGACGGTGATCGAGATCTTGATCAGGACCAGGGCGGATGCTCTCATCCTGATGGGACGCGCATCGACACCGGTCGGTTCCCTCAGTAACACCCATCCCCCGTTCGGGCAGTGTCGTGTCATGGAATTGCTCCACCCCTTCTCTTTTCTTCGATGTATCGCTATATCTACATGCGTGACCACCCCCGTCACATCTTTCCCTTGCCAGGAGGGCACGTGAAAAGACCCCTCGCCGCCGTCAGCGCAGCTCTGCTCACCAGCGGACTGCTGACCTGCGTCGCCACCACAGCGCACGCGGCCCCCGCCGCCCCCGACACCGCCCCTGCCGCCCGCGCCGAGAGCCTGCTGCGCAGCAACCCGGGTGCGGTGCAGGGCACCAGCGGAGAGGCCTACCAGGCGGTCCGTACCAAGGTCGACGCCAACGGCGCGGCGCACACCCGGTACACCCGGACCTACCAGGGGTTGCGGGTCCACGGCGGTGACTTCGTCATCCACACCGCGCCCGACGGCACCCTCGCCGGCACCTCGGTCGGCCTGGCCGCTCCGCTCACCCTCGGCACCACCGCCAAGATCTCCCCGGCGGCGGCCAAGGCGATGGCGCGCAAGGCGTTCTCCGGCACGATCACCGAGGTGGGCGCACCGGAGCTCTTCGTCGACGCCACCTCCGGCAAGGGCCGGCTCGCCTGGGAGACCGTGTTGTCCGGCTGGAAGGCCGACGGACAGACCCCGTCGAAGCTGCACGTCGTGACCGACGCCAGCACCGGCCGGGTCACCAGCTCGCACGACGAGATCGAGTCGGTGGTCGGCAGCGGCCAGGGCATCTACACCGGCACGGTCAGCATCGACACCACGCTTTCCGGCAGCACGTACCAGATGATCGACCCGTCGCACGGCAACGGCCGCACCTGCGACATGAACAACGGCACCTCCACCTGCACCACCTTCACCGACGCCGACAACGCCTGGGGCGACGGCACCAACGCCAACCGGCAGTCCGCCGGGGTCGACGCCCACTTCGGGGCGGCCAAGACGTTCGACTACTTCAAGAACGTGCACGGCCGCAACGGCATCTTCGGCAACGGCACGGGCGTGCCGAGCCGGGTGCACTACGGCCGGAACTACATCAACGCCTTCTGGGACGGCGCCCAGATGACCTACGGCGACGGTGCCAGCAACGCCCGCCCGCTGGTCTCCCTCGACGTGGCCGGCCACGAGATGAGCCACGGCGTCACCGAGGCCGTCTCCGGCCTGGTCTACTCCGGCGAGTCTGGCGGCCTCAACGAGGCCACCAGCGACATCTTCGGCAACATGGTGGAGTTCTACGCCGCCGCGCCGAGCGATCCGGGCGACTACCAGGTCGGCGAGAAGATCAACATCAACGGCAACGGCACTCCGCTGCGCTACATGTACAACCCGTCGCTGGACGGCTCGTCCGACTCCTGCTGGACCACCAGCACCAAGAACAAGGACGTGCACTACTCCTCCGGCGTCGGCAACCACTTCTTCTTCGACCTCGCCGAGGGCACCGGCGCCACGTCGTACGGCACCTCGCCGGTCTGCGGCTCCGCTGCGGCGGTGACCGGGATCGGTCGGGAGAAGGCCGAGAAGATCTGGTTCCGCGCACTGGACGTGTACTTCACCTCCAACACGTCGTACGTCAACACCAGCACCCCGGCGAACACCGCCCGCGCCTACAGCCTCAAGGCGGCCACCGACCTGTACGGCAGCTGCTCCACTGAGTACAAGGCCGTCCAGGCGGCGTGGACCGCGGTGGCGGTGTCCGGCAGCGACGCCCCGTGCTCCTCGACCGGCAACGACTTCTCCGTCTCGCTCTCCCCGACCTCCGGCTCGGTGACCGCGGGCGGGTCGGTCGCCACCACCGTGGCCACCGCGACCACCAGCGGTACCGCGCAGACCGTGACGTTCTCCGCGTCCGGCCTGCCGACCGGCGCGACCGCGTCGTTCAGCCCGGCCTCGGTGACCTCGGGCGCCGCGTCGACCCTGACCATCGCCACCTCGGCCGGCACCCCGGCCGGCAGCTACCCGGTGACGGTCACCGGCACCGGCGCGGTGGCCCACTCGGCGAGCTACACGCTGACCGTGAGCAGCGTCGGTGGCAGCTGCACCGCCGGCCAGCTGCTGGGCAACCCCGGCTTCGAGTCCGGCAACACGGTCTGGGCGGCCAGCTCGGGCGTCATCGGGCAGAACGGCGCCAGCCAGCCCACCCACGGTGGCACCTGGAACGCCTGGCTGGGCGGCACCGGCCGGACCCTCACCGAGACGCTCACCCAGTCGGTGAGCCTGCCGGCCGGCTGCGCGTCGTACAACTTCAGCTTCTGGCTGCACATCGACTCGGTGGAGGTCACCACCACCACCGCGTACGACAAGCTGACGGTGCAGGTGCTCAACTCCTCAGGCACCGTGCTGGCGACCCTGGCGACCTACTCGAACCTGAACAAGGCCGCCGGCTACACCCAGCGCTCGTTCTCGCTGGCCGCGTACGCCGGCCAGAGCGTGACCCTCAAGTTCACCGGCACCGAGGACGCCTCGCTGCGGACGTCGTTCGTGGTCGACGACACCGCGCTCGACGTCTCCTGACCTGATCCCTGCGTCGGCGGCCCGGCGGCCACCCCTCGTGGGTGGTCGCCGGGCCCGCGCCGTTATGGTCGCCGCACCGGCACGGCACGTGCCGGTGGCGCGACGAGAGAGGTGGTGGCGGTGTCGGATGCGGAGCTGACCGTCGAGGTGACCGGCGCGGTGGCGACGGTGACGATCCGGAACCCGGCCCGGCGCAACGCGATGACCCCGGACATGTGGCGACGGCTGCCTGTGCTGCTGGACGGGCTGGAGGCCGACCCGGCCGTCCGCGCACTGGTGCTCACCGGTGCCGACGGGGCGTTCTGCGCCGGTGCCGACCTCGGTGACCTGGACGAGCTGCTGGACGCGAACGGGGACGCGGGCATCGCGGTCGCCGCCGAGGAGCGGCTGGCCGCTTTCGCCAAGCCCACAGTCGCGGCGGTGCAGGGCCCCTGCGTGGGCGGTGGTTGTCTGCTCGCGGTCGCCTGCGACCTGCGGATCGTCGCCCCGGACGCCCGGTTCGGGGTGCCGCCGGCCCGGCTCGGGCTGGTCTACCCGGCACCCACCACCCGGCGGTTGACCCGGCTCGTCGGCCCGTCCACGGCCAAGTTCCTGCTCTTCACCGCCGAGCTGATCGACGCCGAACGGGCGTTGCGGGTCGGCCTGGCCGACGAGGTGGCCGACGACCTGCCCGGCCGGGTCACCGCGATCACCGCCGCCATCGCCGCCCGCTCCCAGCTCAGCATCGCCGCCGCCAAGGAGATCGTCGACGACCGGGCCAGCCCGGCCCGGATCGCCTGGTGGCACCGGAAGGCGCGGGACAGCGGCGAGGCCCGCGAGGGGGTCGCCGCCCACCACGAACGCCGTACGCCCGACTTTCCCTGGTCCCCGTCGGCCGCCCACTGACCGTTGGCCGCCCGCTGACCGTCGGCCGCCCGGCTGCCACCGGCGGCAGGTCGCACCAGCACGGATGTAGTGGTAACGGGGCGGGGCGGATACCACTACATCCGCGATGGTGAGTCGAAGGGCGGCGCGTGGGAGTGGCGGGGCCGGTGGGCGGTTCGTCGGAGTGCCGGGGGCCGGCGGGCGTCGCGCCGGGGCGTACCCCGACGCGACCCCCTGTGCCCGCCGGCCGGTCCCGTCACCGCCCGGCGAGGCTCGCCCAGGTCGGCGTCGCCGGCTCCCGGCGCAGCGGCATGCCGGCCTCGGCCGGCGTCCGGTCCCCCTTGCGCTGGTTGCACCCGTAGCAGGCGGCGGTGGTGTTCCGCCAGCTGTTCCGACCGCCGCGCGAGCGGGGCAGCACGTGGTCGACGGTGCCGGCCGACCCGCCGCAGTACGCGCACCGCCCACCGTCGCGGCGCAGTACCCCGGCCCGGGACCAGGCCGGACCGGCGCTGAACCGCCAGCGGGTGACGACGTACCGGACGAGGCGGACCACCCGGGGGACGGGGAAGATCCCGATCACCCGGTCCGGCTCGGCCTCGTGGATCTCGGCGACCCGGCGGCACAGCATCCGGATCGCGTGTTGGACGGTGACCCGGTGCAGCGGGCCGAGGTCGGCGTTGATGACGAGGACGGCGTCCACCGGGCTCTCCCTTCGCGGTCGGTGGTCGATCGGACCGGTCGGCGAGGTCGCCCGGCCGCAGTGGAGCCGGCCGGGACGAACCCGCCGCCGGGCCCGCGTGGCGGCCCGGACGACGAAGGCCGCCCGGTCCTCGGATGGGACGGGCGGCCGGCGCGAAGGGCACGCGTCAGTCGGGGGTCCCGTCCCAGGGGTGTTCGGCTCGGCAACCGTCGATGGGTAGCGTCGACCACGCGCTGGTGAGGTGCGGCGACGTCATGGGCGTGCTCCCGATTCGACTGGTTGACCTTGCGTGGATCACGGTAGGCGCGGCGACGCAGGCGGGCAACGCATTTCGATGCGCGCCACCGCCACCCTGCCGTAGCGCGCCCACGGAGCACGGCTACGAGCGGACCGACCAGACGGTGACGTCGACCGAGGCCGGCGTCGCCTGGTAGCGGTTGTGGTCGATCCGGACGTAGTTGACCACCGTCGGCTCGCCAGGATCCGGCTGGCAGTAGGTGACCGGGGTGCGGTCGACCTGTTCGAGATCGATGCTCGAGTACCGCTGGGCCTTCGGGTTCCGGCAGGAAATAGACCGAGTCCTCGGCGAGCAGCTTCCAGTGCGGCGCGTCCGCAGGCGGCACCCAGTCCGGCCCCGGCGCTACCGGCCGGCGAGTGAACCCGCTACCGGCCGGCGAGCAGCCCCCGGGGGCGGATGGAGCGGACCGGTTCGGCGGCGGCCCCCTCGGCGCGCAGGATGTGGTTGGCGGCGATGATCCCGGTCGCCGCCGACCGCTCCATCAACGCGCTGGGGAAGTCGGTGCCGATGCCGTCCCCGGCCAGATAGAGGCCGTCGGCGTCGGTGCGTACCCCGGGTCGGCCGGGGTGGCTGCCCGGGGTGAACGCCGGAGCCTGCGCCTCGACCCGGGCGCGCAACTCCCGCACCCCCAGTCCGGCGACCTCCGGCCAGAGCGTGACCAGTTCGGTGCGCATCCGTTCGGCCAGTTCCCCGGCCGGCACCCCCTCGTCGCAGGCGTACGCGTGCAGCTCCACCACCGCGCCGCCGGTGCGCTGCGCCCACCGCCGGGACTCGTTCTCCAGCCGGTGGTAGAGGGTCACCGAGTCCAGGGTGGGCTGGCGGGACACCCCGCTGAACACCGCCCGGTCGGCCCGGACGTCCCCGTCGAGCCAGTACCGCGCCACCGCGTACGGCGGGCCGGGCCGACCGAACGCGGGCATCCGCGCCACCAGCCCGGGCGCCGCCGCGACCAGGCCGGGGGAGGCGGTGACCAGCGCGGCCAGCGCCGGCGGGTCGACGGCCAGCACCACGTGCCCGGCGGGGTACGACGTGCCGTCGGCGTCGGTGACCCGCCAGCCGTCCGACCCCCGGTCCAGCCGGGCGGCGGCGACCTCGGTGCGCACCCGACCGCCGTGCTTCTCCACGTACCGGGTCAGCGGCTGCCAGATCGCCGTGGCGTAGTCCTCGTCGGGGCAGTCGAACGCCAACCCCTCCGGGTTGCCCAGCAGATAGAAGTGGAACTGGGCGATCATCTCGGCGGCCGACATCTCGGTCTCGTGGTTGAAGAACGAGTGCGAGAAGACCTCGAACAGCATCGCCCGCGCCCGGTCCGGCAGTTTCAGCGAGGCGAGCAGCGCGTCGGCGGTGGTGTCGTCGAACTCGGCGTAGGTGCGCACCGGGTCGTAGCTGAGCAGCGGCAACGCGGCGTCCCGGTCCATCCGGCGCAGGTCGGTCAGGCGCAGGCTGGGGCTGCGCAGCAGTAGCGCCAGCAGGTTGGCCGGCGGGGCCGGGGGCAGCCTGCCGAACTCCTCGGTGGGCCACTGCGCGGACAGGATCGGGTAGCCGGGGATCGGCTTGAGGAAACCGAGCGTCGGATCGACCCGCCGCAGGATCGACCGCCAGTTGTAGTACTGCCTGAAGAACGCGTGGAAGCCGTGCTCGTTGACCTGGCTGCCGTCGGCGAGCGCCTCCGGCCACGCGCCGAGCCGGCCGCCAAGCGTCGGCGCGGCCTCCAGCACGGTGACGTCCACCCCGCGTTCGGCGAGCACCACCGCCGCCGACATGCCGGCGATCCCGCCACCCACCACCACGGCCGTGGTCGGCCGGGCCACCCGGGGGGCACCACCGCCGCCCGGGTCCACCTCGTGCTCGCGTACGCCGATGAGTCGACCCAGCTTCTGCGACAGCGCCATGTGCACCTTCCGACCCGAGGGGCCTCCAGTCTGCCTGACCAGGCTCGATCCGGCCCGGTCAGGCAGGTCCGCCACCGCCAGCGGAGGCGTCGGCGGGTCGCCCGGCGGCGAGCGGGGCACGGTCGGATGGGGGCCAGACGTACTCCAGGTCGGACGGGATGTCGCCGAACCTGGGGCGGTAGTGGTCCGGATCCTTGCGCAGCAGCGAGGACCGATGGCTCAGGTGCAGGTCGTCGCGGCCCAGCCAGGGCGGTAGCTCACCGGCGGCGGCCAGTTCGGCCTGGCTGCGTACCCGACCGGTGCCCCGGGCGGCGGTCAGGTCGGTGACCAGGGTCGCCGCGCAGGTGTCCGCCCGACCCGGTGCACACCACACCGCGCACACGTCCAACCCGTACCGGGTCAAGGCCTCCTCGTAACCGGCCCACATCTTCACCGCCGGGTGGTGGCGCCAGCCGTAGCCCGGCCGGGTCAGCCCGCGCAGCACCTGGATCGCCTCCACCCGCTGTTTGCCCAGCCGGCGCTGGTCGAGGACCCGCGCGCTGGCCAGGAAATCCGGGTACGGCAGGAACGTCTGCACGGCGCTGCTCTACCCACCACCGGGTCCGACATGCCTGCCCGCGATCACCCCGCGCGATTACCAGGGCTGCGTCCGCTGCGACCGGCTGACTACCATCCGGGCATGGCCGAACCCCTGCGGGACCGTGCCCGGCGCGCGACCGGCTGGCGGTTGCGGATGAACGGCGACTCCCGTCCGCACTACGTGGTCTGCGGCAACGACCCGTTGACGTACTGGGTGGTCCGGGCGCTGCTCGGCACCGAGCTGGCCCAGGGCCGGGTCCGGATCACCCTGGTCGTGCCGGAGCGCCGCCGCTCGGAGGGCCCCGACGGGCGGGACGTCGACGGCGTGCAGGTGATCCGGGCCGACCGGCTCGACGAGGCCACCTTCCGCCGGGCCGGCCTGGCCGGGGCGGACGGCCTGGCCCTGCTGCACCAGGACGACGTGGGCAACATGCACGCCGCGCTCTGCGCGCAGGAGGTCGAACCCCGGTTGCGCCTGGTGGTCCGGATGTTCAACACCAGCCTCGCCAACGGTCTGCGGCAACTCTTCCCCGACTCGGCCGTCCTCTCCGACGCCTCGATGGCCGCCCCGGCGTTCGTCGCCGCCGCCCTCGGCGAGGTCGCCCCGACCCACTTCCGGCACGGCGGTCGTACCCTCTACGTGGCCCGCCGGGGTGACGTCCGCCCCGCCGACGTGGTCTGCGGGCTGGCCGTCACCACCGACCCGGAGGTGGTCCGGGTGCTGCCCGCCGACGAGAAGGCCGCCGACGTGGTGCTCGCCGAGGCGACCGGCCAGCCGGCCGGCACCGAGCTGGCGGCCCGCCGGCTGGTCCGGGCCCGGCGTCGCCGGCAACCCCTCGCGGTGCTGCTCCGGGCGGTCCGCAGCTTCGCCACCCGCAAGATCGGCATCGCGGTGCTCACCCTGCTCGGGGTGATCGCCCTGCTCGGCTGGCTGAACGCCCGCGCGGTCGAGGTGAGCTGGACGGAGGCGCTCTACCTGACCCTGGTCACCACGCTCAGCGGCCAGGACCCGGACGTCGCCAAACCGGCCGCCGCCCAGATCATGCAGGTGGTGCTCAACCTGGCCGGGCTGGCGCTGATCCCGCTGATCACCGCCGTGGTGGTCGACGGGATCGTCAACGCCCGGCTGGCCCTGCACGCCGGCCGGATCCAGCCGGAACGCGCCGGGCACGTGGTGGTCGTCGGGCTGGGCAACATCGGTACCCGGGTGATGGCCCAGCTGCACGACTTCGGCGTCGAGGTGGTGGCGATCGACCGGAGTGCCGAGGCGCGCGGTGCGGCGCTGGCCCGACGGCTGGACGTGCCCCTGATCGTCGGGGACGCGGCCCGTGAGGAGACGCTGCGTTCGGCCTCGGTGGAGCACTGCCAGGCGCTCGTGGTGGTCTCCACCGACGACGGGGTCAACCTGCGGGCCGCGCTCAACGGCCGGGCGCTCAACCCGGAGCTGCGGGTGGTGCTGCGGCTCTTCGACGGCGACTTCGCCGAGCGGATCCAGCGGGCCTTCGGCATCGGCATCTCGCGCAGCGTGTCCTACCTGGCCGCGCCGTCGTTCGCCGCCGCGCTGCTGGACCGGGCGGTGATCGCCACCATCCCGGTCGACCGGCACGCCCTGCTGGTGGTGGAGGTGCCGGTGGTGGCCGGTGCCGCACTGGACGGCCGTCCGCTCGCCGCGGTGGCCCGCCCCGGCGAGGTACGCCTGCTGGCCCACTCCCGGCCCGGGCAGAAGACCGACTGGACGGCCGACCCCCGGATGGTGATCACGGCGGGGGACCGACTGACAGTGGTCGCCCGGCGGGCCGGGCTGAGCGCCCTGCTCCGGGAGACCACCCCGCCCCCGCCGCCGGCTGTCCCGCCGCCCGCCGGCGTACCGACGTCGCGGGATCCGCAGGAGTGACTAGCGGAGGTGGCGGAGGGCGTACCAGAGCGCGCCGAGGGCGAGCACGCCGAAACCGGCGAGGACGCTGGTGGTCGGCAGGCTGACCGCGAGCAGCAGGCAGCCGACCAGCCCCAGCACGGCGAGCGCCCGGACGGGCAGCCGTCGGGTCGGATCCCGGCCCAGGGTCAGTGCGGCGGCGTTGGTGATCGCGTAGTAGACAAGCACGGTGCAGCTGGAGAAGCCGATCGCCCCGCGTACGTCGCCGAGCGCCACCACCGCGACCACCACGGCGGCCACCGCCAGCTCGGCCCGGTGCGGGACCTGGCGGACCGGGTGCACGGCGGCCAGCGCGCCCGGCACGTCCCGGCGGCGGGCCATCGCCAGCAGGGTCCGGCCCACCCCGGCGAGCAGCGAGAGCAGCACCCCGGTCACCGCCACCGTCGCGCCGGCCCGGACCACCCAGGCCAGGCCGGGCAGCCCGGCGACGGTCACCACGTCGGCCAGTGGCGCGGCGGACGCGGCCAGCCGGTCGGGGCCGAGCACACCGACCGCGACCACCGCCAGGACCAGGTAGACCGCCAGCACCACGCCGAGGGCCAGCGGCACCGCCCGGGGGATCGTGCGGGCCGGGTCGCGGACCTCCTCGCCGAGGGTGGCGATCCGGGCGTACCCGGCGAAGGCGAAGAAGAGCAGCCCGGCGGCGGTCAGCACGCCCCGGGCCGGGCCGGCGCCCTCGGCGAGCCGGTCGAGCCGGACCTCCCCGGCGGCCAGGCCGGTCACCGCGACCAGGGCCAGCACCGCCAGCACCACGACCACGAGCACCTTCGTGGCGGCGACCGTCCGGGTGACGCCGCGCAGGTTCACCGCGGTCACCGCGAGCACCGCGCCGACCGCGACCAGCCGGGCCTGCCCCGGCCACAGGTACGCCCCGATGGTCAGCGCCATCGCCGCGCAGCTCGCCGTCTTGCCGACCACGAACCCCCAGCCGGCGAGGAAGCCGGCGAACGGGCCGAGGCGTTCCCGGCCGTAGACGTAGCTGCCGCCGGATTCCGGGTAGCGGGCCGCCAACCGGGCCGAGCTGGTCGCGTTGCAGTAGGCGATGAACCCGGCCAGCGCCAGCGCCACGAGCAGTCCGCTGCCACCGGCTGCGGCGGCGGCCGGGGCGAAGACCACGAAGACGCCCGCACCGAGCATCGCGCCGAGCCCGACGACCACCGCATCGGGTACGCCCAACCGCCGGCTCAGCCGATCCACCACGGCAGGTTACGGGTCGGAGGTGAACGGGCGGCCCTCATCGTGCGACCGGCCCGGGTCGGAGGTGAACGGGCGGTCCCAGGCGCGCAACCGGCCCGGCAACGGCAGCTCGTCCCAGGGGATCCGACGTAGCAGCCGATCTAGCAGGAGGCCGAGCAGTAGCCCCGCCACCGAGTCGGTCAGCCAGTGCCAGCCCAGGTAGGTGGTGGTGCACAGGACCACCACCGGCGGCACCACCCGGACGGCGGTGACCAGCGGCCGGGGCATCCGCCGGCCGACGGTACGCAGCAGCGGGGCGAGCAGCAGGGCGAGCACCCCGTACCAGACGATCGCGTTGGCCACGTGCCCCGACGGGTACGACTGGGCGTAGCCGACCGGCAGGTCGTGCTGGAACAGCGGCAGGGTCTGTTCCGGCGGCAGGAACGGTTCCTTGACGCTCGCGGTGGGGGCCGGGCGGGCCGTCCAGACCTTGAGCGGGCCGATGGTCAGCAGGGTGAGCACGAAGGCGACCACGGGAGGCAGCAGTGGACGGACCGAACGGAGCCGGACGGCCAGCAGCACCCCCAGGGCGGCGGCCGACATCGTCAACGGGCTGCCCTGGCCGAGCAGGTTGAGCGCCCTGGCGATCCAGTACGCGGTGGTCGGCCGGTGCGCGTCCGCCCAGTCGGCGACCGCCCGGTCGACGCCGAAGAGGTGGCCGGTGGCGAGGGCCACGGTCAGGCCGACCAGGGCGGCGAACAGCACCAGGTCGTACCACCAGCCGGCCGGGCGGACCGGCCTGAGCCGTGCTCCGTCGCGTACCGTCGTGGTGGTCTCCCGCACGCGATCACGCTACCGGCCGACCCCTGTGGCCGTGGTGGCGCGGCCGGGGTCTGGCGTGGTGCGACCCGGCGGCCGTGGTGGCGCGGCCCGTGGTCCGGCGTGGCGCGGCCCGTGGTCCGGCGTGGCGCGGCCCATGGTCCGGCGTGGCGCGGCCGGGGGTCTCGCGGGCCGGGGTCGATGTGTGTCGAACCACGAAGGGAGGCGCATGCCGGGGGCACCCGGCACACTTGTCCCCGTGCGGATCACCTCGGCCCTCGTCGACCCGGCGCTGCTCGACCTTCCCTGGTCGACCCCGCTGGAGGAGTGGCCCGCCCGGCACCTGGTGGCGCTGCCACAGGGCATCTCCCGGCACATCGTCCGGTTCGTCCGCCTCGGCGACTACGTGTACGCCGTCAAGGAGACCGGGGAGCGGGTCGCCGAACGCGAGTACGACCTGTTGCGGGCGCTGGAACGGATCGACTTCCCGTCGGTGGAGGCGATCGCGATCGTGGCCGACCGACAGGCCGACGACGGCACCCCGCTGGACCCGGTGCTGATCACCCGGCACCTCCAGTTCTCGCTGCCCTACCGGGCGCTGTTCTCCCGCACGCTGCGCCCGGAGACGATGGGCCGGCTGCTCGACGCCCTCGCCGTGCTGCTGGTCCGGATGCACCTGACCGGCTTCTTCTGGGGCGACTGCTCACTGTCCAACACCCTGTTCCGGCGCGACGCCGGGGCATTCGCCGCCTACCTGGTCGATGCCGAGACCGGTGCGCTGCACCGCTCGTTGTCCAACGGGCAGCGCGGCGAGGACCTGGAGATCGCCCGGGTCAACATCTTCGGCGAGGCGCTGGACCTCCAGGCTGCCGGGCTGCTGCACGAGTCGATCGACCCGGAGGTGGTCTGCGAGGAGGTCGTGCAGCGCTACGAGCGGCTCTGGCACGAGATCACCTACGAGCAGCAGATCGAGCGGGAGGCCCGGCACGACATCGAGGGCCGGATCCGCCGCCTCAACGACCTGGGTTTCGACGTGGCCGAGGTGGCCCTGTCGACGGTCGACGACGGGCGTTACCTGGTCCGCCCGAAGGTCGTCGACGCCGGCTACCACACCCGACGGCTGATCCGGCTCACCGGGTTGGACGCCGAGGAGAACCAGGCCCGCCGGCTCCTCAACGACCTGGACGCCTACCGGGTGGAGAGCGACCTGACCGACGAGCAGCAGGCCGCCCACCGCTGGCTGACCGAGGTCTTCGAGCCGGTCGTCCGGGCGGTCCCCGCCCACCTGCGGCACAAGCTGGAACCGCAGGAGATCTTCGCGCAGATCATCGAGCACAAGTGGCTGCTCTCCGAGCGGGCCCGTCGGGACGTGGGGATGGGCCCGGCGGTGCAGTCGTACCTGTCCGACGTGCTGGTGCACCGCCCCGACGAGCAGGCTGTCCTGGGTGTCGAGGTCCCCACCGCCTGACCTGCATTCTTCCCGGCCTGCCCTTCTTCCCGGCCTGCATTCTTCCCGGCCTGCCTTCTTCTGGCCCGCCCGTCGCGTGGCCCGCCCGTCGCGTGGCCCGCCCGTCGCGTGGCCCGCCCGTCGCGTGGCCCGTGCGTAGCGGGGCCCGCGCGCCTCCGGACCAGGTGGGCTCTCGCCGGTGCCTGGCCCACGCACCGTGACGACCCCGCGGTCCGCTCCAGGCCCAGGAAACCGCAGGTAGGACCTGCCATGCGCATCCTTTGGACCTGATGACGTAAACGAATCAGGATGCTTCACCGCGCATCCGGGGCACGTTTTAACGCAACACCGTTGCGTTAAAACGCCGTGGGCGGCTGGTCAACCCGGGACAGGAAGTGCCCGATCGGGGAGCGGGGTGGGCCCGCTTGGCGATCATGGAGTGGTGGTGCCGACCTTGGGGGCTTTACGGGCGTTCTGTCACCCACCACAACTCCATGATCGGCGAGGCAGCGGTGGTCGACGAACAGCCGTTCCACCTAACGCAACGGTGTTGCGTTTCCACGTGGCGAGCGATCAGGGGTATGTGCGGGCTCGTACGGGCTCCCCTGATCACTCTGCCGCCAATTCCCGCCTTCGTCCGGTTCCCGCCTTCGTCCGGTTCCCGCCTTCGTCCGGTCGCGGTCGCTACTCACCGCCGTAGTCCGCGCACCGTTGCCGGCCGCCTGCTCCCCGCCGGTTGCCGCGACCCGCCAGCCTCGGCCGAGGTCGCGCGGGCGCGCCCGTGACTCGTTAACGTCATCAGCTCTAAAGGACGCGCATGGCACATAATGGTGGTTGTGGGTCTGCACGTCTGTGTTGTTCATCGCGCGGACGGTTGAGAGCCGCACCGGACCGAGCCGGACCGAGCCGGACCGGACCGGACCGGACCGGACCGGACCGGACCGGACCGGACCGGACCGGACCGGACCGGATGAGGTTGAGCTGGGCCAGGACAGGGTCGGGGCGGGACAGGTTTCAGTCGAGCCAGGTGCCGGCGCGCATCACCCGGACCACGTTCAGCTCGTCGTCGAGCACCACCAGGTCGGCGCGGAGGCCCGCCTGGAGGGCACCCACCCGGTCACGCAGGCCGATGGCCCGGGCCGGGGTGGTGGCGACCATCCGTGCCGCGTCGGCGATCGGGATCCCGGCGGATACGGCGTGCCGCAGTGCGGCGTCCATGGTGAGGGTGCTGCCGGCGATCGCCCCGTCCCGGGTCAGGCGGGCCACCCCGTCGGCCACGGCTACCTGCTGGCCACCCAGCTCGTACTCGCCGTCGGGCATGCCGGCGGCGGCCATCGCGTCGGTGATCAGTGCGATCCGTTCCGGGCCGGCGACGCCGGTGGCGAAGGTGAGCATCCCGTCGTGCAGGTGCACCCCGTCGGCGACCAGTTCACAGACCACGTTCGGGGCCTCCAGCAGGGCCACCACCGGGCCGGGCTCGCGGTGGTGCAGCGGGCGCATCCCGTTGAACAGGTGGGTGCCGACGCTCGCCCCCGCCGAGACCGCGGCCCGGGTCTGCTCCCAGGTGGCGTCGGTGTGGCCGACGGCGGCGACCACACCGTGTGAGGTGAGCAGCTTGATCGCGTCCAGGGCACCGGGGCGCTCGGGTGCCAGGGTGACCATGCGTACCGTCCCCGCCCCCTCCTCTAGGAGTCGGGTGAGCTCGTCGGTGGACGGGTCGCGGAGGAATTCCGGGTTCTGCGCGCCGCACCGGATCTTCGACAGGTACGGCCCCTCGAAGTGGACGCCCGCCAGCACGCCCTCCCGGACCAGCGGCGCGAACGCGGCGGTGGCCGCCCGCATCAGGTCGAACGGGGCGCTGACCAGGCTGGCCAGCAGGGTGGTGGTGCCGTGGCGCCCGTGGAACGCGGCGGCCTCGCGGGCGGCGTCGGCGTCGCCGGCGGTGAAGGTGTGCCCGCCCCCGCCGTGGGTGTGCATGTCCACGAAGCCCGGCACGATCCAGTGCCCGTCGCGCTTGGCGGGGTACTCGGCGACGGCGGTGATCCGCTCGCCGTCCAGCTCCACGCACCCCTGCCGGACCACGCCGGTCGGGGTCACCACCTTGCCGGTCACCCGCTGGGTCATCGTCTCTCCAGACTGTCGAGGGCGAGCAGGGCGGCACCGAGGCAGCCGGCCTCGTCGCCGAGGGCCGCCGCGACCAGGCGCGGCTCCCGATGGAAGGTCATCCGTTCGTGCAGGGCCGCGCGGAGCGGGCCGAGCAGTTGCTCGCCGGCCCGGGCCAGACCGCCGCCGATGACCATGGTGTCCACGTCGTAGAGGGCCTGCCCGGTGGCGAGCCCGTCGGCCAGCGCCTCGACGGCCTCCCGCCACACCCGGCCGGCCAGTTCCTCACCGGCCGCCGCCCGCCCGGCCACCTCGGCCGCGCTCACCGCCGTACCGGCCGGGCGCGTTGCCGCGCCGGCCGGAGGTGCTGCCGTGCCGACTCCGGGCGGGCCGGCCTGCGTCGTTCCGTCGTCCAGTTCCGCGTAGCGGCGGGCGATGGCCGAGGCGGACGAGACGGCTTCCAGGCAGCCGGGCCGACCGCAGCCGCAGCGCGGGCCGTAGGGGCGTACCAGGATGTGGCCGATCTCGCCGGCCGCACCGTGCGCGCCGACGGCGGCCGACCCGGCGACCACGTGCGCGGCGGCGATGCCGGTGCCGATCGCGACGAAGAGCACGTGCCGGGCGTCCCGGCCGGCACCGAGCCGGGCCTCGGCGATCCCGCCCACCCGCACGTCGTGGCCGAGCACCGCCGGCAGCCCGAGCCGCGCCGCCACCAGTTCCCGCAGCGGTACGTCCCGGAAGCCGACATTCGCCGACCAGACCGCCACCCCGGCGGCCTCGTCGACCACCCCGGGTACGGCGACGCCGCAGGCCACCGGGGTCGATCCGGCGGCACGCGCCTTGTCGGCCAGCCCTCCGGCGACGGTCAGGACGGTCTCCACCACGGCGTCCGGGCCGCGTCCGGCGTCGGTCGGGTGGCGTTCGGTGTACGCCACGCTGCCGTCCGGGCGGACCAGGGCGCACTTCATCCCGGTCCCACCGACGTCCAGCGCGACGACGAGGTGTTCGCCGTCGCCCGGCCCGTCGGTCATGCCAGCACCACTGAGCGGGTCAGGTGTCGGGGCGCGTCCGGGTCCAGGCCGCGGCTGGTCGCCAGGGCCACCGCGAAGCGCTGGGCCAGGATCAGGTCGGCCATCGGGTCGACCGGGGTCCGGCCGGCCGCCCAACTGCCCAGCACGGTGTGGCATCCGTGGTGCCGGCTGTGCACGAACGCGGCCCCGGTGGCCGCCACGTCCTCCGGCAGACCGTCGGGCAGTTCCCCGAACGCCCAGACCAGTCGGCCGGGTGCGGCGATCGAGATGGGGCCGTGCCGGTAGTCCATCGCCGGGTACGCCTCGGCCCAGAAGGTGGCTGCCTCGCGGCACTTCAACGCGGCCTCCTGGGCCAGCCCGACGGTCCAGCCGCGACCGAGGAAGGTGGCCTGGTCGATGCGGGCCGGGTCGAGCGGCAGCGGGGCCCGGACGGCGACCTCGGCGTCGGCGGCCAGCGCCTCGACGTTGTCGCCGAGGTGGGCGCGGAGCAGCGCCAGGGCGGTGGTGGCGAACCGGGTCTGCACCACCGAACGCTCGTCGGCGAAGGGCATCGGCACGGCCGTGTCGGCAAGCGTGCCGGCGGGCGAGTCGGGGTCGCCGACCAGGACGGTGGTGGGTGTCCGGCCGCGCAGCGCGGCGAGCAGGTCGAGGACCTCGGTGGTGGTGCCGGAGCGGGTGATCGCGATCAGCCGGTCGTAGCGACGGTCGGTGGGGAACTCGCTGGCCTGGAAGGCGTCGGTCTCGCCGTGACCGGCCCGCTCGCGCAGCCCGGCGTACGCCATCGCCATGAACCACGACGTGCCGCAACCGACGACGGCGACCCGCTCGCCGGGTCGGGGGAGGCCGGTGGCGACGGTGTCGGCCAGCCGGGCCGCCTCCCGCCAGCAGTCGGGCTGGCTGGCGATCTCCGCGTCGACGTACGCCATGTGAACTCCTCGCACAGGGGAGGGAGGTGCGCAATACGGCTCATTACCACCGTCTTTCGCGCGTTATTCTGCGCGAATCGAGGCCGGTGTGGCAACCTGCCCCCGGATCGCGCAGAGCAGGGTTTTGCGCACCGCCAGTTTCGCGCACTACTGTGCACGCAATCAATCACCGTTCGGGCAGAGTCATCGGAGGCTCCACGTGGACCGGTACGCCAGGTGGAACGCTCTGCTCGAGATGCTCACCGGCAGCGGCCGGGTCAGCGTCGAGGAGGCCGCCGAGCGGCTGGACGTCTCCCAGGCCACCATCCGACGCGATTTCGACCAGCTCGCCCAGCAGCAGATGATCACCCGGACCCGGGGTGGCGCGGTCGCCAACGGCGTCTCGTACGACCTGCCGCTGCGGTACAAGACGGCCAAGCACTCGGCGGAGAAGCAGCGGATCGGCGCCGCCGCCGCCGCGCTCGTCTCCCCCGGCACCGTGGTCGGTCTCAACGGCGGCACCACCAGCACCGAGGTGGCCCGTGCCCTGGCCGTCCGGCCGGATCTGAACACCAACGCCGAGGGTGCCCAGCTCACCGTGGTCACCAACGCCCTGAACATCGCCAACGAGCTGCTGGTGCGCTCGCGGATGAAGGTCGTGGTCGCCGGGGGTGTGGTGCGGCCGAAGTCGTTCGAACTGGTCGGGCCGCTCGGCGGGGCGCTGCTGCGCGAGGTCACCCTGGACGTCGCCCTGTTGGGCGTGGACGCGCTCGATCCCCAGCTGGGTGCCGCCGCCCACCACGAGGGGGAGGCGGCGATGAACAACCTGATGGTGGCGCGGGCCAAGCGGGTGGTGATCATCGCGGACTCGTCCAAGCTGGGCGGTCACGCGTTCGCCCGGATCTGTCCGGTGGAACGGGTGGAGACCCTGGTGACCGACTCGGGGGCGGCCCCCGAGCTGGTCGACGCGTTCCGCGCCGCAGGCGTGGCCGTCGTCTGCGCCTGAGTGGCTCGTTGATACACCGTCGGTAGTGATCCGAACGCCGATGCATACCGGGTATTGCCATGGCGGGCATACCGAGTATGGTGTCCGCTGTCATAGCCCACCATCGGGGGAGGCGCAGCTTGTCGGCTGTCCTGGAGATCGAAGGTCTACGTAAGACGTACAAGAGCCGTCGGCGTGGTGTCCGCAACGCGCTGGACGGGTTCGACATGCGGGTGGAGGCCGGGCAGGTGCACGGCTTCCTCGGCCCCAACGGGTCGGGGAAGACCACCACGCTGCGCACCCTGCTCGGGCTGATCCGGCCGGACGGCGGGCGGATGGCGATCCTCGGCCACGAGGTGCCCGCCGCGCTGCCCAACGTCGCCGGCCAGGTCGGCGCGATCGTGGAGAGCCCGCAGTTCTTCCCGCACTTCACCGCCCGGGACACGCTGTCCCTGCTGGCCGGGGCCGGCGAGGTCCCCGCCGTACGGGTCGACGAGGTGCTGGAACTGGTCGGGCTGCGGGACCGGGCCGGCGAGCGGGTCAAGACGTACTCGCTCGGCATGAAGCAACGGCTCGCCGTCGCGTCCGCCCTGCTCAAGAACCCCAAGCTGCTGATCCTCGACGAGCCGGCCAACGGTCTCGACCCGGGCGGCATCCGGGAGATGCGCACCCTGATGCGCACCCTCGCCGAATCCGGGATGACCGTGGTGCTCTCCAGCCACATCCTCGGCGAGATCCAGCTCATCTGCGACGAGGTCACCATCATCTCGCTGGGCCGTCGGGTCGCCGCCGGCCCGGTGGACCAGGTGCTGGCCCAGCACTCGCACGGTGGCGTACGGGTGCGGCTGGACGCCGCCGAAGACCTCGCCGCCGCCGCCGACCTGCTCGGCCGGGCCGGCGTCGCGGTCACCCGCCACCCCGACCACCTGATGCTGGCCGGCGTCGACAAGCCGGCCACGGTCAGCCGGCTCCTCGCCGAACAGCACCTGTACGTCAGCGAACTGGCCCCGGTAGCGGTGGACCTGGAGAGCGTCTTCCTGGAGATCACCGCCACCGCACCGGTCCCCGGCCAGCACCGCCAGGTCGACGAGTCCACGAAGGTCGACGAGCCGGGTCACACCGGCAGCACCACGGGAGGGTGGGGCGCATGAGCCTGTACGTCACCGAACTGCGTCGGCTGGCCAAGCGCCGGCTCACCCGGGTCATGCTGGTCCTGCTCGTCCTCGGCCTGACCGGCGTCGTCACCGCCTTCACCTTCTCCAGCCACAAGCTCTCCCCGGCGGTGATCGCCCAGGCGCAGGCCGAGTCGGATGCCAACTTCCGGGAGGCCGTCAAGGACTGGGAGCGCTCGATCACCGAGTGCGAGGCGGCCAAGGCCCGCGGCGAGCAGACCGAGGACCGGTACGGCCCGAACTGCGGCCGGGACTGGCAGCCCACCGCGGACATGTTCGACCCGAAGTGGAACCTGCCGTACCAGTTCGACTTCCGGGGCGAGTTCGGGATCTTCGTCGCCGTCTTCGCCGGAGCGGTGGCGCTGTTCGCCTTCCTGATCGGCGCCTCCTTCGTGGGGGCCGAATGGAGCAGCGGCGGGATGATGAACCTGCTGCTGTGGCGGCCGAAACGGCTCGTCGTGCTCGGCACCAAACTGGCCGCCGTGTTCACCATGCTGACCGGGGTGACAGTGGTGCTGGGCGCGCTGTGGACGCTTGCCTTCTGGCTGATCGGCACGCACCGGGGGACCACCGCGAAGGTCACCTCCGGGGTCTGGCAGTCCACCGGGATCAGCTGGCTACGGGCGCTGGGGCTGATCCTCGCCGTCGGTGCGGTGGCGTTCGCGCTGGCCTCGCTGGGCCGGCACACCTCGATGGCGCTCGGCGTCGCCGTCGGCGTCGGTGTGATCAGCGAGATCGGCATCCGGATCGCCCTGACCATCGCCGGGGTCCGGTTCGGGGACCGTTGGGTGCTCTCCACCTATGCGCTGGCCTGGTTCCAGAAGCAGTGGAAACTGGTCGACTACCGCTCCTGTGAATTCGCCCAGGGCGAGTGCACCCCGAAGGAGATGCTGGTGACCTGGCAGGACTCGGCGCTGGTCTTCGGCATCGGCACCGCCGTGGTGATGGTCGCCGCGTTCTGGATGATGCGTCGGCGCGACATCACCTGAGCCGGCCGCCGCCCGGCGGCGGGTGACGTTCCGGCCCTGGCCGGAGCGTCACCCGCCCTGGTTAAGCTGGGGTTCCCCGGCCGGTCCGCCCGGTCGTCCCCCTTGCCGAGGAGCGCCATGTCGCCCGCCGACGCCGTACGCCGGTCCGAGCCGTCGCCGGATCCGGCCGACGCGTCGTCGCGGGTGCCGTCGCCCCGACCGGCCTCGGATGCCGAGCGGACCGACGAGCGAGCCGACGGGCGGACCGGTGAGCGGGCGTCGACCGGCGGCGACGAGTTGACCGAGCGGGAGTTGCGCATCCTCGCCTTCGAACAGCAGTGGTGGCGGCACGCCGGGGCCAAGGAGCAGGCCATCCGGGACACCTTCGGACTCTCCGCCACCCGTTACTACCAACTGCTCAACGGCCTGCTCGACCGCCCCGCCGCACTGGCCGCCGAGCCACTGCTGATCGGCCGGCTGCGTCGGCTACGTGCCTCCCGGGCCCGCAACCGACGCCGCTGAACGCCTGCGGACCGGTGTCGACGGCCCATCGGGGCGGCCTAGGCCTGACAGCGGAGCGTGAGATGTCCGGCGGCGATGGGACGACCGGCCGAGACCTCCGCCCAGACCGCCAGTCACCCACCAAAGGGGTGGACGACCGCCGGTAGGGGCGGCAGACTGCGGCACGTGGCAGGCGCGGTACGGCTGGAGCCGGTGGACGAGGCAAACCTGGAGTCGTTGCTCTCGGTAGCGGCGGCTGAGGCCGAGCCGAGTGACGTCATGCCACCGGTGGAGGCGCCCGCCGGCTGGTCGCACGCCCGCCGGGAGGCGTTCCGGGAATTCCACCGGGCCAGCTTCGGCGGCCTGGACGGCCCGACCCGTACCCTGATGTTCGCTGTGTGTGTCGGCGGCGAGGTGGTCGGCATGGTCCGGATGACCCGCCGCGACGCCCCCGGGTTGGTGGAGACGGGGATGTGGCTCGGGCGATCGGCACGGGGGCAGGGGCTCGGCGCCGCGGCCCTGCGGGAACTGCTGAACGCCGCTGCGGCGGCCGGCATGCACTCCGTCGTCGCGGAGACCACTCCGGACAACCTGGGGGCCGTCGCGGTGTTGCGTAACTGCGGTGCAAAACTCCGCAATGAGGGCCAGAAGGTGTACGCGGAGATCTCCCTCGACGCGACCCCGCCTGTCGCCGGCTGATCCCTCGGCCCTTCGATGTGGCCCGCACCCGGCCTCATCGGGTGCGCCGGCGGTGCGGGTGGCGCGGCGCCGACGGTGGCGGTGTGCGGCGGTGTGCGGTGGCGGTGTGCGCTGACGGTGCGACGGTGCGGTGGCGGCGTCTGGTGGTGCGGTGGCGGCGTGTCGCTGCCCTCCCATGCTTCCCGCAGTAACCTCCCATGCTTCCCGCAGTAAGTGGTATGCCTGGCTGTCATATTCATGCCGCTCAGGCATACCGCTCACGGCAACATCTACTTGTTCGCGGCGACACGCCCGGACGGGCCGGCCAAGCATCCTGCGACCTGCTGGCCTATGACTACCCGCCCGAACGCCCGAACGCCCGAACGCCGGGACCCGCCCGAAACTACGCGCAGGTCAACCCGCGTGCTTGTCCGCGTACGCGGCGAGCCAGGCGACCTGCGCGGGATCCAGGGACGGGCGGACACGGCGGCGGGCGGTGGCGACGTGGACGGCGGTGACCGTGGCGGCGGACAGCGACTCCCGCATCGCGGCCAGCGCCGCCTCCCGCACCAGCGCCGCGCAGTCCGCCGCCGAGAAGCCGGTCAGCTCCTCGCCGAGCGCGGCCAGGTCGACGTCCTCGGCGAGCGGCACGGCGCGGGACGCGGCGCGCAGGATCTCCGCCCGGGCCCGCCCGTCCGGTGGCGGCACGTACACCAGCCGTTCCAGTCGGCCGGGGCGCAGCAGCGCCGGGTCGACCAGGTCCGGTCGGTTGGTCGCCCCGACCACCACCACGTTGCGCAGCGCTTCCACCCCGTCCAGCTCGGTCAGCAGCGCGGCCACCACCCGGTCGGTCGTACCGCCGTCGGTGGCCTGGCCACGCACCGGGGCCAGCGCGTCCATCTCATCGAGGAAGACAAGCGTCGGCGCTGCCTCGCGGGCCCGGCGGAACAGCTCGCGGACCGCCCGCTCGCTCTCGCCGACCCACTTGGAGAGCAGTTCGGCGCCCTTCACCGACAGCACGTTCGCCCGCCCGGTCCCGGCCAGCGCGGTCACCAGGTAGGTCTTGCCGCAGCCCGGCGGCCCGTAGAGCAGCACCCCACGGGGCGGCTGCACCCCCAACCGGGCGAAGGTGTCCGGGTAGGTAAGCGGCCAGAGCACCGACTCGGTGAGGGTCTGCTTCACCTCACCCAGCCCACCGACGTCGTCGAGGGTGACCG
Source organism: Micromonospora sp. NBC_00421 (assembly GCF_036017915.1). Lineage (NCBI taxonomy): Bacteria > Bacillati > Actinomycetota > Actinomycetes > Micromonosporales > Micromonosporaceae > Micromonospora > Micromonospora sp. NBC_00421. The sequence goes on from NZ_CP107929.1 coordinate 6,325,520, forward strand.
AGGCCAGCTCCAGTGTGGACGCCGTCATGGTGGTCGGCCGGACCACCTCCAGCGCCGCCGAGAAGTCGGCCATCGTTACCGTCGGCGTCTCGGCCGTCTTCTGCCGCAGCGCCGCCCGTACACCGGCCTCCCGGACCAGCGCGGCCAGGTCGGCGGCGACGAACCCGGGGGTACGACCTGCCACCTCGTCGAGCCGGACGTCCTCGGCCAGCGGCACCTGCCGGGTCAGCACGGTCAACTGCTCCCGGCGCAGCGCCGGATCGGGCAGCGGCACGGTGATCCGCAACGACAGCAGGTCGGGCGCCCGCAACCCCGGGTCGACCGACTCCGGACGGGAGGTGGTGCACACCACCGCCGTACCCGATCGGACGGCCCCGGCGACCACCTGCCGGAAGACGGTGGCCAGCGGCCCGGCGTCCTCGGCCGGGGCCAGCGCCTCCACGTCGGTGACCAGCAGCACCGCCGGCCCGCCGTCGGCCAGTTCGGCGGCGGCCGCACGCAGCCGCCGGGCGGCCGCGTCGTTGGTCAGCGCGGCGAGTTCCGGTGCCCACAGCGGGCGTACCCGGGCCCTGACCGCCTTCGCCACCGCCCGCACCAGCGCCGACTTGCCCGAGCCGGCCGGCCCGCTGATCAGCACGCCGAGCGAGACAGTGGTGCCCAGCCGGCCCAGCACCTCCCGGTGGTGGAAGCCCAGGTCCAGCAGCTCGGTCAACTCCTCGGCCTGACCGCGCAGCCCGGGCAGCTCGTCCACGTGCGGCACGTCGTGGTCGTCCACCGCCTCGTCGTTCACCCCGGCGACAGTTGCGGCCGGTGGCCCACCGGCCGCCGGATCCGCCGAGGTGCCGGTCGGGCCGGCGGGGGTGCCGGTCGCCCGGCCGGGCCAGGAACCGTCGGTGCGGGTGGTCCGATCCCGGTCCGGGCGGGCCGGGCCGGAGGAGCCGTGGGTGACCTGGCCGTGTTCCCAGCCGACCACGGTGTCCATGGTCACCAGGGCACCGGTCGCCGGTTCGGCGGCGACCACGGTGAGCAGGGTGCTCGTCCAGGCGTACCCGACGGTGTTGGCGAGGCTGCGGCGGGCGGCCTCGACCAGGCCGCGTACCGAGGCGTCGGGGAGGACGTCCTGGGGCAGCAGGGAGACGTTGTCGCCCTCGGTGACCACCTTGCCGAGCAGGGCGAGCCGGAGCATCTCCGGGGACACCGCGGCGAGGACCGGCACCGGGCCGGTCAGGGTCACCCGCCGGGCCGGGGTCACCGGCATCGGGCCGACCGTCACCTGACCGCCGTCGCGCAGGCCGAGGTTGCCCAGGGTGAGATCGTCGGCGTAGAGCAGGGCGGCGCTGGCGGTCGGCTCGGCGGGCGCGACGATCCCGGCGGTGACCCGTCGACCGGCCAGCCGGACCGGGTCACCCGGACGGAGCGCCAGGGCGGTGAGCACCTCCGGGTGCAGCCGGACGATGCCGCGTCGGGCGTCCAACGCTGCCGGGCGCAGGCTGGCGGTCAGGGTCAGGTCCGGTTCGGGCATCGCCCGACAGTAGCCGCCCGTTGCTGCGGACACCCGGTCAGACGTCGTTGTCGAGCAGCGTGGGGTCGCGTCGGATCAGCTCGGCCAGCCGGGCCGCCGGGTCGACGCCGGGCATCTCCCGCGCCGGCGTCCACGCCGGTGGCGTCCGGTCCGCCAGCGGCCAGGCCGGCGGTGGCGTGACCGGGGGGTCGGCGGCGGCCCGCGTCTCGGCCTCCGCCCGGCCGCTCCGGGCCCCGGTGTCCGTCCGCTCCACCCGCAGCGGGTACGTCTGCCCGCCGTACTCGACGCGCAGCACCACCGCCAGGCCGGGATGGGCGGCGACCACCCGACGGACCGCCTCGGCCACCTCCTCCACGGGGTCGGACCCGCTGACGGCGGACACCGCCGGTCTGGCCCACCCCGGCCCGGTCCGGGCCAGTTCCGCCGGGGCCGGGCCGGGCCACCCGGGTGCCGTGGGCGCCTGGCCGGTCGCCTCGAAGGCCAGCGTCGGCGTGTCGTCGTCGACCTCCGTGTCCTGGTCGGCCGACCGGCGACGGCGGGCCTCCTCACGGCGGGCCAGCCGGGCCAGTGTCTCGTCCAGACCACCCCTCATCACGTCCCCCTCTCCGATGGAAACGGCCCCGGGCGTCGATTCGTTCAGACGCCCTTCTCCCGCACCGCCCGGTCCAGCGCCCGGTCCAGGACGACCAGCAGGGCATCCCGCACCGACAGCCGGTCCCGGGCGTCGAACTGGACGAGCGGTACGTGGTCGCCGATCGCCAGCGCCCACCGGATTGCCCCCAACTCGTGCGTCAGCCGGCCGTCGAAGGTGTTCACCCCGACCACGAAGGGCAGGCCGGCCCGCTCGAAGAAGTCGATCGCCGGGTAGCAGTCGTCCAGCCGGGAGCTGTCCACCACCACCAGCGCGCCGAGCGCGCCCCTGGCCAGGTCGTCCCACATGAAGCCGAAGCGGTGCTGACCCGGCGTGCCGAACAGGTAGAGCTTCAGGCTCCGGTCGATGGTCACGCAGCCGAAGTCCATCGCCACAGTGGTGGTGGTCTTGGCGCTGCCGACTCCCGGGTCGTCCACCCCGATGCCGGCGCTCGTCATCTCGGCCTCGGTGGTCAGCGGGGCGATCTCGGAGATCGCGCCGACCGTGGTCGTCTTGCCCACCCCGAAACCACCGGCGATGAGGAGCTTGACCGGGATCGGTGGGGCGGCGGCCGGCCCGGTCCGGGTGGCCGGGACCGGGCCGGCCGTCGGGACGACCGGGGGCCGGTACGGCGGCGGCGGGTGCTGGGGCGGGGTCGCAGGGCCGCCCACCGGCTGGCCGTAACGGGCGGAGGCACTGTTCGCGGCGAGCCCGCCGAGCGGGGCGACCGGCCATTCAGGAGATCGCACGGAGTCCATCAATCACTCGCAGGATGAGGTCGGGGTCAAATGCGTCGTCGACGGTGCCGACGTGCACGTCGAGGTGGCCGGCGGCCCGCAGGTCACCGACCAGCACCCGGGTCACGCCGAGCTGCAGCCGCATCCGGGCGGAGATCTCCGCGACCGAGATCGGTTCACCGCACAGGGCGACGATCGCCTGCAACTCGGGTGCGAGCAGGGCCACGACGGCGGCCCGGCCCGCCCCGGACCGGGCGGTGACCTGGGTCTCCAGGCCGATCGCCGGGTCCGCGCCGGCCACCCGTCCGGCCGTCAGCACGAACGGGCGGGGGCTGGTCGGTCGGTCGGTTTCCGGTTCGGGAGCGGGAGCGGGTGTCGCCGTCCCGCCCCCCGTCTGGGCGCGCAGGTAGGGGCGGACCCGGACCGACGGTTCGGGTTCCGATTCCGCACCGGCGGCGTCCCGGGTCATTGCTGAACGGCGTTCTTCAGCTCGGCGATGAGTCTCGGTGTCAGCGCGCCGCCGGCCCGGCCGGCGAAGAGCGTCATCTCGTACGCGACGGTGCCCAGGTTGGCCGACCGGTCGGCGATCACGCCGAGCACCGAACCGCTGCTGATGGCGGTGATCAGCAGGTAGCCGTCGGCCATGTCCACGATCACCCGGTTGAGCCCGCCGAGCGCGTACCAACTGGCCGCGCCGCCGGCCAGGCTGGTCATGCCGGAGACGACGGCGGCCAGACGTTCCGCGTTGGACCGGTCCTTGATCGACGACATGGCCATCAGCAGCCCGTCGGAGGAGACCGCGATGGCCTCCAGGACCCCGGCCGTGCTGGAGGTGAACGAGTCCAACAGCCAGTTGAAGGTGCGCGCCTCCGGGCTGAGGTCACCGGCGGCGTGGTTCTGGTAGTCGACGTTCTCGTGTACGTGCGGGCTGGTCACCGTGTCGTTCCTTCTTCAGAGCGGCGGTCGGGGCGGACTTCGCGCAGAGCCCGGGCGACGCCCGTCTCGAACGCGTTGATGAGATCGCGGACCTCGCCCGGATCTCCCGGGTGCTGGCTGGGTGGTTGCCGGGGTGGTGCGACGGTCAGGTTGGCGCCCGGGATCCGCCGGGTCAGTCGGGGCGTCGCCGGTTCGGCGGGGTGGGTGGCGGCCGGTCTGGCCTGTTCGGCCCGGTGTACCCCGGACTGGAACTGCTCGACGAGAGCGCGGGCGGCGGCCGGGTCGGCGTGGGTGGCGTCCACCGGGCCGACGACGGGGGCGGTGCGGGGCAGACTGGCGCCGGGTACCCGCTGCCGGATTCCGGGCGGCGGGGCGGGCTGGTCCGCCCGGGGCGGGCTGGCCGGCGGGGCCGTGGGGAGCAGCGCGGCCGGTGGAACCGCCGGCCGGTGCGGTGCGGCGGGGGCCACCGCGGCGGTGCCTCGGGCCGGCAGCACCGTCGCGGCAGCGGCGGGCGGGTCGGTGTCGGTGGGCCGGACCGTCTCCGGGTCGGCCGGCACCGTGCCGAACGCATCCCAGGGGCCGGTGGCCTCCATGCTCCTGGTCGCCTTGCTGAGCAGTGTGGGGTCGAATCCGGGCAACGCCGTGGGGTCGACCACCGACCGGCTCGGGCCGGCGTCGACCACCGGCCGGGCCAGGCTCGCGTCGGCCACCGACCGGGCCGGGCCCGCCTCGACCATCGGCCGGACCGGGCCCGCGTCGACCATCGGCCGGGCCGGGCCCGCGTCGCGTCCCGCCATGGTGCGGGCCAGCGCGGATCCGGGGAGCGCAAGGCTGGCGGTGATCCCGCCGCCGGGGGTCGCGGCGAGCTCGACCGTCCAGCCGTGCCGGCGGGCCAGCCGCCCCACCACGAAGAGCCCGAGCACCTCGGACGGGGCCAGGTCCAGCCGCTCCCGGCGGGTGAACCGGACGTTCTCCTCGGCCAGCCGTTGCTCGCTCATGCCGATGCCCTGGTCGACCACGGCCAGCGTCGCGCCGTCGTCGGTCGGCTCGGCGGTGACGACGACCCGGGTGTGCGGCGGGGAGAAGATGGTGGCGTTCTCCATCAGCTCGGCCAGCGCCAGCACCAGGTCTCCGATGATCGCCGGCGCGGCGACCACCTGGGGTGGGACCTGCACGTCCACCCGGGTGTAGTCCTCGATCTCACCGAGGGCCAGCCGGACCACGTCGGCCACCGGGACCGGTGCGACGTGCGCGTCGTCGCCGGCCGCGCCGGAGAGGACCACCAGGCTGCCCGCGTTACGGCGCAACCGGCTGGAGATGTGGTCGAGCCGGTACAGGTGCTCCAGCCGGCCCGGCTCGGTCTCCTGCTGCTCCAGCCGGTCGATCAGGGCGATCTGCCGGCCGACCAGGTTCTGGGTACGCCGGCCGACGTGACCGAACATCTGGGCCACGTTGCGCCGGCTCGCCACCTGTCGTTCCACCAGCCGGGCGGCGGTGCTCTGCACCCGTTCGAAGGCACGGGCCAGGTCGCCGATCTCGTCCCGGGCGCCCACGTCGACCGGGTCGAGGCGTACCGGTGGGGTGGTTTCCGACTCGTCGTCGGCGACCCGGACCAGCTCGGACTCGGCGACCCGGGCGACCCGGTCGGCGGAGCGGGTGAGCCGGGTGAGCGGCCTGGCCACCGCCCGGCCCACGGCCATGGTGAGCAGGATGACCGAGATCAGGATCGTCACGATCAGCAACGTCACCCAGTACGCCCCGGCGAGCGCCACCTGCCGGTCGGCGCTCACCTCGGCGGTGACGTCGGCGGCCAGCTTCTTCTCGACGAACTGGCCCAGCGTGATCATCGAGGAGACGGTGGGGAAGAGGGTCGCCAGGTCCAGCGCGCCGATCGCGGTGGCCGGGTCGACCGCGCTCTGGTTGATGAAGTTCGGGCCGGTGCGGTTGGCCACCGCGACTTCCTCAAGGGTGAGCAGGTCGAGCTGCTCGGGGGTGACCAGGGCCTGGAGCCGGGCGCTCTCGTCTTCGAGGACGGCGAAGTTCGCCACGTAGGCGGTGACGGTCTGGGCGTTGGGCCGGGCGGCGACCAGCACGATCAGGGTGGCGCCGGCGCTGAGGCTCTCGCCGGTGCGCAGCAGCCCGTCCAGGGCCAGCACCTGCCGCCCGGCCGCGGTACGGGTGTCCGCGTTGAGCCGCAGCCGGAGCGAGTCGATCAGGGCGGTGTGCACCGGCCCGTACCCGCCCATGATCTGGTCCGGGCCGGTCTGCCCGGCCACCGCCGCCGTGCGGAGGGCGGCGAGCTGCCGTACCCCGTCGAGGGCGGTGTCGACCTCTGTCGGGAGCGCGTCGCCGAGATCGGCGCGCAGGTCGGCGATCCGGTCGTCCACCTCGGCGACCTTCTGCACCAGGTCGGTGCGCTGCACCTGCCCGAGCAGCAGGCCGACGGCGAGCAGGCGTTCCTGCTGGAGGTTCTGGAGGATGGTGCCGACCCGGCTGGCGATCCGCACCCGGTCGGCGAGGTCGCCGGCCCGCTGGGCCACGGTGGCCCGTTCCCAGACCACCGGCACGGTGAGCCCGGTCATGCAGAGCAGCGGGACCAGCACCAACAGGGCCAGCTTGCCCCGGATCCGGAGCCTACCGAGCAGCATCGAAGGGCCTCCACCGCTCGGGTTCGGCGCTCTGGCCCACGGGTTGGAGCACCGGCACCACCCCGGCCGGCAGGCGACCTGGCTGCGCCGGCGGCTCCCACGGGGTGGGCTCGGTCACTTCGGCCGGCTCGTCGGGGGTGGTGCCCCGGCCCGCCGGGGTGTCTCTCCTGCGGGACAGCCACCCGCTCGCGCCGAACGCCACCAGGAGCAGCCCGGCCACCCCGCCGACGCCGAGGATCAGCAGGTCGTCGCGGTCGATCTGGTCGAGCCGCTGCCGGAGCAACCGGTCCAACTCGTCGAGGATGACCGGCTGGAGTTCCCGGGCGGCGCTCTGCGCCTGGGTACGCGCACCGGCGAGCTTGGTCAGGTCCACCGTCTGCGTCCGCCCGGTGGGCTGGGACAACGCCCCCAGCGCCTCGACCGCCCGCTGGTAGTTGTCGAGCGGGGTGAGCACCTCCGCGCCGATGTCGACGCTCTCCGAGGTGTCGACCACCGTCTGCAGGTCGCGGACCAGGTCGCCGGCGGGTTGCAGGGCGGCGAACCGGAGGGTGGCCAGCTCGCCCACGGTGCGGGCCTGCTCGGCGGCGGGTCGCCGCTGCGCCAGCACGGCCAGGTCGACGAGCCGTCCGGCGGCGACGATCGCCTCGGGCATCTCCTCGCCGACGCCGTCCTGGAGGAAGTACGAGTCGGAGCCGGCGTCCCGGATCAGGCCGGAGGTCTCCCGTACCTTGCCGTGCAGGGCGAGCAGCAGGTCGGTGACCTCGCCGTACGCGGTGAAGGCCGTCTCCGGGTCGGTGAGCGACCGGCTGGGCAGGCCCTCCAGCTTCGCCCGCAGCCCGGCCCACCGCTCGGTGCTGCGCAGCTCGTCGCCGACCCGGGTGTCCACCGTCGCGGCCGCCTCCACCGCCCGGTCCAGGGCGTCCCGGGCCACCGGACGGCCGGCGACGGCGGCGGTCTGCGCGTCCACCAGCGCCTCGGTGACCGGGCCGAGGGCGCGCAGGTACTCGACGCCGAGGCGTTCCCGTTCGGCCAGCTCACGGTCGGCGTCCACGAGCCGGTGGCCCTGTACGACGAGGAACGCCACCGGCAGCAGCAGCGCGGTGGCGAGTAGCAGTGGCAACAGGCGGCCCGGTGTCCTGGGCCGTCGACGGACCCGCGAGGCGGGAACGGTCATGGTTGTCTCCTCCGGCGGCGGCGCAGGGGTTCGGGGATGGCGGGAGAACTTCGGTCCCGTGCGTCGGACCGGAACCTAATCGAAGGTCGATGCCTGGCCAGAGGTCTGTACCGGTCAGTTTTGCGTCACTTCGAGTGATGTGACGCGACATCGACGATCTCGATACGCTGCGTACTGTTGTCGAGGTGACATGCTCGTTTCCATAGCGGTATCGCGCCTTAAGCGTGAATTCACGCAATCCGAACTCGTTCTGCGTGAAGGCCGGGTGACCTTGTGCGGTTTGACCTTGTCCGGCCGACGATCGGATGACCAGGACGGACGTACGGCGGATCTCAGCCAACGCTCAGCTTCCGGGCCGTACCGTGAGCGAAATGAAATCGCCGTTGTCGGCCGTACGGATCCGCCGTGCCCTGCCCACCGGCCGCCGCGCGGTCGCCGCGTCGGTGGTCGTCGTCCTGCTGGCGGCGCTCGTCGGGTGGGCGGTCTGGCCGGACCGGCCGGGCTTCCGCACCGAGTCCACCGTGCTCAACGTGCGCTCCGGGCCGGTCGGCGACGAGCCCGTCGACCTGGACACCACGCTCTACCTGCCGAAAGGCACCTCGGCCGACCGGAAGGTGCCGGCCGTGTTGCTGGCCCACGGCTTCGGCGGCACGAAGGACTCGGTCCGCGCCGACGCCGAGGACCTGGTCGGCCAGGGCTACGCGGTGCTGACCTGGACGGCCCGGGGTTTCGGCCGCAGCGGCGGTCAGATCCACCTGGACAGCCCCGACTACGAGGTGCGCGACGCCCAACGGCTGCTGGACTGGTTGGCCGCCCGCCCCGACGTGCGTACCGACTCCGCCGGTGACCCCCGGGTCGGGGTGGTCGGCGGCTCGTACGGCGGCGGCCTGGCCCTGCTGCTGGCCGCCCAGGATCCCCGGGTCGACGCGATCGTCCCCATGATCACCTGGAACGACCTGTCCCGCGCCTTCCTGCCGGAGGACACCGGCAAGCCGGCCACCGAGGGCGTGTTCAAGAAGGGTTGGGCCGGCATCTTCTTCGGGGGCGGCGGCAGCGCCGGCTCCGGGCCGGCAGGCCTCTCCGGCAACACCGCCGCCGCCGAGCCGGAGGGTGCTCCCGCGTCGGCCGGTGCGCCCAGCCCGCAGCCGGGCAACGGGCCGGGTAGCGGATCGTCGCGCGCCCCGGGGGCCGCCGCCGACCCGTCCTGCGGGCGGTTCGCCGCCGACGTCTGTGCCGCGTACCTGCGGATCGCCACCACCGGCCGGGCCGACCAGGCGGCGGTGGACCTGCTCCGGCGCTCCTCACCGGCCGGCGTGCTGGGCCGGATCAAGGCCCCGGCCCTGCTGGTGCAGGGCGAGGCGGACACCCTCTTCCCGCTCACCGAGGCGGACGCCAACGCGCGCGGCATCGCCGCCGCCGGCACCCCGGTCCGGGTGGCCTGGTTCACCGGCGGCCACGACGGCGGCACCGGCCCGACAAGCGACTCCGACCGGGTGAAGTTCCTGACCGTGCAGTGGCTGGACCACTACGTCAAGGGCACCGGCGCGGCCCCCGGCGACGACTTCACCTTCTCCCGGATCGCCGGCTTCGACGCCCTCGACCGGGGCCTGGTCGCCACCGGTTACCGCACCGCCGACTATCCCGGGGTGACCGGGGACGCCCGCCGGGAGGTGCCTGTCGACGGCCCGGCCCAACCGGTGGCCAACCCGCCCAACGGCAACCCGGCGGCGATCTCGGCGATCCCGTTCGCCGGGTCGCTCGGCTCCCTGCTCGACGGGGTGGCCGGTGACGTACCCGGCCAGCACGCCCGGTTCGAGTCCGCCCCGCTGACCGAGGCGGTGGACGTGGTGGGTGCACCCACGGTCACCGTCCGGGCCGCGTCGGCGACCGGCGAGGCGGTCCTGTTCGCCAAGCTCTACGACGTCGACCCGGCCGGTGCGGCGACGCTGCCGTCCGGGCTGGTCGCCCCGATCCGGTTGACCGGGTTGCCGGCCACGATCGACGCGGCGCAGCCGGTCCAGGTCACCCTGCCGGCGATCGTCCGCCGGGTCGAGGCGGGGCACCGGCTGCGGCTGGTGCTGGCCACCGCCGACCAGGCGTACACCACGCCGGCCGCGCCGGCCGTCTACACGGTGGCGGTCGACGGCGCGGTGAGCCTGCCGACGGTCACCGCCACGCCGATCCCGACCACCGCCACGGTGTGGCGCTGGGTGCTGGTCGGTCTGCTGGCCGCGATCCTGGTCGGGCTCGTGGTGGTCGTCGCCGTGGTCCGCCGCCGGCACCGCCGCCAGGACGACTCCGTCCATCCCGAGTACGCGGGCATCCCGCTCGCCGTCCGCGACCTGCGCAAGGAGTACGCGGACGGCTTCGTCGCGGTCTCCCGGGTGGACTTCGAGGTGCACCCCGGTCAGGTGATGGGGCTGCTCGGCCCGAACGGCGCCGGCAAGACCACCACCCTGCGGGTGCTGATGGGGCTGACCCAGCCGACCGCCGGGGAGATCTACGTCTTCGGGCACCGGCTGGTGCCCGGCTCGCCGGTGCTGTCGCGGATCGGCGCGCTGGTGGAGGGGCCGGGTTTCCTGCCGCACCTGTCCGGCCTGGACAACCTGAAGGCGTACTGGCGGGCAACCGGCCGGCCGTGGGCGGACGCGCACTTCGACGAGGCGCTGGAGATCGCCGGCCTGGGTGACTCGGTGCACCGGCGGACCAAGAACTACAGCCACGGCATGCGGCAGCGGCTGGCCATCGCGCAGGCCATGCTGGGCCTGCCGGAGCTGCTGGTGCTCGACGAACCGACCGACGGCCTGGATCCGCCGCAGATCGCCGAGATGCGCCGGGTGCTCCAGCGCTACGCCACCGACGGGCGGGCGGTGCTTGTCTCCAGTCACCTGCTGGCCGAGGTGGAGCAGACCTGCACGCACGCGGTGGTGGTGAACAAGGGCCGGATCGTCGCCTCCGGCCCGGTGGACGAGATTGTCGGCGAGTCGCCGAGCACCCTGTTCGAGGTGACCGACCAGGCCGCCGCGCGGGAGGTGCTGAGCCGGCTCGACACGGTGCAGGTGCTGACCGCCGACGATGCCGGTGGGCTGGTGGTGGACACGAACGGGACCGCGCGTAGTGAGGTGGTGGCCGAGCTGGTCCGGGCCGGGATCGGAGTGGACCGGGTGGTGCCACGGCGCCGCCTGGAGGATGCGTTCCTCGCCCTGGTGGGCGAGAACTCTCGGGGAAGCGGTGACCGGTGATGACGGGTTCTTCGGCGGGTTCGGCGTCGGGCACTGGCCCGAACGGCAGTGCGGCGTCGGGTGGCGCGGCATCGGCTGAGGTGGCGTCGGGTGGTGGCGTGGCGACGGGGGCGTTCGGGCCGGGCGGGGCGGCGGTCGGGTACCGGCCGGGGGCGACCCTGCCGTTCGCGGCGGAGTTCCGCCGGCAGGCGTCGCGGCGGCGTACCCAGTTGGCGCTCGGGTTCATGGTGCTGCTGCCGTTGATCATCCTGGTGGCGTTCCAGTTCGACTCCGGCGAGGACGACGGTGGTGGCGGGGGCGAGTTCGCCAGCCTCGCCGACCTGGCCACCTCGGGCGGGCTCAACTTCACCCTCTTCTCGATCCTGGTGTCGGCGTCGTTCCTGCTGGTCGTGGTGGTGGCGCTGTTCTGCGGCGACACGGTGGCCAGCGAGGCGAGCTGGGGCAGCCTGCGCTACCTGTTGGCGGTGCCGGTGCCCCGGGCCCGGTTGCTGACGGTGAAGCTGCTGGTGGCGCTGGCGTACTCCGGGCTGGCCCTGCTGTTGCTGGCCGGCACGGCCCTGCTCGCCGGCACCCTGCGCTACGGCTGGTCGCCGCTGACCAGCCAGGTCGCCGCCGAGCTGACCCCGACCGAGGGGCTGCTCCGGCTGCTGGCGGTGCTCGGCTACCTGGCCGTCGTACTGCTGGTGGTGGCCGGTTTGGCGTTCCTGCTGTCGGTCATCACGGATGCCGCGCTGGGCGCGGTCGGCGGCGCGGTGCTGCTGTGGATCCTGTCCAGCATCCTGGACCAGATCACCGCGCTGGGGGTGCTGCGCGACTTCCTGCCGACCCACTACAGCAGCGCCTGGCTGGGGCTGCTGTCCACCCCGATGCAGACCGACGACGTGGTCCGGGGCGCGATCTCGGCGATCTGCTACGCCACCCTGTTCTGGGGCCTGGCCTTCTGGCGCTTCACCCGCAAGGACGTCACCAGCTAGCCCGCTGTCGGCGCGCACCCACCGTCGTGGCCGGCCCGGCGTCCGCAGCGGCCGGCCGGGCCTGGGCGGTGGTCGCCGCCGCCGAGCGGGGCGTCGCACCAGACCCGGGTACGCACGGACTGACTGTCCTCCTCGGAGAGCGTCGTCTCGCCGAAGTCGATGGCGAGCACGTGCCCGAGCGAGCGACGCAACGCCATCGCCAGGGCGGCGGCCTCGTCGAGGCTGGTCAGCCTGGTCGGTAGGTGGATGATCCAGCACGGGTCGGTCACCGGGGCCACCAACTGTTCCGGGTTGCTTTCGTCCGGCGGCAGTCGGTGTGCCTGGGCCCCCACCGCCGCAGTGCCACCCGGATGCGTTCGCCTTCGGTGGTGGCGGTCGCCAGGTCGCGGGTGAGGTGTTCCAGTTCGTCGGCGACCTGGTCGAGGAAGGCTTACACCTGGTCGGGGTCGAGGCCGCGCCACCGGCGGGTGCCGAAGGTGACGGCGCGGACGTGCTGCGGCAGCAGCCGCCGCCCGGCTCGATAGATCATCCTGTCTCGCCTTTGCTGGTCCGTCGGGATGCGGTGTCGGCCGGCGCTTCAGCGGGTCGCGGGTTCCGCGCCCGACAAACCGCCGGTGTACGACGCCAGCGCGGCGACGGCCGAGGTCAGGCACTCGGGGCCATCAGGTCGAGCTGTTCGGCGGCGTGCTGCCACTGCCGGGCGGTGGTGTGGGTGTCGTGCTGCCGCTGCCGGGCAGCCGCCGGGGTCGGATCGGTCGCCCGGGTCACGGCGGGTGGGGCGTCGGCGGGGACCGTGTCGTGAAGTTGCTGCCCGTCGGCGGGGGCCGTGTCGCGGAGTTGCTGGCCGGCGGCGGTGACCCGGCCGGGAACTGGCGGATCCGGTCGGCCGCCGCACTCCACCGGCTGCCCACGCTGTCCAGCACCTCGACCAGCCCACCGATGGTGTCCGGCTCGACGTGCCCGGCGGCGACCCGGAGCCGGCGTACCCCGTCGGTGACCTGCTGGTCCACCTCGCCGGCCAGGTCGAGGGCATCCCCGCCGCTGCGCCGGGCCAGCCGGAGCGCCGGGTGCGGGCAGCCCGCGCCGACACGGTCCAGCAGCACCATGGCGGCGGCCACCCCGAGGTACGTCTCCCGCAGTTCGGCGGCCACCTGCTCGACCGCCCAGCTTGAGGGGAAGTTGCGCAACGTGATCAGATGGGATTGCCAACCCGGGAGGATCACCATGCCCGGGATTCCGCTGAGCTATACCGACATCGCCGCCGATATCACCAGCCGGATCAAGGTCGGCGAGTATGAGCCGGGGGCGAAGCTGCCGTCCTATTCGCAGCTCGCGGACCTCTACTCCGTCTCGTGAGGCGGGCGGCTCCTGATCTCGACCGCTCGGGCGGGACCCATTCCGCACCCGCAAGGTCGTGCTGTATCCCGCTTGGCGATCATGGAGTTGTGGTGCCGACTTTGGGGGTTTTACGGGCGTTCTGTTACCCACCACAACTCCATGATCGGCGAGGCAGCGCTGGTTGACGAACAGCCGTTCGGGTCAGGAGGCGGGTCATCCGGCGGTGGGGAGGGAGACGGTGACCACCAGGCCGCCGTCGGGGCGGGGGGTCGCCCGTACCGTCCCGCCGTGCGCCCGCGCCACCGCCCGGACGATGGACAGCCCCAGGCCGAAGCCCCGGTGACCGGCAACCCGCTCCCGGTTGAGCCGGCGGAACGGCAGGAACATCGTCTCGATCTCGTAGCCGGGCACCACCGGCCCGCTGTTGCTGACCGTCAGGGTGGCCCGGCCGTCGACCACGGCGGTGGTGACCGAGAGCCAGCCGTCCGCACCGATGTTGTGCCGGACCGCGTTCTCCACCAGGTTCTGGGTGAGCCGTTCCAGCAGGACCGGGTCGCCGACCGTACGGGCCGGGGCCAGCGACCGGGTGACGCCGAGCGGGGTCGACCGGGCGGTCTGTTCCGCGACGTGACCGGCGATCTCGGCGAGGTCCACCTCGGCGTGTTCGGCGAGTTCGTTCTCCGAGTCGGCGAGGGTGAGCAGCCCGTCGATCAGCCGCTCGTGGCGTTCGTTGACCGCCAGCAGGGTCTCGCCGAGCTGCCGCAGCTCGGCCGGGGCGTCCGGGCGGGTGATCGCCAGCTCCACCAGGGACCTGTTGATCGCCAGCGGGGTGCGCAGTTCGTGCGAGGCGTTGGCGACGAAGCGCCGTTGCCCGTCGAAGGAGCGGTCGAGCCGTTCGAGCATCAGGTCGAAGGTGTCGGCCAACTCCTTCACCTCGTCGGTAGGCCCGGCCAGGGCGATCCGTTCGTGCAGGCCCCGGCCGGCGCCGTCCGCCCCGGCGATCCGGCGGGCCGTGCCGGTGATCTGCTGCAACGGCTGCAACGCCCGGCCGGCGACCAGCCAGCCGAACGCGACAGCGGCGATGGTCACCACGGCCAGGGCCACCCCGCCCTGGGTGAGCAGCGAGTCCAGGGCGTCCCGCCGGGCGTCGTCCTGTACCTGCCGGACGAGGTTGCGCAGGTGCTCGGCCTGCTCGGCGTTGATCTGGGTGCCCTGCGGCAGCGAGATCGACTCCTTGCCGCCCGCCCCGCGCAGGTTGAACCCGAGACCGTGGGCGAGCCGCTGGTCGACGAGCACGTACGTCACGGCGAGCAGCACGGTGCCGGCGAGCAGGAACAGGCCGCCGTAGATGAGGGTCAGCCGGGCCCGGATGGTCGGTTTCCTCATCGGATCTGGTACCCCACCCCGGGTACCGTCTCGATGACCGGTGGGTCGCCGAGCTTGCGCCGCAGCTTCATCACGGTCACCCGCAGCACGTTGGTCATCGGGTCGATGTGCTCGTCCCAGGCCCGTTCCAGCAGGTCCTCGGCGGAGACCACCGCGCCGTCGGCCCGCAGCAGCTCGGCCAGCACACCGAACTCCTTGCGGGACAGCGGCACGAAGTGGCCGTCCCGGGTGACCTGCAACCGGGACGGGTCCAGGACGATCCCGGCCCGGGTCAGCTGCGGCGGGACGGCCGGCCGGGTACGCCGGGTCAGCGCGTGCACCCGGGCGCTCAACTCGACGAACGCGAACGGTTTGGTGAGATAGTCGTCGGCGCCGATGGCCAGGCCGGCGACCCGTTCCCGGACGGCGGCGGCAGCGGTCAGCATCAGGATCCGGGTGTCCAGCTCGGCGTTGACCAGGGCACGACACACGTCGTCGCCGTGCACCACCGGCAGGTCCCGGTCGAGCACGACCACGTCGTACCCGTTGACGCCGATCCGTTCCAGGGCCGCGTCGCCGTCGTACGCGACGTCGACCGCGAACGACTCCCGGCGCAGCCATTCGGCGATCGCGTCCGCGAGCAGCTTCTCGTCCTCGCACACCAGTACGCGCACCGTTCCATCCTCGCCCACCCGGGATAACCACCGCGTTAACGTCGCCGCTTATGCCCTGGATACCGCCTGAGGAGTTGAGTTGTCCCTGATGCCGGCTGTCTGCCGGCCGGAAGGGAGTGACGAACAATGCGACGAAGTCCGCTGAGCCTGCTCCTCGCCCTGCCCGTGGTGGCGGCCCTGACCCTGACCGGCTGTCAGGCCGACGACTCCGACGACTCCGGGGTGGCCACGGCCGGTGGCGGTGGCGTGCAGCCCTCGCTCTCCGCCGCCGCCGGGATGAGCGACGAGGAACGTCAGCTCAAGTTCGCCGCGTGCCTGCGGGAACAGGGGCTCGACGTGCCGGACCCGGAGCCGGGGCAGAAGGGGCCACGGTTCAACTTCGGGTCGGACGTGGACACGGCCAAGGTGCAGGCGGCGCTCCAACAGTGCCGCGAGTACGCCCCCAACGGCGGGCAGCCCCGGCAGCTCGACGCCGACCAGGTCGAGCAGGTCCGCAAGCTCTCCAAGTGCATGCGGGAGAACGGCGTGCCGAACTTCCCGGACCCGGCTGCCGACGGGCGGGTCCAGCCCGGCCAGGCCGGCCTCGACCTCAAGGACCCGAAGCTGCGGGCGGCGTTCGACAAGTGCCGGGAGACCGTGCCCAACCTCGGTAACCGCCGGGGGACGTCATGAGCACCGCGACCCGGCCCGCCGAGGTGGCCGCTGACGATCCGGACGAGCCACCGGCCAGACGTGGGCGCTGGCGACCCGGATTCCTGCTCGGCGGGGTGGCGGTGCTCGTCGTGGCGGTCGCCGGTGCGGCGGTCACCTTCGCCACCGGTGGCCACGCCGACCGGCCGGCGTCGGCCGATGGGCGGCCACCGTCGAGCACCCCGGTCACCCGGCAGACCCTGGTCGACCGGGAGACCAAGAACGGCGAGCTGGGGTACGGCACCCCGCGCGCCCGGGACAGCCGGCTGAACGGCACGGTCACCTGGCTCGCCCCGACCGGCGCGACGGTCAAGCGGGGCAGGACGCTCTACCGGGTCGACGACGAACCGGTGGTGCTGCTCTACGGCGGTCTGCCGGCGTACCGGATGCTGCGTTCCGGGGTGAGCGGCACCGACGTCAAGCAGTTCGAGCAGAACCTCGCCGCGCTGGGGCACACCGGCTTCACCGTCGACGAGGACTTCACCTCCGCGACCGCCGACGCGGTCCGGGACTGGCAGGAGGACCTGGGCCTGCCGGAGACCGGCCAGGTCGAGCCGGCCCGCATCGTCTACGCCCCCGGCGAGGTACGGGTGGAGAGCCACGGCGTCGAGGTGGGGGACACCGTCGGCGCGGGCAAGGCGGTCCTCTCGACCACCGGCACCGCCCGGCAGGTCACCTGCACTCTCGACGTCTCAGACCAGCGGCTGGCCCGCAAGGGCGCGGAGGTGACCATCACCCTGCCGGACGGCACCCGGAGCACCGGCAAGGTCGACACGGTCGAGACGGTGGTGCAGACCTCGGCAGCATCGACCGGCCAGGAGGCGAAGACCGAGACCAAGATCGAGGTCACCGTGACCGGGGACGACCCGAAGGTGCTCGCCGGTTACGACAAGGCGGCGGTGGACGTCGGCTTCGTCGCCTCGGAACGTGCCGACGTGCTCACCGTGCCGGTCGCGGCGCTGCTCACCCTTGCCGAGGGCGGTTACGGGCTCCAGGTCGTGGAGGAGGCCGGCACCCGGATCGTCGCGGTACGCACCGGGCTCTTCGCGGACGGCCGGGTGGAGGTCTCCGGCGAGGGGGTCGCCGACGGGCTGACCGTGGGGATGCCCGGTGACTGAGCCACCCCGGGTCGCCCAGCCGGACCGCGTGGTCGAGCTGCGTGACGTGACGAAACGCTACGGCGACACGGTCGCCGCCCTCGGCGGGGTTTCGATGACCGTCGACCGGGGCGCCCTGGTGGCAATCGTCGGCCCGTCCGGGTCGGGGAAGTCCACCATGCTCAACGTGATCGGCACCCTGGACCGACCCAGTTCGGGCGCGGTCCACATCGACGGGTACGACGCCGCGCGGCTGTCCGACCGGGAACTGTCCGCGCTGCGCGCCAGCCGGATCGGGTTCGTGTTCCAGCAGTTCCACCTGGCTGCGGGCGTACCACTCGTGGAGAACGTGGCGGACGGCCTGCTCTATGCCGGGGTGGCCCGGCGGGAGCGGAGGCGGCGGGCGGAGGCGGCGCTGCGACGGGTCGGCCTGGGGCACCGGCTGGAGCACCGGCCGCACCAGCTCTCCGGCGGAGAGCGGCAGCGGGCGGCGATCGCCCGCGCGGTGGTCGGTGAGCCGCCGCTGCTGCTGGCCGACGAGCCGACCGGCAACCTCGACTCCCACTCCGGCGCCGGGGTGATGGAGCTCCTGCACGAGCTGCACGCGGCCGGCACCACGGTCGTGGTCATCACCCACGACCGGGAGATCGCGGCGAGCCTGCCCCGGCAGGTGCAGATGCGCGACGGGCTGATCGTGGCGGACTCCGCCACGCCGACCGAGGGGGTACCCAGATGACCACGACACCGCTGCGGTCGACGGGCGCAGCACGGCGGACCGCTGCCGCGCGGCCGGAACGGCTGCGGCCGGCCCGGCTGAGCCCGCGGGACGTGCTGCGGGTGGGCGGTGTGGGGCTGCGTACCCGGCCGTTGCGGGCGTTCCTGTCCGCCCTGGGCATCGCCATCGGCATCGCGGCGATGATCAGCGTGGTCGGCATCTCCTCGTCGTCCCGGGCCGACCTGGACCGGACCCTGGCGGCCCTCGGCACCAACCTGCTCACCGTCGCGCCGGGCAGCACCCTCTTCGGTGCCGACGCCCAGTTGCCGGTCGAGGCGGTCGGCATGATCAGCCGGATCGGCCCGGTACGTCAGGTGTCGGCCACCGCCCAACTCGCGGACACCCCGGTCTACCGGTCGGACCGGATTCCGGCGGCGGAGACCAACGGGTTGGGCACCCAGGCGGTGGAGCTGGACCTGCTCGACACCGTCGGCGGCTCGCTGGCCAGCGGGACCTGGCTCAACGAGGCCACCGCGAGGTATCCGGCGACAGTGCTCGGGTCCGTCGCCGCGGAACGCCTCGGGCTCGGCGCGGCCGGACCGGACATCCAGGTGTACGTCGACGGGCGGCGGTTCACCGTGATCGGCATCCTGCGGCCGGTCCCGCTCGCCCCGGAAATCGACTCGTCGGCGCTTGTCGGCTGGTCGGCCGCGACCACCTATCTCGGCCTGGACGGGCATCCGACCCGGATCTACACCCGCTCGGCCGCGCAGCACGTCGAGGCGGTCCGGGGGGTGCTGGCGGCGACGGCCAACCCGGAGCAGTCCAACGAGATCCAGGTCTCCCGGCCGTCCGACGCGCTCGCCGCCCAGCAGGCCACCGACGAGGCGTTCACCGGCCTGCTGCTCGGGCTGGGCGCGGTGGCGTTGCTGGTCGGCGGGGTGGGGGTGGCCAACACCATGGTCATCTCGGTGATCGAGCGGCGGGCCGAGATCGGGTTGCGGCGGTCGCTGGGGGCCACCCGGGGGCAGATCCGGACCCAGTTCCTCGCCGAGTCGCTGCTGCTGTCCGCCCTGGGTGGGCTGGGCGGGGTGCTGCTCGGCGGTCTGGTCACCGCCGGTTACGCCAGCTCGCAGGGGTGGCCGACGGTGGTGCCGCTCTGGGTGGTGGCCGGCGGCATCGGGGCGACCATCGCCATCGGCGCGTTGGCCGGGCTCTACCCGGCGATCCGGGCCAGCCGGCTCGCACCCACCGAGGCCCTCGCCACCCCGTGACCGGCCCGCCCCGACTGCCGGATGGCCGGGGCCGGGTGGGTGGCGCCGGCCCGGGTGGTCGGCTGGCCCGGCGGCCGGTGCGGGATCTCACCGGCCGCCGAGCCAGGGTCGGTCGGCCGGGGTCAGCGGCGGCCCACCCGGATCAGCTCCCAGCCCCCCTTCGGGACGCCGGGCGTCGGGTCGGTCCGCAGGTTCATCGGGTTCGCCATCCCGAGGTAGAGCGTCGGGCCGTCCGCGACCATGGTGCGGACCCCCTGGTTGAGCGGGTTGCCGAAGCCTCCGGTGTCGACCGCGCGGGCGGGTCGGCCCGGCGCGTCGAACGACCAGAGATCGGCGCCGAAGGTCGGCGGGCTGGTCGCCGCGCCGGCCGGGGGCGTCGTCGTACCGGCCGGTGGCGTCGGCATCTCACCCTCCAGCGAGATGTACGCGAAGTCCATGGTGCCGACGTAGAGCCGACCACCGGCCACCGCCATCTTCCAGGCGTACAGGTTGAACGGGTCGCCGAAGCCGGAACCGCCGTAGACCGGGGTGGTGCCGGTGGGTGCCGGGGCCCAGGCGCCGACGCCGTTGTTCGCGGTCGGATCGAAGGCCGGCAGCGCCGACTCGCCGTAGAGCGTCTCGACCCGTTCGTGCGTGCCGCCGAGGTCCTGGCCCCGGAAGACGGCGAACGCCCGCTGGGTGTTCTGCACGGTGGCCTGGAGCTGTGCCGGGCTGCGCGGCGGGTACACCGAGAGGTGCAGGGCGGTGGCCTGCAACGGCACGTGCATGGTGCCCCAGTGGAGCCGGCCGCCGTAGGAGGCGAGGCCGCCGAGGGCGTACGCCCGGCGTACCACCGGGTCCGGCTCGTAGTCGGCGGCCGACCAGACCTGCGTCCAGTTGCCGGCGTCCTCCGGGTTGAGGCCGGGTGCGCCGGTGGCCAGCGGCGGGCTCATCCAGATGCTGGCCAGGTCGGCCCGGTCGGTGTCGTCGGCCGCGTCGGAGCGCGACGCCTGGCCGCCGCCGACGGCCCGCGGCGCCTGCTCGCCGACGTCGGAGTACGACGCCTGCGGGCCGGTGGGGTGGTCGGGGCGCAGCGGCGGGGCGTCGCCTGTGGCGCGTCCGGCCACCGAGCCGTCCACTATCGCCTTCGGCCAGGTCGAGACGTAGAGCCGACCCTGGTGTTCGGCGAGGTCGGCGACCTGGGTGGGCAGGTCGGCGACCTCGGTGAAGGTGAACGGGTCGGCACGGTTGCCGGTCCAGCGCAGCACCCGACCCGCCTCGCCGCCGTTGGCACCCAGGCCGACCCCGGCGTAGAGCACACCTCCGGCCACCACCCAGTGCCTGATGTTCTCGTACGCGGAGAGGTTGGTCGAGCCGAGGTACCGGCCGGTGACGGTGTCGAAGGCGAACACGTTCACCCCGTCGACCACACTCGGGCCGCCGAGGAGCACGACCCCCTGGTGGGCGGCGGCACTGCGCAGCCCGGCGGTGGTGTGCAGCAGGTTCGCGTCCGCCGGGGAGGCGGACGTGATGTCGGCGGTGCGCTCGGTGAGCCGCTCGGTGGTCAGGTCGTAGGTGAAGACCTCGGGGGTGCGGTGGTCGCCGAGGGTGGCCGGCAGGGCCGGGTTGCTCCGGGCCGGCTGGCTCTGGCCGAACTCGCAGACGTAGTCGTCGTTGAGGATCGGCTCGCGGACCTGGTAACCCTCGGGCTTCAGACAGAGCACGTTCGCCCCGGTGCCGAACCAGAGCCGGTGGCCGGCCTGGGCGAGGCCCCAGACGTACGACTGGTTGACCTTGGGCTGGCCCTCCGCACAGGGCGGGCCGGGTGGATAGTCGACACCGATGCCGGCAAAGCATTCATCGGCGGCGGCCTTGGCGAGCAGCCGTACCGATTCAGGCCGGGTGTCGGCGCTGGCCGGAGTGGCGTGGACGGGCAGCAGGATCAGGATGGCAAATGCGGGCAGCAGTCGCCGGGGCAGGGGTGGTCGACGTCGCACGGGGGTCCTTTCCGCGAACATCCGGATGAGCTGGCGGCAGCCGGGACGGGGTGGGCTGGACCGCTCTCGACCAGGGGGGATGGGGAGTCGACGTTGCCCATGGAACCGCAGCTGAGAGCAGGGAAATGCATTGACTGATGGGAATTAAAAACCGACACCGATGGTGCTGGCCCGATCGGGGTGGTGTGGGGCCGGACGGGTGAATTCGGGAGTGGTCCTGCAGTTCCGGGAGCGACGTGGTGACGAGGCTAACGTATTACGACGCCCGTTATCCCGGGAGAACCTGTTAATGATTTTTAAACCGGCAGGCCTGCTGCCTCAGGCGGAGTCGCTGCCGAACTTGTGCGTGGGGGCGGCCTGGGCGGGTGGGGGGAAGTTGCCGATGAGTGCAATTTCGGGGTGTCCCGGGCGTTTCGCGGCAGCCGAGTGATGTCGTTCGAGGTAGCCAGGGTTGCGCGCGCGAGCGAGGGGTGGGTGGTCGCGGTGACCCCTGGAGTGACCCCACGCGGATTGCGTGCATATTCATTTTCCATAAACTCGGACTATGAATTTGATGACAGTTAATTCATAGTTAACAATCATTACGTTCGCGTGCTTGGTCACCCACGGTGGGGGGCGGGATGGGACGGCGGGTGCGGAGGCTCGCCCGTGCGATCGATGTGTACGCGTCTTGGTGCCGCGTGACGGTGGGCCGGTCCGTGGCGGCGGGGTGGGGTAGTGTTTCCAGGCGGGATCTTCCCAGTAACAAAGATTTTATAGGTTTGAATGCTTTAATGCCTCATCATGGGTGGGAGTCAATCCCTTCCATGGAGGTTCCCATGAACGTCTCTCGGCTCGGCGGGCCGATCCTGTCCCTGTACCGCATCGTCATCGGCCTGCTGTTCACGCTGCACGGCCTGTCCTCGGTCTTCGGGTTGTTCGGCGGCAACCCGATGACCGGCAAGGCCGTTCCGGTCGGCACCTGGCCGGGCTGGTGGGCCGCACTGATCCAGCTGGTCTGCGGCGCGCTGGTGCTGGCCGGGCTGTTCACCCGGCCCGCCGCGCTGCTCGCGTCCGGCTCGATGGCGTACGCCTACTTCGTGGTGCACCAGCCCGAGGGCCTGCTGCCGCTGCGCAACGGGGGCGAGCTGTCGGCGCTCTTCTGCTGGTCGTTCCTGCTGATCGCGGTGCTCGGCCCGGGTGCCTGGGCGCTCGACACGCTGCTCGCCCGTCAGGGTGCCGACACCGCGCCGGCACCGGTGACCGAGGCGAGCTCGGTGCCGGCCTGACGCACTGACCGGCGTCGCCGGGGAACCTCGACGAGGTTCCCCGGCGACGCGTCCGGTCAGGGGTTGTAGGGGGCGTCGGTGTGGCTCACCTCGGTGAGCTTGTGGCCGGCGAGCTTGTAGACCGACGTCCGCTTGATGTCCAGCTCGGCCATGCCCCGGCTGGGGCTGCGGGTCAACCAGACCACGGTGGCCTTGCGCCCGGCCACGTCGATCGACAGGACCGGGGTCCGGTCACCGAGGTCGACCAGGGCCTGGAACGCCGGCACGCCACCGTCGTTGCGCCACGCCGCGAGGGTGTAGAAGGTGCCGGTGCCCCCCGAGTTGACCGCCACCGCGCCCACCGCGTCGTCCGCGCCGTCCCCGTCGAGGTCGCCGATGCCGCACGGCTTCTGGAGCTTCACGGTGGCCCCGTCCTCGCCGGACCACTGCCCCCCGGCCAGCGGCAGGTAGTCCGGATAGCCGTTGTAGGGCACCTTGCTGCTGCCGAGCCGGGCCTCTGCCAGATGGGCACAGGTCATCGGGGCCTTGACCGGGGCGGCGGCAGCTGTGGTCGGGGTGGCAGCCGGCGCGGTGGTGGGGGCGGCCTTCACCTCCGGCGACGACACCGGGTCGGTGGGAGTCGCCTCGGGCGAGGCCTCACTGAGCACCGAGGCGGTGGAGGGCTCGGTGGACGGGCCGACGGTGGGCGCTGCCTCGCCCGTTCCGCCCTGCTCACCCCCGCAGGCGGCGGTCAGCAGGCAGACCAGGGTGAGGGTCGCAAGGCTCGACGGGATCCGTCGCATGGGCGGGGGGTCCTCTCTCGGACGTCAGGTGTCCCGCACCGTACTGATCGACGGCAATGTCGGTCATCGGCTCGACGGTCGGCCCGCGTCGGCCTGTCGGAGCGCGGTCAGGGGCCGACCGGCGGGCCGGCGTACTGGTGTCTCTGTGCCGCGCAGACAGGCGTGTTGAGCTGGAAGCTTGCCCGAAACATCGGCGACTGTCGGTGCTGCCGGCGGGCGGCCGGTGGGCGGGTGGTTCACACCGTGGGAGCGGACTGGGCGACGGCGGCGAAGCTGCCTAGACTCGGTGGCACAACTGCATACCTCATCCAGAGGGGCTGAGGGATACGGCCCGACGACGCCCCGGCAACCACCCCGCGCGCTCATCGCTGAGCGTCCGGCGGGGCAGGTGCCAATTCCGTCCCCGCCGCAGGGTGCGATGCGGGGAAAGATGAGAGGAATCCGACATGACGTCGACGCTCGCCGCCCCCGGTATCGACACCACCGCCAGCCCCGCCCGCGCACTGGTCTGCCGCGCCTGCTCCGCCCGTTACCCGCTCGCCGCGCAGCACGCCTGTTACGAGTGTTTCGGCCCGCTGGAGGTCGACTACGACACCGCCGCGCTGGCCACCGTCACCCGGGAGCAGATCGAGGCCGGCCCGCAGAACATCTGGCGGTACGCCGCACTGCTCCCCGCAGGCCAGGACCCGGCCACCCGGGTCACCCTCGATCCCGGGCTGACCCCGCTGGTCGCCGCCGGGCAGCTCGCCGCAGAGCTGGGCATCAGCGCGCCGCTCTGGATCAAGGACGACAGCGCCAACCCGACCCACTCGTTCAAGGACCGGGTCGTCTCGGTGGCGCTGACCGCCGCGCGGGCGCTCGGCTTCCGCCGGTTCGCCTGCGCCTCGACCGGCAACCTGGCCAACTCGGTGGCCGCCCACGCCGCCCGCGCCGGAGTTCCCTCGGTCGTCTTCATCCCCGGCGACCTGGAGCAGGGCAAGGTGATCACCACCGCCGTCTACGGCGGCGACCTGGTCGCCATCGACGGCTCGTACGACGACGTGAACCGGCTCTGCGGCGAGCTGGTGGAGACCGACGAGTTCGAGGACACCGCCTTCGTCAACGTCAACGTCCGGCCGTACTACGCCGAGGGCTCCAAGACCCTCGGGTACGAGGTGGCCGAGCAGCTCGGGTGGCGGATCCCGGCCCAGGTGGTCATCCCGATGGCCTCCGGTGAACTGCTCACCAAGATCGATAAGGCGTTCACCGAGCTGGTCGAGATCGGTCTGGTCGAGGCGCCGGCCGGGGGTTGGAAGGTGTTCGGCGCCCAGTCGGCCGGCTGCAACCCGATCGCCACCGCCCTGCACGCCGACACCGACGTCATCACCCCGGTCCGGCCGACAGGCATCGCCAAGTCGCTCAACATCGGCGACCCGGCCGCCGGCCTGTACGCCCTGGAGGCGGTGCGGCGTACCGGCGGCTGGATGGAGTACGTCGACGACGACGAGATCCGCGCCGGCATCCGGCTGCTGGCCCGGACCACAGGTGTCTTCGCCGAGACGGCCGGCGGGGTGACCGTGGCGGTGCTGCGCAAGCTGGTCGAGTCCGGCCGGCTCGACCCGACCGCCGAGACTGTCGTCTTCAACACCGGCGAGGGGCTGAAGACCATCGACGCGGTCGCCGGGCAGGTCGGCCCCACCCACCGGATCAAGCCGTCCCTGCGGGCCGCCCGCGACGCCGGCCTGCTCTCCTGAGCGGGCCGGGCGGAAGCGGCCCGGGGCGGAAAGTGGATCTTTGGGTGACCGGGTTTTCGCGGTGAGTGGCGGAAACCCGCCGGGAAGGACTTGACGGCAGGAACCGGACGGCGCAAGATGCTCCGTGCGGGAGGGCTTTCGCCGGAGACTTTTCAAGTTCTTGCGACCCAACGCCGGAGGCGTTGTGCGAACGTCCCTCCCGACCAACCTCCGAAGGGGGCCAGCGGAAATCCGCTGGCCCCCTTCGTCGTCCCCAGGAAGACTTGCGGCGTGGCCCTTGACATCACGCCGATTGATCCCGACGACCAGCCGACCCTCGACGTGGTCCACCGGATCGCGGCGACGGCCGAGGCGATTGACGAACCGGACCTGCCGCCGCTGTGCCGGCGTCGGTTCGAGGGAGCGCTGCGGCATCCGATGCCCGGCCTGGACGCCCGGTGGTCGGTGGCCCGTCTCGACGGGGTGCCGGTCGGGCTGGTCCGGCTCACCCTGCATCTGCTCGACAACACCGAGAACGCCAGCATCGAACTGGTGGTCGATCCGGCGTACCGGCGGCGGGGGGTCGGCCGGGCGCTGTTCGGCCACGCCCGGCGGCTGCTCGGGGAAGCCGGCTGCAAGCGCATGGTCGGCGCGACCCGGGCCGCACTGCCCGGCGAGCCGGACCGGGAACTGCCCGGGGCGGCCTTCGCGGCGGCGCTCGGTGCGAAGGCGGCGCTCGCCGAGGTCCGCCGCCGGCTCGACGTCGCCACGCTCGACCACGCCCGGCTGGCGGGCCTGCTGGCCGAGGCGCGGGCGGCCGCCGCCGGCTACCGCACGGTCCGCTGGCGGGACCATCCGCCCGAGGAGTACGTCGCCGACGTCGCCGACCTGGAGGGCCGGCTGATGACCGACGCCCCCCTGGGCGACCTGGAGTGGGAGCCGCAGCGGGTGGACACCGAGTGGATCCGGGGCATGGAACGTGCCCTGGACGCGCGGGGGGTCCGCCGGTACAGCGTCGGCGCCGTGCACGAGGCGTCCGGCCGGCTGATCGCGTGGAGCCTGCTCAGCCTGGCCGCGAACACCACCCGGCACGCCTGGCAGCAGATCACCATCGTCGACCCGGCCCACCGGGGGCACCGGCTCGGCCTGCTCTGCAAGGCCGAGAACCTTGAACACACCCTGGGGTACGAGCCGGAGCTGGAAGTGATCGACACCTACAACGCGGCGGCGAACACCCACATGATCGCGATCAACGAACAGCTCGGTTTCCGGCCGGCGGCCGGGTCCACGGAGTGGCAGTTGACCATCTGAACTGTGACACGCCCCTACTGATCTGGTCGACATCTGTTGCATGATGGCGGGCATGACGGAGACCCCGCACCCGCTGTACGACAGGCACGCCGACACCCTGCACCGCGCGCTGACCGCGATCACGGAGCGCGGGTACTGGTCCGCCTACCCCGAATCGCCAAGCCCCCGGGTGTACGGCGAGACCGCTGCCGCCGACGGGAAGGCCGCCTTCGAGGCGTACCTCGGTGGTGATTTTCCGCTCGACCAGCCTGGCGCGGGCGATCGGGTGGCCACCGAGACGAGCCCGTTCGGGGTGGCCCTGGACGTGCGGTACCCGCACCCGGGCGCGGACGAGGCGGTCGCCGCCGCCTCCGCCGCGCTGCCGGCCTGGCGCGACGCCGGCCCGCAGGCCCGGGTGGGGGTCTGCCTGGAGATCCTCGACCGGCTGCACCGGCACATCTTCGAGCTGGCCAACGCGGTGCAGTTCACCAGCGGGCAGGCATTCGTGATGGCCTTCCAGGCCGGCGGCGCGCACGCGCTGGACCGGGCCCTGGAGGCGATCGCCTACGCGTACGCGGAGATGACCCGGCACCCCGCGACGGCCGGCTGGGAGAAGGCCGCCGGCAAGGGCGACCCGCTGCGGATGACCAAGACGTTCCACGTGGTCCCGCGCGGGGTGGCCCTGGTGATCGGCTGCAACACCTTCCCGACCTGGAACTCGTACCCCGGGCTGTTCGCCTCGCTGGTCACCGGCAACCCGGTGGTCGTCAAGCCCCACCCGCGGGCGGTGCTGCCGCTGGCCATCACCGTGCGGTACGCCCGGGAGGTGCTCGCCGAGGCCGGCTTCGACCCCGACCTGGTGCTGCTCGCCCCCGAGGCCCCCGGCGAGAAGCTGGCCTCGACGCTGGCCCTGCACCCGGCCGTGAAGATCGTCGACTTCACCGGCTCCACCGGGTACGGCGACTGGCTGGAGGCCAATGCCCGGCAGGCGACGGTATACACCGAGAAGGCCGGCCTGAACACCGTCGTGATCGACTCCACCGACGACTTCGCCGGGATGTGCCGCAACCTGGGCTTCACGCTGACCCTCTACAGCGGGCAGATGTGCACCACCTCGCAGAACATCCTGATCCCCGCCGCCGGTATCGCCACCGACCAGGGGCACAAGAGCTTCGACGAGGTGGCCGCCGGCATCGCCGCCACCATCGGCAAGCTCACCGCCGACCCGGCCCGGGGGGTCGAGCTGACCGGCGCGATCGTCAACGACGGGGTGCTGGAACGGCTCGACGAGGTCACCAAGGTCGGCCAGCCGGTGCTGGAGTCGCGTACCGTCGCCCACCCGTCGCTGCCCGACGCGGTGGTCCGGACGCCGACCGTGGTCAAGCTCGCCGCCACCGACACCGAGGTCTACGGCCGGGAGTGGTTCGGGCCGATCTCGTTCGTCATCGCCACCGACTCGACCGCACAGAGCATCGAGATCCTCCGGTCCACCGTGGGGGAGTCCGGCGCGTTGACCGCCGCCGTCTACTCGACCGACGAGGCGGTGCTGGACGCCGTCGAGGCCGCCGCGATCGACGTCGGGGTGCACCTGTCGGCCAACCTGACCGGCGGGGTCTTCGTGAACCAGTCCGCCGCCTTCTCGGACTTCCACGGCAGCGGCGCGAACCCGGCCGCCAACGCCGCCCTCACCGACGGCGCCTACGTGGCGAGCCGCTTCCGCATCGTCCAGTCCCGCCGCCCGGCCTAACCCCCGCCCGCCCCCACCCCCCGCCCGCCCCCGCCCCCGGTGCTGGGGCGGGCGTGGGGTGCTCGGTGATCAAGAGGCTTACGTCAATTCAATCCCTCAGACTGACGTAAACCTCTTGATCACCGGGGCGGGGCGACTGGGGTGGGGGTGGGGGTGGGGGTGGGTCAGGCGGGGCGGCGCATTTGGAGTTCGCGTAGCTCGGGGAGTTTGGGGTGGGGGACGCGTACGCCGGTGTCGGTGAAGCCCAGTCGGTGGTAGGCCCGGTAGGCCCGGTCGTTGCCGACCACCACCTCCAGCATGAGCTGTGGCCGGCCGCAGGCGCGGGACCAGGCGGCGACCTCGTCGATCAGCGCGCCGACCAGGCCGGTGCCGCGCCAGGCGGGGGCCACGTAGACCGCGTAGACCACTGTCATGTCGGGCTCGTCGGGGGCGACGGTGCCACCGGCGTGGCCGACCAGCCGGCCGCCCGGGTCGGCGATGAACTGGGCGGTGTGGCACCCCTGGGAGACGTACGCGATCCGGGCCGCGTACTGGGCGTGCGGGCGGGCGGCGGCCTCGGCGACGGTCTCCAGGAAGGCCAGCGGCGCATCCGCGAGCATCTCCAGCCGCAGCGCCCGCATCCGGGCGGCGTCCTGCGGGCGCACCCGGTGCACGGGGGCCGGCCGGGTCGCCGACAGGGCCGGGGCGTGGGTCATGTGCGCATGCATACCCCAGTGATGGAAGCCGATGGGTGACCGGGTCGATACCCGTCTGATTTGGGCCTATTTGTGGTCGTGCGCTGTCGTCACTCCTCGTGTAGCGTGCGATTTCGGTCACCGATTCAGCGGCCTTCACCGACCGCCGAAACGGTGGTTCTCCGCTGTCGGTCCGCCGGCATCCCGGGGTTGTGGAGCGCCGCGCAGAGTGAGGAAGTGCACCGTGGCACAGGGCACCGTCAAGTGGTTCAACTCCGAAAAGGGCTACGGCTTCATCGCCGTCGACGGCGGGCAGGACGTCTTCGTCCACTTCTCCGCCATTGAGATGGACGGCTACAAGGCGCTGGACGACGGTCAGCGGGTGGAGTTCGAGATCGCCCAGGGGCAGAAGGGCCCGCAGGCCGAACGGGTCCGCGTCATCGCCTGACCTCCCACCGCGCGGACGCCCGGTCCCACCGGTCGGTCAGTCCGCGGGACGGATGGCGCCGGGGGTGCGCGCCGGGCAAGATCGTGAACCGTCCAGGCGTCCTCGCTGAGGAGGGTTCATGACCGACCAGTCACCTTCGGGTCCACCCGACCCCGCTGCCGGGTCCCCGGGTGGACCGTGGGGGCCGCCGTCCGGACAGCCCTCCTGGGGGTCGCCGTCCGGCCAGCAGCCCGCAGGGACGCCGCCGGGGCAGCCGCCGTACGGTCCGTCCGTGGCTGGCCCGCCGGGCTGGGGCTACCCGGGTCCCGGCAACCAGCCGCCCGCCGTCGGCAGCCCGTATCCGGGCTACCTGCCGGGTGGCGGTTACCCGCCGGGCGGTGGTCTCCCGCCGTACGCCGGGAGCGGTCCCTGGGGTCCGCAGGACCCGCTGGTCAACCCGCCGTACGCCGGGCTGGACGGTTGGTTCACCCGGTGCACCGGGGCGTTGCGCCGGGGCTGGCGGATCCTGCTGCCGTTGATGCTGCTCACCCAGGTGGTGCCGGCGGTGGCCGTGTCGCTGCTCTCGCTCGGCATGGGCCCGAACGCCGAATCGCTGCCCGCCGACGGCTCGCTTCCCGACGGGTACCTCAGTGACCTGGCGATCTACGGTGCCTCGGTGGCGCTTGTCGCCCTGGCGTTCGGGGTGGTGCAGGGCATCGGCTGGGCCGGCGGCACCTGGGTGGTGGCCCGGCAGGCCGCCGGTCAGCCGACCGACCTGCCCGGCGCGCTGCGCTACGGCGCCCGCCGTTGCCTCGGGCTGTGGGGCTGGATGCTGGTGATGGGGCTGCTCGTCGGGGTCGGCTTCTGCCTCTGCCTGCTGCCCGGCATCTACCTCGCCTTCGCCCTCGCCCTGGCCGGCCCGGTCTACCTGTTCGAGGGGCAGAACCCGATCGGCCGCTCGTTCCGGATGTTCCACGACCGGTTGGGCATGGTGCTCGGCCGGGTGGCGCTGGTCGCGTTGGTGGCGATCCTCGGCAGCGTGCTCGGTGGGGTGGTGGAGTCGGTAGGCACCCTGCCGTTCGGCACCGACCCGTTCACCGCTCCCGGCACCGCCGTGGGTGCGGTGGCGGTGATCCTGGTGAGCGCGGTGCTTGTGGTGCCGGTCTACCTGGTGCAGCTGGTCGGCCTGGTCGTCACGTACGCCGAGCAGCGGGCGCAGGAGGGGCCGGTGAACGCCGCGCGACTGGCGGCGGAACTCGGCTGACCGGCCCGATCGTGCTTGCACTCGGCAGGGGAGAGTGCTAAACAAGTCATTGGCACTCGCATACGCTGAGTGCCAATGGTCGGGGCGGTAGGGCCACGGTCACACCGGCGTCTCGATGGCGTCGGGTGGCACGAGGCCGGTCGTCGCGGGCTGTCCGGCCCGACCGAGGAGGACGTCGTCGTCGCCAGGTGGCGACGTCCCCAAGGTGCGTACACCAGGCGGCCCGTCCGGGGCACAACACCCGGGTGGCCCGTGAGTGTCCAGGAGGACAACACCGTATGGCCAAGATGATCGCGTTCGACGAAGAGGCTCGCCGCGGCCTCGAGCGGGGCATGAACCAGCTCGCCGACGCCGTGAAGGTGACCCTCGGCCCGAAGGGCCGCAACGTGGTGCTCGAGAAGAAGTGGGGTGCCCCCACCATCACCAACGATGGTGTGAGCATCGCCAAGGAGATCGAGCTCGAGGACCCGTACGAGAAGATCGGCGCCGAGCTGGTCAAGGAGGTCGCCAAGAAGACCGACGACGTCGCCGGTGACGGCACGACGACGGCGACCGTCCTGGCCCAGGCCCTGGTGCGCGAGGGTCTGCGCAACGTGGCCGCCGGCGCCAACCCGATGGCCCTGAAGCGGGGCATCGAGGCTGCCGTGGCCAGCGTCTCCGAGGGGCTGTCCCAGCTCGCCAAGGACGTAGAGACCAAGGAGCAGATCGCCTCCACCGCCTCCATCTCCGCCGGTGACAGCACCGTCGGCGAGATCATCGCCGAGGCGATGGACAAGGTCGGCAAGGAAGGCGTCATCACCGTCGAGGAGAGCAACACCTTCGGCCTGGAGCTCGAGCTCACCGAGGGCATGCGCTTCGACAAGGGTTACATCTCCGCGTACTTCATGACCGACCCGGAGCGTATGGAGGCCGTCTTCGACGACCCCTACCTCCTGATCGTCAACAGCAAGATCTCCTCGGTGAAGGACCTGCTCCCGATCCTGGAGAAGGTCATGCAGTCGGGCAAGCCGCTGCTGATCATCTCCGAGGACATCGAGGGCGAGGCCCTGGCGACCCTGGTCGTCAACAAGGTCCGGGGCACCTTCAAGTCGGTCGCCGTCAAGGCGCCGGGCTTCGGTGACCGCCGCAAGGCCATGCTCGCCGACATCGCCATCCTCACCGGTGGCCAGGTCATCAGCGAGGAGGTCGGCCTCAAGCTGGACGCCGTCGGCCTCGACATGCTGGGCCGCGCCCGCAAGGTCGTGGTGACCAAGGACGAGACCACCATCGTCGACGGTGCCGGCGACGCCGACCAGATCCAGGGCCGGGTCAACCAGATCCGGGCCGAGATCGACAAGAGCGACTCCGACTACGACCGCGAGAAGCTGCAGGAGCGGCTGGCCAAGCTGGCCGGCGGCGTCGCGGTGATCAAGGTCGGCGCGGCCACCGAGGTCGAGCTGAAGGAGCGCAAGCACCGCATCGAGGACGCCGTCCGCAACGCGAAGGCCGCCGTCGAGGAGGGCATCGTCCCGGGTGGTGGCGTCGCGCTGGTGCAGGCCGGCAAGACCGCGTTCGACAAGCTGGACCTGGTCGGCGACGAGGCGACCGGTGCCAACATCGTCAAGGTCGCGCTGGACGCCCCGCTGCGGCAGATCGCCGTCAACGCCGGCCTCGAGGGCGGCGTCGTGGTGGAGAAGGTCCGTAACCTCGAAGCGGGTCACGGCCTCAACGCCGCCACCGGTGAGTACGTCGACCTGCTGGCCGCGGGCATCATCGACCCGGCCAAGGTGACCCGGTCGGCGCTGCAGAACGCCGCGTCGATCGCGGCGCTCTTCCTCACCACCGAGGCCGTCGTGGCGGACAAGCCGGAGAAGACCCCGGCCGCCCCGGCTGGCCCGGGTGGCGGGGACATGGACTTCTGAGTCCAGTTCCAACGCCGAAAGGGGCGGGCCGCGCAAGCGGTCCGCCCCTTTCCGTCTTCGTGACCGGGGTTCCGTTCCGTCCGGGGAGCCGGTCCCCGGGGAGGCGGAGCGGTCAGCGCCGGGCTGCCCGTACCGCCGCGTAGGCGTCGACCAGGCCGGCACCGGTCGACGCCGCCACCGGACCGCAACTGAGGTCGGCGGGGCCGGCCGGCTGAGCGGTGTCCCGCAGGATGCTCCGGGTCCGGGCCAGGTCACCGACGAGTGCCGGGTTCGCCGACCACATCAACGCCACCACCCCCGCCACCTGCGGGGTGGCCATCGAGGTGCCGTCCAGGGTGGCGTAGCCGCCGCCGGGCATCGCGGACAGGATCTCCGCCCCCGGGGCGACCAGGTCCGGCTTGGTCGCCCCGCCGGCGACGGGACCACGGCTGGAGAACTCGGTGACGGCCCGGTCCCGGCCCACCGCACCCACCGTCAGCACGTCCGGGTACGGTGCCGGCGGGTCGACGATCGACCCGCAGTCCGGCCCGGTGTTCCCGGCGGCGGCCACCACGAGGATGCCCGCGGCGTCCAGCGCGGCTGTCGCCGGACGCAGCGCACCCGGGTCGCAGCCCTCCACCGGCGGGCACCCCCACGAGTTGGTGAGCACGTCCGGTGCCCGCTCCGGTCGCCCGTCGGTGAACGGGTTTCCGCCGGCCGGGAACGGGGCCAGCATGAACTGGAGACAGTCCAGGTAGTGCGCCGGGCTGCCCAGGTTGCGGTCGAGGTTGACGCAGCCCACCCACTGCGCGCCGGGGGCCACCCCGATGCCGTCGCGCCCCACCGCGCTGCCCGTGGTGTGGGTGCCGTGGCCGCCGGTGTCGGTCGGGGCGCGGGTGTGGTCCCACGGGTCGTACCAGGAGTCGTCGCCGCCCCGGAAGCCGGCGGCCAGCGTCGGATGGGTGCCGTCGACCCCGGAGTCCGAACTGCCGATCACCACCCCGGCCCCGGTGACGTCCAGCTCCGACCAGACCCGGTCGGCACCGAGCATCCGGATGTTCCACTCCGGGCCGGTCGGCGCGGGCCGATCGCCCCCGCTGACCGGCGCGGGTGCGGGCAACGGCCGGAGCCGCTGGCTGACCAGCACCCGGGCCACCTCGGGCCGCGCGGAGAGCCAC
This sequence comes from Micromonospora sp. NBC_00421, assembly GCF_036017915.1. Classification (NCBI taxonomy): domain Bacteria; kingdom Bacillati; phylum Actinomycetota; class Actinomycetes; order Micromonosporales; family Micromonosporaceae; genus Micromonospora; species Micromonospora sp. NBC_00421. The sequence goes on from NZ_CP107929.1 coordinate 6,358,735, forward strand.
GCCCGTACCGCCGGGCCGCCGTCGGTCTCGATCGCGTTGACCAGGTAGTACGGCGTCGGGTCGAGGTGCAGTCGGGCCAGGTCCCGGCGCAACGCGCCCTGGGTACGCTCGGCGGTGGAGACCAGCCGGCGGTAGACCTCGGCGGTCCGTGCGTCCCGGCCGGCGCGGCCCGGCGTACCCGCAGGAAGGCCGGACAGGTCGGCCTGCTCGTGGAGCACCACCAGCAGCCGCTCGCCGTAGAGGCCGGGTCGGCCGGCGGTCACCTCGACCACGCCGACGGTGAGCAGCAGGACGGCCGCGCTCGACGCGGCGACCAGCCGGCTGGGGGCGCGCCCGCGCGGCCGGGCGAGCAGCACCCCGTACCCGATGGCCAGGAAGACCGCGACGGCGAGCCCGACGCCGGTCCCGACCGCGACCCAGTACGGCACGTCGCGGGTGGTGGACAGCAGGATCGAGATCTCCTCCGGGTCGGTGAGGGCCAGCGGGCCGAACACCGCCAGGCCGACCAGCCAGCGGACCGGCGCGACCCCGGCGGGTGCGCCGGCCCGCCGGGCCGCCACCTGGCACGCGCCCAGCACGAAACCGACAGGCGGGACGAACAACAGGGTGGGAAGTTGGGCGCCGGACTGGCCGGTGCCGGCCACGAGCAGCAGCAGGACCACCCCGGCGACCAGACCGCCGGCCAGCACGGTACGGGCGGACCGGGGTGGCCCGTGACCGGTGAAGGGGGACCAGAACCGGTCGTCCAGCAGCGCCCCGGCCAGCAGGCCGACCGCCGTCGCGGCTAGCGCGGCGAGCACCGTCTCCAGCAGGCCACCGAGTGCGCCGAGCCAGACCCAGGGCAGCAGCAGGGCCAGTCCGGCGGTGATCGTCAGCAGGGTGACCGCCCGGGGCCGACCAACACCGTCCGCCACTCCGCGCCGGCCACGACCGTCCTGTGGGATCGGGGTGGTCTGCTGGGTGGGGTCCGTGTGGGGTGGGGTGCCCGGACCGGACAGGCGGGTGGTCAGCAGCGCGAGCAGCGTCGCAGTTGCGGCAAGTGCAGCCAGGTACAGCTCGTGGTGCACCTGCGGAAGTGCCCGCAGGGATCCGAGGACCATCAGGGCGAGTGCGGCACCGAGCCACCCACGCCCGGCGGTCCGCACCCGGGCCGAGCGGGGGAGCAGGGCCAGCAACAGCGCCGGCAGGCCGACCAGTAGGGCGGTGGCCAGGCTGAGCGCCGGCCAGAGCCACCCCCACCGGTCCCATCCCGCGGCCACCTGCAACTGCTCGACCGACCAGCCGACCACCTGGAGCAGCGCGGTGAGCGCCACCGTCCAGCCGCCGACCAGCGAGGCGGCCACCACCGGCCACGGGCTGGACGGACGGCCGGCGTGCGGCGGGGGGCGGTAGCCCGGCGGAGGAGGTGCGTCGGCCAGCATCCGGAAACAGTACGACGCACCCCGCTGCCCGACGGAGGTGCCGGTCCGATGGATCGCCTCGCCGCCACCACCCACCCCGGAAACCGCCTAATACCGATCCGGAAACGCTGACCTGCGCGATCCGCTTCCTCCCACCAGCCTGGCGTCGCCGATTCCCTCCCTCCCGCTCGCCAGCCGGGCGTCGCCGATCCGCTCGTTCGGCGGCGCCGGTGGTGGCCGTGTGGCCGCTGAACCCCCTCGTCGCATCTCCCGCCCCGCCTGCTTCCCGCCCCGCCTGCTTCACCCTGACGGTTACGGATAGTCATATCGAGAGGAGGCGCGACCCTATCCCTTCGAGTCCTTTGCTCTGCTGCCATCAACGCGACAGTTACCGAAAGTGCGTGGTGCGTAGCGAGCAGCAGAGCAAAGGATGTGAGGGCGGAATGCTGAGGGTGGGCCGGGGGTGGAGATCGTGCTGTTCAGAGTGTTGGTTTCCTGGGGTGAGGGGGTGCGGTGGGGGTGGAGGTGGCCAGGGGTTCGACTGCGGAGGGTAACCGGGTTGACTTCGGATATCCGTTACTCAGTGTTGTCAGGGGGTCGGTGCGGATCTCGGTGGGCTCCGGCTCCGGGCCTGCTGCGGGTGGGGTCGGGCGGGTTACGGTGGACGGGTGCGTGACCCCAATGTGACCCGAGCCGCCGCTGGTCAACTCTCTCCCGAGCGCCGCGTCGCGGACCTGCGTCGGCTCCGGGCCGAACGGTTCGACGTGCTGGTCATCGGGGGTGGGGCGACCGGCGCGGGTGCCGCGCTGGACGCCGCCTCCCGGGGGCTCAAGGTCGCCCTGGTCGAGGCCCGCGACTTCGCGGCCGGGACTTCCAGCCGGTCCAGCAAACTGATCCACGGCGGTCTGCGTTACCTGGAGCAGTTGGAGTTCCACCTGGTCCACGAAGCGCTGACCGAGCGGGGCCTGCTCGCCACCCGGCTCGCCCCGCACCTGGTCCGGCCGGTCCCGTTCCTGATCCCGCTCCCCGCCGGCAAGGGGCTGCGCGACCTGCCGGCCCGGCTGTTCCGCCGCTCGTACTACGGCGCCGGGGTGGCCGCCTACGACGCCTTCGCCGGGCTCTTCGGCACCGGCCGGGGGATGCCGCTGCACCGGCACCTGAGCCGCGAGGGCGCCCGCCGGGTCTTCCCCAGTCTGCGCGCCGACGCGCTGGCCGGGGCCATCCGTTACTACGACGGCCAGGTCGACGACGCCCGGCTGGTGGTGACGTTGGCCCGCACCGCCGCCAGCCTGGGTGCCACCGTGGTGAGCAGTGCCCGCGCCGTCGGGTTGGTGCGGCAGGCCCGGGAGGTCACCGGGGTCCGGGTCCGCGACCTGGAGGCACCCGCCGACTCCCCGGACGCCGAGTTCGAGGTACGCGCCCGTACCGTCATCGGCGCCACCGGCGTGTGGAGCGACGACATGTCCCGGATGCTCAACGACGTCGGGCTGCGTCCCGGCATCCGGGTCCGGGCGTCCAAGGGGGTGCACCTGGTGGTGCCCCGCTCGGCGATCACCGGGGAGACCGGGCTGATCGTGCGTACCGCGACAAGCGTGCTCTTCGTCATCCCGTGGGGCGGGCACTGGATCATCGGGACCACCGACACCGACTGGCGGCTCGACCGGTCCCACCCGGCCGCCTCCGCCCGCGACATCAGGTACCTGCTCGACCAGGTGAACACGGTGCTGGACCGGCCGTTGTCCGGTGCGGACATCGAGGGCGTCTACGCCGGGCTGCGCCCGCTGCTGGCCGGCGAGGCCGACTCCACCTCCAAGCTCTCCCGGGAACACGCGGTCTTCGAACCGATGCTCGGGCTGCTGCTGGTGGCCGGCGGCAAGTACACGACCTACCGGGTGATGGCCGCCGACGTGGTCGACCGGGCCGCCCACCGGCTCGGTGGCGTACGACCCTCGCGTACCGCCGACCTGCCACTGCTCGGCGCCGACGGGTACGCCTCGATGTGGCGGGACCGGGCCGACCTGGCCCGCCGGCACGGGATGCCGGTCGGCGTGGTCGAGCACCTGCTGGAGCGGTACGGCACGCTCACCCTGGAACTGCTGGCGCTGATCGCCGCCGACCCACTGCTCGCCTCACCGCTGGCCGGTGCACCCGAGTACCTGGCCGCCGAGGTGACCTACGCCACCCGGGCCGAGGGGGCGCTGCACCTGGAGGACGTGCTGACCCGGCGTACCCGGATCTCCTTCGAGACGACCCACCGGGGCCTCGACTCGGCCGGGCACACGGCGGAGCTGATGGGCGCGGTGCTCGGCTGGGACGGGGCCATCCGGGAACGGGAGGTCGCGCACTACCGGGCGCGGGTCGAGGCGGAGCGGGAATCCCAGCTCATGCCGGACGACGCGACCGCCGACGCGGCCCGGCTGGGTGCGCCCGACGTCCGGGGTTTCGCCGCCGACCGGGGTGTCGACGGTGCCGAGGGCGGCCACGCCGAACTCCCGACCTCCTCCCGCTGACCGCTCCCGGGCCGTTCCCCCTGCCGGTGCCGGCCCGGTCGGCCGGTTCCGGACGACACCCGGGTGGGATAGGTTCCGGCGCGTGGTTCCCCCTCAGTGGTCGCGCGCGCTCGTCGTCCCCGCCGTTGCCGTCCTGACGGTCGCCCTGGCCGGCTGCGCGATCTTCGACCGGGACGGCGGATCCACAGCGGAGGGCGGGAGCGGAACGACATCCCCGGGGGCGACCGCCAACCGGGTCAGCCTGGTGCAGAAGCTCGGCGAGGACGGTCCACTGCGGTCGCTGACCGTCGAACCGGACGGCCGGTGGGAGTGCGACGACTGTGCCGGGGACGGGGTCACCTCGACCGGTTCCCTGGACCCCGAGCAGGTGCAACGCCTGCACAGGCTGCTCGCCGACCCACGGCTTGCCCAGGAGACCGACCAGGCGCGCCAGTACCGGGCGAGTTGCATCGACGCGCTGACGTCCAGCCTGCTCACCACGGCCGGGTTGATCACCTCGCAGGACTGCCCGGGTGAGGAACGACCGGCGGTGGCCGGCGAGATCCTGCTCCTGCTCACCCAGGCCACCCCCGCCGAACCCACCCGCTGAGCCGACCCCGCCGCGCCGCCCGGCGGGTCGGTTCAGAGCACCTTGCCCGGGTTGAGCAGCCCGGCCGGGTCGAGCGCGGCCTTGATCGCCTGGTGCACCCGCATGCCGACCGGGCCGACCTCCCGGGCCAGCCAGTCCCGCTTGAGCAGCCCGACGCCGTGCTCTCCGGTGCACGTGCCGCCCAGCTCCAGGCCGAGCCGGATGATCTCGTCGAAGGCCCGTCGGCCCCGCGCCAGACTGGCCGGGTCGGCCCGGTCCACCACGATGTTCGGGTGCAGGTTGCCGTCCCCGGCGTGGCCGACCACCCCGATCGGCACCTCGCACTCGGAGGCGATCCGGGCCACCCCGTCCAGCAGCGTGGCGAGCGCCCCCCGGGGCACCGCCACGTCGTCGATGATCAGGCCGCCGTTGCCGTCCGGGTAGGTGTCGGCGGCGAACTTCTCCATTGCCGGGTGGGCCAGCCGACGGGCCTGGAGCAGCGCCGCCGCCTCCACCGCGTCGGTCGCCGCGTACACCTCCTCGGCGCCGGCCGCCGTGCAGACCTCGGCGATCCGGGCCAGGTCGTCCGCCGCCCGGGGACCGGTGTCGGCGGCGGCGAGCAGCAGCGCCTGGGCGTCGGTCCGCAACCCCATCGGCCGGTACGCCTCGATCGCCCGCAGATGCGTCCGGTCGAGCAGTTCCAGCAGGCTCGGGGTGAGCCCCTGCGCGGCGATGCCGGCCACCGCCGTCCCGGCCTCGGCGGTCGAGGCGAAGACCGCCACCATGGTCAGCGACTCCTCGGGAACCGGCCGCAACGACACGGTCACCTCGGTGATCACGCCGAGGGTGCCCTCCGCGCCGACGAAGAGCCGGGTCAGGTCGTACCCGGCCACCCCCTTGGCGGTACGCCGGCCGGTGCGCAGCACCTCGCCGGAGGCGAGCACCACCTCCAGCCCGAGGACGTACTCGGTGGTCACCCCGTACTTGACGCAGCACATGCCGCCCGCGTTGGTGGAGACGTTGCCGCCGATGGTGGAGGACTCCCAGGAACCCGGGTCCGGCGGGTAGTAGAGCCCCTGGGCCCGGACCGCCCCGGCCAGCGTGGCGTTCACCACACCCGGCTGCACCACGGCGATCCGGGCCACCGGGTCGATCTCCCGGATCTCGGTCATCGCGACCGTGCTCAACACCACCGCGCCGTCCACCGCGTTCGCCGCGCCGGCCAGCCCGGTCCGCGCCCCCTGCGGCACCACGGGTACGCCGTACCGGGCCGCCGCCCGGACCACCGCGACCACCTCCGACGTGTCCCGGGGGCGGACGACCACCAGCGGCGTACCGGCGGCGCAGAGGTCCGCCTCGTCGCGTCGGTGCAGCCGGAGCAGATCCGGGTCGGTGAGCACGGCCCCGTCGCCGAGGGTCGCCCGCAGGTCGTCGAGGAGGGGGGAACCAGCCATGCGGCCGAGGCTAGCCGGCGGCTAGATTGGCCGCCATGCTCTACCTGGACCGCCCCGCCTGGCCGTGGCGCGGTCGGCTCTGGTCGCACCTGATCAGCGACGTTTCCCCGGCCGAACTGCACGCCTTCGCCGAGCTGCTCGGGGTGCCCCGGCGGGGCTTCGACCGGGACCACTACGACATCCCCGCCGACCGGTTCGCCCCGGCGGTCTGGCTCGGCGCCCGGGTGGTGACCAGCCGGGAGATCGTCCGTCTGCTGCACACCGCCGGCCTGCGCCGCCCCAAACACCTCGCCCGCCCCGAACCGCTCGTGGGCCCCGAACCGCTCGTCGGCCCCGAACGCCGCACCGGGGCTGGCGGCGGCGGATCAGCGCAGGGTGGCCAGCTCGCGGCGGAGGTTGGCGCGGGCGGGTGACTCCCACCGGTCGGCCAGCGAGGGCAGCCGGAACAGGGCGGGCAGGGCCAGCAGGCCGTCGAGGACCCTGGCCCGGCCGGTACGGAAGTCCGCCTCGGGCACGTGCGCGTACTCGGCACGGATCGCTGCGGCGTACCCGTCGTACACCTCGGGGGGTGTGGCCAGGATGGCCAGGTCGGCGTCGCAGAGCAGGGCGCCGTCGCGGTCGCCGGGGGCGACGGCGTGCCCGGCGGTGAGCAGCACCAGCCGACGGACCTCGGCGACCGGGGCGGCCGGCATCCCGAGGCCGGTGAGCAGGCTGCCGGCCAGTGCCGCGCTGGCCCGCTCGTTGGTGTTCCCGGTGGCGCGCGGATCGTAGACGGCGTCGTGCGTCCAGGCGGCGAGCGCCACCAGCTCCGGCCGGTCGGCGAGGTCGGCGTGCCGGTCGACCAGCTCCAGCACCGTCCGCAGGTGGTGTTCGGTGTGGTAGTGCCGGTGCGGTTCGCGCCAGCGGGCCAGCAACTCGGCCCCGACGGCGGTCGCCGCCGGGCCGTCGTCGGCCCCGGCGGCCCGTGCCGACACCAGCCAGCGGTCGATCAGCTCGGTCATCCGGACGATTCTGCCGTACCCGGACGGGATGAACCGGCACGGCGCGGGTAGTCCCCGCCATGGCCGTGGCCCGGGACCGACGACCGTCGCTGATGCGTCGCGCCGGGCTCGGCGGCGGCGGGAACGACGTCGACTCCGCGCGGATCGCCGAGGCGATGGCCTACCTGCGCCACCGGAGCCGGGCGACCCTGCACGACCGCCTGCACCAGGTGCGGATGGCGATGGGCCTGGCGGTGCAGGCGGGGCTGGCCGCCGCGCTGGCCTGGATCGTGTCGCACCACCTGCTGGGCAACCCGCAGCCGGTCTTCGCGCCGATCTCGGCGGTGGGCACCCTGGCCGCCTCGGTCGGCCAGCGGCTCCGCCGGACCGTGGAGCTGATCGTCGGGGTGGCGGTCGGGGTGTTCCTCGGCGACGTCCTGATCTACTTCCTCGGCACCGGCGGATGGCAGCTCGGGCTGGTGGTGACCGCGGCCATCCTGCTCACCACCTTCTTCGGGGCGAGCGTGGCGGTGGTGATCCAGGCGGCCGCCACCGCCGTGCTGATCGTCACCCTGAGCCCGTCCACGGCGGACCTGGAGCTGCCCCGGTTCGTCGACGCGTTCGTCGGGGGTGGCATCGCCCTGCTGGTCACCGCGATCCTCCTGCCGCTCAACCCGCTCCGCGTGATCAACCGGGCGGCCCGGCCGGCGCTGGACCTGCTCGCCGGCCAGCTCGACGTCTGCGCCCAGGCGCTGCGCGACCGGGACCGGGGCGCCGCCCAGCGGGCGCTGGACCGGCTCCGGGAGAACAAGGAGGAGCTGGCCACCTTCACCGAGGCGATCGAGGGGGCGAAGGAGACCAGCACGCTCTCCCCGGCCCGGTGGCACCGGCGCAGCGAACTGACCCACTACGCCGAGGCGGCCGAGCCGATCGACCGGGCGATGCGCAACAGCGGCACCCTGATCCGCCGGTCGGTCACCATGATCGAGGACGAGGAGGCGGTGCCGGAGCCGATGCCGGACGCGGTGGCCCACCTGGCCGAGGCGGTCCGTCTGCTGCGGCACGAGTTCGCCGTCGGGGAGGAGCCGGAGAAGGCCCGGGAGCGGTCACTGCGCGCGGTGAGCGAGGCGGGCCGGGCGTACGACCAGGGGGTCGGGTTCTCCGGCAGCGTGGTGATCGCCCAGGTGCGTACCACCGCCAGTGACCTGATGGTCGCCTCCGGCATCGCCCAGGAGGAGGCCAACCGGCTGGTCCGGCAGTCGTTCGGCGAAGAGGGCGTACCGGCCGGGGGATCGGCCGGGCAGAACTCCACCCCGAAACCCCCGACCGCGCCACCGCTCGGCTGACCTGCCGACACCTGTCAGCCCAGGGAGGCGTGCAGGGCGTCCCGGTCGGTGTCGGCAACCTCGACGAGGGTTGCCGGCCGGCAAGCCGGGGCTTGATGCTGGCGCTCGTGACCTACCCGGCAGCACAACGACTCCGGAGCGCCCGGCCCGGTGGGCCGGGGATGACTACGCTGATCCACATGGCCGACACCCCGCCCGGCGGGCCACCGCCGTCGCCCGCGCCCCCCGTACCGTCGCCGGAGGCCCCCGTACCGTCGCCGGAGGCCGCCGCGCCCCGGATGCCGCTGCGCCGCCTCGGCTGGCGGCGGGTCCTGGCGCTGGCCGGGGTGGTGCTGCTGATCGCGGCCTGCGCGGTCTACATGCTCTACACGCTCGGCGACAACCTGGGCCTGGACGCGCTGCTGGTCGGGGTGACCGCGGCGATCCTGCCGGTGCCGGTGCTGGTGGCCTGTTTCCTCTGGCTCGACCGGTACGAGCCCGAACCGCTGAAATACCTGATCTTCTGCTTCGCCTGGGGGGCGTTCGTCTCGACCGCCGCGTCGCTGACCGTCAACAACAGCTTCGCCGCCCTGTTCAAGGACTGGGGGGTGTCGTCGTCGCTGACCGGGGTGCTGGTGGCCCCGTTCATCGAGGAGCTGACCAAGGCGCTCGGCCCGATCCTGCTGCTGATCTTCCGTCGCCGCGAGTGGTCGGGGATCACCGACGGCCTGGTCTACTGCGGGCTCTCCGCGGTCGGGTTCGCCATGGTGGAGAACATCCTCTACCTGGGCGGCCTCGGGTACGCCTCCGGCGTCGACCAGTGGGGGCCGGCGACCGGCGTCCGCAATGTCATAGTCATCTTCATCTCGCGGATCCTCTTCTTCGGCTTCGCCCACCCGCTGTTCACCTCGATGACCGGGGTGGGGCTGGGCATCGCCGCCCGCACCGCCGACCGGCGGGTACGGGTGCTCGCCCCGGTCGCCGGCCTGCTGCTGGCGATGATGCTGCACGGCACCTGGAACCTGATCCCGACGCTGGTCCAGGCCACCGGCCAGGCGGTGATCTTCTTCTACGGCATGGTCGCGGTGATGGTGCCGATCTTCTTCGGCATGGTCGGCTTCGCGGTCTGGCTGCGCGCCTGGGAGGGGCGGCTCACCGAGCGGACCCTGCCGGACTACGTCCGGGCCGGCTGGCTGAGCCCGCCCGAGGTGGCCGCCCTGGGCAGCCTGGGCCGCCGGCACGCCGCCCGGACCTGGGCACGTCGGGTCGGTGGGGATGCCGGGCTGCGCGCGATGCGCGGTTACCAGTTCGCCGCCACCCGGCTGGCGTTGCTGCGTGACGGGATGCGGCGCGGCCTGGACCGCAAGCCGGCGGAGCGGGAGCGCACCCTGCGGGAGGAGCGGCAACTGCTGGAGACGATCGCGGCCTACCGGTCGTTCTTCGTCGGCCGGGACCCGCAGACCCCGGTGGGCGTCTGGGACGGACAGCGTTACCACCTGCGGTTCCCGGACGGGACACAGCGCGTCGTCGACGCCCCGGACTCCCCGGTGGTGCCGATTCCGGTGGTGCTCGCCACGCCACCGCCCCCGGCCCACCCGGCCGGCTACGGCCCACCCGGCTGGTACGGCCCCCGGCCGGCCGCCCCGTGGCCGCCCGGCCGGTACTGACCGCCGAACTCCTACCGAGACCGACCCGCCCCGAGCCCGAAGGCGGGCGGCTCTCGTCGGCGTGCGCCCGCCGCCTGCCCCACCAGGTATGGGCGCGGGGCGCGTGTCGGGATACATGAAGAGATTCCGCCTCTCCTGAATACCTCCTCGCTGTAGCAGAAAACCCCTTCACTGGACGAACCGGTCAAATACGCTACAAGTCGCCCGTAAACGGCTCTAGGTCGCAAACGGGCAGCTCTGGGTATCTGGGTGGCTCTCTGGAGGGGTTCATGAGTAACGGCCGACGACTGCGGCGAGGACTGAAGCGTGGCCGCGCCGCTTCAGGGCTGAGTTCTGCCCTAATGGTGGTCGGGATGACGGGTGGGCCCGCAGTCGCAGCGCAACCCCTGGAAACCGCGCCGTCTGCGCAGAGCGTGCGCACCGGCGCGTCCGGTCCGCTGGACCAGTACGGCGGGTGGCCGGCGTCCTGGTCGACGGTCCGCCAGGACGGTGGCGGACCTGACGATTCGTGGGACAGCTACCCGGACGAGCCATCGGACTGCGGCCCCCAGGGCTGGCAGGGCCCGTGGGGCGGGCACGACGGTGGCAAGGACCACTACCCGCATGGCCCCAAGAAGAAGGGCCCCCAGGGCCCCCAGGGTGCCCAAGGCGCGCAGGGCGATACGGGTGCCCAGGGCGCCCAAGGCGTGACTGGCGCTCAGGGCGCTCAGGGTACGACCGGGGCGCAGGGTGCCCAGGGCGTTCAGGGCCCTCAGGGAGCCCAAGGTGCGACCGGCGCGCAGGGTGTTCAGGGCACGCAGGGTGTTCAGGGCACGCAGGGTGTTCAGGGGTCGCAGGGCCAGACGGGCGCGCAGGGTTTGCAGGGCGCGCAGGGGGACACTGGTGCGCAGGGTGCCACCGGTGCCCAGGGGTCTCAGGGTGCCACCGGTGCTCAGGGGCCTCAGGGTGGTACTGGCGCCCAGGGCGCGCAGGGTTTCCAGGGTGCGCAGGGTGACATTGGTGCGCAGGGTGCTCAGGGTGTGCAAGGTGCGCAGGGTGCCACCGGTGCTCAGGGATCTCAGGGTGGGACCGGTGCGCAGGGCGCGCAGGGTTTCCAGGGTGCGCAGGGTGACATTGGTGCGCAGGGTGCTCAAGGTGCGCAGGGTGCCACCGGTGCTCAGGGATCTCAGGGATCTCAGGGATCTCAGGGATCTCAGGGATCTCAGGGATCTCAGGGTGACACTGGTGCGCAGGGTGCTCAAGGTGCGCAGGGTGCCACCGGTGCTCAGGGATCTCAGGGTGGGACCGGTGCGCAGGGCGCGCAGGGTTTCCAGGGTGCGCAGGGTGCTACCGGTGCGTCGGGTGTCCAGGGTCCTCAGGGTGCACAAGGTGCGCAGGGTGACGTAGGCGCGCAGGGCGCTCAAGGCACGCAGGGCGCTCAAGGCACGCAGGGTGCGACCGGTGCGCAGGGCGCACAGGGCTTCCAGGGTGCGCAGGGTGAGACCGGTGCTCAGGGCGTTCAGGGGCCTCAGGGCGTGCAAGGTGTCCCGGGTGAGACAGGTGCTCAGGGAGCGCAGGGTGCTCAAGGTGCCCAGGGCGACGCGGGTGCTCAGGGCGCGCAAGGTGCGCAGGGTCTGGCAGGCGTTCAGGGTGCTCAGGGTGACGCGGGTGCGCAGGGGGCGCAAGGTGTAGCCGGTGACACGGGTGCTCAGGGTGCGCAGGGTTTCCAGGGTGCGCAGGGCGACGCGGGTGCGCAGGGCACACAGGGCACACAGGGCACACAGGGGGCGCAGGGGGCGCAGGGTGCGGCAGGGGTTCAGGGTGCGCAGGGTTTCCAGGGTGCGCAGGGCGACGTCGGCGCGCAGGGCACTCAGGGCACTCAGGGCACTCAGGGCACTCAGGGCGCGCAGGGCGACATCGGTCCACAGGGCATCCAGGGTGCCCAGGGCGTCCAGGGTGCCCAGGGCGACGTGGGCCCACAGGGCCCACAGGGCCCACAGGGCCCACAGGGCACTCAGGGCGCGCAGGGCGGCGCGGGCGTGCAGGGCGCCCAGGGAACGGCGGGCAATGGAATCCAGGCGGCCTACATTCAGGGCCCGTTGACCGTCATCGCGGATACCCCCGTTGATTTCGGGTGCGTGCCCGGGGACATCGCTGTCGGAACCGGATACCAGCTCTCGGGTGCGGGCGTGAATCCGGTGCTGATCCAGCCGCTCTCGATCAGCGGCTACCAGTTCACCTTTACCGGCGGGGGTGCCGACATCTGGGTGTCCTGCATCTCGCCCGCCACGCCGTTGGCGTTTGCCCCTGCGGCCGACAGGTCGGATCGGGCAACGGCGAAAAACAGTGGCCGTACCAGCCGGCCGAACCGCCCCAGTACCGTCAAGGAGGAGAAATGAGCACGCGTCAGATACTCGGTTCACTTGCCTGTGGTGCGGTCCTGCTTGTCGGAGTCCCGGCATGCAGTGCTAAACCCGCCGACAAGCCGCAGGCCAGCAGTTCCGGCAGCAGCGACAGCACGAACGGCGGTTCCCACACCGGATCCACACCGGCGGATCTCCTGAAACTCGGTGTCGAGCAGGGCCAGGCCGGTGACTACGACGCGGCGAAGGCCAGCTTCGAGAAGGTGCTGGCCGACGAGGCCGACAACAAGTTCGCCTGGTTCAACCTGGGCTTCATCGCCCAGTCGCGCAACCAGGCCGACGAGGCGATCAGCAACTACGACAAGGCGTTGGCGGCCGACGGCGACTACAAGCCGGCCCTCTACAACAAGGCCATCGCCCTGGAAGGCAGGGAGCCGACGACGTCGATGGAGATCTACCGCAAGGTCGTGTCGATCGACAACAAGTCGTCGACCGCCTACCTCCGACTGGGCATGCTGCTGTCCAAGTCCGGTGACGAGGAGGCAGCGCGGGACGCCTTCAAGGCGGCCATCCGGCTGGACAAGGGGCTCACCTCTTCCGTTCCGGCGAAGTACCGGCCCGCCCCGACGGGCAGGTGACCGACCCGATGCACACACCGCGCGTAACGGTCTTCACCGGAAGCAACCGCACCCGTTTCATCGACGAGTGCTTCCGCTCGCTGGTGGCGCAGACCTTCACCGACTGGGAGTGGGTGGTCATTCTCAACCAGGGGTCCCGGTGGCGGCCCGAGACTCACGACGATCGCATCCGGCTCATCGTCCAGGACGACCTCAATGGTGTGGGTGCGGTGAAGGGGCACGCCTGCGCCGAGGCCGCCGGGGACATCCTGGTCGAGCTCGACGACGACGATCTGCTCAGCAGCGACTGCCTGCAGGAGATCGTCGACGCCTTCGACTCCCACCCGGAGGTGGGGTTCGTCTACAGCGACACCGCCCAGATCCAGGAGGACGGTGGTCGCTGTGAGGACCGTTTCGCGAGTTCGTTCGGCTGGCGGCACTACGACGAGAAGGTGGACGGCCGCGAGGTGCTGGTCTGCCGGGCCTTGCCGCCGACGCCGCACAACGTGAGCTACATCTGGTACGCGCCGAACCACGTGCGGGCCTTCCGCCGGGACATCTACGAGAAGGTCGGCGGATACGACGAGTCGCTCGACGTCGCGGACGACGCCGATCTCATGGCGCGGATCTACCAGGTGAGCGAGTTCCACCACATTCAGAAATGCCTGTACCTGCAGCGCATGCACGCCAAGAACACGCAGCGTATTCCGGAGCTCAATGCCCGCATCCAGCAGCGTACGGTGGAGATCTACGACCGGAACATCCAACACAACGCGTTGGCCTGGTCGCGGCGGCAGGGACTTGTGGCGCTCGACCTGGGTGCCGCCCACAACAAGCCGGAGGGCTATCTCGGTCTGGACTACCACGACGGGCCGGGCGTCGACCTGGTCTGCGACGTGACGAAGGGGGTCGATCTGCCGGACGGCAGTGTCGGGGTCATTCGGGCCGTGGACTTCCTGGAACACATTCCGGACAAGATCGCGCTTTTCAACGAGTTGTACCGACTGCTCGCTCCGAACGGGATGTTGTTGTCGCTGACCCCCAGCACCGACGGTCGAGGCGCCTACCAGGACCCCACGCATGTCGCGTTCTACAACGAGAACTCGTTCTGGTATTTCACCGACGCCAACTACTCTCGTTTCGTGCCGGAGATCCGGTGCCGGTTCCAGGCGTCACGGTTGGTCACGTACTTCCCCAGCGAGTGGCACCAGGCGCACAACATCCCGTACGTCTCGGCGAACCTCATCGCGATCAAGGACGACGCCCTGCGCAACGGCGGCCTGCTGAACATCTGACCCATCGGGTGGGGCGCAGCCGCGTCCCGCGCTGGCGGTCGGGTCGTGCCCGGCCGGGACCGGTCAGGTCATCAGGGTGGTGAGGAAGTCGCCGAGGCCCTGGGCCATCGCCATCAGGGCCGCCCCGATCCCCTTGAACAACTGCGCCGCCCCGTCCGGGCGGAACGCCATGAAGTAGATCAGGAAGGCGACGCTGCCCCAGAGCAGCACCTTCTTCACGAGAATCGGCATCGTCCCTCCCCAGGGCACCTGGACGTGCGTGGCTTCCCGCCGGGAAGCGGGACAAACCGGGAGGCCGGACAAACCGGGAGGCGGGGTGGGTCGGCGGGTACGCCTACAGGTAGAGGCCGGTGCTGCCGGTGGACTCGGTCTCCACCCGCTCGGCGGCGACGGCGTGCACGTCCCGCTCGCGCAGCAGCACGTACCCCCGGCCGTGCAGTTCGACCTCGGAGCGGTCGTCGGGGTCGAAGAGCACCCGGTCGCCGGCCACGACGGCGCGCACGTGCGGGCCGACTCCCACGGCGGTGGCCCAGGCCAGTCTCTTGCCGACGGCGGCGGTGGCCGGGATGACGATGCCTGCGGTGGAGCGGCGTTCGCCCTCGCTGCCGTCCACCTTCACCAACACCCGGTCGTGCAGCAGGCGGATCGGCAGGCCGGTGTCGAGGTTCGGGTCGACGGTCACGCCAAGACGCTACCGTGTGCTCCGGTGGCGTCCATCCGGTGGTGGAGCCGATGCGGCCCGGGCAGGTTGAGCCGCCGTGGTGCGGGGCAATGAGTGGCGGAACTGTCCTACGGTGGCGGGCGCACGGACGTACCCTGTCCGGGCCGTCGTCGTGGGCGGCCCGGTGTCGTTTCTCCAGGAGGTGCGCTTGAGCCGCTTCGAGCGGGTACGCGGGCGGCTCCGCCGCGCGTACGAGTCCGGACGGGAGTCGGTCCGCGCGGGGCGTGCCGATCCGGCTGACGCGCCTGAGGGAGTCGGAGTGGCCACCCCCGCGTCGCCCGGCCCGGAGGCGGCCCCGTCGGCGACGGTGGTCGGCACCGAGCCTCCGGCGGCCCTGCACCACTCCACCTCCAGCCGCGATGACGCCGACGTGCCGCACGCCCTGCGGATCGCCGCCGCCTGGTCGTGGCGGTTGATCGTGATCGGCGTCGTCACCTGGGCGCTGTTGAAGATCGTCGGGACGATCAGCATCGTGATCATCCCGCTGGCGGTGGCGCTGCTGCTCTCCGCGCTGCTCGCCCCGGCGGTGGGCTGGCTGCTGCGCGTCCGGTTCCCCCGCTCGCTGGCCACCGCCGTGGTGATGGTCGGCGGCCTGGTCGCGGTGTTCGGCACGCTGACCCTGGTGGTCAACGAGTTCATCCAGGGGGTGCCGGAGCTCAGCGAGAAGTCGTCGCAGGGCGTACGGCAGATCCAGGACTGGCTCAAGACCGGGCCGTTGCACCTGTCCGACAGCCAGCTCAACCGCTACATCGAAGAGGCGCAGGGCTGGATCAACGGCAACACCGAGAAGTTCACGAGCGGGGCGCTCGCCACCGCCACCACCCTGGCCGAGCTGCTCACCGGCGCGATCCTGGTGCTCTTCGCCACCTTCTTCTTCCTGCGTGACGGCAACCGGATCTGGCGGTTCCTGGTCCGCCTGCTGCCGGTCGCCGCCCGGTGGAAGGTCGACGACGCCGGCCGGGCGTCCTGGGCGACGCTCGGCGCCTACGTGCGGGCCACCGTGCTGGTGGCGTTCATCGACGCGGTGGGCATCGGCATCTTCCTGGTCGTCTTCGACGTCCCGTTCGCCTTCCCGCTGGCCGCGTTGGTCTTCCTCGGCGCGTTCATCCCGATCGTCGGCGCGTTCCTGTCCGGGGTGGTGGCGGTGCTGGTGGCGCTTGTCGACAGCGGACCGGTGACCGCCCTGATCATCCTGGGCGTGGTGATCGGTGTGCAGCAGGTCGAGGGGCACCTGCTGCAGCCGTTGATCATGGGTCGGGCGGTGGCCATCCACCCGCTCGCGGTGATCATCGGGATCGCCGCCGGGGTGGTGCTCGCCGGCATCACCGGGGCGCTGGTCGCGGTGCCGTTGATCGCGGTGCTCAACACCGCCGTACGCCGGCTCGCCGCCCGCAGCGTGCCGGACACCCCGCCGGACGCCGTGGTGGTCGCCTCCCGGGCCCCCTGACCGGACCGGCCACCGAACGCCGCAAGCCGCCCGTTCCGCTCGCGGGAGCGGGCGGCTTGCGCGTGGTCAGAGCTTGGCGAGGCGCTCCAGCGCACCCTGGGCCACCTCGGGCCGGGTGGTGTACCAGAACGGGGGCAGCGAGCGGCGCAGGAACGGGCCGTAGCCGCGCGCCGTCTCCAGCCGCGAGTCGAGGACCGCCACCACCCCCCGGTCGCCGGTGGCCCGGATCAGCCGGCCCACCCCCTGGGCCAGCCGGACTGCGGCGATCGGCACGCTGACCGCCGAGAAGCCGGAGCCGCCACCCGCGTCCACCGCCGCCGCGCGGGCCGCCGCCAGCGGCTCGTCGGGGCGGGGGAAGGGCAACCTGTCGATCACCACCAGCTGGCACGAGTCGCCCGGCACGTCCACCCCCTGCCAGAGCGACATCACCCCGAACAGGCAGCTCGACCGCTCCTCCCGGAACCGGCGCACCAGCAGCGGCAACGCCTCCTCGCCCTGGAGCAGCACCGGCAGGTCGGTGCGCGCCCGGAGCAGCTCCGCCGCCTGCTGCGCGGCCCGTCGCGAGGAGAACAACCCGAGGGTACGACCACCGAGCGCGCCGACCAGCCGCAGCAACTCCTCGCCGGCCGCCTCGGGCAACCCGGAGACGCTGGGCCGGGGCAGGTGCGCGGCGACGTACAGGATGCCCTGCCTGGCGTAGTCGAACGGTGAGCCGACGTCCAGCGACGACCAGCCCGGCCCCGAGGTGGCCGGTACGACGCCGGTGGCGGGCCGGCTGCCCGGTGTGGTCGCCACCCCGCCGTGGCCGGCGACGCCTGCGGTGGGCCGACCCCCGGCACCCGGCTCGGCGGGCGGGGCACCCGTGGGCGAACCACCCGGGACGGCGGCGGTCGACCGGCCCGCGGCGGCGGTGGCCAGTGCGGCGGCGGCCGGGGACGGCGGGGCGGGCGGTGGCGCGTCCAGGCCGAGCGCCCTGGCGACCGTGTCGAACCGACCGCCCAGCGCCAACGTCGCCGAGGTGGCGACCACGGTGCGCTCGTCGTACAGGTGGGTGGAGAGGGTGCCGGCGACCGACAGCGGCGCGACCACAAGCGCCCGGCGGCTGCCGTTGTCCGGTTTCTCCACCCAGGCCACGTCGTGGTCGGCCTCCTCCAGCAGCCGTTGCGCGGTGGCCGACAGCTCGTCGAGTGCCGCCTTTGCCTGCTGCTTGCGGACCGGGTCCGGGTCGTCGGCCTTGACGTCGCCGATCGCGTCGAGGGCGGCCCGGGTGGCCGCGTCGAGCAGCGTGCACGCCTCGCGCAACGGGCCGGGCAGCCCGCCGGTGAGCCGACCGGCCGGGGCCTCGCCCAGCCCGGCGGCGAGCGCGTCGCCGGCTTCGGTGAGCCGGTCGGCGACGTCCGGCCGCAGCAGCGGCCGGGCCCGGCGGGCGGACCTGTCGATCAGTTCCGGCACCAGCTCGGCCTGGGCCGCCGAGGAGACCCGGTCGGCCAGCTCGTGCGCCTCGTCGACGATCAGCAGCTTGTGCGGCGGCACGATGTGCCGACCGGCCAGCATGTCCACCGCGAGCAGACTGTGGTTGGTGACCACCACGTCGGCCTCCCGGGCGCGGGCCCGGGACGCCTCGGCGAAGCACTCCTGGCCGAACGGGCAGCGGGACGCCCCCACGCACTCCCGGGCGGGCATCGAGACCAGCCGCCACGCCTGGTCGTCGACGCCCGGGTCCAGCTCGTCCCGGTCGCCGGTGTCGGTCTTCTCGGCCCAGTCGCGCAGCCGTTGGATCTGCTTGCCCATCCGGCCCGCCTCACCGAGCCACTTCGTCCCGCCGCCGGGCCGGGCGGCGGGGGCGTCGAAGAGGGTGTCCTCCGGCTCGTCCTCGGTGGAGTTGTCCAGCCGGGCCAGGCAGAGGTAGTGGTGCCGGCCCTTGAGTACGGCGAAGGTGGGGCGGCGGCCGAGCAGCGGTTCGACCGCGTCGGCGAGCCGGGGCAGGTCGTGTTCGACCAGTTGGGACTGCAACGCCAGGGTGGCGGTGGAGACCACCACCGGGCCGTCCACGGTCAACGCCGGGGCCAGGTAGGCAAGCGACTTGCCGGTGCCGGTGCCCGCCTGCACCAGCAGGTGCTCCCGGGTGGCGACGCTGCGCTCGATCGCCTCGGTCATCTGCTGCTGGCCCGGCCGGGTGGCGCCGCCGGGGACCGCGCCGACCGCCGCCGCGAGCAGCTCGGTGCCGCTCGGCCGGCCACCGCGCCGCCGACCGGAGCGGGCCGTCGGGGTGCTGGAACCGGCGGCGGTACGGGGCGGAGTCACCGTGCGACGGTACCCGCCGACGCCGACAGTGGACGCGCCGCCGCCTCCCGCGTGGCGCGGTCACCGTCCGGATTGTCGCCACTGCTGACCGGTCAACTCCCTGCGGCGGCGAGTGGGCGGAATCGGCTAGGGTGCGACTCATGCCGAGCGACACGGTCCGTGTGATCTACCGCAAGTACGACGGCAGCGCCCACCGTGACTACCCGGCCCGCCGGCTGACCGAGGACGACCTCGGGGTGTGGCTCGGGGTGACCGAGGGCACCGAGTCGGTCTACCACGGCCGGCCCTCGGTGGAGCAGATCCCCTTCGTCCTGCTGGTGCCGCACCGGGCCTGGTGGACGGGCATGTTCAACCCGCCGCCGCGGACCAGCGAGGTCTACTGCGACATCGCCACCCCGGCCCGTTGGGAGGGTGACGACACGGTCCATCTGATCGACCTCGACCTGGACGTGGTGCGCCGGCGGACCACCGGCCTGGTGGAGCTGCGCGACGAGGACGAGTTCGCCGAGCACCGGGTCCGGTTCGGCTATCCGGACGAGGTGGTGGCGCAGGCGCAGGCGGCGGCGGCCCGGCTGCTCACCGCCCTCGGCGACGGCACCGAACCGTTCGCCTCGGCCTACCGCAAGTGGTTGGCCCTGGTGGTCTGATCCACCAACGGGCGGCCCGGCGGTCCGTCCGGCTCCGACCTTGACCCCGGCTCCGACCTTGACCCCGGCCCCGGCCCGCGTGGTGGCGACGGCGGGGCGGGTCACCAGCGTGGTGGCCAGGTGGCGTCGGGGGCCAGCTCGGGCAGCCGGTGGAGCTTGTCCGGGTTGAGCTGGTGGAACAGGCCGGTGACCCGGCCGTCGTGCACGGCGAACCCGGTGACCATCCGCAGCAGCCGACCGTCGGGTGCGACGGTCTCCAGATGCAGGCCGAGCACCCCGTCCACCAGCACCGGCTCGGCCCGGAGCCGCTGGCCGTACCGGCCGGCCCGGGTGAAGAGGCCGAGCAGGAAGCGGGCCACCGGGTCGACGCCGACGATCGGCCGGCGGGCCGCAGGGAAGTGCCCTCCGCTGTCGCTGGTCAGCACCACGTCCGGGGCGAGGACCCGGACCAGCGCGTCGAGGTCACCCGACTCGGTCGCGGCGGCGAACGCGGCCAGCACCCTTCGCTGCTCGGCCGGGTCGGCGGTGTGCCGGGGCACGTCGGTGGCGGTGACCGCCCGACGGGCCCGGGAGGCGAGCTGGCGGGCCGCCTCGGGTGTGCTCCCCAGCACCTCGGCGACCCGGGCGAACGGCACCGCGAAGACGTCGTGCAGGACGAAGGCGACCCGCTGCTCGGGGCTGAGCCGTTCCAGGACGACCAGCAGGGCGGTGCCGAGCTGGTCGCGTCGGACCGCCCGGTCGGCCGGGTCGGGGGCGAAACCGTCCGGCCCCGGCACGACGCCGTCCCACGGCGTGACCACCGGCTCCGGCAGCCACTGCCCCGGGTACGTCTCCCGCCGGACCCGGGCCGAGCGCAGTACGTCGAGGCAGATCCGGGAGCAGGTGGTGGTGAGCCAGCCACCCAGGTGCCGGACCTCGGCGCGACCGACCGGGTCGGCGAGCGCGCCGGCGTATCGTAGCCAGGTCTCCTGGACGGCGTCCTCCGCCTCGCTGCGACTGCCCAACATCCGGTGAGCCAGCGCGGTCAACCGCCTGCGTTCGGCCTCGAACTCCGCTACCAGGTCCACCGCCCCATGATCCCTCCCCGACGCGACTCGTCCGCCCTGGGCCGAGCGGGCCCGGTCAAGATCGCGCGCTACTTCATGGTTGTAGTGGTCTCATTCGCAAAAAGATGCCACTACAACCATGACAACCCCGTTGCGTTAGGTGGAACGCCTGTTCGTCGACCACCGCTGCCTCGCCGATCATGGAGTTGTGGTGGGTGACAGAACGCCCGTAAAGCCCCCAAGGTCGGCACCACCACTCCATGATCGCCGAGCGGGCCCACCCCGCTCCCCGATCGGGCACTTCCTGTCCCGGGTTGACCAGCCGCCCACGGCGTTAACGCAACGGTGTTGACGACCATGAAGTAGCGCGATCTTGCCGGGCGTCGCGGCGACGGGTGGGACGCGGGCGCGCGGGGATGTGCGGAGGCTGCGGGGCGTGTGGGGTGGGTGCTCGGGTGGTGGGGGGTGCGGGGGTGGGCGAGGATCGGGAGATGCGTGCAGACGAGGAGACGGAGATCGTCGTACCCGAGGGTGGGACGGTACGGCAGTTGCTGCGGGTGCGATCGGACGGCGGGCCGGTCGATCTCGGGGCGGTCGATCCCCGCTCCACCCCGGGCCTACCGGCTGCGGCGGGTGAGGGGAAGGACCGCAAGCTCTGGGCCCGGCGGCAGGTCGAGTTGATCGGTGCCGGGTTGGCCCGGCAGCAGGAGATGCTGTTCGCGACGGCGACCGCGACCGCGAAGGCCACGGCGGGCCCAAAGGCGGCGGCGGGCGCGAAGGCGGCGGGCGCGAAGGCGGCGGCGGGCGCGAAAGCGAAGGCGGCCGCGACGACCACGGCGGCCGCGACGGCGACAGTGCCGGCGGCCGGTGCGCGGGATGCCCACACCTCGGCCCCGACCAGGGGCGGATCGGAGCTGGGCCGAGGACGGCCGGGGCGGCTGCTGCTGGTGCTCCAGGCGATGGACTGCGGGGGCAAGGACGGCACCGTGAAGCGGGTGGCCGGCGCGATGAACCCGCTCGGCCTGCACATCCGGTCGTTCGGCCCACCGACCCGCCAGGAGTTGCGGCACGACTTCCTGTGGCGGATCCGCCGGGCGTTGCCCCCGCCGGGGTACGTCGGCATCTTCAACCGCTCGCACTACGAGGACGTACTGGTGGCCCGGGTCGACGCCCTGGTGCCGGAGGAGACCTGGCGGGCCCGGTACGACCAGATCAACGCCTTCGAGCGGGAGTTGGCCGACGGGGATGTGACAGTGGTGAAGGTGATGCTGCACATCTCCGCCGACGAGCAGGCGCGGCGGTTGTCGGAGCGGCTGACCGACCCGACGAAGTACTGGAAGTACCAGCCGAGCGACCTCGACTCCCGGGCCCGCTGGGACGACTACCAGGCGGCGTACGCGGAGGCGCTGGGCCGGTGTGACACGGACGCCGCGCCCTGGTTCCTGGTGCCGGCGGACCGCAAGTGGTACCGGGACTGGGCGGTGGCGCACCTGTTGCGGGAGACGTTCGAGGGCCTTGATCTGGGGTATCCGGCTGCCGGTTTCGACGTGGAACGGGAGCGCCAGCGGTTGTCGAGTGGCGGCGGTGGCGGCTGAGGTGAACAGCAGGTGAACGAGCGGTGAATCGGGTCTGACCGGGGGTAGGCCGGCGAAGACCCGCCCCGGTGGGGTACCTAGCATGCTTCAGCGGGCGCCCCCTGGGGCGGCGGCCACCCTTCCACCGACACGACGAGGTCCGTGCTGTGAAGTTTTCCTTCCGTCCCACCGAGGGCGCTTTCTACGAGCTCTTCACCAGGGCCGCGCAGAACCTGGTGAAGGGCACCGAGCTGCTCAACGAACTGGCCCTTCCCGGCGTCGACGTGCAGTCGGTCAGCGAGCGGTTGACCGAGGTCGAGCACGACAGCGACCAGATCACCCACGATCTCTACAAGAAGATCAACTCCACCTTCATCACCCCGTTCGACCGGGAGGACATCTACCGGCTGGGCTCGCTGCTCGACGACGTGATGGACCACCTGGAGGCGGTCGGCAACCTGCTCTACCTGTACGGGCTCACCAAGCTCCCGTCGCTGCCGCGCGAGCTGCACGAGTTGGTCAACGTGCTCGACCTCCAGGCCAAGCTGACCGCCGAGGCGATGCCCCGGCTGAAGTCGATGAAGGACCTCGAGGACTACTGGATCGAGTGCAACCGGCTGGAGAACGACGGTGACCAGGCGTACCGGATGCTGCTGGTCCGGCTCTTCTCCGGCGAGTACGACGCGCTGACCGTGCTGAAGATGAAGGAGGTCGCCGACGAGCTGGAAGCCGCCTGCGACGCCTTCGAGCACGTGGCGAACACAGTCGAGACCATCGCGGTCAAGGAGTCCTGAGCCTGTGAGTCCCGAACTCATCGCCGTGCTGGCGGTGATCGCGGTGGCCCTGGCGTTCGACTACACCAACGGCTTCCACGACGCTGCCAACGCGATTGCGACAAGCGTTTCGACCCGCGCGTTGACACCCCGGTTCGCCCTCGGCCTCGCCGCGGTCGGCAACTTCATCGGCGCACACTTCGGTGCCGGGGTGGCCAAGACCGTCGGCGACGGCCTGGTCACCCTCCCCACCGGGGTGGGCAGCCTCGGGGTGGTCTTTGCCGGGGTGCTCGGCGCCATCGCCTGGAACCTGATCACCTGGTACTTCGGCCTGCCGTCGTCGTCCTCGCACGCCCTCTTCGGCGGCCTGGTCGGGGCGACCCTGCTCTCCACCGGTGGCGTCGTGCAGTGGGTCACCATCGGCGAGAAGGTCATCCTGCCGATGGTCCTGTCGCCGATCGTCGGCCTCACCCTCGGTTATCTGCTGATGCTGGCCATCCTCTGGGCGTTCCGCAAGGGGCAGCCGGGCAAGCTCAACCGGGGTTTCCGCTGGGCGCAGACCGCCTCGGCGGCGGCCATGTCGGTCGGCCACGGCATGCAGGACGCCGCCAAGACCATGGGCATCGTGGTGCTGGCGCTCTACACCGGCGGCTTCCAGGACGACAAGACGCACATCCCGGGCTGGGTCTTCTGGACCTCGGCGACCATGCTGGCGCTCGGCACGTACGCCGGTGGTTGGCGGATCATCCGGACCCTCGGCCGCAAGATCATCGACCTGGGTCCGCCGGAGGGTTTCGCCGCCGAGACGGTGGCCAGCGCGGTGCTCTACTTCAACGCGCTGGTGTTGAAGGCCCCGATCTCCACCACCCACACGATCACCTCGGCGATCATGGGGGTGGGCGCCACCAAGCGGCTCTCCGCGGTCCGCTGGAACGTGGCCGGCAACATCGTGCTCGCCTGGATCATCACCTTCCCGGCCGCCGCGCTGATCGCCTGCCTGACCTACCTGGTGGTCCGCCCGTTGTTCTGAGCGCCGCCGGGAGGGCGGTCCGTCGGTCAGGACGGGCAGCCCCGCCCCGGTCGGGAAGGGCACCCGCGTCACCGTCTCGGGCGGGACGCGGGTGCCCTTCCCGGCGTCTCAGGCGTAGTCGACGCCGATACGGGCCCGGATGTCGTCCAGCAGGGCCATCACCTCCAGCGTGACGGCGTGCGGCACCAGCGGGCTCTCGGTCAGCCCGGCCGCCAGGCAGCGCTGCACCTCTGCGGCCTCGTACTGGTAGCCGCCGCCGGCCGGGTCGTCGGTGAGCGTCTCCGGCTCTGCGTCGGCCCGGTGCAGCACCGCCGAGCCGGGGCGGAAGAACGGCTCGGGCAGCTCGATCCGGCCGGTGGTGCCGGTGATCGCGGCGGTCAGCGGGGTCGCCCCGACCATCCCGCACCCGAGCGTGGCGACCGCGCCCGAGTCGTACCCGAAGACGATGCCGGTGTTCTCGTCCACCCCCTCCGGGCTGAGCTTGGCCCAGGCCCGTACGTGCTGCGGGACACCGAGCAGCAGGTGGGCCAGGCTGACCGGGTAGACGCCAAGGTCCAGCAGCGCGCCGCCGCCCAGGGCCGGGTTGCGCATCCGGTGCTCCGGCGGGAACGGCCCGGCCACCCCGAAGTCGGCCCGGACGCCTGTCACCTCGCCGATCGCCCCCGACCGGACCAGCTCGACCAGGCGCAGGATCAGCGGGTTGCACCGCATCCACATGGCCTCCATCAGGAAGACCCCACGGGCCCGCGCCAGCTCGACCAGCTCCGTGCTGGTGGCCAGGTCGAGGGTGAACGGCTTCTCCAACAACACCGCCCGGCCGGCCTCCAGGCAGACCCGGGCGGCCTCGTGGTGGGCGGCGTGCGGGGTCGCCACGTAGATCGCGTCCAACTCGTCGTCGGCGGCCAGCTCCGCCCACGAGCCGTACGCCCGGCTGGCCCCGTACCGGCCGGCGAACCGCTCGGCGCTCTCCGGCGCCCGTGAACCGACCGCGACCAGTTCGGCTCCCGACACCAGTCGTAGATCCTCGGCGAACCGGCCGGCGATGTGGCCGGTGGACAAAATCCCCCAACGTGTCATGCGCCCACGCTAACCCGCTGCCCGCTGCCCGCTGCCCGCTGCCCGCCGAGGGGCATCGGCCCGGCGGTCGGTGGGGTGGGCGGGGCGTTCGGCGGGACTAGGCTCGGCGCATGACGATCGACAGCTCCGGCTTCCCCGCCCCGCCGGCCCTGGTCGAGCACGCCCGTCGGTTCCAGGCCGAGGGCGGCGTCCCGGCGTCGCCCCGGGTCGCGGCCACCGTGCTGCTGCTCCGCCCGGCCGGCACCGACTTCGAGGTGTACGTCATCCGCCGGGTCGCCGCGATGGCCTTCGGCGGGATGTACGCCTTCCCCGGCGGTGGCGTCGACCCGTCGGACTCCCAGGCGCACCTGGACTGGGTCGGCCCCGGGCCAGCGGCCTGGGCGGATCGGCTGGGGGTCGCCCCGCAGGCCGCTCAGGCGGTGGTGTGTGCCGCGGCGCGGGAGGTGTTCGAGGAAGCCGGGGTGCTGCTGGCTGGCCCCGGCAGTGACCCAGCGGTAGGGGATGGACCGCTGGTGGGGGACGGCCCGCTGGTGGGGGACGGCCCGCTGGTAGGCAGCCGCACGGTGGTGGGGGACGTCAGCGGTGACGACTGGGAGATCGCGCGGCAGGAACTGGAGGCACGCAGGCGGGGCTTCGCCGGGTTGCTCGCCGAGCGTAGGTTGACGCTCCGGTCCGACCTGCTGATGCCGTGGAGCCGGTGGATCACGCCGGAGTTCGAGCCGCGTCGCTTCGACACGTACTTCTTCGTGGCTCTGCTGCCCGAGGGGCAGCGGACCCGGGACGTCTCCGGCGAGGCCGACCACACCATGTGGATCCGCCCGGCGGACGCCCTGGCCCGCGCGCAGGCCGGTGAGCTGACCATGCTCCCGCCCACCCTGGTCACCCTGGCCGAGGTGGCCGCCGCCGGTGAACGTGCTGGTGCTGGTGCTGGTGCTGGTGACCTGGCGGCCGCCGGTGGCGACCGTGCCGGGGCCGGGGCCGGTGCCGGTGCCCTGGCCGCGGTGGCCCGCGCCTCGGCCACCCGGGACGCGGCCACCCCGGTGACCCCCCGCCTCCACGTTCCGGAAAACGGCACCCCCCACTTCATCCTCACCTGACCCGCCACACCTGCCCCGGGCGGGCGGCCCGCTGCAGTCGGTGGGTACCGCGCACATCGGCCCGGTGCCGTCGGTGGGCCGACGTGCCGCTGTGCCGACGTGCCGACGTGCCGACGTGCCGACGCGAGAGGAGACCGGGTTCGTCGGTCCGGTGCGGTCGGGGCCCCGACCCGCCTCCACCCACCAGGCTCTGCCCCACGCCATCCAGGTCTGTCTCAGGTCCTTTCGAGCTGATGACGCTAGCGACTCACCGGTGGGCTCAGCGACGACCCGTCCCGGCAGCGACCCGGTCCCAGCGACGACCCGGTCCCAGCGACGACCCGGTCCCAGCGACGACCCGTCCCGGTGCCGGACCGGCCCGCTCGGGTGCCTGAATCGTTTATGTCATCAGCTCGAAAGGACCCGGACGAGTCTTCCGACACCCCGCCGTCCCCACCGCTCTGACCGTCAACCGGGCAGCACCCACACCGCACGCGCGCACCCGTCGCGCACGCGCGCACCCGTCGCGCACGCGCGCACCCGTCGCGCACGCGCGCACCCGTCGCGCACGCGCGCACACCAGTCCGTCGCACCAGCCCGTACACCGGTCGGGGCAGGGGCCGTGTCGGTTGCCGCACCCGCCCGAACCACCGTGGTTGCGCGAGCCGCCGGGGCACGCTGGGCGGGGAGGGGTCAGCCGAAGCGGCCGGTGATGTAGTCCTCTGTCTTCTTCTGGCTGGGGTTACTGAAGATCTTCTGGGTGTTGTCGTACTCGATGAGGCGGCCGGGGTCGCCGGTCTTCTCGATGGAGAAGAAGGCGGTGCGGTCGGAGACCCGGGCCGCCTGCTGCATGTTGTGGGTGACGATGATGATGGTGAACTTGTCCTTGAGCTGGAACATCAGGTCCTCGATGGCCAGCGTCGAGATCGGGTCCAGCGCCGAACAGGGCTCGTCCATCAGCACCACCTGCGGCTCGACCGCGATGGTACGGGCGATGCAGAGCCGCTGCTGCTGGCCGCCGGACAGGCCCGCGCCGGGCTTGCCGAGGCGGTCCTTGACCTCGTCCCACAGGTTCGCCGAGCGCAGCGCACGCTCGGCCGCCTCGTCCAGGATGGACTTCTTGCGCACTCCGTTGAGCCGCAGCCCGGCCACCACGTTCTCGAAGATGCTCATGGTGGGGAACGGGTTGGGGCGCTGGAACACCATGCCGATCATGCGGCGGACGGCGGTCACGTCGACGTCGCGGTGGTAGACGTCCTGGCCGTCGATGGTCAGGCTGCCCTCGACCCGGGCGCCCGGCAGCACCTCGTGCATCCGGTTGATCGACCGCAGGAAGGTCGACTTGCCGCAGCCGGACGGGCCGATCAGGGCGGTGACCGTCTTCGGCTCGACCGTCAGGTTGATGTTCTCGATCGCCTTGAAACCGCCGTAGTAGGCGGTCACGTCGGTGGCGTCGATGCGCTTGGCCATGGTGGTACCTCCGGGGTTCATCGGCCGAGCCGGTTGCGGCGGGCCAGCAGCTTCGCGGCGACGGTCAGGGCGAGCACGAGGACGACCAGGGTCAGCGCCGCGGTCCAGGCCCGTGCCGGCGAGTACTTCGACGCCTCGCCGGCCTGCTGGTAGACGAAGAGGGCCAGCGACGACTGGTTGTTCTCGAACGGGTTGAAGTTGATCGCCGCACCACCGCCGGCGACGAGCAGCACCGGGGCGGTCTCCCCGGCGGCCCGCGCGATGGAGAGCATGATGCCGGTGACGATGCCGGGCAGCGCGGTGGGCAGCACCACCCGCAGGATGGTCTTCCACTTCGGTACGCCCAGGGCGTACGCCCCCTCGCGCAGCGGCGCGGGGACCAGGCGCAGCATCTCCTCGGTGGAGCGGACCACCGTCGGCAGCATCAGCACGCTCAACGCCAGCGCGGCGGCGAAGCCGGAGAAGCTGGGGCGGCCGTCGTTGAACCACGGCGACACGATCAACACCCAGAAGGCCAGCACGAACAGGCCGGTGACGATGGACGGGATGCCGGTCATCACGTCGACGAAGAACCGGATGGCGAAGGCGAACCGGCCGCGTCCGTACTCGACGATGTAGATCGCGCAGAGCACGCCGAGCGGGACGGTGATCGCGGTGGCGATGCCTACCTGCTCCAGCGTGCCGACGATGGCGTGGTAGGCGCCGCCGTTGGCGTCCCGGGCCCCGATGTTGTTCATCGAGCTGCCGAAGAAGTCGGCGTCGAGCCGGGCGGTGCCCTTGCTGACCAGGGTCCACACCACCGAGGCCAGCGGCAGCACGGCCAGCACCAGGGCGGAGTGGATCAG
Organism: Micromonospora sp. NBC_00421; assembly: GCF_036017915.1. Taxonomy (NCBI): domain Bacteria; kingdom Bacillati; phylum Actinomycetota; class Actinomycetes; order Micromonosporales; family Micromonosporaceae; genus Micromonospora; species Micromonospora sp. NBC_00421. The sequence goes on from NZ_CP107929.1 coordinate 6,386,903, forward strand.
GGCGCTCCAGACCCGGTTGCGGGCCGAGCGTCGACCCTCCACCACGTTGGCGGCGGTGAACAGGGCGGCCAGGTAGAGCAGTGCGCCGAGCACCACGACGAGGACCGGGCCGCCGAGGTCGACGCCGTAGACGATGCCGGCGGCGACCAGCAGGGCCAGCACCGCCAGGGCGGGGGTGGCGTACCCGGGCAGCCGCCTGGCCCGCAGGCTGTCCGGCTGGGCCGGTGGGCGGGGACGGTGGGAGGTGAGCGTGGTGGTCATGCGGCCGACTCCGTGAACTCGCGGCGGCGGTAGATGATCGCCCGCGCGGTGATGTTGACGATCAGCGTGATCGCGAAGAGCACCAGGCCGGAGGCGATGAGCGCGCCCCGCCCGGTCTCGTTGGCCTCCGCGAAGCGGTTGGCGATGTTCGCGGCGATGCTGTTGCCGCCGTTGGCGAGGATGTTGAACGAGATGGCGTACGTCGAGCCGAGGGTCAGCGCGAGCGCGATGGTCTCGCCGAGCGCCCGGCCGAGGCCGAGCATGACGGCGGCGATGATGCCCGGTCGGCCGTACGGCAGGACCGCCGTGCGCAGCATCTCCCAGCGGGTGGCCCCCAGGGCGATGGCGGCCTCCTCGTTGGCGGTGGGGGTCTGCAGGAACACCTCGCGGGAGAGCGAGGTGATGATCGGCAGCACCATGATCGCCAGGACCAGGGAGCCGAGCAGGATCGAGTTTCCGTACGGGCCGTCGCCGAAGATCGGGATCCAGCCGAAGTACGTGTTCAGCCAGGCCGACAGGTCGGCGACCGGCCCGACGAAGAAGTCCCGGCCCCACAGGCCGAACACCACGCTCGGCACGGCGGCCAGCAGGTCGATCACGAAGCCCAGCCCGGTGCCGAGCCGACGTGGCGCGTAGTGGGACAGGTAGAGGGCGATGCCGAGTGCCACCGGCACCGCGATCAGCAGCGCCAGCAGGGCGGTGAGCAGGGTGCCGAAGGCGAGCGCGCCGATGCCGAACGTGGGTGGGTCGTCGTTGGGGAACCAACCCTCGAAGGTCCAGAAGTCGGCGCTGTTGGCCCGCAGCGCCGGGACGGCCTTGGCGATCAGGAAGACCGCGATGGCCGCGATGATGACCAGTACGGTGACGCCGGCGGCCAGGGTCAGGCCGCGGAAGGCCCGTTCCGCGCCGAACGCCCGCGCCCGGGGCAGTCCGCCGCCTCCGCCCAGGCCCTGGTCGTCATCGGGGGTACGGGTGCTGACTGGTGCCTCGGCAACACGCGCCGAGGCACCGGCGGACCGCTCGTGACCCTGGGTCACGGCAGGTCCACCGGTGCCGGCGGATGCCGAGCGGGGAGGGGTTTCACCCATCTGCGCGCTCGCTTCGACTTGAGGGGGTTGTCGCTCGGGACGGTCAGCCGAGGTTCTTGACCGCGGCCTCGACCTTGGTCCGGACCGAGTCGGGCAGGGGGGCGTAGCCCAGCTCCACCAGCTCGGTCTGGCCCTCGGCGCTGGCGGCGTGGCCCAGCAGACCCTTGACCAGCGGCAGCTTGTCGGCGGCGATGCCCTTGCTGCACACGATCTCGTAGGTCACCAGGACGATCGGGTACGCCCCGGCCTCCTTGGTGGCGTAGTCGATCGACATCTTGAGGTCGTCGCCCTGGCCCTCGATCTTGGCCCCGGCGATGGTCTTGCCGGCCGACTCGGCGGTCAGCTCGGTGAACTCGCCGGCCCCGTTCTGCACCTTGGCCTTCTTCAGGCCGGAGTTCTCGGCGTACGACCACTCGACGTAGCTGATCGTGCCCTCGGTGCTCTTGACCTTGGCGGCGACGCCGTCGGACTTGGGGGCGCCGAGCCCGCCGGGAGCCTTCCAGGCCTTGTTGTTGCCGAAGGTCCAGTCCGTCGCGGCGGTCTTGGACAGGTACTTGGTGAAGTTGTCGGTGGTGCCCGACTCGTCGGAGCGGTGCACCGTCTGGATCGTGGCGGCGGGCAGCTTGGCGTCCGGGTTGTCGGCCTTGATGGCCGGGTCGTCCCACTTGGTGACCTTGCCGGCGAAGATCTGCGCCAGGGTGGTCGGCTTGAGCTGGAGGTTGTCCAGACCACCGACGTTGTAGACGACCGCGACCGGGCCGATCACCATCGGCAGGTTGAGCGCCGCGCCGCCGGCGCACTTGGCGTCGGCCTGCGGCTGCTCCTCCGGCTTGAGGGCGGAGTCGGAGCCGGCGAAGTCGGCGGTGCCGGCGATGAACGCCTGGATGCCCGCGCCGGAGCCGGTGGGCTCGTAGTTGATCGTGGTGCCGCCGCACTTCTGCTGGTACGCCTTGATCCACTCGGCCATGGCGTTCTTCTGTGCGGAGGAGCCCTGCGCGTTCAGGGTGCCCTTGCCGCAGTCGGCCGCCGCGCTGGCCGAACCGGAGGCGGAGGTGCTGGCCGGCTCGTTGTTGTCCGAGCCGCAGGCGCTGAGGCCGAGGACCGCAGTAAGAGCGAGGCAGGCAATGGCGCCGTGCCGCTGGAGCTTCACCTGAAAGGTTTCCCTTCACGTCTTTGGTCAGGTCGCCCGGATGGGGCCCGAGTGCCGGCGCGCTGACCGGCTGACACGAAAGCTAGAAGTGCCAGGTAGACGGTTCGCCGGTCGGAAGTGAACGCAGCATGAACAGCCCCGGCCGGAAAGATGACCGCTGCCTGAGGGAGGGTTGTCCGTTAGGTGAACTGCCGTCCCGGTATCCGCATTAATGCGATATATCCGGGCAGCCGTTATCCCGGCGAGTCCCCGCCGTTACCGCGCGGAGACCGAGGGGGAGGTCAGCCCAGGTGGTAGTTGACGTGCCCGCACCAGCGGGCGAAGCCGAGCCGTTCGTAGAGCGAGACGGCGGCGGTGTTCGACTCGTCCACGTAGAGCATCACCCGGTCCAGGCCCCGCCGGTCGCGCAGGTAGGCCAACCCGGCGGTGGTCAGCGCCCGGCCGAGGCCGCCGCCGTGCGCGTCCGGGTCCACCCCCACCACGTAGACCTCGCCGATCCGGGCCGAGCCGGACCGTTCGTGCACCTTGGTCCAGTGGAAGCCGAGTAGCCGCCCGTCCGACGGGTCGACGGCGAGCAGGAAGCCGGCCGGGTCGAACCACGGCTCGGCCAGCCGGGCCCGCAGGTCGTCGATGGTCCACCGGCCCTGCTCCGGATGCGCGGCGAAGGCACGGGCGTTGAGCGCGAGCCAGGCGCCGTCGTCCTCGCCGGGGCGGAAGGACCGCAGCGTCACCCCGTCCGGCAGCCGGGGCGGCGACACCGCCTCGGTCAGCGGCCGACGGAGCTGCCAGAGCACCCGGGCCCGTGTGCCGCCGAGGTCGACCGCGAGCGCCGCGGCGGACGGGTGGTCGCCGTGCGCCCAGGCCCGCACCGGGCCGGGTGCCACCGCCAGTACGCCCCGGGCCAGCGCCCGCCCGGTGCCCCGCCGCCGGAAACCGGGGTGCACCGCCAACTCCACCCCCACCCCCGAGGTCGGGTCGGTGGTGTCCAGGTGGGCGTACCCGGTCAGGGTGCCGTCGGCGGCACGGGCGGTCAGGTGCCGGGCCGACGCCTGCGGGTCGCGTAGCCGCAGCAGGGTGTGCTCGTCGAAGGGCTGGGCGCCGTCGGCGTCACCCGCGAGCCGGGCCAGGGCCAGCACCTCGGCCACCTCGCCCGGGGCGAGTCGGTCGCTGTGGGCCACCCGGTCGGTCGTCGCCTCGACGCTGCTCATCCCGCCACCGTAGTCGGCTCCGGAGCGTCGTTCCGCCCGCCCGGTTCAGTTGGCCCCGCCGACCGGCAGGGCCTCCAGTCGGAACCGGCTGGTCAGGTCGGGCAGGATCCGGCGTAGGGCGTCCACTGTGCCCTGCCGGTCGCCGCCGGCGTCGTGCATGAGCACGATCGCGCCCGGCCCGGTGTCCCCGGTGACCGTCGCGGTGATCTTCGCGGCCCCGGGGACCTGCCAGTCGTTGGGGTCGACGGTCCAGTGCAGCGGGGTCATCCCCAGCCCCTCGGCGACCGAGACCACCGGGTACGTCCAGGCCCCGCCGGGCTGGCGGAAGTAGCTGATCCGGGCGTCCGGAACGGCGGCGTGGATGGCGTCGTTGGTGCGGATCAGGTCGGCCCGGATCAGGTCGGGGGAGCGCTTGCCGAGCAGCACGTCGTGGTGCCACGAGTGGTTGCAGAGGGTGTGCCCGTCGGCCACGATCGCCCGCAGCAGGTCCGGGTGGTCCTGGGCGTTCTCGCCGACCACGCAGAACGTCGCCTTGACCCCGTACGCGCGGAGCACCTCCAGCACCTGCGGCGTGTACGTCGGGTCCGGCCCGTCGTCGAAGGTCAGCGCGACCTCGCCGGAGCCGGTGCTGGCGTGGCTGCCGAACGGGCCGTCGCCCCCGCCGGCCGGCTGCGCGGCGTCCGGGTCGACCCCGGCGGCGGGGGTGCCGGTGCCGTCCGGGCGAGCCTGCGGGGCGGCCGGGTCGGCGGGTTGCTCGGCGTACTGGGCGCCGTCGACCTGCGCCGACGCGCCGGTGGGTTGCCGGGGAGGTTCGGGGACCATGCTGCGGCCGAGCGCGTACGCGGACCCGAGCAGGGCAGCCAGCACCAGTGTGACGACGCCGATGGTCCCGCCGGTCGACCGGGCGCGCATCAGCGCCACCGCCGGTCCGGATCGCGGGACGGCCCTCTCGTCGCCCCCGTGGTCAGTGCACGCACCGTCGCCCCTCTCGCCCCTGCTGATTCCGGCAGTCAGAATAGAGCCGGCAACAGGGGCAAAAGGGGCGTATCGGAAATACTCCTACGGTGGTGCGGTGCTCCCGCCGGGATCAGACCGGCAGCGGCGCGGGCTCGGACTCCGGCAGCGACCGGGACGACGGCGGGACCACGAACTTGTAGCCCACCTGGCGGACCGTGCCGATCATCGACTCGTACTCCGAGCCGAGCTTGGCCCGCAGCCGTCGGACGTGCACGTCCACGGTGCGGGTGCCGCCGAAGTAGTCGTAGCCCCAGACCTCGCGGAGCAACTGGTCCCGGGTGAACACCCGGCCCGGGTGCTGGGCCAGGAACTTCAGCAGCTCGAACTCCTTGTAGGTGAGGTCGAGCGGCCGACCCTTGAGCTTCGCCGCGTAGGTGTCCGGGTCGATGTTCAGCTCGCCGGCCCGGATCGAGCCGCCGGCCCCGGAGGTGGCGTTGTTCAGCCGGCCCACCGCGAGCCGCAGCCTGGCCTCCACCTCGGCCGGCCCCGCACCGGCCAGGATCACGTCGTCCACGCCCCAGTCGGCGTTCAGGGCGATCAGACCGGCCTCGGTGACCACCGCGACAAGCGGCACGCCCAGGCCGGTGGCGTGCAGCATCCGGCAGGTGGCACGGGCCTCGCTCAACTCCGAACGGGCGTCGACCAGCACCGCGTCCGGGCTGGGCCCGGAAACCAGGGTGCGGACGTCACGTGGTGCGGTACGGACCGAATGCGGCAACAGGTCGAGTGCCGGCAGCACCGCCGAGGGCTCACCTGCACGCGCGGTCACCAGCAGCAGGAGCTCCACACGATCACCTCCGTCCCGGCGGCTCTATGGCCGCACGCGACCAGCTGCTCCGCTGGCGGGCGGGGCGCTGAGAACTTGCGTGGGTCCCGGCGTCGCTGACGGGCGGGTAACGGCTTGAGCGTAACCGATCGCCCCGCTGTCACCTCGGCGTCCTTTCCTGTTTGTCGGATCTGCCCGTGATCGCCGCTCAGGTTTTAACGTCACCGAAACCGACGGCCCCCGTCGGGAGCCGACGTGATCCCCGCCGAACCCCCTCGGTCTGGCACGATCGGGGCGTGTTTCCCTCCACCTCGCCCGAGACCGGCCGTGACCCGTGGGTCGACGACGCCCCCGACGGCCCGGCCGGCGGTCCCGCACCCGGGCCGCGCCCGGCCCCGGACGACGACGCCGGAAGCCGACGCGAGCGCGGCCCGCGCCGGTTCCGCAAGGGCGGTGCGCCGCGCCGCAGCAGCGAGGAGGACGACGTCGAGCCGGACGAGGAGCCGATCGAGCCGGTCGAGGTCCGTCGGCCGCTCTCGCTGACCATCGCCGGTTTCGCCGCGCTGCTCGGCGTCGGCCTGGTGCTCGGCGCGCAGACCGCAGGCCCCGGGCACCGGCTGCCGTTCGCCCTGATCGTGTTCGGCGTCCAACTGCTCTTCGTGCTGGCCTGGACGATGGCCATGCGCCCGCCCGCGCTGCTGCTGGTGGCGTTGACCAGCGGCGTGGTCGCCGCGGCGGCCGACGTGGCCGCCGTGCAGACCGACGTCGCCGGGCTGGCACCGCTCGGGTTCGTGGCGCTGGGCGGCTTCCTGCTCGGGGTGATCGGTCAGCTCTTCCGCCGGGTGGACCGGGTCCGGGTGACCGACTCGCTCGGCACCACGTTGCTGATCGTGGTCGGCGTGGTGGCGTTCGCCATCCTGATCACGTTGAGCCGGATTCCGGCCGGCACCCAGGCGATCACCGTCTGCCTGGTCGCCACCGGTGTCGCGCTCACCGTGGCCCGGCTCACCGACGCCGTGCTGGCCTGGCCCCGGCTGGCCCCGCAGGTGCCCCGGGGCGCTGCCGGGGTGGTCGTCGGTGCGATGGCCGGCACTCTCACCAGCGCCCTGCTCGGCAGCTACCTGGTCGGCTTCACCCCGACCAGCGCCGCGGTGATCGGTCTGGTCACCGCTGCCACCGCCGTGCTGGCCGACCTCGCCGTCGGCTACGCCGAGGCGGGCCGGCTGATGGCCGGGGAACCACCCACCCTGTGGATCGCCCGGCACATGCAGGGTCCGTTGGGCGGGTTCGCGTTGGCCGCTCCGGCGGCGTACGCGATGTGTGTGCTCTTCCTCTGACGCGGGCGTCCGTCGACCGCTCTGACGCGGCTGCGGGCGCGAGGCGGTGGGGCGCGAGGCGGTTGGGCGTGACGGCGCTCGGGTAGTAGCGGTGCGCCGCGACGGCGGCACCGATGACGGCACGTCGCGGACGGCGACGGCGACGACGGACGGAGACGGGTGTGGCGCAGACGTACGAGGAGCGGCCCCGGCGGCGCGGGCGCAGGTGGCTCGTCGTACTGGTCGTCCTGGTGCTGATCCTGGGCGGGCTGCTGGTGGTGGCCGACCGGGTGGCGGCCGGCCTGGCCGAGCGGGCGATCGCCGACCAGGTCACCCAGGAGGTCACCAAGCAGGACGCCAGCTCCGCGCCGCCCCAGGTGGACGTCGGCGGCTTCCCGTTCCTCACCCAGGTGGTCGACGGCCGGTACGAGCGGATCTCCATCGTGCTGACCGACGTGCAGGGCAAGGTGGAAGGCAACGCGGTCAGCCTGCCCCGGCTCGACGTGGACGCCCGTAACGTGCGCGCCTCGCTGGACACCATCCGTTCCGGGCAGGGTGACGTGGTGGCCGAGACGGTGGCCGGCACCGGCACGGTCACCTACGACAGCCTGGCCAAGCTGCTGGACCGGCCGGGGCTCAAGCTGGGTGAGCAGAACGGCAAGCTGGCGGTGACCGCGCCCGTCGACATCCTCGGCCAGAAGCTCACCGTCACCGGCACCGCCGACGTGACGGTGGCGGACGACGGCAAGGTGGCGTTGAAGTTCAGTGACCTGAACGCCCAGGGGCTGCCGGCGGTGCCGCTGGCCCGCACCCTGCTGAACAACTACGCCCGGGGCATCTCGGTCGACGTGCCCCTGCCGGAGCTGCCGTTCCAGCTCAACGTGCGCAAGGTCGAGCCGCGCCCGGAGGGGCTGACGGTGACCGCCGACGCGAAGGACGTCCCGATCAACTCGGCGAGCTGATCCGGCGCTCAGTGTTGGGCACGGCCCGGCCCCGGGGTTTCCCGGCAGGCCGGGCCGTGTCCCGTATGGTGGTCGACCCCTGGCACTCTCCGGGACGGCTGGTAGGCTCCGACACCATGGGGACGCACCTCACCAAACGGCGCGCGGTCGACCTGTGCCGCGTGGCCACCTGCCTGTGTCGCTCCGTCATCTGACGGCGGGGCTGTCTCCGGCCGCCTAGCGGCCACCGCACCCGAGGCCCACTGACCTCCGGTGCCACCCTCCAGAAACGCCCGGCAGCGGCGCCGTCGCACAAACCCGTGATCCGTTCCTCTATGGGTCCCGCGCATGGTGCGACATCACCGATCTCCACCCGCGCTGGCTCACCACCCATCCTTACCAGGGAGTGATCTGATGAGTCGCGACACCGCACTCGTCTCGGCCGAATGGGCCGAGAAGAACCTCGACGCTCCGGGCGTCGTCTTCGTCGAGGTCGACGAGGACACCTCGGCCTATGACACCGGCCACATCGCCGGTGCCGTCAAGCTCGACTGGAAGACCGACCTCCAGGACCAGGTCCGCCGGGACTTCGTCAACAAGGCCCAGTTCGAGGCGCTGCTCTCCGCGCGGGGCATCGGCAACGACGACGTCGTGGTCCTCTACGGCGGCAACAACAACTGGTTCGCCGCGTACGCGTACTGGTACTTCAAGCTCTACGGCCACCGCGACGTCAAGCTGCTCGACGGCGGTCGCAAGAAGTGGGAGCTTGACGCCCGCCCGCTGGTCACCGACGCGGTGACCCGCCCGGCCACCCGGTACGTCGCGGGCGAGCCGGACACCTCGATCCGGGCCTTCCGCGACGAGGTCGTCGCCGCGATCGGCACCAAGAACCTGGTCGACGTGCGCAGCCCCGACGAGTTCGCCGGCCGGCTGCTGGCCCCCGCCCACCTGCCGCAGGAGCAGGCGCAGCGGGCCGGGCACATCCCCACCGCGATCAGCGTGCCGTGGTCCAAGGCGGCCAACGAGGACGGCACCTTCAAGTCCGACGACGAGCTGCGCAAGATCTACGCCGACGCCGGCCTCGACGACGGCAAGGAGACCATCGCCTACTGCCGGATCGGCGAGCGCTCCTCGCACAGCTGGTTCGTGCTCCAGGAGCTGCTCGGCCACCCCAACGTGAAGAACTACGACGGTTCCTGGACCGAGTACGGCTCGCTGGTCGGCGTGCCGGTGGCGCTCGGCGACGAGCCCGGGGAGGCCTGAGCCATGACTGCTCCCACCGCCTCCACCGCCGCCGGCTGCGCCGCCCCGGACCAGTCCGCGCCGCTGCCGGCCAGCCTGGACCTGGAGAAGGAAACCGTCATCACCGGCCAGGTGCTGGCCGAGTCGGGCGAGCCCGTGGCGGGCGCGTACGTCCGGCTGCTCGACTCGACGGGCGAGTTCACCGCCGAGGTCGTCACCTCCCCGGCCGGGCAGTTCCGGTTCTTCGCCGCGCCGGGCAACTGGACCCTGCGGGCGCTGTCCCGGCACGGCAACGGCGACACCGCCGTGACCGCCAACCGGGGCATCAACGAGGTCTCCGTCACGGTGGCCTGACCCACGCTCTCGATCGGCCCGGGGCCGGTCACCCCACCCGGGGTGACCGGCCCCGGGCCGTCGCACCCTCCGCAGCCCGCCCGCCAGCGCCCGGCAACCCCGGGTGTCCGCCGCCCAGCAGACGCGAGGTGCCCGCCGCCCGGCAGCCCACCGGGCCGTCACCCGGCCGGCGGTGTCACGAGGTGCAGCCGCCCTGGTGGTCGACCCGCCGGATGCAGCGACGACGCCCGCCGAGCGGCCGGTCGCAGAAGACCGGATGCTGCGGGTCCGTCGCGCCCTCCTCGGAGATCGTCGTCTCGCCGAGCACCAACTCCGGCAGGAACGCCAGCGACCGCCCGATCGCGCGGGCCAGCAGCCGCGCCGCCGGCAGGTCGTCGGCGGCGACAGTCAGGTGTACGACGTACCGCTCGCGCTCGGTCACGCCGGTCACGCCCGCACCTCCCGGGGTCCGAACCGCGACTGCCAGTCGCGCAGCGCACCCTTGATCCGCGCGTTCTCCTCCCGGGTACGGGCCAGCTCGGCATGCAGCGCGCCCAACTCGTCGGCGACCCGGTGCAGGAACCCGTCCACCTCGCCCGGGTCGAGCCCGTTCCGGGACCGGCCGAACCACTGCTGCCGCACCTGACTCGCGCACAGCGGCCGGTGTGCCGCCGACCGGTAGTGGTGCCCGGTGTTCCGCCGCCCCGGCGGCCCGGACCGCCCGGTGGGGCGGTTGTCGATCCGGCTGCTCGCGTGCCGGTTGGTCGGTGCCTGGTTGTTCCGGGGCCGGTCGGTCGGGGTCTGGTAGCTCGTGGGTCGGTTGGTGTCGCGGTGCCGGGCGGGCGGCCGCTCGGCCGCCGTGGTGCGGCCTGTTGTCTCGGGCCGGCCTGTTGTCTCGGGCCGGTCGGGTGCTGTCGACCGCTTCCGGCGGAACAGCCGCAGGAACCTGCACACGATGGGGACCACCTCTCCGCAGGGGCAGCGGGGATCGTGCTGCCGTGGAAGGTGGCCGGGGCGGGCGGGTTCCCTTCCACTACACCCGCCCCGACCGGGGGAGAGCCCTGCTCGTTGCCACGCGAGGAGTGCTCGCCGACTAACTTATTTGAAGAACTGGAAAGAGTCAACGACCGGTTGCAGCGCGTAGTTGCACGTCGTGATGGGGGCGTGATCGAATCGCAGGTGCCACGCGAGGAGTGCCATGCCTGCGACCCCGGACTACATCCGGATCTCCGACGAGATTGTTGCCGACGTCAGGTCGGGCAAGTACAAACCAGGGGACAAGCTGCCCTCGATCAGTGAGCAGTGCAGCCGATTCAAGGTCAGCCCGTCAACGATCAACCTGGTCAACGTGCGGCTGGAGGCGCTTGGGGTGATCAGCCGTCACCAGGGCAAGGGTATCTACGTCACTGATCCGGCCACCTGGCTGCGGAAGCCCTGACGGCGGTCGACGCTTCCTCGGGTTGCGGGGCTGGCCGGCCCCGGTGACGGTGAAGTCCCTCCTCCATGATCGACTCAACTTCGTGGTTGTAGTGGCATCCGCTTGCTTCGATGCCACTACAACCATGAAGTAGTGGTGCCCGAGCGGCGAGCTGCCGCGAACGGGCGCCGCCGAGGTCGTCGGCGGCGCGGAAGGGTACCCGTTGAGTCGTCGGCGGCGTGAATGGGCCGCCCGGCGGCCGGCGTGGCGGCTCTCTACCGGCCCGGGTGCCGACCGGGGGTGTGCCGAGACATCATGATCAACTCAGTTTCGTTGATGTGGTGGCATCCGCCCGATCGGATGCCACCACATCAACGAAATAGCGCGCTCCAGCGGTTGGGCCCCTCGCGCTCCAGCGGTTGGGCACTGCCGGGCCCTGCTGAGCGTCGGGCACCGAGCCCGCTGGGCCCTCATGGACACGATGTCGGCTGCCAACGGCCGGACCCGGTGGGGACTGTTTCCTCAGCGACGGTGTATGCCTGTCCGTCATAAAAATGACGGACAGGCATACACCGTTCGGAACATAGTGTGGGGACCCGAGACAGCCGAGGGGTGCACGGCTCCCCGGGCTGGTGCCGGCCCACCCGGGCCCGGGTCGGCCGACCCGGCCCCGGGGGCGGTCCGAGGAGAGCGCGGATCCCAGGGCGGGTGCCGGGTCAGGACGACCCTGGGTGGCCCTGCTGACCTGAGGACATGGCGGTGGCCGCCGACCCGGGCGGGGTCGACGGCCACCGTGTGGTGCGCCTACCGGTCTAGCTGCCGGACACCCGTGCGCCCGCGCAGGTCGACGTGGGGGCCAGGCGGAAGTCGAGGGTGCCGACGATGCCCGCCTCGACGACCGTCCGCTGGGCCTGGGGCACCCAACTGTCCTTCGCCACGATCACCTCGTACCGGCCCTTCGGCAGCCACCAGGCGTACCTGCCCTGGCCGTCGGCGGTGAGCGTGGTGCCGGTGGTCGATCCGACCAGGTTCAGCCGGACCGTGGCCGGGACGCCGACGGTCTGGCCGCCGCAGGTCACCCCGGTCACCGTGCCCTGGATCTTGCCCCAGTTGTTCGGCGGCGAGACGTTCATCTCGACCCCGACCGACGACACCGGGTACGGGGTGTCCGAGGTGAACCCCAGCTCACCCGAGTAGACCCCGGGCTGGGCCACCCCGGCCGCCGCCGTGGCGGTCAGCGTGACGGTGACCGTCTGGGACGCGCCCGGGGCCAGCGTGAAGCTGGTCGGTGCGGTGGACAGCCACGGCAGGTCACTGGCGTCCGCGCAGCCTTCCAGCCCGCCGAGCCGCTCGCTGTCCGCCGAGCCGACGAACGAACTGGGCGAACCACCGATCTTGTACGCCCCGCAGGCGGCGGCACCCCGGTACCTGCCGAACTGGGCATTGGGCAGGTTCCGCCAGGCCCCGGCTACCGGGTCGAAGCCGACCGTCCGGTTGGTCACCGACGTCGAGTTGCCGGTCACCCCGCCGGCCAGCACCAGCATGCCGCCGGCCGAGGCGTACTGGGAGCCCCACAGGTCGACCGGGAGGTTCGGCAGCGGGCTCCACGCGTCCGACGCCGGGTCGTACCGCCAGGCGTCGGTGTACTCGTCGGCGGCGACCCCGCCCGCGCAGTAGACCTGTGCGCCGATCCCGCCGCAGGACAGCCAGGAGACCGGATGCGGATAGGCCGCCCCGGCCCGGAACGTGCCGGTACGCGGGTCGAAGACCGTCACCTCGCTGGACTCCGTGCAGGTGGTGTCGACACAGCCGCCGACCAGGTAGACCTTGCCGCCCGCGACGGCGGTGCCGGCTGCGGCGGCGGGGGCCGGGTTGACCGCCCCGGCCAGGGTGCTCCACGTGCCGCTGGCCGGGTCGAAGACGTCCACCGACGGTTCCGTGCCGTCAGTCGCGCCCCAGCCGCCGAGCACGTACAGCTTGCCGCCGATCGGCACGGCGGACGGCTTGGACCGGGCGTGCGGCAGGTCGGGCAGCGCCGTCCAGGTGCCGGTGGCCGGCTCGAACACCCAGGCCTTGCGCTCGTTGCCGGTGTCCCCACCGCCACCCACCGAGTAGACCTTGCCGTCCAGGTTGGCCGCCGCGTTGTCGTAGATCGCGGCGGGCAGGTTGGCGATCTTGGTCCAGGCGTCGTCGGCCTGCGGCGCGGCGTCCGCGTTCCCGCCGCCGTAACGAACACCGGTACGACCGGTGCTGATCCCCTTGACCACCTGCTCCCGCAGCGGAGCGCCACCGGTGGCCAGCACCTCGAACCCGCCACCACGTTCCAGCAGTTCCACAGTCGCCGGGGCGGAGCCGGTGTTGCGTACCGTCACCTTGGCGTTGCGGGTGCTGCCGTACGGCTGGTGGGCCTCGATCGTGGTGGTGCTGACGGTGAGCCGCCCCGCGGCCAGGGCCAGGTCGGCCCGGCGGGTGCTGTCCGCCACCACCGTCACCTGCTGGGTGACCGTCGTGTACGGCGGCCGGGCAGCGGTGAACGGGTGGGTGCCGGTCAGCCCGGAGAACAGGTGGTAGAAGCCGTCCGGCAGGTTCGGGTCGTCCGGGGTGGCCGCCGAGACGGCCGTGTCGGTGGGCCGGTCCACGCTGGTCACCGTCACCCCGTTGACCGGTGTGCCGGTGTTGCGGTCGGTGGTGTTGCCGACCACCAGCCCACCCGGAACGGGCGTGCAGTCCCGGTTGACCAGCTGGACGTCGTCCACCTGCCACCACCAGGCGTAGGTGCCCTTGAACCGGAAGCGGACAAGCGCCCCGGTCGCGCCGGCCGCCGGGGTCAGCGGCACCTCCTCGACCCGGGGGCCGCGCCGGCTCGCCGTCTGGTGCCAGACGTTCGTCCAACTCGTCCCGGCGTCGGTGGAGACGTCCACGTCGGCGGTGTCGGTGATCCCGACCGCCCGCCAGTCACTGCGGAAGCGCAGCAGCGGCGCGGCCGAGGCGGACAGGTCGACAGCCGGGGTGACCAGGTCGGTGTCCTGGGTGTTGCCGGTGCCGAACTTGTCGCTGTCGACGATCGCGAACCCGCCGGTACCGCCGGTCAGGTTGCCCCGCGCGCCCGGGTCGTCGAAGACCCAGCCGCCCTTGTCGGTGCGGTTGCGCACCGACCAGCCCTCCGGGGCGGTGGTGCCGTCGAAGCTCTGCGTCAGCAGTGGCGCGCTCAGACTGCCGGTGTAGCCGGCGGCGGCACAGGCCGCCTCGACCGGCACCGGGACGTCCGCCGTGACGCCCGTCGCGCCGACGGTCAGGTCCTTGGTCGCCGTCCGGTAGCCCGGGTACTTCGCGGTGACGGTGAGCTTGTAGTCGGTGTTGCCGGCCACTGTGAACGAGTACCTGCCGGTCACCGGGTCGGTGAAGACCGGTGCGCCGGGGCGGCCGGCGACCTCGATCCTGGCGTACAACGGCCAGCCATGCCCGGAACCGTCGGTGACCCGGCCGGAGACGGTGACCGTCGGCGTCGCCGTCAGGGCGAAGTCCCGGGTCACCGTGCCGTCCTGCGGGACGGTCACCGTGCCGGTCGCGGTACGGAAGCCGTACGCGGAGACGGTCAGCGTGGTCTCGCCGGCCGGCACGGTCAGCGTGTACCGGCCGTCAGTGCCGGTGACGATGCTGCGGTCGCCGTCGGTGACGGTGGCACCCGCCACCGGGTCGCCGGTGGCCACGTCGGTGACCCGGCCGCTGACCTGGCCCACCGGCCCGCGCGGGGCCTGCCGCACCGCCTCGTACGCGTTGAGCCGCCCCTCACCGAAGACGTTGTTGTCGGCGGCGGTGCCCCCGCAGGCGGTCGCGTCGACGTCCGTCGCGGTGCGGTCGAGCAGCGTCTCGGTGGCGGCGACGTTCCCGCGCAGGCTGGGCGCGGCCGACCAGACCAGGGCGACAGTGCCGGCCACGTGCGGGGCGGCCATCGAGGTGCCGCTGAACGCCGCGTACCCGCCTCCCGGAACGCTGGACCGCACGTTGCTGCCGGGCGCGGCGATGTTCGGCTTCAACCCGGCCGGGTCGGTGGCGTTCCCCCGACCGGAGAAGCTGGAGATGTTGTTGTTCACGTCGTACGAGCCGACCGCGTACGCGTTGGGGTTGTCGCCGGGGGAGCCGGCGCTGCCGCAGGCCGGGCCGTCGTTGCCGGAGGAGAAGACCGGGAACATCCCGGCGGCCCGCCAGGCGGCCACTGTCTGCTGGTACCAGGGGTCGCCGCCGTCGCCGCCCCAGGAGTTGTTGACGATGTCGGGGCGCAGGTCGGGGCGGGGGTTCTGGCCGTTGAGGTCGGTCGGGGCGAGCACCCACTGACCGGCGGCCAACAGCGAGGCGTCCGAGCAGTTGTTGGACTCGCAACCCTTGGCGGCGATCCACTTCGCGCCGGGGGCGACGCCGACCTGGTTGCCGGCCCCGTCCGCGCCGACCATCGTGCCCATGGTGTGCGTGCCGTGGTCGTTGTTGTCGCAGGGCGCGTCCTGCGGGCAGATCCCGGCCGGGTCGTACCAGTCGTAGTTGTGGTCGAAGGTGCCGCCACCGAGGTTGCCCCGGTACGACCCGACCAGCGCGGGGTGGTCGTACTGCACGCCGCTGTCGATGTTGGCGACCACCAGGCCCTCGCCCCGGTCGCCGAACTCGTCCCAGACCCGGGGCGCGCCGATGTTGGTCAGCCCCCACTCGGCGGCGTTCGTGCCGGCGCGGGCGGCCGTGCCGCGGACCGGCCGGACCAGCGGGTAGCTGCGGGTCGGTGCGATCCGGTCGACCTCCGGCCGGGCGGCGACGACGTCCAGCAGCGCCCGGTCCCCGGTCACCCGCAGCGCGTTGGCGATCCAGTACGCGGTATAGGTCGCTTTCCGCTCGTCGAGCACCGCCCGCAGGCCGCGTTGGGTCCGCTCGGCGGTGGTGGTGAGCAACCGGTGCACCTCGCCGGCGCGGGCGTCCGGGCTGCGCAGCCGGGCCGCCTCGGCGAGCGGTGCCTGCTCACGCAGGTAGACCAGGAAGGTCCCGGTGCCGTCGGCGAGCCCGTCGAGGACCTGCCGGTCCACGGTGGCCCGGGGCGCGGCCGGCGCGGCCCCGGCGGGTAGGGCAGGCTGGGCGGTGAGACCCAGAAGTCCGGCCGCGAGCGCGGCCACCAGTCTCCACCGGGACGGTCGTCCGGTCGGTCGTCTGAGCACTGTTCCTCCCCACGTCGTCGGACCCGATCGGTTCGGGTCCGGCCGCGTGTGCCGGGGTCGCGGCCACGCGCAGCGGCTGAGGAGGTGGCCGGTGGGTGGTGCTGGTGGTGCTGGCAGGCCGGCCCCCCACGGCCGCTGTGCATCATGCTCAGCCGGGGAACCAAGCTGATCAATGGATCGGGTCGGTCAGTATTCGGTCAGTAACCAGGCGCCACGCTGACCGTTAGGCTGACACCAGCCGTGCCGGCACCTGTCGTGGGCAGACGGGAGCGTCGGGAGCGGGCGGCAGGTGCGGTCCTGGGAGGACGTGTGACCGGTGTCGACATCCCGTTCGTGGTCTGTGTCAGCGCCGACGTCTCCGTCCGGGAACGGGTGGTCCGCCGGCTCGACGACCTGGGGCCGGTGGTGATCTGCGCGGACCTGGCCGAGCTGCGCGCCATGCTCTTCCCCGCCCCCGCGGTGCCCGCTGCCGTAGCCCCCACCTCGGTGCGCTGCGGCGACCTGGTCGTCGACCCGGCCGGTCACCTGGTCACCTGGCAGGGGGAGCCGTTGGCGCTGACCCGGCTGGAGCGGGAACTGCTGGCCCGGCTGGCCGGTGACCCGGGGGCGGTGTGGAGCTACGAACGGATGTTCGGCTCCGTCTGGGGCGGTGCATGGCTGGGTGACGCGGCGATCCTGCACTCGGCCGTCAAGCGGCTGCGCCGCAAACTGCGCACGGTGTCCGGCGGCCCCCAGGTGCAGACCGTACGCGGCGTCGGCTACCGCTTGGCCGTCCCGCGCAGCTGACGGGGTGCCGGCAGGCGACTCGTCGTCCCGGGTGGCTGATGCGGTGCCGGCGGGCACCTCGTTCTGCCGCGCGGCTGATGCGGTGCCGCAGTCGGGTCCCGGATCCGGGGTCCCGGATCCCCGGACCGGGGTGCGGGGTGCGGGGTGCGGGCCAGCGTGGGGATGACGTCACGGTTGCCGACGCGGGCTTGACGTGGTGGCGCCCGGCGCGATGTGGGTGCGGTGTGGGGTCAGCGTGGGAGCTGCGGGCTTGACGTGGTGCCAGCCTCCGAATTGTCGTCGAGCCTGATGCTGCCCGTCTATGCGTGAAATAGCGGGGTTGACCGCGCTCATCCGTTACATTCTGTGATCGAATACCAGCCATCCCCCACTCCCCTTCGCACGCTTCGCTCTGCTGCCCCCCGCGCGACGGTAACCGTGGGTGTGTGTCGCATAGCGGGCAGCAGAGCAAAGCGTTGGCATGAGGGTGAGGGCTGGGCGAGGAGGTGACCGCATTTACGCTGCTCAGTGGGGTGTGGCGGATCTTGGCCTCGCGGGGAGCTTGATGGTGGCGCTCTTTGGGTTACTGAAAGTAATAATGCCGAGATGGGCTGCCGCAATCACTCAGCGTGGTTTTTTGGATTTTCCTGAATCCGGAATCGTCAAAGGTCGTCCCGCACCGGCTCGACAGGCGGCGGAGTTGTCCACCGGTGGCGGTGGCGGTGGCGGTGGCGGTGGCGGTGGCGGTGGCGGTGGCGGTGGCGGTGGCGGTGGCGGTGGCGGTGGCGGTGGCGGTGGCGGTGGCGGTGGCGGTGGCGGTGGCGGTGGCGGTGGCGGTGGCGGTGACCGGCGGGTGGGTCGGCGGTGGGGTCGTGACACGATGAGCCGGTGAGCGGTGCCGTCCACCCGGGGTACGCCCCACCGACCGGTCCGTCCGCGCCGCGTCGCCGGCTGCCCTGGCTGCTGGCGGTGACGGTGGCCTGGGCGGTGCTGTTGGGCGTGCTCACCTGGTGGTCGGCGCGGGACGACCCGCCGACCGTGCGCGAGCAGCGCACCCTCACCCAGGCCGGCCCGGTCGTGGACCGGGCGCTCGGTCACCTGGTCGCGGCGGTCGGCGACGACGCCTGGGTGCTGACCGGGCCGGAGGTCGAGCGCGGCTGCCGGATCACCCCGATGTCGGACGGCGCGACCCTGAGCCGGGGGCTGGACGTGCTGGTCGCCGAGGGGGGTGAGCGGGCGTTGTTGGAACGCGTCGCCGACCGGCTGCCGGCCGACTGGCGGGCCGGGGTACGGGCCGGCTCGTCGGGCCCCCGTCTGCGCGCTGACGCGGGGGAGTTCGTCGCGGTGGAGGGCCGGGTCACCAGCGGCGGCCGGGTCCGGTTCACCGCCGACACCGGTTGCCGCCCGATCGGCGCCGGCTATCCCCAACCCCCTGCCCCGGCGTCCCCGGTCGTCCCACCTGCCCCGGCGGCATCGGCTGCCCCGGCTGCCCCGGCTGCCCCGTCTGCCCCGTCTGCTTCGGCTGCCCCTCCTGCCTCGGTGGCTCCTTCTGGCCAGGCTGCGTCGGCTGATTCGATGTTGGACGCCGCGCTGCGGGCGCTGGGGCGCTCGGCACAATCCGCCCCGCAATCGGTCAGCGTCCCCTGCCCCGGGGGTGGCACGGCCCGTACCCTCGCCGTCTCGGCCGGTGCCGCGCCGGTCGCGCTGACCGGCCTCCGCCCCCTGGCCGCCGGCCCGCCGGTGGTCGACCTCCCCGAGGTGTACGCCTACCGCAGCGGCCCGGCCACCGTGCTGGCCGACGGCACCGGCGCGCAGGTGCGCCTGTCCGCCTCCACCGGCTGCCCCGCCTGACCGAACTCCTCCACCCGTGCCCCCCGTGCCAACCCGTGCCCCCCGTGCCAACCCGTGCCCCCCGTGCCAACCCGTGCCCCCCGTGCCAACCCGTGCCCCCGTCACCCATGACTCATGCGGCGACATCGGGGCCAGCCAAGATCGTGCTCGATCCACGATGTCAACACCGTTGCGTTAACGCCGTGGGCGGCTGGTCAACCCGGGACAGGAAGTGCCCGATCGGGGAGCGGGGTGGGTCCGCTTGGCGATCATGGAGTGGTGGTGCCGACTTTGGGGGTTTACGGGCGTTCTGTTACCCACCACAACTCCATGATCGGCGAGGCGGCGGTGGTTGACGAACAGCCGTTCCACCTGACGCAACGGTGTTGTCCACGATGTAGTGGCATCTCACAAGCTTCGAGGCCACTAGATCGTGGATCGAGCACGATTTGGCGGGACAGGACAGGGCAGGGCAGGGCAGGGCAGGGCAGGGCAGGGCGGGACGGGCGGGGCTGTCAGTGTTCGTGGTGGGGGTGGTCGTGGGGGGTGCGGCTGCGGCCCAGGGCGTCGACCCGGCCCCACCGGCCCGGTATGTCCAGCAGCTCGACCCGGCCCATGCCCTCCGGCACCATCGGGTCGATGATCAGGTGCTCGCCCTGCGGCTCGAGACCGAGGATCACCCGTAACAGCAGCAGGGGTGTGCCGGCCGACCAGGCCTGTGGGCTGCACGCGGTCGGGTACTGCACCGGATAGTCGGTGAGGTGGCGTTCGAAGCCGGCGAACGCCTCGGGTAGCCGTCCGTCGAAGTAACGGGAGGCGTCGAGCATCGCCTCGCAGATCCGCCCGGCCTCCTCGCGGAAGCCGTACCGGCTCAGGCCCCAGGCGATGAAGGCGTTGTCGAACGGCCACACCGTGCCGACGTGGTACCCGATCGGGTTGTAGCGGCCCTCACCGGTGGCCAGGGTGCGTACCCCCCAGCCGGAGAAGAGCCGGGGGCCGAGCAGGTGTTCGGCGACCAGGGCGGCCCGGGGCTCGTCGACGATGCCGCTCCACAGCAGGTGGCCGATGTTGGAGGTGAGCGAGTCGACGTGCCGGCCGTCCGGGTCCAGGGCGAGGGCGAAGTAGTTCTTCCCGGGAATCCAGAAATCCCGGTTGAAGCGTTCCTTGAGTGCCGCCGCCTCCCGGTCCAGCCGGTCGGCGTACTCCGGATCGTTCCAGAACAGCCGGGCCATCCGTGCGCCGCGTCGCTTGGCGTCGTAGGCGTACCCCTGGATCTCGCAGGTGGCCCGGGGGAAGCCGGGCAGCCGGCCGTCGGCGTAGGAGACGGCGTCCCAGGAGTCCTTCCAGCACTGGTTCTCCAGCCCGGTCTCCGGGTTGCGGCTGCGGTACCAGACGTAGCCGGTGCCGAGCAGGTCGCCGTAGGTGTCGATCCAGTGCAGCGCGGCCCGGACGGGGGCCTCCAGCTGCTTGACCAGCGCGGTGTCCCCGGTCCAGCGCTCGTACTCGTCGAGCAGGATGACGAAGAGCGGGGTCGAGTCGGCCGCGCCGTAGTAGGGGGAGTGGGGCTGCTCCTCGAAGCCGGCGGTCTCGCCGTACCGCAGTTCGTGCAGGATCTTGCCGGGTTCCTCGTCGCGGAAGTCGTCGAGCCGGAACCCCTGGAGGCCGGCCAGCATCATGATCGTCGGTGGGACCAGTTCGGGCAGGAAGGGCAGCACCTGCAACGAGGTGAGCATGCTGTCCCGCCCGAACAGGGTCATGAACCACGGCAGACCGGCGGCGAGCAGCCGGACGCCCAGCGTGATCGACTCGTACCGGAGCGCCGCCAGGTCGTGCAGGCTCTGCTGGTACGCCCCGGCGAGCGGCTCACAGTCGCAGCCGAGTTGCGGTGCCCGGGCGACAAGCTTCTCCTGCTCGTCCCGGATCACGGCGGGGCCGCGCGCGGCGCCCAACGGGGTGACCGCCCGGACGTCCTCGTCCCGGGCACCGTGGATGACAGGTGTCACGGTCAGGCAGGTGCTCCACTCGGAGTGCGGCCCGACGGTGATCGACCAGGTCATCCCGGCCTGGTCGACGTCGGCGTCGGCGCTGCTGGTGACCGTGGCCTCCCGGTGGAAGGCCTCCCTGCGGTAGGTCAGCCGCAGCGCGTTCTCACCGGCCTCGGCGCTGGTACGGCCCTTCTTCGGTCGCTGGTGCTTGATCTCGAAGAGGTCGGCGAAGTCGGAGCCCATCTCCATTCGCAGGTGGAACCGCACCTCCCGGCCGGAGTGGTTGAGCACTGTCAGATCCTCGGTGAAGTTGCCGCCGATCGACCGGCTGCGGATCACCGACACCTTGGCGTCGAGATAGTGCGTCGGCTCGCCGGGGACCAGGAAGAACCGGGTCTGGTAGGAGTGCGCGTCGTCGACCGAGAGGGCGTGCAGGCGTTCCCCGTCGAGGGTCAGCAGCCAGGTGGAGAGGAACCGGGTGTCGAAGGAGAACAGCCCGGTGGGGAAGTCGAACGAGGGTTCGACGTCCCCGCTGCGGTCGCAGACCAGGAAGGTGTTGCCGTCGAGGATGCTGACCCGCTGCTGCATCACGCCCGCCCGGTCTGCTCGCGGGCGGTCTCCCGGGGGTCCCGTGCCCCCGGTGGGTCGGGGAAGAAGTGCCGGAAGACCAGGAACAGCATCACGTTCCCGCTGAACGTGGACTCGTTGCGCAGCACCGCCGAGATGGCCTGGGCGCGGCCGGTGACCAGCCTGTCGAAGAGGTCGGCGCTGCTGCTCCACACCGCGTCCGCCGCGCCCTGGGCCTGCTCCACCACCGCCTTGCCGGGGCTGATCCGCACCAGCCAGTGCTCGGTGCGGTTGCCGGCGGAGAGGTCGATCTGGAGGGTTCCGACGACAGGGCCCCGCAGGACCGCCGGGGCACGCGCCGGCAGCGCCGCGAAGAACTCCTCCGTCGCCTGGCTCACCTTCGCATGGTAGGCAATAAGCGAACAGACAGGCGCTTTATCGGCACTGTACGCAAAGCGGACCGACGTGCCGGTGCTCCCGCACCGGTTGCTCGACGTTCCCGCACGGGCCGATCGGTGTCGCCGTACGGGCCGATCGGCGTCCCCCGCACGGGCGTCGGCCGGCGGCTTCGCGCCGACGGGTCAGTAGACCAGGGCCTGCGCGCCCTCGGCCATCGACTCTTCGACGAAGACGGCCGCCCCGGCGATCCGTACGCCGGGCAGCACGTCGTCAGGGCCGATGTCGCGGCGGGCGGCGCACTGGGTGCAGGCGGTGACCTGACCGGTGGCGAGGACGACGCCGAGCAGGTCGGCCAGCGGCGCGGAGTGCGGCAACGCGAACTGCTCGGCCCGACCGGGCACGGCGAACCAGGTGGACTCACCGGTCAGCCAGAGCGACACCGGCACCCCGGCCGCGACGGCCGTGGCCGCCACCGTGAACGCCTGCGCGCACCGCTCCGGGGCGTCCGCTCCGGCGGTGGCCTTGACGACGAGAGTGCGGCCCATGGGACCCAGCATAGGATGACCATGATGGTTACCGAGATCGGGTTCGTCAGCCTGCTGGTCGCGGGCCTGGGCGCGCTCGCCGGTGGCCTGGTCTACCTGGCCGTACGCCTGTCGAGAGGTAAGTGGTGAACCGGTGAGCGCGAGGAGTGAGCCGGGGTTGCGAGCCCCGCAGTCGCGAACGAAAGTGGCCCGGTGAGCGCGAGGAGTGAGCCGGGGTTGCGAGCCCCGCAGTCGCGAACGAAAGTGGCCCGGTGAGCGCGAGGAGTGAGCCGGGGTTGCGAGCCCCGCAGTCGCGAACGAAGGAGATCCGGTGAGCGACGAGAATCCCCTTCAGCCGCCGTGGTTGAACGCGCCGCCGGTCGAGGAGTACCCCTACCAGGAGAGCCACGACCTGCGGGTCGGCCCGAAGTTGCACCGGGCGCTTGACGGTCTGCTGCCGTACGTCGGGGTGTGGCGCGGTCGGGGCCGGGGCGGTTTCCCCACCATCGAGGACTTCGACTACGGCCAGGAGATCCGGATCAGCCACGACGGTCGGCCGTTCCTGTTCTACGAGTCCCGGGCCTGGCTGCTCGACGACGAGAGCCGCCCGATCCGCCCGGCCGGGCGCGAGGTGGGCTGGTGGCGTCCGGTCATGGACGGTGAGCGGGTCACCGACGAGCTGGAAGCCCTGATGACCACCCCGACCGGCATCATGGAGCTGCACATCGGCAAGCGCACCGGCACCCAGATCGAGTTCGCCACCGACGCGGTGGTGCGTACCGCCACCGCCAAGGAGGTGACGGCGGGCGCCCGGCTCTTCGGCATCGTCGAGGGGGCACTGCTCTACGCCCAGGAGATGGCCGGTGTGGGCCACAGTCTCTCTCCGCACCTGTCCGCCCGGCTGATCCGGGTCGCCGGCTGACCCCGCCGCCCGGCGGGGACGTCGGTCAGCCGAGGTCGAAGCCCAGCAGCTCCTGGAGGCGGGGGGTGTGCGGGGCGGGCGGGCGGGTGGCACCGTCGAGGGATCTGACCTCGACCAGGCCGCGTAGCGACGAGGTCAGCCAGATCCCGGCGGCGGCGTGCAGCCCGGCCGGGGTGACCATGCGTTCGGCCTGCCCCAGGCCCACCTCGGCGGCGTGGGCGAGCAGCCAGCCGCAGGTGGTGCCGGGCAGGATGCCGGTGCTTGCGGGCGGGACGGCGCAGAGGGTGTCGCCGTCCAGCCAGACGACGTTCGCGCTGGGTGCCTCCAGCACGTAGTCGTCGGTCGAGACCCACAGCACGTCGTCCACCCCGCTGCGGGCGGCCCGGCGACGGGCGGCGCTGTTGGCCGCGTACGAGATGGACTTGATGCCGGTCGGGAGCCAGGACAGTTCGGCGCGGGCCGTCGCCGGCACCCCGAGGGGGAGGGTGGCGACGGTGACCCCGGCCCGGCGGAGTCGCCTCGCGGCGGCCGGCACCTCGGCCAGGGTGGCGTACACCGTCGGCAGCCCGCCGCCCTCGGGCCCCCGGGTGCAGACCAGGCGCAACGCGCCCTCGACCTCGGCGGGCCATCCGGCGGCGAGGTCGTCAAGCAGCTCCACCAGCGCCGACTCCGGGGGGAGCGGGAGCTCCAGGGCGGCGGCGCCGGCCCGCAGCCGGGCCAGGTGGGCGGTGCGCAGCCAGGGGCGTCCGCCGCGCAGGTGCATGGTCTCGAAGAGCCCGTCCCCGCGCAGCACACCCAGGTCGTCCCCGCGCAGCACCGGCTCCGTCGCGGGGACGACGCCCCGACCGAGCACGGCGATCCTCGATCCCACCATGACCGCCGAGCCTAGCGGCGTACCCCGGCCCGGCCGGTGGCCCGGCGATGGCCGGCCGACGACCGTGGTCGGCCGATGACCGGTGGCCGGGTGGTGGCCGGGCGATGATCGGCGGTTGCCGAACTATGATCGGACCGTGTCCGAATCCTCCCTGGCGGAAATGCTCCGCTCCCGTGGGCTGCGACTGACGGCGCAGCGGCAACTGGTCCTCCAGGCCGTGCTCGACCTGGGGCACGCCACACCGGAGCAGGTGCACACCGCCGTCCGGGAGGTGGCCGCCGGGGTCAACATCACCACCATCTACCGGACGCTGGAGCTGCTGGAACGGCTCGGTCTGGTGACCCACACCCACCTGTCGCACGGCTCGCCGACCTATCACGCGGCGGGTGAGCACCAGCACATCCACCTGGTCTGCCGGGAGTGCGGCGCGATCGACGAGATCGACCCGGAGTCGATGCGCCCGCTTGCCGAGCGGCTCGCCACCGAGCGGGGCTTCCGGGTGGACATCGGGCACGTGGCGCTCTTCGGCGTCTGCGGCAACTGTGAGGACGGGGAACCGACATGATCGACATCGCGGGAGCGGTGGCCGTCGAGGCGATCGACGAGGCCAGCCGGGACCAGCCGGACGCCGAGCACCGGGCGGCCGGGGTCCGGGGGGTCGCCGCGCACTACGGCGACCCGATGCGCGAGCAGCGCACCCTGGCCACCGGGGTCGGTCTGGTGGACCGCTCGCACCGGGGGGTCGTCGCCGTCGCCGGCCCGGAGCGGATCGGCTGGCTGCACACCCTGACCAGCCAGCACCTCGCCGCGCTCGGCCCCGGGCAGGGCACCGAGCTGCTGGTGCTCAGCCCGCACGGGCACGTCGAGCAGCACGCGATGGTCGCCGAGGACGGCGGGACCACCTGGCTGGACACCGAGCCGGGGATGACCGCCGGCCTGCTGACCTACCTGGAGAAGATGCGGTTCTTCAGCCAGGTCGAACCGCGTGACGCCACCACCGACCACGCGCTGCTGACGCTGGTCGGGCCGCAGGCCACCGACGCCGTCGCGGCGCTCGGCGTCACCGGCCTGACCGCGCCCGAGGTGCTCGCGGTGCCGGGTCCGAAGTTCCGCTCCGGCGAGCTGCCCCCCCGACCCACCATCGGGTACGACGTGCAGCCGCTGCCCGGTGGCGGGTGGGCCCGACGGGTGCCGCTCGGCGTGGACCTGCTGGTGCCCCGGCCGGCCCTGGACCAGGTCGCCGCCGAGCTGCGCGACAGCGGGGTCCCGGCGGCCGGGCTGTGGGCGTACGAGGCGGTGCGGGTGGCTGCCCGACGGGCCCGGGTCGGGGTGGACACCGACCACCGGACGATCCCCGCCGAGGCGGGCCTGATCGCCCCGGCCGTGCACCTGGACAAGGGCTGTTACCGGGGGCAGGAGACGGTCGCCCGGGTGCACAACCTGGGTAGGCCTCCGCGTCGGCTCGTCCTGCTGCACCTGGACGGGGTGACCACCGACCAACTGCCGGCGGCCGGCACCCCGGTCACCCTGGACGGCCGGACTGTCGGTTTCGTCGGCACCGCCGTGCACCACTTCGAGCTGGGTCAGGTCGCCCTCGCCGTGGTCAAGCGCAACCTCCCCGACGACGCCCGGTTGTCAGTGGGCGAGACCGCCGCCGCCATCGACCCGGAGTAAGGATCTCGAATCGGTGCCCCGGGGGCCGGAATTCCTTCGGGTTCAGCGCTTCTGTCGAGGGAATCTTCCGGCCCCGGCCGAGTCGGGTCGTCGACCGGGGCCGGTCGGGGCGGCTACCATCGCCGGCATGACGACAGGGACGTTGATCACGGTTGCCCCGACCGGCGCGGAGTCGGCCAAATCGCAGGTGCCGGCGCTGCCGGTGACCCTCGACGAGTTGCTGCTGACCGCCAAGGAGTGCGAGGCGCTCGGCGCTTCCGTGATCCACGTCCACATCCGTGACGACCAGGCCCGGCCCACCCTCGACCAGGGCCGGCTGCGGGAGACGGTGGCGGCGCTGCGCGAGGGCACCGACCTGATCGTGCAACTCTCCTCCGGTGGTGCGGTGACCGACCCGGCGGCCGACCGGTTGGCGGTGCTGGACGCCGCGCCGGACATGGCCTCCTGCACCATGGGCACCGTCAACTTCGGCGACGACGTCTTCCTCAACCGGTGGGAGTTCATCGTCGACCTGCACACCCGGATGCAGGAGCGCGGCATCCTCCCCGAGTACGAGATCTTCGACCTCGGTCACCTCGCCGCTCTGCAGCGTCTGCTCGACCGGTACGGCCTGCCGCACGGCGGGCACGTGCACGTCGACTTCGTGATGGGGGTGCCGGGCGGCATGCCGGGCACCACCGCCACCCTGGTCGCCGCCCAGCAACTGCTGCGCGACCTGCCGGCGGGCACCACCTTCTCGGCCACCGGCGTCGGCCGCAGCACCATCCCGGTGCTGCTGGCAGCGCTCTCCACCGGCGGGCACCTCCGGGTCGGCATGGAGGACACCGTGACCTATGCCAAGGGCCGTCCGGTGGAGTCCAACATGCAGCTGGTCGCCCGTGCGGTCGGGTTCGCGCAGCTCGCCCAGCGCCCGCCGCTTACCACCACCGAGGCCCGTCGACTGCTCGGTCGGTAGTCCGCCCGGTGGGCAGAGCGGCCGGGGCGGGCGGCGGCAGCGTCGGTTCGGCACGCGGTCCGGTGCCGTGCCGTGGCCGCCGTGGGTCCGGTCGGCGCGGGTGCGCGGTAAGCCACGCTCAGCCCGACGCTCCCTACGCCCGTGGCCGACGTCGCAGGTCACCCGGCTGTGGGGCGTACCGACCCGCGTCGGTACCTTCCCAGGGTGTCCAAGACGTACGAGGGTGGCGAGCCGCTCGCCGAGGTGGTCCGGTCCGGGTTCGTGGAGGGTGTGCACCGGGGCTCGGTGGTGGTGCTCGACGCCGCCGGTGCCCCGGTGGCCGGTGCGGGGGACGGCGTGTCGCCGATCTTCCCCCGGTCGGCCAGCAAGCCGTTGCAGGCGCTCGGGATGCTCCGGGCCGGGCTCGCGTCGACCGACCCCGCCGACGTAGCGCTGTTCTCGGCCAGCCATGCCGGTGAGGAGTTCCACCTGGCCCGGGTGGCGGCGTTGCTGGGCTCCGCCGGCCTGACCCCGGAGGCGTTGCACTGCCCACCCGACCTGCCCTTCGGTGAGGCAGCCCGGGAGGCCGTGCTGCGCGCCGGCGGCGGCCCGAGCCGGCTGGCGATGAACTGCTCCGGCAAGCACGCCGGGATGCTGCTGACCTGCCTCGCGGTCGGCTGGCCGCTGGACGGGTACTGGCGGCCGGAGCACCCGTTGCAGCAGCGGCTCACCGCCACGATCGAGGAGTTCACCGGCGAGCGGGCGGCGGCGGTCGGGGTGGACGGCTGTGGCGCGCCGGTGCTGGCGGTCTCGCTGACCGGGCTGGCGCGGGCGTTCCTGCGTCTGGTGGCCGCCGAGCCCGGTTCCCCGGAGCGCGCGGTGGCGGACGCGATGCGGGCGTACCCGGAGGTGGTCGGCGGGACCGTGGCGGACGACACCCGGCTGATGCGGGGCGTACCCGGGATGTTGGCCAAGATCGGCGCGGAGGGGGTGATCGCCGCGGCGCTGCCCGGCGTCGGTGCGGTGGCCCTCAAGATCGACGACGGTGCGGCCCGGGCCAGGATGCCGGTGCTGGTCTCCGCGCTGCGCCAGCTCGGCGTGCAGGCCCCCGTCCTCACCGAGTATGCCGAGTTTCCCCTGCTGGGCGGTGCCCTCCCGGTCGGCGCGATCCGCCCGGTCTGGTGAATTCTCCCGCCACGCGGCGCAGCTGAGGGGACGCCTTCCCGGCCGTTGTTACCTTGCTAACTGTGGCTAGCGTTTTGCTTGCTGGAGCTAGCAGTGCGGACTACCGTGGGGGCATGGCCGCACCCAAGGATCTACCCGACGTCGGCGGATTCATCCGTGACCTGCGGCGGAACGCCAAGATCTCGCTCCGCCAGCTCGCCGAGCAGGCGGGGGTCAGCAACCCCTACCTCAGTCAGATCGAGCGGGGCCTGCGCAAGCCCAGCGCCGAGGTGCTCCAGCAGCTCGCCAGCGCGTTGCGGGTCTCCACCCCGGCGATGTACCTGCGGGCCGGGCTGCTCGACGACAAGGAGGGCCAGGGGGTGCTCGCCGCCATCTCGGTCGACCCTGATCTGACGATGGCCCAGAAACAGTCGCTCAGCCAGATCTACGAGACCTTCCGCCGGGAGAACACCCGCCTGGCCGAGGCCACCGCCGAACAGACCGCCGCCGACCGGACCGTCCCGACCGAGCCCGTCGTCCCGACCGAGCCTGTAGTCCGGACCGAGCCTGGCGTCCCGACCGAGCCGGTCGTCACGGATCAGCCCGTCGTCACGGATCGGCCCGTCGTCACGGATCAGCCTGTGGTCACGGATCGGACCGCCGCCACGGCAGATTGGTCCGGGACGCCGACGGAGCCGACGGAAGCGGCGGCCGGGGTCACGCCGGCCGCTACGGGCCCCACCACACCGGAGGGCACTCCGACCGAGGCCGTCCTCGAATCGGTCGCGGTCACCGAGGCGGGTGGCGCACCCGCGCCCGGCGGCGCGGCCGGCACGCCCGTACCCGGCGGACCGGACAGCACACCCCCGACCAGCGGGGCGGACAGCACGCCTCCCGCCCCCGGCACCCGCGCCAGCAGGGCGGATGTCGCACCCACGAACAGCAACAGCAGGGCCGCCTCGGCGGCCGAGGAGGAGTTGTCATGACCCAGCCGAAGACCAACCGCATCCCGGCCCCGCTCTACGCCGCCGCAGGCGCCGGTGAGCTGGCGTTCCAGCAGTTGCGCAAGCTGCCGACCGTGGTGACCGAGCTGGGCAACCGGGTCGTCACCGACGGCACCAAGGTCGTCACCGAGCTGGGTGGCCGGGCCGTCGTCACCGGGGTCGAGCTGCGCCAGAAGGCGACCGAGACCTTCCGTACCGCCAACCTGACAGCGACCGGCCTGCGCGACAAGGCCGCCCCGGCCGAGCTGAACCTGGACAAGCTGCGCGCCGAGCTCGACCTGGACAAGCTCCGGGCCGAGCTCGACCTGGACAGGCTGCGCGGGGCGGCCACCCGCAACGCCGCAGTGGTGCTCGCCGGGGCGCAGGCCGCCCAGGAGCGGGCGTTGGCCGCGTACGGCGCGTTGATCGCCCGTGGTGAGCGGGTGGTCGGTGCCGGGGTGCTGGAGGCCGCCGACACCGTCAACGCCGACATCGAGGCGACCGACGCCACCGTCCCGGCCGACGTGCACGCGGTAGCCACCCGGGACCGGACGCCCACCCCGGCGGACGTGGCCCAGGTCGGCGCGGACCACCCGCCCACCCCGGCGGACGTCGCCGAGGTCGTCGAGGCCAAGCCGGCCGCCGCCAAGGTCACCCGGACCCGGGCCACCAAGGCCGCTGCCAAGCCGGCTGCCACCGGTGCGGCGAAGCCGGCGAAGACCACGAAGCGCACCCGGCCGGCCGCCGAGTGACGTTTGCCGACACCGGCCCCGGAGGCGTCCTGGCGGACGTTTCCGGGGCCGTCGGCATATGCTGGCCGGCATGGCCATCGCCGCGCCGATCTTCGTCTTCGACGCCGTCTTCATCATCGACCGCGTCCTGCTCTTCTTCGCGCTCATCGTGCAGGGCATCTCGCTGGTGCACGCGATCACCCAACGATCGGACTCCTTCGCGGCGATCGGCACCCTCCCCAAGGGTGGCTGGATCGCCATCCTGGCCGTCTGCCTGCTGCTCACCCTGCTCGGCTTCGGCGCGCTGAGCATCTTCGGGCTGATCGGCATCGCCGCCGGCCTGATCTACCTGCTCGACGTCCGGGTCGGGCTGCGCGACCTGCACGACGGCAAAGGGTTCTGGTGAGGGGTTTCCGCTGGCCGCCACCGCCGGACGGCGGACCCCGCACCTGGGGCCCGGGGCCCGGTGCACCGCGTACCGGGCGGCCCGCCCTGCCGGAGCCGGAGACCGAGCTGGTCGCCACCCCGCACGACGTGCAGTTGGAACGGCTGGTCACCGGCGTCGGTGACCCGGTCACCGTGTTCGCCCACGGGTTCGGCAACGGCATCGCCACCACCCGTCCGTTCGGCAGCGCGGTCACCGGCCGTCGGGTCTTCTTCCAGTTCCGGGGGCACGGCCGCTCCGACGCGCCGCCCGGCCCGTGGAGCTACCTCGACCTGGCCCGTGACCTGCGGGCCGTGGCGGACCTCAGTGGTGCCACCCGGGCGTTCGGGGCCAGCCTCGGCGCGGGCGCGCTCTGCCGGCTGCTCGTCGAGAGCCCGGACCGTTTCGAGAAGCTGGTCTTCCTGCTGCCCGCTGTCCTCGACCGGCCGCGTGGCCCGATCGCCCACCAGCGGCTGACCGACCTGCTCGACGCGGTGGCCGGCGGCGACGCCTCGGCCGTGGCGGACGTGGTCGCCCTGGAACTGCCCCCGTCGGTACGCAACACCCCGGCCGGCTGGTCCCACCTGCGCCAGCGGCTCGACCAGCTGCTCCGCGACGGGCTCGCCCCCGGCCTGGCCGACCTGGCGGACGAGTCCCCGCTGCCGGACGTCGCCGCCCTGGCCGGGGTCACCGCCCCGGCCCTGGTGATCGGCTGCGTCGGCGACGACCTGCACCCCACCCACATCGCCGCGGAGCTGGCCGCCGCGCTGCCCGCCGCCACCCTGCACGTGTACGACCGCCCCGGGTTCGCCTGGACCGACCGCACCGACCTGCGGGAGCGGATCTCCACCTTCCTCAACGCCTGACCCCGGTCCACCGCCGCAGTCCCCGGGGTCGGCGGGCGACCGGCGGTCAGAACGGTGGCGGGGGCAGGTGGGCGGCGCGGACGTCGCGCAGCCAGCGCTCCACAGCGGCCTCGTCGGGCCGGTCGGGCAGCGGGGTGCGGATCCGGGCGAAGTCCCGTTCCGCCTCGGCGACCAGCGCCTCCGCCTCGGCCAGCGCGCCGTCGGCGACCCGCTCGCCGAACGCCCGGAACCACGCCGGGTCCGCGAGCCGGATCTCCAGGCACCCGGTGGCATAGAGTTTCCGTCCCTGGTGCAGCAGCCGGGCCAGGTGCCGGGCGTGCTTGGCCGAGCGCCGCCGGCCGCCCACCGTCGAGTCGCGGGTGGTCAGCTTGCGGAACTGCTGGCCGGCGTAGCCGAGGTAGGCGTCGCGGACGCGTGGTGCGCTGAGGAACGTCGACCGGATGGCGATCAGACGCTCGCCGAGCTCCGTGCGGGTCTCGTAGCAGTCGTCGGGGAGCCAGATCAGCTCGGTGGCGGTCGGGTTGCCGCTCAGCGCCAGCCGGGCGTACTTGCCGGCCTCGTGCAGGGTGACGTCCGGCTCGGTGGTGACCATCGACTCCCGGGGTGGCCGCAGGCCATGGAAGGCCACCGTCGGGGCGGCGAAGACGCCGATCCGGTCCACGTCGGAGCCGGGACCGGCCAGCCCGTAGGCGACCGAGCCGACGATCCCGGAGAGCAGCAGGTGCATGCCGGCAGCATGCCGGACGGAACCGCCGTGCGAAACCGGACTTCGGTTGTCAGGTATCGCTGTCACAGTCGACGGTATGACGACGACACCGCTTGAAGGAAAGGTCGCGCTGGTGGCCGGCGCGACCCGGGGCGCGGGCCGGCAGATCGCGGTCCAGCTCGGCGCGGCCGGGGCGACGGTCTACGTGACCGGGCGCAGCAGCCGGGCCGGCCGCTCCGAGCTGGACCGCCCGGAGACGATCGAGGAGACCGCCGAGCTGGTCACCGCCGCCGGGGGCACCGGCATCGCGGTACGGGTCGACCACCTGGTGCCCGACCAGGTGCGCGACCTGGTGGCCCGGATCGACGCCGAACAGGGCCGGCTCGACGTGCTGGTCAACGACGTGTGGGGGGCCGACCCGCTGATCACCTGGGAGAAGCCGGTCTGGGAGCAGCCGCTGGACGCCGGGTTCCGTACCCTGCGGTTGGCGGTGGACACCCACATCGTCACCAGCCACTTCGCCCTGCCGCTGCTGATCCGTCGCCCGGGCGGGCTGGTCGTCGAGATCGGCGACGGCACCCGGGCGTACAACGACACGCACTACCGGCTGTCGGTCTTCTACGACCTGGCGAAGGTGTCGGTGACCCGGCTCGCACACAGCTGGGGGCACGAGTTGAAGCCGCACGGGTGCACCGCCGTGGCGCTCACCCCCGGCTGGATCCGTTCCGAGGCGATGCTGGAGCACTTCGGGGTGACCGAGGAGACCTGGCGCGACGGCGCGGCGAAGGACCCGCACTTCCTCATCTCGGAGACCCCGGCCTTCGTCGGGCGGGCGGTCGCCGCACTGGCCGCCGCCGAGGACCGGGACCGCTGGAACCAGGCGTCCGTCTCGGCAGGCGAACTGGCCCGGGTGTACGGCTTCACCGACCTCGACGGCAGCCGGCCGGACGCCTTCCGCTACCTCACCGAGGTGGTCGAGACCGACCGCCCCGCCGACGTCACCGGGTACCGCTGACGACTCGTCGGCCCGGTCGCCGTCAGCGGGGAGCCTGGTCCGGGCCGACGCCGTAGAGGGCGGCCGAGCGGGTTGCCGCGTCGACGAGCAGGGCACGCAGGTGCGGTGGGTCGAGCACCTCCACCTCGGGGCCGAGGCCGAGCAGTTGCGGGTACGCCACCTCGACGGACTCGACGGGTAGCCGGGTCACCACCCAACCCTGCCCGTCGGGTGTGCCGGCGGCGGCCATCGCCTCCTCGTACGCGAAGGGGGCGTCGGCGAGGAAGCGGAGCCGGCGCAGACCGGTGGGGCTGACCCGGACGGTGATCCGTTCGGCGAGCATGCCCCGCAGGAACGCCTCGGCCTGCTCCCGCCAGTAGCCGCCCAGGTCGAACCCGTCGTCCCGGACGAAGGTCGCCGGGTCGGCGACGACGTCGAGCACCCGGTCCACCCGGTAGGTGCGCATCGCGTCGCCGACCCGGCCCACGAGATACCAGGTGCCGCTCTTGAGCACCAGCCCGTACGGCTCGACCCGGCGGGTGACCTCCCGTTCGCCGCGCCGGTACCGCAGCTCGACCACCCCGTCCCGCCACACCGCCCGGGCCAGCTCGGACAGCCAGCGGGGTGGGGTGGACTCGCGGAACCAGCCCGGCACGTCCAGGTGGAACCGCTGCCCGGTACGGGCCGGCGCGTCGCGCAGGCTCGGCGGCAGCGCGGCGAGCACCTTCAGCTCGGCGGACGCCACCGCGTCGGCCAGCCCCAGGTCACCGGCCGGGCCGGGCAGCCCGGCGAGGAAGAGGGCTTCCGCCTCGTCCCGGGTCAGCCCGGTCAGCCGGGTCCGGTAGCCGCCGAGCAGCCGGTAACCGCCGGCCCGCCCCCGGTCGGCGTAGACGGGCACCCCGGCGGCGGAGAGCGCCAGCACGTCCCGGTAGACGGTCCGCTCGGAAACCTCCAGCTCGCGGGAGAGCTCGGCGGCGGTCATCGTCTCCCGGGCCTGCAACAGCAGCACCAGGGAGATCAACCGGGCAGCGCGCACCCCCGCATCCTGCCGCCCCGACCCGTCGGTGGCGGTCACCGGGTGTCCGGTCGGGATAGCCTGCGGCCAGTAGGCTCTGCGGTCGTGAACGGACCCCGTACCATCGCCGCGCCGGTGACCGGTGCCACCCGCCGTTTCTTCGGCGGCGTGGGCCTGCTCGTGCGCGGCCTCGGCCTCTATGTCCGCAGCCCGGGGCTGATGCTGCTCGGCGTGGTGCCGGCACTGCTGTCCGCCGTGCTCTTCGTCGCCGCGTTCGCCACCCTGGTCTACTTCGTCGACGAGTTGGCGGCGTGGGTGACCCCGTTCGCCGACGACTGGTCGAGCACGCCGCGCAGCCTGGTCCGGGTGATTGCCGGGCTGGCCTTCCTCGGGCTGGGCGGGCTGCTCACCGTTGTCGGCTTCACCGCCGTCACCCTGGTGATCGGCGACCCGTTCTACGAGAAGATCTCCGAGCGGGTGGAGGACCGGCTCGGCGGCACCCCGGGCGCGGTGGAGGTGCCGTTCGGGGCTTCGCTGCGACGCAGCGTCGTCGACTCGCTGCGGCTGGTCGGGCTCTCCGTGCTGTTCGGCATCCCGCTCTTCGCGGCCGGTTTCATCCCGGTGGTCGGGCAGACCGTGGTGCCGGTGGTCGGCGCGGCGGTGGGCGGCTGGCTGCTCGCCGTGGAGCTGGTCGGGGCGCCGTTCTCCCGGCGGGGGCTGCGGCTGCCGGACCGGCGGGCCAGGTTGAAGGCGGACCGGGCCACCTCGCTCGGCTTCGGGGTGGCGGTCTTCCTCTGCTTCCTGATCCCGCTGGGCGCGGTGCTGGTCATGCCGGCCGCCGTCGCCGGGGCCGCGCTGCTCGCCCGCCGGTCGCTGGGCCAGCACATCGAGGAGAGCTGACCCCGACCGTCAGGGCAGGTCGCGCAGGCAGGACCAGCCGGACGTCATCGGCCGGTAGCCGAGCCGTTCGTTGATCGCCAGCATCGGGGCGTTGGCCTCGTCGTTCGAGGTGTAGGCGGTGCGTACGCCCCGGCCGGCGGCCCGGTGCAGCGCGGCCTGCTTGGTCAGTCGGGCCAGCCCCCGACCCCGGTACTCCGGCCGGGTCGCGGTGAAGTCGGACCACATCCGGTCGCCGTCCCGCTTGACCAGGCTGAGCGCGACCAGCGCGCCGTCGACCTCGGCGACCGTGCTGGCGTCCCGGTCCAGCCCCGGGTTCTCCCAGCACTCCGACCGCCAGAGGGAGTAGCTGGTCGCGTCCACCGGCACGTCGCCCGGCTCGCCCGCGGCGGCGGCGTCGTCGAGAAGATAGATCTGGTACGGATCGAGCCCGGTGAGGGGGAGCAGGCGGACCCCGGCGGGCGGCTCGGGCATCGGCGGTGCCGGGCGGAGGTCGAGCGCCGAGTAGCGCAGTTCCCGGCTGGGGGTGAACCCGTGCCGGCGGGCGTACGGCAGCGAGTCGGCCTGCGCCCAGGTCCGCACCCGGCGGACCCGGAGCGACCCCAGGTGCGCCAGAGCGGCGGTGAGCAGCGCCGTTCCGGTGCCCCGGCCCCGGTGCTCCGGATGCACGTGCAGGGTGGAGATGTCCCCGAAGTCCGGCTCCGAGGTCCGGGCGTTCCGGTACGCCGAGACCCAGCCGACGATCTGCCCGGCCGTCTCGGCGACCCAGGCCCTCCAGTTCTCCTCGGGTGGTGGTTGGGCGATCATCTGCCGGGTCGACGCCACCCCCCGCACCAGGTAGGGATGGACCAGCGAGCGAAGGGCCACGACCCCCGGCGCGTCGTCCGGTCGAGCGGTGCGGATCAGCACCCGCGCCACCCCGCTCCCGGTCGGATGGTGAAGTGCTGTTCCCCGGTGTCGGGAGACGCGGCTGTGGGATGACTCGATGGGGCGGGGGCAGACATGCCCGCGAGCGTAGGCACCGGTCGGCGTGGACTGCCACGGGTTTACGCCATCCACCATCGACCTGACTCTGAGTAACGCCGGGGGTGAGTCACGGCCGTAGCTACTCCACGTGATCGGCAGTCCGCCTCCACCACATCCCATCCGCATCCTTTGCTCTGCTGCCCTTCACGCGACAACCGGCTGAGCTGGTGTTGGATGGTCGGCACTCCGGCTGGGATCGATCATGAACGATCACGCTAAGTGTCTGTCGTCTGGATGGCAGCAGAGCAAAGGATGCGGATGGAGTACGGGTGGGCTGCCGCTATATCGCTCAGAGTGATGGTCCTGGTCGATGCTCAGGGGGCCGGGGGCCGGGGGCGGGTGGGGAGCGGTCAGGCGGACTGCCGGATCACCAGCTCGGTCGGCAGCACCACGACCCGCTCGACGTCCGCACCGGCGGCCAGGGCCAGCAGCAACCGGGTCATCTGCCGGCCCAGCTCGACGATCGGCTGCCGCACGGTGGTCAGCGGCGGCTCGGTGTAGGCGGCCGTCTCGATGTCGTCGAAGCCGATCACCGCGACGTCGTCCGGCACCCGCCGTCCCGCCTCGTGCAGCGTCCGCAGGGCGGCGTGCGCCATCAGGTCGGAGGCGGCGAAGACGGCGTCCAGATCGGGGTACGCGGCGAGCAGCCGACGCATCGCCGTGGTCCCCGACTCGCGGGTGAAGTCGCCGTACTCGATCATCTGCGGCAGGCCGGCGGCGACCACCGTGTCCCGGTAGCCGGCGAGCCGCTCGATGCCGGCGACCATGTCCTGCGGGCCGGCGATGGTGGCGATCCGGCGTCGACCGTTGCTGATCAGGTAGCGGGTGGCCGTGGCGACCCCGCCGATATGGTCCACGTCGATGTAGGGCACGTCGGCGGCGTCCAGCGGTCGACCGCTGCACACCACGGGTATCCCCAGCCGGGCGAGCCGGCCGGGGAGTGGGTCCTCCCCGTGCAGCGAGGCGAAGAGCACCCCGTCGACGTGCCGGCCGGTGGTGTAGCGGGCGACCCGGTCGTGTCCGGCGGGCGAGCCGGCCAGCATCAGCACCAGTTGCTTGTCGGCCGCCTCCAACTCCTGGGCCGCGCCCCGGATGATCCCGGGGAAGACCTGGTCGTCGGAGAAGACCCGGGTGGCGGCCTCCGGCAGCACCAGGGCGATCGAGTCGGTCCGCTGGGTGACCAGGCTGCGGGCAGCCAGGTTCGGCACGTACCCCAGCTCGGCCACCGCCCGACGGACCGCCTCCTGGATCGGCTCGGCGACCGTGGTGGAGCCGTTCACCACCCGGGACACCGTCGCCCGGGACACGCCGGCCTGCCGGGCGACCTCCTCCAGGGTGGGCCGTTGTGCCGCCGTCATACCCGCTACCACCGCCTTGTCACAGCCCGTTCCGGGAGATCACCTCCTGGTACCACCGGGCGCTCGACTTCGGGGTGCGCCGCTGGTTGAGATAGTCGACGTGGACGATCCCGAACCGCTTCCGATAGCCCTCGGCCCACTCGAAGTTGTCCAGCAATGACCATACGAGATAGCCGCGCAGGTCGACTCCGCGGGAGATGGCCTCGTGCGCGGCCCGCAGGTGTCCGTCCAGGTAGGCGATCCGGTCGGTGTCGTCGACCCGGCCCCCGGCGGCCGGGTCGACGCTGGCGTCCGGGAACGCACCGCCGTTCTCGGTGATCATCAGCGGCAGCCCCGGGTAGTCGGTGCCGATCCGTTCCAGCAGCCGGGTCAACCCGGCCGGCTCGATCTGCCAACCCATGTCGCTCACCGGGCCGCTGGCCGGGAGGAACTCCACCGCCCCCTCGGTGCCCGGGTAGGCGCTGCTGCCGGCCCCGTCCGGGCGGCCCGCGACATAGGTGGGGGAGTAGTAGTTGATCCCGAGCAGGTCCAGCGGCGCGGCGATGATCTTCTCGTCGCCGTCCCTGACGAACGTGGGCTCGACCATCCGGGCGACGTGTTCGAGTACGTCGGCCGGGTAGCCCGCACCGGTCAGCGGGTCCAGGAAGATCCGGTTCTGGAGGCCGTCGACGAGGCGTACCGCGGCGGCGTCGGCGGCGCTGTCCGGGTCGGCCGGAGCGACGTCCGCCGGGTTGAGGGTGATCCCGACGGTCTGTGCGCCCGCCGCCCGCAGCGCCCGCGCCGCCAGACCGTGCCCCAGCAACAGATGGTGTACGGCCCGGAAGGCCGCCCCGGCGTCCTGCTCGCCGGGGGCGTGCACCCCGTTGCCGTAACCGAGGTACGCCGAGCACCACGGCTCGTTGAGCGTCGTCCAGGTGCGGACCCGGTCACCGAGCCGGGAGTGCACCGCGAGGGCGTAGTCGGCGAAGTGCTCGGCGGTCTCCCGGCTGGTCCAACCACCCCGGTCCTGCAACGTCTGCGGCAGGTCCCAGTGGTAGAGCGTGACGATCGGGTCGATGCCCCGGTCGAGCAGCGCATCGGTCAACCGGTCGTAGAAGTCCAGGCCGCGCGGGTTGACCGGGCCGGTGCCGTCCGGCCTGATCCGGGGCCAGGCCACCGAGAACCGGTACGCGGCCAGCCCCAGTTCGGCCATCAGCGCCACGTCGTCGGCGTACCGGTGGTAGTGGTCGCAGGCGACGTCACCGGTGTGCCCGGCGAACACCTTGCCCGGCGTACGGCTGAAGGTGTCCCAGATGGACTCGCCGCGACCGTCGTCGCGGGCCGCGCCCTCGATCTGGTACGCGGCGGTCGCCGCGCCCCACACGAAGTTCTCCGGGAATCGAAGCTCGCTCACGCGGTTTCCTCCTTCGTTCGCGACTGCGGGGCTCGCAGAACCGGCTCGCTCCTCGCGCTCACGCGGTGCTCTCTTTCGTTCGCGACTGCGGGGCTCGCAGAACCGGCTCACTCCTCGCGCTCACGCGGTTTCCTCTTTCGTTCGCGACTGCGGGGCTCGCAGAACCGGCTCGCTCCTCGCGCTCACGCCTTGACCGCACCTTCCATGATGCCGCCGATGATCTGGCGGCCGAACACGACGAACACCAGCAGCAATGGCAGCGTCGCGATCGCCGTGCCGGTGAACACCTGCGACATGTCCTGGTAGTAACCGTCGGAGAGGGCCCGCAGCGACAACTGCACGGTCGGGTTCTCCGGGTCGTTGAGCACAGCGTACGGCCAGAGGAAGTCGTTCCAGGTGGTCATGAACGTGAGCAGGCCGAGTACGGCGGCGGCGGGCCGCAGCGCGGGGAGCACCACGTTCCAGTAGATCCGCAGCGTGTGGCAGCCGTCGACCCGGGCCGCCTCGATCAGCTCGGTGCTGACCGCCTGGGCCGCGTACTGGCGCATCATGAACACGCCGAACCCGGTGACCAGGGCCGGGACGATCACCGCCGGCAGCCGGTCGTTCCAGTTCAGCTTGGTCATCAGCAGATAGAGCGGGATCACCCCGAGCTGGGTGGGCACCATCATGGTGGCGACGATGACCATCAGCAGCGCGTTGCGTCCCCGAAACCGCAGCTTGGCGAACGCGAACCCGGCCAGGGTGGAGAAGAGCACCACCGAGAAGGTGACGCTGACCGCGACGATGGTGGAGTTGACCAGGCCGGTGAGGAAGTGCGCGTCGGGGTTGGCGAAGAGCCGGGTGATGTTCGTGCCGAGGTTGCCGCCGGGGGTGAGCGGCGGCGGCACCTGCCCCATCGCGTCGCTGCTGCGGCTGGCCACCACGAACATCCAGTAGATCGGGAAGATCGACAGTAGGGCGGTGAGCGCCAGCGCCGGGTAGGTGAACCGGCCGGCCGACCAGATCCGGGTCATCGGTTCCCCTTCCGCGCGCCGCCACCGAGCCGGCGCAGGAGCAGTACGTTGATCGCCGCGACCACCGCGATCAGGGCGAAGAGCAGCCAGGCGACGGCGGAGCCGTAGCCGAAGTTGTAGTGCGGGGCGAAGGCGTTCTCGAACATGTACATGGTCACCGTCTGGGATTCGCGCAGTGGCCCGCCCCGGATCGCGTTGGTGCCGGAGTTGAACAGCCGGGGCTCGGTGAACAGTTGCAGCCCGCCGATGGTGGAGATGATGACCGCGAAGATGATCGTGGGTTTGAGTAGCGGCACGGTGATCGACCAGAACTGCCGGGCCCGGCCCGCCCCGTCGATGGAGGCGGATTCGTACAGGTCGCGCGGGATGGCCTGCATGGCGGCCAGGAAGATCAGCGCGTTGTAGCCGGTCCACCGCCAGTCGACCATGGCGGAGATGGCCGTCCAGGCGGCGAACCGGTTCGCCTTCCAGTCGATCGCGTCGACGCCGACCAGGTCGAGCAGCCAGTTGATCATGCCGAACTCGCGGCCGAAGAGCACCGCGAAGACGATCGCCACCGCCGCCGTGGAGGTGACGTTCGGGACCAGCACCGCCATCCGCCAGGTGGTCCGCGCCCGCAGCCGCCGGTTCAGCAGGTTGGCCAGCCAGAGGGCGGCGAGCAGTTGCGGCACCGTGGAGATGACGAAGATGCCGAGGGTGTTCACCACCGAGTGCCAGAAGTCGGCGTCGGCCATCAGCTGGGTGTAGTTCTGCGCGCCGACGAAGGCCGGGTCCACCCCCAACAGGTCCCAGTCGTGCAGCGACACCCAGAACGTGTAGACCAGCGGATAGATCCCGAAGATCGCGAAGAGCAGAAAGAACGGCGTCACGTACAGATAGGGCGAGTACCTGACGTCGAGCCGGGCCAGCCGGTGCCCCCGTTCCGGGGGTCTGCTCCGGGTCGGCACCGCGCCCGGCGGCCGACCCTCAACCTGAACAACCATCTCCCGCAATCTCCCTCTCTTCCACATCCACCCGATCCCCACCTGCCGGACCCCGTTCGGGGCGATGTGGCGGTGACCCCGCTACATCGCCCCGACATGGTCGGAGGCGGGGTTACTTGGCGGCTGCCTTCCTGGCGTTGGCGGTGGCGTCGGTCCAGCCCTGGGCGGGGTTGCGCTGGCCCAGTTCGACGGTGCGGACGGCGTTCTCCACCTCGGTCCGGACGGCCTGGTTCTTCGGCCCCATGTAGACCGGCTTGAGGCTCGTGGCGCCGGCGGCGAAGATCTTGCCGACCGGGGCGTCGGAGAAGTACGCGTTGGTCGAGTTGACGATCGCCGGGTCGGCCAACGCCTGCGGGGACGACGGCAACGGCCCCTTCTCCTGGAACGCGCCGATCTGACCCTTGGCGCTGGTCAGGAACTTGGCCAACTCGATCGCCTCGGCCTGGTGCCGGCTCTGCTTCGGCACCGCCAGGTAGGAGCCGCCCCAGTTGCCGCCGCTGCCGGGCACCTGGGCGATGTCCCACTTGCCCTTGGCGTCCGGGCCGGCGTTGCCCTCGATCACCCCGGTCATCCAGGCCGGGCAGGCGATGGTGGCGAACTTGGCCTGTTTGAAGGCGGAGACCCACTCCTCGGACCAGGCCCCGTACCGTCCGGAGAGACCGGAGTCGATGATGTCGACGGTGGTGT
Source organism: Micromonospora sp. NBC_00421 (assembly GCF_036017915.1). Lineage (NCBI taxonomy): Bacteria > Bacillati > Actinomycetota > Actinomycetes > Micromonosporales > Micromonosporaceae > Micromonospora > Micromonospora sp. NBC_00421. Next base: position 6,427,554 of record NZ_CP107929.1, read on the forward strand.
CGTACGCCTGGCGTACCGCCGGGTTGCTGTCGACCACCAGCTTGTCTGTGGTGTCGTAGTAGCTGTAGCCGGTGGTGTTGCCGGCGGTCTGGAGCAGGATGGTGTTGAAGGTGTTAGTGGCGGCGTCCAGGAAGGCCGCGCCGGTGTTCCTGGCCTTGAACTGCTCGCCGACCCGTACGTAGTCCGCCCAGGTGGGCCAGAGCTTGGACACGGCCTCCCGGTCGGTGGGCAGGCCGGCGGCGGCGAAGAGGTCCTTGCGGTAGCAGATCGCCATCCCGCCGACGTCGGTGCCGAGGCCGATGAGCTGCTTGCCGTCGGCGGTCAGCCCGCCGTTCCACTTCCACTCCAGGAAGTTGCCCTTGAGTTCGGCGGCGCCGTGGTCGAGCAGGTTGACGAAGTTCTGCGGGTTGGCCTTGTACTCGACGAGCAGCCCCTCCTCGATGGCGACCACGTCACCGGCGCCCTTGCCGGCGGCGAGCCACTGGGTGAGCTTGGGGGAGTACTCGTCGAGGTTGCCGCCGGTGCCCCGCTCCACGATCTTGATGCCGGGGTGGTCGGCCTCGTACTGCCGGTAGAGCTTCTCGTAGCCGAACTGGCCGAACACGTCGACGGTCAGCGTCACCGGTCCGCCGTCGGCGGCCTCGTCGTCGCCGCCGCAGGCGGTGGTGGTGAGCAGTGCGGTGGTGGCCACCAGGGCGATCACCGCGAGGCGGCGGCGCGAAAAGACACCCATCTGGATCGGACCCCTCTCAGGTCGGGTGGTGGGGTGTGGAGCTGCGTATGAGCCGGCCGCAGGGGTTGCCGGCCGGATTCGATCTCGGCGAGAGAGCGCTCTCACGACAGGGTGGTAGGTTGATGGACTCCTGTCAAGAGAGCGCTCTCTCGATTCGGCGCGGGCCATCCGAACGGTGCCGGGGCGGCAACGGCGAGAGCGGCCGCCCCGGTCGGGACGGCCGCTCTCGGAAGCGGTCGCGGTGGCGCGCAGGCGTCAGCCCACGCGCAGGCCCGCCAACAGGGAACGGTCCCCGGTCACCCCGAGGGTGTCGAAGCTGATCCGGCCCCAGAGCGCCAGCAGCAGGTCACTGGCCGAGGCGGTGACCTGGACCCGGGCATGGTGGTCGTCGTGCCCGAAGACCGTCGCGGTGTCCAGCAGGGCCACCCCCTCACCGCGCATCCGGAGGTACCAGTCCTGCGCGGCGTCGCTGGCGGTCAGGTGCACCACCCCCTGCCACTGCCCGGGGGTGCGCCGCCGACCGGCCGGCAGCCAGGTGTCGAGCACCTCGCCGACCCCGTCGGCGGCGAGCTTCGTCTCGATCGGGTCACCGGCGGCGATGGCGAGCTGGGCGTCCCACCTGTGCACCGCCGTCTCGTGCGCCACCCGGCGCGGCCAGAACCCGGCCTTCTTCGGCTGCGGCATCGGGTTCCAGGCCGGGGCCTCCGGGTCGAGCGCGTCGAAGAGGGTCATCAGCTGGTCGTACCCGTGCTGCCAGAGCTGGAGCGGGGTAACCCCGGCGGGCCGGTCGGCGGCGTCCGGGCGGGGCGGCTGGGCGGTGTCGCCAGTGCCGACGAAGGAGTGCACCCAGTGGTAGAGGCCGGCGAGGTGCACGGTCAGGTCGGCCACCGTCCACCCCGGGCAGGACAGCACGGGTGTCTCCGGCGGGGCCTCGGCGACGGCCGCGGCGAACGCCGGCCCGTCGACCCGGAGCGCTCCGATCCAGAAGTCCTTCGTGGCGTGCAGTCTGCTCATCGCAATCCTCCCCGGGGGTGACCCGGCGACCAGTGGGTGCCGCGGCTACCCCTCAGCCTAGGGTGAAAGGCGTGTCAGACGTCTACGCCAAACCGACAACGGGCGCCGAACCCGCCGATCCGGCCGTCCTGGCGGGATACACCACCCTGCGCCTCGGTGGCCCCGCCGCCCGGTTGGAGCCCGCCACCAGCGCCGACGAGATCGTCCGCCGGGTCCGCGAGGCGCACCGGCGCGACGAGCCGGTGCTCGTCCTGGCCGGTGGCAGCAACGTGGTCGTCGGGGACGCCGGCTTCCCCGGCACCGTCGTGCTGGTCCGGTCGCGGGGGCTCACCGTGGTCGCCGAGGACCCCGACACCGTCACCGTACGGGTCGAAGCCGGCGAGCCCTGGGACGACCTGGTCGCCGCCACCGTGGGCAACGGCTGGTCCGGCCTGGAGTGCCTCTCCGGCATCCCCGGCTCGGCCGGCGCCACCCCGATCCAGAACGTCGGCGCGTACGGGCAGGAGGTCGCCGAGCGGATCACCGGCGTCCAGGTGTACGACCGCGCCGACGACCGGCTGACCACCATCACGGCGGCGGACTGCGGCTTCGCCTACCGGGGGAGCATCTTCAAGTACAGCGACCGTTGGGTGGTGCTCTCGGTCGACTTCCGGCTGGACCGCTCGCCGCTGTCCGGGCCGGTGCGCTACGCCGAGCTGGCCCGCTCGCTCGGCGTCGAGGTCGGCGACCGGGTGCCGCTGGCCGCCGCCCGGGACACGGTGCTCACGTTGCGCGCCGGCAAGGGCATGGTGCTCGACGCCACCGACCCGGACACCTGGTCGGTCGGCTCGTTCTTCACCAACCCGGTGCTCGACCGGGCGGCGTACGAGCTGCTGCGCGGGCGCGCCGCCGACCTCGGCGAGCCGCCCTCCTGGCCCTGCCCGGGGGACCTGGTGAAGGTGAGCGCCGCCTGGCTGATCGACAAGGCCGGTTTCGCCAAGGGCCACCCCGGCCCCGGGGGCACCGCCATCTCCGGCAAGCACACCCTCGCGCTTACCAACCGCAGCGGCACCGCCCGTACCGCCGACCTGATCGCCCTCGCCCGCGAGATCCGCGACGGCGTGCACACCCGGTTCGGCGTCCCGCTGCACCCTGAACCGGTCCTGGTCGACTGCGCCATCTGACCCCGTCGCGGTCAGGTGCGGTGACGCCGAACGCCGCGACGGCGTCGGTGGCCTGCGCCGCCCGTCGGTCAGGTGTTCGCCACCCGGTGCACCTTGTGCTGGGCGGCCTGGGCCAGCGGGCGGACGACCAGCCGGTCCACGTTGACGTGGTGCGGGAGGGTGGCGCACCAGGCGACGCACTCGGCGACGTCCTCGGCCACCAGCGGCTGCGCCACCCCGGCGTAGGTGGCGTCGGCCTTCGCCGCGTCCCCGCCGAAGCGGTTCAGGCCGAACTCCTCCGTCCGGACCATCCCGGGATCGATCTCGACCACCCGGACCGGTCGGCCGCACAACTCCAGCCGCAGGGTGCCGGCGACGGCGGTCTGCGCGTGCTTGGCGGCGGTATAGCCACCGCCACCCTCGTACACGGTGAGGCCGGCGGTGGACGAGACCACCACGACGGTCCCGGCGGCCGAGCGTTCCAGGGCCGGCAGCAGGGCCTGGGTGACCCGCAGCGTGCCGAGCACGTTCACGTCGTACATCCACTGCCAGTCGGCGACCGAGCCGGACTCCACCGGGTCCAGCCCGCGCGCGCCCCCGGCGTTGTTCACCAGCACGGTGACCGGGCCGGGCGCCTCGGCGGCGGCCCGGGCCAGCCCGGCCACCGACTCGTCCGAGGTGACGTCGCAGGTCACCGCGGTGGCGCTGCCGCCGGCCGCGGCGATCTCGGCGACCAGGCCGGTGAGCCGGTCGGTGCGGCGAGCGGCGGCGAGCACGTGGAAACCCGCGGCGGCGAGCCGACGGGCGGTGGCCGCGCCGATCCCGCTGGACGCCCCGGTGACGATCGCGACAGTGGTCATCCGGCCATTCTCGCCCCGCCGCGAGGTCCCGGCCCCGGGGTCCGGTGATGAGGTCCGTCACGCCCGCGACCCGGGGTGACGCATTTCCGAAGCCCGATGGGGAAGATGACACCCGGCGTACGGGTTGACCGAGGAGCGCCGGTCGTGCGGGACGGCATCAACCGTGACAGAGGGAGCGGACGTGGCGGATCAGCACATCGGTGTCGGTCGTCAGCGAGGTGCCCTACCGTGGCCCCGGCCCCGCCGGATCGCCACCCTGTCGGTGCACACCTCGCCGTTGCACCAACCCGGCACCGGCGACGCGGGCGGCATGAACGTCTACATCCTTGAGGTCGCCCGCCGGCTCGCCGAGGCGAACGTCGAGGTGGAGATATTCACCCGGGCCACCTCCGGGGACCTGCCGCCGGTGGTGGAGATGGCCCCCGGGGTGCACGTCCGGCACGTCACCTCCGGCCCGCTGGAGGGGCTGACCAAGGAGGAACTGCCCGGCCAGCTCTGCGCCTTCACCGCCGGGGTGCTGCGCGCCGAGGCGGCCCGCCCGCCGGGGCACTACGACCTGATCCACTCGCACTACTGGCTCTCCGGCCAGGTCGGTTGGCTGGCCAAGGAGCGCTGGGGGGTGCCGCTGGTGCACACCGCGCACACCCTGGCCAAGGTCAAGAACGCCCAGCTCGCCGCCGGTGACCGGCCGGAGCCGAAGGCCCGGGTGATCGGTGAGGAGCAGGTGGTCGCCGAGGCCGACCGGCTGGTGGCGAACACCCGGGTGGAGGCGACCGACCTGCTCGGCCGCTACGCCGCCGACCCGGCCCGGGTCACGGTCGTCGAACCCGGGGTGGACCTGGACCGGTTCCGCCCCGCCGCCGGGGACCGGGCCGCCGCGACCCGCGCCGCCCGTCGCCGGCTGGGCCTGCCCACCAACGGGTACGTCGTCGCGTTCGTCGGCCGGATCCAGCCACTGAAGGCCCCCGACGTGCTGGTCCGCGCGGTCGCGGCGCTGCGCGAGCGGGACCCGGACCTCGCCGACGAGGTGACAGTGGTGATCTGCGGTGGCCCGAGCGGCAGCGGCCTGGACCGGCCCACCTCGCTGATCGAGCTGGCCGGCTCGCTCGGTGTCGCCGACCGGGTGCGTTTCCTGCCGCCACGTACCGGTGACGACCTGCCGGCCCTCTACCGGGCCGCCGACCTGGTGGCGGTGCCCTCGCACAACGAGTCGTTCGGCCTGGTGGCCCTGGAGGCGCAGGCCTGTGGCACCCCGGTGGTCGCCGCCGCCGTGGGCGGCCTGGTCACCGCCGTCCGCGACCAGGTCAGCGGCGTGCTCGTGCCCGGCCACGACCCCACCGACTGGGCCCGTACGCTGGCCCGGCTGCTCCCCGACCGGGCGGGTCGGGAGGCGTTGGGCCGGGGGGCCGCCCGGCACGCGCGAGGGTTCTCCTGGGACCGCACCGTGTCCGGGCTGCTCGCCGTCTACGGCGAGGCGGTCACCGAGCACCGGCAGCGGTTGGCGGCCCGGCTGGCCGAGGGGCCGGCACTCACCGGCTGCTCGTGGTGACCCGGGCCACCAATGCGCCGTCCGGTGGGCTCGTCAGCCCGGCCGTAGAGTGGGTCCGATGAGCGCGAGAAGCGAGCTGGCGGCCCTGATCGAGTCGGTCTGCACCGAGCGGGAGCTGGAGTGGGAAGCCACCGGCGAGGGCTCGTACGCGGTCACCCTCCCCGGCACCCACAAGCTCAAGACGATCTGCAACCTGATCGTCGGAGAGCACGCGCTGCGGGTCGAGGCGTTCGTGATGCGTCAGCCCGACGAGCGGCGCGAGGAGCTGTGGGCGTGGCTGCTCCAGCGCAACGCCCGGATGTACGGCGTCGGGTTCTCGATCGACGCGGTGGGGGACGTCTACCTCACCGGCCGGGTCAACCCGTCCGGGGTCGACGCCGACGAGCTGGACCGGCTGTTCGGGGCGGTGCTCAGCTATGCCGACGAGTCCTTCGACACCATGCTGGAGATCGGTTTCGGCAGTTCCATCCGTCGGGAGTGGGAGTGGCGGGTCAAGCGGGGCGAGTCGACCGCGAACCTCGCCGCCTTCGCCCACCTCTTCACCCCCTCCGCCGGAGGTTCGGACCGGTCCTGACGGGTATGCCGCACCGCTGCGGCGCGGCAGTGTGGGACCCGCCGCAGGCCGAGGACGGACTGTCGAGGAGCGTGTCATGGCTCAGCGGAACAGCTCAGGTCGCGGCGCGACGGCGACCAGGACCACGCGTCAGGCGGGTAACCGGACCCCGAACACCCCGGGCATCTCCGAGTCGGAGATCTCCCGGATGAGGGTGGACGACATCCGGGGTCAGTTGCGCCGCCGGGGGGTCTCCGGGATCTCCGCGCTGCGCAAGCCGGAACTGGTGAAGACCCTCGTGCGGACGCTGCGCTCGGAGGGCCGGGGCGGCGCAGCCCGACGCAGCACCGGCCCGTCCGGCCGGGCACCAGCCAGGAAGATTGCCGGCGCGTCGACCGGGGCCGCCAAGGGCGCCCCGGCCCGACGGGGCACGTCGGCACGGGCCAAGGCGGCCCCCGCCCCGGCGCGCAAGACCACCCCCGCGCGCAAGGTCACCCCGGCCGCGTCCCGCCGGGCGGCGAGTTCCCGGGCGAATGCGACACCGGCCGCGCGGACGAAGGTGGCCTCCCCGTCCCGGGCGAGGGCGTCGGCCCGGTCGGGGCGGGCCGTCCCGTCGCGTCCGGGCGCGAAGGCGGCCCCGACCAAGGCCACCGCCCGATCCTCTGGCGTCCGTACCGGGCGGTCGACCTCCCGGTCGGTACGCTCGGCGCAGCTCATCTCCTCTCCGGCCGACCGGCCGGAACGTCCCGGGCGCAGCCTGGTCACCACCCATCATCAGGTGATCCGGAACTGGGCCGCGGCCCGGGGGGCCAAGCCGGCCACCATCGCCGGCACCGAGCGGAACGGGCGGCCGGGCGTGCTCACCTTCGACATCCCGGGCTACCGGGAGAGTCGCCGGGTGCAGGTGATCAGCTGGGACGACTGGTTCCGGACGTTCGACGGTCGCAAGCTCAATCTGATCTTCCAGGAGCAGCTGCGGGACGGCCGGCAGAGCAACTTCTTCCGGACCGAGTCACCCGATCGGGAAGACGGCTGAGACGTTTACCGGAATGGCTGCCGGGTAGCCGAGTGTTGGCAGTCACGAGACCCGGAACGGCAACACCGCAGCTGGGACGGTCGGTGTTGTGACCGGCGAGACAGTGCTCGCGGGTTGTATCCGGAAACCGGGCGAACTAACTTTATTGCACCGCGCCACGCTCGGAAACGTTCGGGGGAGCGGCGGATCGATCAGATCCGTGCACCGAGCGAGGCGCAAATCGGGTGGAGCACGCCGTTGGGGGACGGTGCCACCCGGAACCGGCGGCGCGAGCGGGCGACGCTTACGGGGGTGAGGGTCGCCCGCCGCCGCCGGGCAGGCGGTACGAGCGCCCATCCGCGACTTCGGTCGCCGGTGGGCGCTCTGCCGTTTTCCGCCTGCCGTTTCCGCTCTCTGCGAACCCTCAGCGGCCCAGGTGCAGAAAGGCCCACCGTGGCCCGGCATGACCCTTCGTCGTGCCCGGCCTTGCCCGCGCCCCGTCGCCCGCGGCCGTCGCCCGCGCCCTGTGGCCCGTCGCCCGGCTGCCCCACTGCCCACCGCAAGATCGCGCTCGATCCACGATGTAGTGGCCTCGGCGCTCTCCGACACCACTAGATCGTGGATCCAGCACGATCATGGCTTGCCTCCGTCGCCGCACCCTGGGCCGGAGTGGGCGGTGAGCCCCGTAGTCGTCGTCCCCGGTCGTCGGCGCGCCCTGGTCGTCGAGGAGGCTTGGTCGTCGAGGAGGCTTGGTCGTCGAGGAGCCCTGGACGTGGACTACTGCGTCGACCAGGCTCGAAGGGTGATGGGCCGTCGGCGGGCGAGGGGATACGGCTGACCCGTTGACAGTGAGCGGGCGCAGCTCGTAGACCAGCCGGACCTGAGGGGTGGGCCGTGCGTCCTTTGGAGCTGATGACGTCAACGATTCAGCGAGGCGTGCCCGGCCGCCTACGAGTGAGTCGTCAACGTCATCAGCTCCAAAGGACGCAGATGAGGTACCGGACCGGGCATCGGGACTTCAGCTACGGATGTGAGCCGGGGATTCAGTTCGGGTGCGGGGTCGGGGGCGGAGCCGGGATGCGGGCTGGGGGCTCAGTTCGGGTGCGGAGTGGGGGCGAGCCGGGGATGCGGGACCGGATCGGCTCAGCGAGGTGCGGTGGCGGCGGCTTCGGGGGCCTGGGGGACCGGTGACGCCACGGCGGTGACCGGCACGATCGGCTGGGCTGGACTGCGCAGTTGGGTCGCCCGGCGTTCCCGGGCCGGCCCGGAGAGCAGGTGGGCCAGCGCGGTCGCCAGGCCGATCACGACGCAGCCCAGCCAGAGCGTGACGTCGCCGGCGTGCTCCCGGACCACCCCGCCGAGCACCGGGGCGACCGCGCCTGCCACCTGCCAGGACAGCGAGAAGACGCCCTGGTAGCGACCCCGTAGCTCGGCCGGGGAGAGTTCGGCGATCAGGGTGGCGTTGGACGGGGAGTTGAGCATCTCGCCGAGCGTCCAGATCAGCACGGTGAATCCGAAGAACCAGGCGGTGTCGGCGAGCGCGGTCAGCCCGAAGCCGATGCCCGTCACCACCGAGGCGAGGGCTAGCACGTGCGACCGGCTCCGCCCCCGGATCCACCGTGGGACGAAGAGTTGGCCCGCCACGATCAGCACCCCGTTGAGTGCGATCACCGAACCGTAGGTGGCGGGGGAGAGCCCGGCGTCGCCCATCGCGATGGGCAGCATCGAGATGTGCTGGAGGAAGACCAGCGCCCCGAACAGGTTGAGCACGACGAAGCCCAGGAACACCCGGTCGCCGGCGATGGTCCGCAGCGCGCCCGCCGCGGGTGGCCCACCGACCTGGACGGAAGCACCCTTGACGACCGGACCGCCGCCTCGACCGGGGCCAGGTCGCGCCGTGGTCGTCAGGGCGCGTCGGGTCTCGCCCACCCGGACGAAGACGATCAGCGCGGTGACCAGGGTGGTGGCCGCGTCGACCACGAAGAGCAGCAGGTAACCGGCCTCGGCGGCCAGCCCGGCGAGCACGGCGGCACAGGCGAAGCCCAGGTTGATCGCCCAGTAGTTGAGCGAGAACGCCCGCAGCCGGTCCCGTTCCGGCACCACGTCGATCATCATGGCCCCGAAGGTCGGCCTGGCGGCCTCGGCGAACATGCCCAGCAGCAACGCGCCCACCGCCACCGCCCAGAGCGGCCGGGCGAAGCCGAGGGCCAGCATCATGGTGGCCGCGCCCAGGTGGGCGGTGAGCAGGGTGGGTCTCCGCCCCCACCAGTCGGCGAGGGTGCCGCCCACGGTGGTGCCGACCGCGCCGCCGACCCCCCACAGGCCCATCACCAGTCCGGCCTGGGCGGCGGAGAAGCCGCGGGCCTGGGTCAGGTAGATGGCCAGGAAGACCAGCACGAACGAGCCGAGCCGGTTGATCAGGGTGCCGACCCAGAGGTACCAGAACGTCCTCGGTAGTCCACCTGTGGTCTCCCGGAACCAGCCCCGTACGCCGCGCACGCCCGTCCCCCGCTCAGGTAATGACCGCTTTCCTTGAAGCGCCTTACAACCTAGTTTCGGGGTCCGACACCGGTCACCGGGTTTTCCACGTGGTGGTCGTCACCACCACTGCCCGCGTGTCCCCGCGCCACGTGCGGCAGGATGATCGGCATGACTGCGAGCGAGGGGCCCACGGTCGGGACGCTGGTCCTGCTGCGGCACGGCGAGAGCGACTGGAACGCGAAGAACCTCTTCACCGGCTGGGTCGACGTCGACCTGACGGCCAAGGGTGAGGCGGAGGCGCGCCGCGGCGGCGAGTTGCTGCGCGAGCACGGCCTGCTGCCGGACGTGGTGCACACCAGCGTGATGCGCCGGGCGATCCGCACCGCCGAGCTGGCGCTGAACGCCGCCGACCGGCACTGGATCGCGGTGCGCCGGTCGTGGCGGCTCAACGAGCGGCACTACGGCGCCCTGCAGGGCAAGAACAAGAAGCAGACCCTTGACGAGTACGGCGAGGAGCAGTTCATGCTCTGGCGTCGCTCGTACGACACGCCGCCACCGCCGATCGCCGACGACGACGAGTTCTCGCAGGTCGGCGACCCGCGTTACGCGCTGCTGCCGAGCGAGCTGATGCCGCGTACCGAGTGCCTCAAGGACGTGGTGGAGCGGATGCTCCCCTACTGGTACGACTCGATCGTGCCGGACATCCTCGCCGGCCGGACGGTGCTGGTGGCGGCGCACGGCAACTCGCTGCGCGCCCTGGTCAAGCACCTCGACCAGATCTCCGACTCGGCGATCGCCAAGCTGAACATCCCCACCGGCATCCCGCTGCGCTACGACCTCGACCCGCAGCTGCGCCCGCTCACCCTGGGTGGGGCCTACCTCGACCCCAACGCCGCCAAGGAAGCCGCCGCCGCGGTCGCCAACCAGGGCCGCTGAGCCACGCGGAAGGGCTCCCCATCAGCGGATGAACCCGCTGCCGGGGAGCCCTTCCTCCGCATCGGCCCCGTCGTGCCCGCCGCCGGGCCCGGTGGGTCCGGCGCGCGCCGCCGGCCGCCGGATTCAGCCAGCGGCGGGGGCGGTCTCGCCGGTGATCAGGTAGACCACCCGTTCACCGGCGTTCACCGCGTGGTCGGCGAACCGCTCGTAGAACCGGCCGAGCAGGGTGGCGTCGATGGCCGTCTCCACCCCGTACGGCCACTCGTCGCCGAGCAGCACGCCGAACAGGCTCTTGTGCAGGTCGTCCATCACGTCGTCGTCGCGGTCCAGCTCGGCGGCGATGTCGGCGTCGGGGCTGGCCAGCACCTTGCCGATCTTCTCGGCCATCCGGTCGGCGACCGATGCCATGTCGGTGAAGACCGGACGCAGCTCGGCCGGCACCGCCGGGGAGGGGTGCCGGCGCAGCGCGGTCTTCGCCACGTGGTCGGCCAGGTCGCCCATCCGTTCCAGATCGGCCGCCACGTGCAGGGCGGTGATCATCGCGCGCAGGTCGGAGGCGACCGGTGCCTGTCGGGCGAGCAGGTCGCAGACCCGCTCCTCGACGTGCTGGTAGAGGTTGTCGATCTCGGCGTCCCGCGCGATCACGGCCTCGGACGCCTCGCGGTCGGCGGTGAGCAGGCCTCGGGTGGCCTGGCGCATCGCGGCGCGCACCCCCTCCGCCATGTCCACCAGCAGTTGGCTGACAATCTGCAGGTCGGCCCGGAACTCGTCGCGCATCGTCACTTCCTGGGGTCGGTGCCGCCGGCAGCCCCGAGGACCGCCGGCGTACGGGTCGAGCAGGTGCGGGACCCACGGTAGGCGGGGGGCGACGGACCCGAGATGAACCCGGATGAACGGCACGGGGACCAAGAGTGAATTTCTCCCGAAGCGGGCGTAATTCGTCCTGTTATGGGCGATAGCCAGGTTAACAATGACCCTACGATCGCCGGGTGGAATGGGCGGTGGCGATCGTGGTGGCCCTGGTGACCGGACTGGTCGCCGGGCTGCTGCTGTCGGGGCCCGTCCGTGACTGGCGACGCCGCTCGGCGTCGTCCGGGGGCGAGGGCTCCCGCCGGAACCTGGGGAGGTCTGCGATTCCCGACGACCAGTCCGGCGGGCTCAGCGGGCTCGGCCGCAAGACCATCGACTCGCTGCGCGCCGGTGTGGTGGTGCTCGGCCCGGACGACGTGCCGGTGCTGGTGAACCCGGCCGCCCGGGCGATGGGACTGCTCCGCACCGGTGTCACCCCCGGTTCCATCGCCGCCCACCCGCTGATCCGTACCCTCGCCGGGCAGGTGCGGCGGACCGGGGTGCGGCGCGAGATCGAGCTGGACCTGCCCCGTGGTCGCGACAACGCCGGTGAGAACCCGCTCGGCGTGCACCTGCGGGCGATGGGGCTCGGCGGCGGGTACATCGCCGTCGAGGCGTCCGACGTCACCGAGTCGCACCGGCTGGCCCGGGTACGGCGGGACTTCGTGGCCAACGTCAGCCACGAGCTGAAGACCCCGATCGGGGCGTTGCAACTGCTCGCCGAGGCGCTCGTCGACGCCACCGAGCCGACCGACGGGGCGCCGGAGCTCTCCGAGGACATGCTGGCCGCCCGCCGGTTCGCCGAGCGCATCCAGCACGAGTCGACCCGGCTCGGCCGGCTGGTGCAGGAGTTGCTGGAGCTGACCCGGCTCCAGGGCGCCGAGCCGCAGCCCGCGCCGGAGCCCGTCGCGATCGACTGGGTGATCGCCGAGGTGCTCGACCGGACCCGCACCTCGGCCACCGCCCGCCGGATCCAGGTGGTGACCGACGGCCAGCGGGGGCTGACCGCGTACGGCAGCGACAGCCAGCTCGCCACCGCCGTGTCCAACCTGGTGGAGAACGCGATCACCTACTCCGGCGAGGACACCACCGTCCAGGTCACCACCCGGGCGGACGACGACCACGTCACGGTCTCCGTCACCGACCAGGGCATCGGGATCGCCCCCACCGACGTCGACCGGATCTTCGAACGCTTCTACCGGGCCGACCAGGCCCGCTCCCGCGCCACCGGTGGCACCGGCCTCGGCCTGGCCATCGTCAAACACATCGCCAGCAACCATGGCGGCCGGGTGGAGGTGGCGAGCACGCTGGGAGGGGGTTCGACATTCACCCTCCGGCTACCCGCCGGCCCTCCGGACGACCTGGAGACGATACTGCCGTCCGCTGGTATCGAGCCCGGCCCGGCCGAACTCCGCCGGGCCTGACCGTACGAAAGGAAACACCCCGTTGAGCCGCGTACTGGTGGTCGAGGACGAGGAGTCGTTCTCCGACGCCTTGTCGTACATGCTCCGCAAGGAGGGCTTCGAGGTGTCCGTCGCCGCGACGGGCACCTCCGCCCTCACCGAGTTCGATCGGACCGGCGCGGACATCGTGCTGCTCGACCTGATGCTCCCGGAGATGTCCGGGACGGAGGTCTGCCGGCAGCTGCGACAGCGCTCGCACGTGCCGATCATCATGGTGACCGCCCGGGACAGCGAGATCGACAAGGTGGTCGGGCTGGAGATCGGCGCCGACGACTACGTCACCAAGCCGTACTCGCCCCGGGAGCTGGTGGCCCGGATCCGGGCGGTGCTGCGCCGGCAGAGCCCCGAGGTGACCGAGTCGGGTGCGCCGACGCTGGCCGCCGGCCCGGTCCGGATGGACATCGAACGGCACGTGGTGACCGTCGACGGCGCGGCCGTGCAGCTCCCGCTCAAGGAGTTCGAGCTGCTGGAGCTGCTGCTGCGCAACGCCGGCCGGGTGCTCACCCGGGGGCAGCTCATCGACCGGGTCTGGGGCGCCGACTACGTCGGTGACACCAAGACCCTTGACGTGCACGTCAAGCGGCTGCGTTCCAAGATCGAACCGGAGCCGTCCGCGCCCCGGTTCATCGTCACCGTGCGCGGGCTGGGCTACAAGTTCGAGCCGTAGGCCGGCGGAGCACCACGCTCAGCGCTGCGGGCTGGCCGGGTGCGGGGCGATCTGGCCCTGGCCCAGCCGGGCCGCGCACAGCTCGGCCAGCTTCGCGTACGCGGGCGCGCCGATCAGCGCGGTCAGCTCCGGGCCGTACGACAGGTACATCGCCTCGGTGCCGACGTGCGCGTCGGTCGACGAGGTGCACCACCAGTCCAGGTCGTGCCCGCCGGAGCCCCAGCCCCGCCTGTCGAACTCCGCAAGCGTCGAGACCAGCACCTTGGTGTCGTCGGGCCGGGTGGTCCACTCCTGGTCCCGGCGGACCGGCAGCTGCCAGCAGACGTCCGGCTTGTATTCCAGCGGGTGCACCCCGTCGCGCAGCGCCTGGCCGTGCAGCGCGCAACCGCCCCCACCGGGGAAGTCGGCGTCGTTGAGGAATACGCACGGGGCGTCCTCGCTGCGGGTGGCGGTACGCCGGGCCGGGTTCTTGCCGTCGATGGTGTCGGTCTCGGTCCAGTTCTTCGTACCCCGGCGGAAGTGCTGCCAGGTCTGCGGGGTGAGCCGCTTGACGGCGGCCCGGACCCGCTTCTCGTCGTCGGCGTCGGTGAAGAACGCGCCGTGCGAGCAGCAACCGTCGGCGGCCCGGCCGGCGACGATGCCGTGGCAGCCCTGGCCGAAGACACACGTCCAGCGGGACAGCAGCCAGGTGAGGTCGGCGCGGACCAGGTGCCGCTCGTCGGCCGGGTCGACGAACTCGATCCACTCCCGGGGGAAGTCCAGCCCGACCTCCCGGCTGCGGGGGTCGCCGGGGTCGTCCACCAGCACACGCAGCTCCACCTGGCTCGTCACCCGGACCAGGGTACGCGGGGTTGGTTACCCGGGCCGGCGAGCCGTGGAAACGTGTTGGCCCTAGGGTCTCCTCATGCGGCTGGGTGTGCTCGACGTCGGTTCCAACACGGTTCATCTGCTGGTGGTCGACGCCCACCACGGCGCGCATCCGTGGGCGGCGCACTCCGAGAAGGTGGTGCTGCGGCTGGCCGAGCAGATCGGCCCGGACGGCGCGCTCACCCGGGCCGGCGCCGACGGGCTGGTCGAGGCGGTCGGGGCGGCCCGCGCGTCGGCCACCGCGCTGGCCGCCGACGACCTGCTGGCCTTCGCGACAAGCGCGGTACGCGACGCCACCAATGCGGCCGAGGTGCTGACCCGGGTGCGCGAGGAGACCAGCGTACGGCTGGAGGTGCTCTCCGGCGCGGACGAGGCGCGGGCGACGTTCCTCGCGGTCCGGCGGTGGTTCGGCTGGTCGGCGGGGCGGCTGCTGGCGATGGACATCGGCGGCGGTTCGTTGGAGCTGGCCGCCGGCATCGACGAGGACCCGGAGGTGGCGGTGTCGCTGCCGCTGGGGGCCGGCCGGCTGAGCCGGGAACGGCTGCACGTCGACCCGGCGGGGTCGACACCGCCGACCGCCGAGGCCGTGGAGGAGCTGCGGGAGTACGTCGACGCGCAGCTCGACCCGGTGGTGGAGAAGCTGGCCGGGGTGGGCTGGGACCGTCCGGTCGCCAGCTCCAAGACGTTCCGGACGCTGGCCCGGCTGGCCGGGGCGGCCCCCTCCTCGGCGGGCCTGTGGGCCCGGCGCAGCCTCACCAGGACCGGGGTGCGGCAGGTGCTGGGGTTCGTCCGGCACATCCCACCGGCCAAGCTCTGCGAGCTGGAGGGGGTGAGCGCCGGCCGGGCCCACCAACTGCTGGCCGGCGCGGTGGTGGCCGAGGCGGTGCTGCGCCGGTTCGACGTGCAGGCGGTGGACATCTGCCCGTGGGCGCTGCGTGAGGGCGTCATCCTCAGACGGTTGGATCAGCTCGAACCGATGTGACGTACGCCGGGCGTTCCGCGGCTTTTGCGGTTGCTCGTCCGGAACTGCGGTGGCGGACCGGGCTACCCTCGGGGATGTGACTTCCCGCGTCCCGGTGCTCCTGTCCAGTTCCTCGGTCTTTCCTGAGCGGACCGCGGCGGCGTTCCAGCTCGCCGCGGCACTCGGCTACGACGGGGTCGAGGTGATGGTCTGGACCGACGCCGTCAGCCAGGACGCCGGCGCGCTGCGCGGCCTCGCCGCGCACTACGGCGTCCCGGTGCTGTCGGTGCACGCTCCCTGCCTGCTGGTCACCCAGCGGGTGTGGAGCCCCGACCCGTGGGAGCGGCTGCGCCGGGCCGCCGAGCTGGCCGACACCCTGGAGGCGCCGACGGTGGTGGTGCACCCGCCGTTCAGCTGGCAGCGTGACTACGCCCGCAACTTCGCCGACGGGCTGGACACCGTCGCCGGCCGGTTCGGCGGGGTGCGCTTCGCGGTGGAGAACATGTACCCGGTACGGATGGCCGGGCGGCAGTTCGTCCCGTACGTGCCCGGCTGGGATCCGACCGAGGTGGGCTACCCCTCGTACACGCTCGACCTGTCGCACTGCGCCGCGTCGCACAGCGACCCGCTGGCGATGGCCGACCGGATGGCAGCCGGCCTGGCCCACGTCCACCTCGGCGACGGCACCGGCGAGGGGCGCGACGAGCACCTGGTGCCCGGCCGGGGCACCCAGCCCTGCGCCGCACTGCTCCGCTCCCTGGCCGGCCGCGGCTTCTCCGGCTCGGTAGCCGTCGAGGTGACCACCCGGGGCGCCAAGAGCCGCGCCGTCCGCGAGGCCGACCTCCGCGAGTCCCTGGACTTCGCCCGCGCCCACCTAACCGCCCCCACCCCCCTCAACGCCTGACCCCCGGCTCCCCCCGGCCCCGGCTCCCCCAGCTCCCCCGGCTCGCCCCGCCCCCCCCGGCCCCGGTTCGCCCCGGTGATCAAGAGGTTTGCGTCATGTTCAGCCACAGATTTGACGTAAACCTCTTGATCAACTCGTGCGGGGGGCGGGGCGGGGGGTGGGGTGGGGGTGGGGGTGGGGTGGGGTGGGGGTTAGGGGACTGGGATGGGGGTGGCGGCGCGTTTGCGGGCGCGGTGGGCGGCGACGTGGGAGCGGGTGGCGCAGCGTTCCGAGCAGAACCGGCGGCAGCAGTTGGACGAGGTGTCCAGGTAGACGTTGCCGCAGCGCTCGTCGGCGCAGACCCCGAACCGGGCGCTGCCGTACTCGCAGAGCCAGACCGACAGGCCCCACGCCGCGCCGGCCAGGTATTCCGCCGCGACCGAGGCACCCCGGCTGGTCACGTGCATGTGCCAGTCGCTGGAGTCGTGACCGGAGATGCGCGGTTGCACCGGGAACGCCTCCAGCAGGGCGTTCAACTCGGCCACCGCCTGCGCGTCACGCCCCGAGGTGCCGTACTCGAAGACGTCCCGCAGCCGCTTGCGCGCCCGCCGGAAGATCGCCAGGTCCCGGTCGGCGACCTCGTCGCGCATCCACGCGTTGTCGTCGGGGATGAGCGCCCGCAGGTCGTCGAGGTCGTCCAGCCGGGAGTTGACGAGGTCGACCCCGGTCCGGGCGTACGCGTCGAAGTTCACCCGACCAACGGTAGACGACTCATGGAACACGCGGTGCGTCGATGTAGTGCGGCAGGAAACGCGCATAACCGTCGGTGATCAGACTTTCGCTCTCCCGGATGCCGACCCCGGCCGACTCGCCGTCGACGATCCAGCTGCCCAGCACCATCCGGTAGCCGTCGAACTGCGGCAACGCCCGGAACTCCTGATAGCAGAAGCCCTCGTCGCCGTAGATCCCCGGACTGCTGATCTCGGTGTCGCCGGTGACGATGCGTACCGAGGCACCCTCCCGGCCGAGCAGCGGCTTCGCCACGTACTCCGGCATCCCGCGCGGCGAGTCCAGGTAGGCCGGCAGCAGGTAATCGTGCCCCGGGAACAGCTCCCAGAGCACGGCCAGCAGCGCCTTGTTCGACAGCAGCAGCTTCCAGGCCGGCTCGATCCAGGTGGTCGGGGTGCCCGGGTCCAGCGCCGGACGGCCGTACGGCTCGGCCAGCATCCACTCCCACGGGTAGAGCTTGAAGCAGGTGGTGACCTGTCGGTCGGCGGCGTCGACGAAACGCCTGCCGTCCCAGCCGACGTGCTGGATCGGCAGCAGGGTCACGTCCAGCCCGGCCTGCCGGGCCGTCTCGGCCAGGTAGCCGGCGGTGATCTGGTCCTCGCCGGACTCCTCCTCGTTGGACCAGCACACGTGCACCCGCCGGTCGTGCAACCCGGCGCCGATCTTGGCCCACGCCCCCACCAGCCGCTCGTGCAGGCTGTTCCACTGGTCCGCGTCGGGGCGGGTGTCCTCCAGCCAGTACCACTGGACGATGCTCGCCTCGACCAGGGCGGTCGGGGTGTCGGCGTTGTACTCCAGCAGCTTCGGCGGCCACGAGCCGTCGTAGGCGAGGTCGAACCGGCCGTACAGGGTGGGTGGGCGTTCGTGCAGCGACCGGGCCACCGCCTGCGCCGCCCAGGCCGGGATGCCGAACTCGGCGTACCGGTTGCGGGCCACCACGTGTTCGGCGGCGGCCACCGACATCCGGTGCAGCTCCTCGGTCGCCTTCTCCAGCCGCAGCACCTCGTCGAGGTCGAAGGCGTACGCGGCGGACTCGTCCCAGTACGACATCAGCTCGCCGTCGGGCAGTTCGGTGTCGGCGTACACCAGGCCCTGGCTGCGGATCACCGAGGCGAAGTCCGGGCGGGGGGCGACCCGCTCGCGGCGCACCGTCAGCCGCCGCAGGAGGCGAGATGGGTGCCGAAGCCGCCGCGGTCCGGTAGCGCGCCGGCCACCGGGTCGGGTGCCGCGGCCCGGGGATCGATGCCGACGGTCGGCACCTGCATGGCGAGTGCCACGGTGTCCCCGCCGCCTACCGGCCCGAGGGCGCAGTCGTCATCGTCGTCGTCGGAGGTCAGGTTGCAGCCGGAGAGGGCGAGCGCGAGCGCGGTGAGCGCACCGAGCTGCACGGAGGCCGACCGCAGCCGGCGGCGGGGGTGTCGTTCCACGTTCATGGTTGTAACCGATCCATGCCATCCCCGCGCCCCCCGACCGGAGCCTGTGATGCGGTTGGGACCTGCCCCGGTGCGGTCCGGCCGCCGCCGGGCGCGGCCGTACCGTCGGGCGATACGCTCGGCTCATGCTCCGTTCCGTCATCCTCGCCGCCTCCCGGTCATCCCAGGTCGAGCGGCTCGTCGCGACGGCCCCGCTGACCCGGGACGTCGTCCGGCGGTTCGTCGCCGGCACCGGCACCGACGACGCGTTGCGCGCGACCCGCGCCCTCGTCGCCGACGGCCTCACTGTCACCCTCGACCACCTCGGCGAGGACACCGTCACTCCCGACCAGGCCACCGCCACCCGGGACGAGTACCTCACCCTGCTGCGGGCGCTCGCCGCCGCCGGGCTGACCCCGGCCGCCGAGGTGAGCGTGAAGCTGTCCGCCCTCGGCCAGCGCTTCGACGAGCAGTTGGCGTACGACAACGCGCGGGCGATCTGTGTGGCGGCCGCGCAGGCGGGCACCACCGTCACCCTGGACATGGAGGACCACACCACCACCGACTCGACCCTGGACGCGCTGGTCAAGCTGCGCAAGGACCACCCGTCGACAGGTGCGGTGCTCCAGGCGTACCTGCGGCGCACCGAGTCGGACTGCCGGGAGCTGGCCGGCGTCGGGTCGCGGGTACGGCTGTGCAAGGGCGCGTACGCCGAGCCGGAGTCGGTGGCGTACCAGTCGGCCCGCGAGGTGGACAAGTCGTACGTGCGCTGCCTCAACGTGCTGATGTCCGGGAGCGGCTACCCGATGCTGGCCACCCACGACCCGCGCCTGATCGCCATCGGCGAGGACCGGGCCCGCTGGTTCGACCGGGGGCCTGACGAGTTCGAGTTCCAGATGCTGTACGGCATCCGCCCCGAGGAGCAGGCCCGACTGGCCGGCGAGGGCTACACGGTGCGCACCTACCTGCCGTACGGGCAGGACTGGTACGGCTACCTGATGCGCCGCCTCGCCGAGCGTCCCGCCAACCTGGTCTTCTTCGGCCGGGCGCTGGCCTCGAAGAAGTGAGCCGGCGGGCGTCCAGCCCGCAGAGGTGAGCCGGCGAGACGAGCCGGGGGCGCCGCGCGGGTGACTCTGGCTGACTCGTCCGATTCGTCGTACCCTTCGCCGGTGACCGAGGACGCCCCGCGCCGTCGCCCACGGTGGCCGTGGTGGACGGCACCGGCGGTGGTCCTGGTCCTGCTCGCCTGCGGTCTGCCGGTGGCGCTACTGGCCGGCGCGGCCGATCGGGACACCGACCGCCCGGCTGCGGCCCACCCGGCCGCCGGCCGGGCCGCCCCGTCGGACCCGGTAACCCCGGCCGGCCAGGCTGACCCGGCGGGTCGGGCCGCGCTCGTCGGTCGGCAGCTCGCCGGCCAGCTCGACCGGCAGGCCGCCGCTCTGCTGCGCGGCGACCGCACCGGTTTCCTGGCGATCGCCGACCGGTCCGTCCGGTCCGACCTGGCCCGCCGCTATTCCGCACTGCGGGCGCTGCGGGTGACGGTGTGGCGGGCCGAGTCGGAGGGGCCGCCGGTCGCCGTCGGCGGTCAGCCCGGCCGGTGGCGGCAGCCGGTCACCTTCCGGTACTGCCTCGTCGTGCCGGACTGCCGACCCGACCCGGTGCGGGTGCAGACCCGGTGGCGCGAGTCCGGCGACACCCTGGTCCTGGCCGCCGTCGAGGAGTCCCGGGCCGGGCGGACCGGCCCGCGCCCCTGGGAGGTCAGCGAACTGGTCACCGCCGTCGGCCCACGGACCGTGGTGGCCACCACCCCGGCGTACCGTGGGCGGCTGCCCGAGCTGCTCACCGCGGCCGAGGCGTCGGCGCAGGTCGCCGACCGGTACGCGGTGGCCGGCCCACCGCCGGACCGGTACCGGGTCTTCTACGCCGGCCGGGCCGAGTGGACGCGCTGGTACGGCGGTGGCCGTCCCCGGTGGACCGCCGGGTACGCGGTCACCGTCGGCGACGGGCGGCACGAGGTGGTGCTCAACGCCGCCGCGCTCACCACAGGTGGCCCCGGCGAGCTGCTCCGGCACGAGCTGACCCACGCCGCCTCGCTGCCCGGGGGTGGCTACTCCGGTGGGCGGACCTGGTGGCTGGTGGAAGGGCTGGCCGAGTACGCCGCCGCCGACCACACCCCGGTCGACCGCTACGAGGGGCTGGACGAGGTGCACCGGTTCGTCACCGGGGGCTGGGACGGCCGGCTGGCCGGTCTCGCCCCGGCCGACGACGCCCCGGCCGACCGGGCGGGGGCCGCCTACGGCATCGGCTACCTGGCCGTCCGGCACCTCGTGGACAGGTACGGCGAGCAGCGGATGCTGGACTTCTTCCGGGCGGTGCTGCCCGGGGGCCGTACCGTCGAGGAGGCGTCCGTGCAGGTGTTCGGCGAGCCGTGGCAGCCGCTGCACGACGAGTGCGTCGACTACGTCCGCACCCGGACGTGACCCGCGTCGAGGTGGAAACGCCTGGTCACGACCGGGTGAACGAGGTCCGTCCCAGGATCAGTTGCGGGAAGGGATCGCGCAGGTCACAGCCGTCCCGCTACCGTACTGGTAACACGCGCGTTGCCGGCCCGTACGGGAGCTCCGTCGGGTGGCGCGCGCCGGGCATGGGATGGGTCGGGTGAGCCATGGCCGGGTCGCAGTCCTCCGACGGTCGGCTGTCGGACGTCAGGTTCCTCACGGTCGCCGAGGTCGCCTCGGTGATGCGGGTGTCCAAGATGACGGTCTATCGCCTGGTGCACAGCGGTGAACTCACCGCCGTCCGGGTGGGCCGGTCGTTCCGGGTGCCCGAGCACGCGGTGCACGACTATCTGCGAGGGGCGTTCCAGGAGACCGCCTGACCTCGCCGAGTGTGACGTAACGGGCATCGACGGGGGCGCGTTGGTCCGGCCGACGCGCTCCGGCTACCCTGGAGCCGATCCTGACCGTACGCCGGTGCGCCCCGCCGCCACCACGCTGGTCCAGGTCCGTTGTCCGCAAGCGGCCACCGGCGTCACCATCTCGACGCCGAGGGTCCGCCCCGAACGTTGCATTGAAAGGCTGTCGTATGGGCTCGGTGGTCAAGAAGCGCCGCAAGCGCATGGCTAAGAAGAAGCACCGCAAGCTGCTGCGCAAGACCCGCGTCCAGCGTCGCCGTCTCGGCAAGTGACCCGACGCCGGGCCACCACCCGGCGCTCGGTGTCACTTGCCAACTGTCGACCCTCGGAGGCTCAGGTGATCAGGCCGCGGACATCCCGGCTCGGTCCCTCCTGCCGGTCAGGGCGTGCGCGATGACCCCCGGTGGCACCTCAGGTGCTCCGGGGGTCGTCGTCGTCACCGGGGTCGGCCGCTACCTGGGTGCGCACGTCGCCGCCCGGCTCGCCGCCGACCCCCGCATCGAACGGGTGATCGGCATCGACCCGGCCACCCCCGGCCCCGAGTTCACCGACCTGCTCGACCGGGTCGAACGGATCCGCCTCGACCTCGACTCGCTCGGCGGGCTGCTGGCCGACCTCGACGTCGACGCCGTGGTCCACCTGGCCCTGGCCACCGCCCCGGACCCGCAGCACGGCGGTCGGTCGGCGATGAAGGAACAGAACGTCATAGGCACCATGCAGCTGCTCGCCGCCTGCCAGCGGGCGCCCCGGTTGCGCAAGCTCGTGGTCCGGTCGTCGACCGCCGCCTACGGCGCGTCCTTCCGCGACCCGGCGGTCTTCACCGAGGAGACCGAGCCCCGCGAGGTGCCGCGCGGCGGTTTCGGCCGCGACATCCTCGACATCGAGGGGTACGTTCGCGGCTTCCGTCGCCGTCGGCCCGACGTCACCGCGACGGTGCTGCGCTTCGCCCCGTTCATCGGCTCCACCGCCGACACCACGCTCACCCGCTACTTCTCCCGGCCGGTGGTGCCCACCGTCTTCGGCCGCGATCCCCGGCTGCAGTTCGTGCACTTCGACGACGCCCTCGAAGTGCTGCACCGGTCCATCGCCGAGGACCACCCGGGGACGTACAACGTCGCCGGGCCGGGGGTGCTCTCGTTGTCGCAGGCGATCCGCCGGGCCGGCCGGGTGGCCGTGCCGGTGTGGGAGCCGGGGTTGTCCGGGGCCGCCGCGGTCGCCCGTAACCTCGGTTTCGGCCGCTACGGCCTCGACCAGGTCGACCTGATCGTGCACGGCCGGGTCGTCGACACCGGCCGACTGACCCGGGAGTACGGCTTCACCCCGCGCTCCACCGCCGTCGCGTTCGACGACTTCATCCGCGCCCACCACGGTGGTGTCGTGGTCAGCCGGGACCAGCTCGCCGCCGCCGAGCAGGTGGTGCTGGAGAGCATCCGGCAGGTCCGTTCCGCCGTCCGGGAACGCACGTGACCGAGCAGAACGGCCACCGCCGACTCACCACGCCATCCGTGACCGCCCCACCCGCCCGCAACGGTGCGGCCCCCGACGGTGCGGCCACCGACCCGACTCTCCCCGCCGCGGCCCTCCCCGCTCCGGCCCTGCCCGCCCCGGCCGACGGCGGCCCCTCGGTGGCGGACCGGCCCGGTGACCAGTGGGACCGTCGGGTCGCCGGCGGCCTGGCGTTCCTCCGCCGACGCCTCTCCGGCCAGTACGAGGTGGACGAGTTCGGCTTCGACCCGGAGCTGACCGGGGCGGTCTTCCACCCGCTGCTGCGGTTGCTCTACCGCGACTGGTTCCGCACCGAGGTCACCGGCCTGGAACACGTACCTGCGGACGGGGCCGGCCTGGTCGTCGGCAACCACTCCGGCACGGTGGCCCTGGACGCGTTGATCCTCTCCGCCGCCCTGCACGACCAGCATCCCGCCCGCCGCTACCTGCGGTTGCTCGGCGCGGACCTGGTCTTCCGGATGCCTGTGGTCTCCGAGTTGGCCCGCAAGACCGGCGGTACGGTCGCCTGCAACCCGGACGCCGAGCGGCTGCTCGGCAACGGCGAACTGGTGGGCGTCTTCCCGGAGGGCTTCAAGGGCATCGGCAAGCTCTACTCCGACCGCTACAAGCTGCAACGCTTCGGGCGGGGCGGCTTCGTCTCGGCGGCGCTGCGCACCGGCACCCCGATCGTCCCGGTCGCCATCGTCGGCGGCGAGGAGATCTATCCGATGCTTGCCGACATCAAGCCGCTGGCCCGACTGCTCAAGCTGCCCTACTTCCCGGTCACGCCGACGTTCCCATGGCTGGGGCCGCTGGGCATGGTGCCGCTGCCGAGCAAGTGGTTGATCGAGTTCTGCCCGCCCATCCCGACCGCCCACCTGACCGACTCGGCGGACGACCCGCTCGTCGTGTTCAACCTCGCCGACCAGGTCCGCGAGACCATCCAGCAGACCCTGCACCAGCTGCTGGAACGCCGCCCCGATCCGTTCGGCCCCTGACCCGGGGCACGCCGCCGGTGGTCCGGGCGGTGCGGCGATCCGGGCGGTGCGGCGATCCGGGCGGTGCGGCGATCCGGGCGGTGCGGTGGTCCGGGGTCAGGCCGGGCGGCGACGTCGGTGCAGCGCCCGGCCGGCGGAGACCGCGCCGGCCAGCAGCCCGACCGCCGCCGTCGACGGTACGGCGATCCTGGCGGCCCGCCGGGCGGTGCGGAAGTCACGAACCTCCCAGCCCCGTTCCCTGGCCGCGCGTAGCAGCGCGCCGTCCGGGTTGACCGCCACCGCCCGCCCCACCGCGTCGAGCATCGGCAGGTCGTTGCGGGAGTCGCTGTAGGCGGTGCAGCGGGTCAGGTCCAGGCCTTCCACCGTGGCGAGCTGGGTGACCGCCTCGGCCTTGGCCGGCCCGTGCATCAGGTCACCCACCAGCCGGCCGGTGTAGGCCCCGTCGACGATCTCGGCGACCGTGCCGACCGCGCCGGTAAGGCCGAGCCGGGCGGCGATCACCCGGCCGATCTCCACCGGCGCGGCGCTCACCAACCAGACCCGCTGGCCGGCGTCCAGGTGACGCTGGGCGAGCCGTCGGGTGCCGGCCCAGATCCGCGGCGCCATCAACTCGTCGAAGATCTCTTCGGCGAGGCGTTCGACGTCGTCGACCCGCCAACCCTCGACGAACGCGAGGGCGGCCTGCTTGGCCTGCGACATGTCACCGGCGTGCTCGGTGGCCAGCAACCGGAACCGGGCCTGCTGCCAGGCGAACCGGGCCACGTCTGCGGTGGTGAGGTACCTGCGGGCGGCGAGCCCACGGGCGAACCAGTAGATCGACGCGCCCTGCATCATCGTGTTGTCGACGTCGAAGAAGGCGGCGGCACAGGTATCCGTCCGTGCGGGTACGGGTGACGCCGTCGCTTCGGCCCAGCCGGCGGTGTGCCCGTGGAGGTCGGTGCTGACCGTGACCCGGCGACTGCCGGCCATGGCACCTCCCTCCCGCGCCGTCGCGCCGACCCTGACGTGTCGAGCCGCCCTCGGCGTGGTCGAGCCGCCCATCTGGTGTGGTCGGGCCGGCCCTGACGTCGTCGAGTCGACTCTCTGACGTTGTCGAGCCTAGTCCGGGGCTGGCCCGGGTCGACCCGTCGAAGCGGGAACTGTGGTGTGCGGCTCGGCCGCCGGTCAGCGGTCGACCGGGCAGCTGGCCGGGGTGGGGCCGAGGGCGTCGCTGACCACCGGGACGGGCAGCCCGCAGGCGATCGCGGCGCGCAACGTGTCGGAGCGCTTGCGGATGGCGTCGAGCAGGGCGAGCGACTGCCGGGTGCGCTCCCGCTCGGCGGAGCCGGCCCCGTCGAGCAGGCCACCCACCGCTCGGCGTTGCCCGGCGACGAAGGTGTTCACCGCGTCCAGCGCCGCCGGATCGGCGTGCTGCGCGGCACCGGCGGTGAGCAGTCGTACGCCCTGCCGGGTGTCGGCGTCCATGTCGTCGAGCACCGCGCTGAACCCGGTCGCGTCGTCGCGGAGGGTGGCCGCCTCGTCGAGCCGGGTCCGGGCGAAGTCGAGGAAGAGCTGCCCCCGGCTGATGTCCGAGCTGGCCAGGGCGAGCTGGGCCCGTTCGGTGGAGCGTTTCATGCCGTACAGGGCATCGCCCGGCACCGCGTTCTCGCTGGCGGCGGAGATGCCGGAGACGGCGACCGCTCCGGCCGCGATGCCGACCAGGATGGCGCCCCGGGCGCGGGCCCGCCGCGCCGTGGCCCCGCCCAGCAGCGAACCCCGGCCGGTGGCCTGCGGCGCGACGTCGGCACCCGGCTCGGCGGCGCCCTCCCGTTCGGCCGCGGCGATCAGCATGGCGCGTAGGCCGGTGCGGAACCCGGCATCGACCTGGACGTCGGGTCGCTCGGCGACGAGTCGCTGCCCGACCGCGACGAGCGCGGTGAGCTGGTCGTCGGCGCGGGACCGTACATGGTGGCGTCGGCCGCCGTTGGCTTCGTCGAGAAGCTGGGCGAAGCGTACGGCCCGACGACGGGAGAAGAGGTCGCTGTCCACCGCAGGCACCCCCTCTCGCTGGTGACGGCCGGTCGGCCGCGGTGGTTCCCAGCGACCGGCGGCGCCGTGCACCGTCGTACCAGGGTCGTGGTCGACGGCGCTGCTCCGGACCGGGACGGGTCAGGGGCGCCGGGACAACCACCGGCCGCACCCGGAGAAACGCTCCGCGCCGGGCCCCGGTTACGGGGCGGCCGACAGCGAAATCACGAAGAGTGATCGTTGTCCCAGGTCAGGGCTGGAAGCCGTCCGGCAGTAGCCGGGCCAGCGCCCGGACCGCCCGGTACTGCAACGCCTTGATCGCACCCTCGTTCTTGCCCATCGCCCGGGCCGTCTCGGCCACCGAGAGGCCCTGGAGGAAGCGGAGCACGATGCACTCCTGCTGTTCCGGGTTGAGCCGGGTGACGGCGGTGAGCAGCGCGACGTTGGTGATGTGCTCGACCACGGCCGCCTCGGGGCTGCCTTCCGGTCCCCGGTCCTCCCGGTCCGCGTCGAGCACGTCGCCGGTGGTCACCTCCAGCCGGTAGCGGCCGGACTTGAAGTGGTCGGCGACCAGGTTGCGGGCAATGGTCACCAGCCAGGCGCCCAGGTCGCGGCCCTGCCAGGTGAAGCTGCCGATCCGCTTGAGGGCGCGCAGGAAGGTGTCGGAGGTGAGGTCCTCCGCCAACTGGCGGTTGCCGACCCGGAAGTAGACGAACCGGAAGACCGTGTCGACGTACCGGTCGTAGATCAGTCCGAACGCCGCCGCCTCGCCGGCCTGCGCCCGTTCCACAAGCATCCAGACCTCGGTGGCCGGGTCGGACGGGTCGGGCCGGCTCGGGAAGCCGGTGGGCGAGGTGCCGGTGGGTGGCGGGCCGTCGGCGGGCGGGCCGGCAGCCGACGGACCCTCGGCCGGGACGGCCGGGATGAGCGCGGTGTCGTCGGCCGGGACGGCCGGGATGAGCGCGGTGTCGTCCGCCGGGACGGCCGGGATGAGCGCGGTGTCGTCGGCCGGCGCGGCCGGGATCACCGCCGTCTCCCCGCTGGCCGGGTCGGTCGCGGTGGGGGGGTCGCCGACCCGTCTGCTCTGCGTCGGCATGGTGGGCGGCCGGGCGGGCGAGGTCACCCGGCCGGCCGGAGTGGCGTTGCCGCCGGGCGCGGCGGACCGGGGTGCCGCCTCGTTGGGGTGCGGACGCTGGTGGACCCGGCGGGACGCGGCTTCGGGGCGGGCCGGGTCGGCCCGTTCGTTGACCGACGCCCGGGGTGACGGCCCGGTCAGGCCGGTGGGGCGGTCCGCATAACCGAAGGCGGTCACCGGGCCTCCCCGCGGCGCGACACGACCGGGCCCGGCTGGCGGCGGTGGGTCGCCGCGCCGGGTCTGCCCTTGACGGGCAGGGCCGTGTGGGGGTGTGCCGGCGCGCGGCAGATCCCCTTGAGGTGCTGGTCCAATGCGCGCACAGGCACGGGGGCCTCCTCGGGCTGAGGGGTGTCGACTCACGGCAAATGGGGTGAGCCGACCCGAGTGATGATAGGGCCAACGTCACCCGCGTGTGGCAAGTCCGTTACACAGGGCCAAAGTATTTGCGCGACCCGCGCACACCTGGCGGACCGGTTGTCCGTCGCCGTCGGTTGACTTTCACGTCAAGCCTTGCTTACGGCTGGAAAGCCCAGGTCAGGCTAGGGGCGTCCGGCCGTCTGCGGAGCGCACCGACGGTCCGGCCACCGGCCCTTCCCGACCCGTCTGATGGTGGTCCGGACGTCGACCGGGCAGCCCGATAGGTGCTTCCGGTTGACGCTGTGTGACCGCGCGGTGTGTGGGCCTGGCCGGGTGGCCGGCGGCGTGTCAGACTCAGCCACCGCGCGGCACCTCCGTCGCGACCGGCTGGGCCGTCCGGGGTGTGCCGCACCCGTGGACGGGCGAGACTGGGCGGGCGTGGCGTGGCGCCGGGCATCCGGCTCCCGGGTGCGCGGCGGTCCGTCCACCGCATGTCCCCCGACCGCGGCCGAGCCCGGTCGCCCGTACCCGGAGGTTTCGATGTCCACCGATGCCCGGCTCGCCCTGATCACCCGGCCCGGTTGCCACCTGTGCGAGGACGCGAAGGCCGCCCTGGAACGGGTGGTCGCGGTCACCGGTGACCGCTGGGTGGAGAAGGACGTCACCGGCGACGTCGAGCTGGAGCGCGAATACGGCGACCGGCTGCCGGTGGTGCTGCTCGACGGCAAGGAGCACGGCTACTGGCGGGTGGAGGAGGAACGGCTGCTACGCGACCTGACCACCCCTCAGCTCTAGGGGTGGCGCGGATCACGGTGGGTCAGCGGCTGCGCGCGATTGGTGAGTGAAGTCGGGATTGAGCAATAATCGCGCGGCGGCCCGCTGTGGTGCCGGATCGATCTTGTGGGACGGAGGAACCGGTGGAGGGGTGCCACGAGTCAGCAAGATCGCGATTTGTGCACGTCTTCACAAGCGCCTACTCTGTAGTTCTGACGCGCCCTGCTAGCACGGCCGGTTCTCCCGGCCACCGGCGGGGGTCCCCAACGGGCCGGGCACCGGAGTCGGCCGAGGATCGCACCGCACGGAGTCTCATGAGTCAGCACCGTCACCCAGGCGCGTCCGATCGCGCCGGTGCCGTACCGGCGCTCCCGGACCTCCCGGAGGCGACCGTCGCGCGGCTCCCCGAGTATCTGCGCGCCCTGCACAACCTGGCCGACGCCGGGCACGAGACGGTGTCCAGCGAGGGCCTGGCCGGCGCTGCCGGGGTCAACTCGGCCAAGCTCCGCAAGGATCTCTCCCACCTCGGCTCGTACGGCACCCGGGGGGTCGGCTACGACGTCGCCCTGCTGGTCGACCAGATCGAGTTCGTGCTCGGGCTCACCCAACGCCGGGCGGTCGCCCTGGTCGGGGTGGGTAATCTCGGTCACGCCCTGGCCGGCTACGACGGCTTCGCCAGCCGGGGTTTCCGGATCGCGGCGCTCTTCGACGCCGACGCGTCCCGGGTCGGTGAGACGATCAACGGGCTGGCCGTGCGACACGTCGACGACCTGCCCCGGGTCGCCGCCGAGGAGGCGATCTCGATCGGCGTGATCGCCACCCCCGCCCCGGCCGCCCAGGCGGTGGCCGAGCAGCTGGTGGCCGCCGGCGTCACGAGCATCCTCAACTTCGCGCCCTGCGTACTCTCGGTGCCGGACGGCGTCGACGTGCGCAAGGTGGACCTCGCCATCGAGCTTCAGATCCTGTCCTTCCACGAGCACCGCAAGGCGTCGTTGACCGCGCTGCCCGCCACCGGCGGCTCCGCCCTCACCGCGCTGTCCGGCGGGCTCGCGACCCCCGACACCCAGGAGGCGATCGGCACGTGAAGCTGCTCGTCGTCGGCGCGTCCTACCGCACCGCTCCCGTGGTCACCCTGGAGCGGTTGGCGGTCGCCCCTGCCGACCTCACCCGAACCCTGGACCGACTGGTCGCCCAGCCGTACGTCGCCGAGGCGGTGCTCGTCTCCACCTGTAACCGGGTGGAGGTGTACGCCGCCGTGTCCGGCTTCCACGGCGGCCTCGGCGACATCTGCGCCGTCCTCGCCGAGCAGGCCGGTGCCCCGCCCGCCGCGTTCGCCAACCACCTCTACGTGCACTACGACTCGGCCGCCGTCGACCACGTCTTCCGGGTCGCCGCCGGGCTGGACTCCATGGTGGTCGGCGAAGCGCAGATCCTCGGCCAGCTCCGGGACGCCTACCACTGGGCCTCCGGCGCGGACACCGCCGGGCGGCTGCTGCACGAGCTGATGCAGCAGGCGTTGCGGGTCGGCAAGCGGGCGCACGCCGAGACCGACATCGACCGGGCCGGGCAGAGCGTCGTCACCGCCGCCCTGGACCTCACCGCCGAGCTGCTCGACGGCGACCTCGCCGGACGGCCGGCCATGGTGGTCGGCGCGGGCGCGATGGGCGCGCTGAGCGTGGCGACCCTGTCCCGCCGGGACGCCGGCCCGCTCACCGTCACCAACCGGGGCGCCGATCGGGCCGTCCGGCTGGCCGAGTCGTACGGGGCGAATGCCGTCCCGCTGGCCGACCTCGTCCCCGCGCTCTCCACAGTGGACATCGTAGTGGCCGCCACCGCGGCCACCGAACCGGTCCTCACCCTCGACGTGGTGGCCGGGGCGCTCGCCCGCCGTGCCCCGGACCGGGGGCCGCTGGTCCTGCTCGACCTCGCCGTGCCCCGCGACGTCGCGCCCGAGGTGGCCGAGCTGCCCGGCGTCGAGGTGATCGACATCGACCGGATGGCCACCCTGCTCGCCGACGGCCCGGCCGCCGCCGACGCCGCCGAGGTCAGCCGGATCGTGGCCGCCGAGGTCGAGGCGTTCCTGAGCTGGCTGCGGGGGGCCGACGTGGCACCCACCGTGGCCGCTCTGAGGGGGCGCGCCGACGACGTGGTCACCGCCGAGCTGCGCCGGCTCGCCCAGCGTCGCCCGGACTTCAGCGACGACCAGCGCGCCGAGGTCGCCCGGACCGTGCACCGGGTGGTGCAACGGCTGCTGCACCAGCCGACAGTCAAGGTCCGCCAGCTCGCCGCCGAACCGGGTGGCGACCAGTACGCCGCCCTGCTGCGCGAGCTGTTCGACCTGGAGGTGCCGCAGACCGCCGGAGTCGACTCGGTCCCCGACGTGGTGGAGACCGTCGACGGCCGTGCTTCGTTCGAGGTCGCCGGGGTGCCGACGAGCGGCACCGACCAGCCGTCCACCGGAGGTGCGCGATGACTGTCCCCCTGCGCCTCGGCACCCGGGGCAGCGCCCTGGCCCTGGCCCAATCAGGTCACGTCGCCGAGGCGATCACCGCGGCGACCGGACGCGCCGTCGAGCTGGTCGAGGTGGTCACCGCCGGTGACCGCTCGTCCGCGCCTGTGCAGCGGCTCGGCGTCGGTGTCTTCGTCTCGGCGTTGCGCGACGCGCTGACCGCCGGCACCATCGACCTCGCCGTGCACTCCTACAAGGATCTGCCCACCGCCGAGGCTGGTGGGCTGACCGTGGCGGCGGTGCCGCCCCGGCAGGATCCACGGGACGCGCTTGTCGCCACCGGCGGTCGTACCCTCGCGGAGCTGCCGCCCGGGGCCGTGGTCGGCACCGGCGCGCTGCGCCGAATCGCCCAGCTGCACGCCCTCGGTCTGCAACTGGAGGTCACCCCGATCCGGGGCAACGTCGACACCCGGCTCGGCCGGGTGCTCGGCCCCGACGCCGATCTCGACGCGGTCGTCCTGGCCCGGGCCGGGCTGGCCCGACTCGGCCGGACCGACGTGATCACCGAAACGCTCGACCCGATGCTGATGCTGCCCGCGCCCGCCCAGGGTGCGCTGGCCGTGGAGTGCCGGGTCGACGAATCCGACCTGGTCGAGCTGCTCGCCGTGCTCGACCATGCACCGTCCCGGGCCGCGGTCACCGCGGAACGGGCGCTGCTGGCCACCCTGGAGGCCGGGTGCTCCGCCCCGGTCGCCGCCTACGCCGTCGTCGCCGAAGGCGAGCCAACCGGCTCGGGTGCCGAAGGCGATGTTGTCCACGAGATTTACCTGCGCGGGGCGGTGATCAGCCCGGACGGTTCCCGAGACCTCCGGCTGTCCCGCACCGGAACGCCCGCCGACGCGGCGGAGATCGGCAAGGCACTCGCCGCCGAACTCCTCGAACTCGGCGCCGACTCGATCCTCGGCCACGAAGGAAGCACCGGCCCGGGGACCCAGCAATTTGGGAGCACAGAATGACCCGCACCCGTAAGCCCGTCGGCCGCATCGCGTTCGTCGGCGCCGGTCCCGGTGACCCGGGGCTGCTGACCCGCCGGGCCCACGACGCCCTGGTCGACGCCGACCAGGTGGTGTACGACCGGGGAGTCCCCGAGTCGCTGCTCGACGTCGTGCGTGCCCAGGCCCGGTCCGACGCCCAGTTCAGCCCCGCCGAGGGCGTGCCGGGCGACGTTGCCAAGATGCTCATCAGCGCGGCCCGCTCCGGGCTGAACGCGGTGCACCTGGTCGCCGGTGACCCGTTCGGCCACGACTCGGTGGTCAAGGAGGTGCAGGCGGTCGCGCGTACCGCCGCGCACTTCGAGGTGGTGCCGGGCGTCGGTCAGGCCGAGGGCGTCGCCACCTACGCCGGGGTACCGCTGCCCGGGGTACGCACCGCCGCCGACGTCGAGGACGTCGGCACGCTGGACTTCGACGCGCTCGCCGCCGCCGTCGGCCGGGGCTCGCTGGCCCTGGCGGTCGACGCCGGTGACCTGGCCGCCGTCCGGGACGGCCTGCTGGCCGCCGGGGTGAATGGCACCACCGGGGTCGGGGTGACCGGCGACGGCACCGGCGAGACGCAGTACACCACCACGTCGAGCGTGGACTCGTTCGTCGCGGCGGCGCTCGGTTTCACCGGCCGGGTGGTGCTCACCGTCGGCGAGGGCGTCGGCCAACGGGACAGGCTGAGCTGGTGGGAGAACCGCCCGCTGTACGGCTGGAAGGTGCTGGTCCCCCGGACCAAGGAGCAGGCCGGGGCGATGAGTGCCCGGCTGCGCGCGTACGGGGCGATCCCGTGCGAGGTGCCGACCATCGCGGTCGAGCCGCCGCGTACCCCGGCCCAGATGGAACGGGCGGTCAAGGGTCTGGTCGACGGCCGGTACGCCTGGGTGATCTTCACCTCGGTCAACGCGGTCCGGGCGGTCTGGGAGAAGTTCGCCGAGCACGGCCTGGACGCCAGGCACTTCGGCGGCGTCAAGATCGCCTGCATCGGCGAGGCCACCGCCGACGCGGTGCGTGCGTTCGGCATCCAGCCGGAGCTGATCCCCGCCGGGGAGCAGTCCTCCGAGGGGCTGTTGGCGGAGTTCTCCCCGCACGACGAGATCCTCGACCCGGTCGGCCGGGTGCTGCTGCCGCGCGCCGACATCGCCACCGAGACGCTCGCCGCCGGGCTCACCGAGCGCGGCTGGGAGGTCGACGACGTGACCGCGTACCGGACGGTCCGGGCCGCCCCGCCGCCCGCCGAGATCCGGGACGCGATCAAGTCGGGCGGGTTCGACGCGGTGCTCTTCACGTCTTCATCGACAGTACGCAACCTGGTAGGTATCGCCGGGAAGCCGCACGCGCGTACCGTTGTTGCCGTCATCGGGCCCAAGACGGCGGAGACCGCGACGGAGTTCGGCCTGCGGGTCGACGTACAGCCTCCGCACGCCTCGGTGCCCGACCTGGTCGAGGCGCTCGCCGCCTACGCCGTCGAACTGCGCGAGAAACTCGCCGCGATGCCGGCGAAGCAGCGTCGTGGTTCGAAGGTGCAGGGGCCGACCGCGCTGAGGTTCCGCTAGCCGTACTGGGAGGCCCCGCATGCCGTACCCCGAGATCCGGCCCCGCCGGCTGCGCCGTAACGCGGCGGTGCGGCGGCTGGTCTCCGAGACCCGCGTCGCCCCGGCCGAACTGGTCGTGCCGATGTTCGTCAAGGAGGGGCTGACCGAGCCACGGGCCATCGCGTCGCTCCCGGGGGTGCTCCAGCACTCCCGGGACTCGCTGCGCAAGGCGGCCGTGGAGGCGGTCCGGGCCGGGGTGGGCGGGATCATGCTGTTCGGGGTGCCCGAGCGGCGGGACCCGACCGGGTCCGGCGGGATCGACCCGGCCGGCATCCTGAACGTCGCCATCCGCGACGTGGTGGCCGAGGTCGGTGACGCCACCGTGGTGATGAGCGACCTGTGCCTGGACGAGTTCACCTCGCACGGGCACTGCGGCCTGCTCACCCCGGAGGGCGAGGTGGACAACGACGCCACCCTGGCCGCGTACGCCGAGATGGCGGTGGCCCAGGCGGACGCCGGGGTCGGCATGGTCGGCCCGTCCGGGATGATGGACGGCCAGGTGGGCGTGGTCCGCCGGGCCCTGGACGCCGCCGGTCACGCCGACGTGTCGGTGCTGGCGTACGCGGCGAAGTACGCCTCCGCCTTCTACGGGCCGTTCCGCGACGCCGTCGAGTCGGCGCTCGACGGCGACCGGCGCACCTACCAGCAGGACCCGGCAAACCTGCGGGAGTCGCTGCGCGAGGTCGAGCTGGACGTGGCCGAGGGTGCCGACCTGGTGATGGTGAAGCCGGCCCTGCCCTACCTCGACGTGGTGGCGGCCGTCCGGGCCGCCGTGGACGTCCCGGTCGCCGCCTACCAGGTCTCCGGCGAGTACGCGACTGTCGAGGCGGCTGCCGCGAACGGCTGGATCGACCGTGAGCGGGTGATGCTGGAGACGCTCACCTCGATCCGCCGGGCCGGGGCGCAGGTCATCCTCACCTACTGGGCGGTCGAAGCCGCCGCCCTGCTCCGCCAGCGTTACTGATCCTGCTCGCCGCGGCCCCGCCCGCCCTCTTCCCGCGCCGTCTCCTGCGCCGTCTGCCTGCGGTGCTGCCTCGGGTCCCGCCCGCTTCCCGCTCTCGCGTCGTCCCCGCGCGGGTCGCTCACAGCCTGACCTGACTTCGAAGGGCGTGCCGGCCCGCTCTGAATTGAGCCCGGTGCTGCCCGTCCACGGGTGAAGACGGCAGGCTGACTGCGATCGCCCGTTACTGTCTGTGCTTGACCACCCGAGGCGCCGAAGTCAGCGCGAGCTGGCGCGTTGGGCGGGGGTGCACCACGGCACGGTGGGCCGGATCGAGGCGGGCGCGCTCACCCCGAGCATCGCCCTGCTGCGCCGGATCATCGCGGCGGCCGGCTTCCGGTTGGCAGTGGTCGACGAGTTCGGCCGGGTGCTCACCCCGATGCGGGACCGCGACGACGCCCGGGACGGCGCTGACCGTCGCTACCCTTCCCACCTGGACACGATTCTCGATCCGGAACCGGGTGAGTGGTGGGCGGACGTCTACGGGCTCGCCCGACCACCGGAGACGTTCTATCGCAACCGGGCCGTCCGGGACGCGATGCGCCGACGGAGCCAGTGGGAGGTGCGGGTGGCGAAGTACCGCAACGTGCCGCCCCCGCCCCGGGTGGTGCGCCCGCAATGGTGACGGCCCGTCGGCCCGGCGGGGAGGCCGGACCGACGGGCCGTCGGAGGTGCGGAACCGTCAGTCGTCGTTGACGATGGTGCCGGTCGCCAGCGGATCGGCGAACCGCAGATGCAGCGAACCAGCGACCGCGAACGCGATCTTCTCGTCCGACTCGCGCTTGCGGTCACCGCGCACGGTCACCGGGAACGCCAGCGAGGTCTGCCCGGCGGGCAGGGTCCGGCAGCCGACGTACGGCTCGAAGTCCAGCACGACGGTCGCGGTCAGCCCCACCGTGGCGGCGCAGAGCGTGGTCGGCTGGGACAGCGGGCGGGACACGGTGACCTGGAACGTCAGCGTGCTGGTGCCCCGGTCGCCCTCCACCACGGAGGCGTCGGCCACCCGCAGCGACGGTTGGCTGCGGAACCGGGCCACCTGCGGGTCGTGGTCACTTGCCCCACGGGTGCCGTCCCCGGTGAACTCCGCCGGCCAGTCCGCGTTGACGTGCGCCGCCCGGATCTGCACCAGGTCGTCGTGGAGCGCGTCGTTGACGAACAGGTTGTCCAACGTCTGCGCCGACCCCTGGAAGCTGTACGAGTACGCCGCCGACGGCACGTCGGCCACCAGGTCGTCCCACAGGTTGTGCAGGCCGGCCCGGTAGAGCGGCCCCAACTGGTCCGACGGGGTCGGGTTCGCGGCGGTCGCGATCGGGTCGTCCGGACGGGGGAAGACGTTCAGGTCCCCGCCGTACACCACCCGGGCGTCCGGGTCGGCCGCCTCGATCGCGGTGACGATCGCCGCCCCGTACGCGGCCTGCTCGGTGCGCTGCCCGACCCGGCTGTCCGGCCCGGACGAGTAGTGGTTGCTCAGCGCGTACAGCAGGTAGGACTCCGAGCCGCCGGGGGTCGCCTTCACCACGAACTTGCCCAGTTGCGGGGCCCGGGTGAAGACGTTGTCGCCGTCCTTGCCGGTCGAGGTGTCGGTGTCGGCCGGCAGCACCGCGTTGAGCGCCTTCGGGTTCTGCACGTCCGCGTTGGACGCCAGCCCCGCCGACCGGTACCGCACGGTGGGGGAGTTGCCCAGCAGCGGATCGGTGGCGGTCGCCCCGGCCAGCGACAACCGGTCGGTGCGGTACAGGAACGCCGAGGTGATGCCCCGGGCGTCCGCGCCGGTCCGGTCGTACGCCGCCGCGTAGGCGGGACCTCCGGCGGCCCGGATCGTCAGCGCCAGGTCCTGGAGGGTGTCCGGAGCACCGTCGGCGTTGTCGGTGGTGCCGCAGACCAGACTGCCGTCGGAGACCGCGCAGATGTCCTGGTCCTCCGCCTCCTGCACCAGGATCAGATCCGGGGCGTGCAGGTCGGTGCGGATCTGGGCGGCCAGCTCGGTCAGGTGCTCCCGGTAGTCGGCCTCGCCCGCCGGCACGTAGTCGAACGGCGGGGACACCCCGGGGCAACCCGAGTTGCCGGTGAAGTCGCAGCCGTCGAACGGGTCGTCGCGGAAGTCGTACAGGTTCTCCACGTTGTAGGTCGCCACCGCGACCTCCCGGGCCCGGTCCGCCGGGCGGGGCGGGTTGTTCGCCGCCGGGTCGACCCCGGCCGCCAGGGTGAGCGCCTCCGGTTGCACGCTGAACTTGCTGAAGCCGTACGACACCGCGCCGAACGCGTCGGTGGTGAGGGTGTCGAAGGTACGGGCCGGCGGGAGCAGCGCCGTCGAGTCACCGGCGGTGGCCTTCACGCCGCCGCCGCCGAGCAGGATGCGCTGCCCGTTGCCGTTGTCGAAGAGCTGCCCCGGCACGTCGTCCAGCGGGTGGGTGTCCCGGAACACCCGGCGGGCGTACGGGTCGGTCCGCTTCAGCAGCGGGTCCGCCCGGTCCACCACCCAGACCTCGGAGTCGGCGGTGGAGCCGAACACGTCCCGGGGACCGGTGACGCCGGAACCGCTGCGGACCCGCAGCCGGGCCCCCTCGTGCCGCTCCCAGAACCGGTCCGCCGCCGCCGCGTCGGCCGGTGGGGTGGCGTCGTCCACCGCCACGGCGGTGTTCACGTCGAGCCCCGAGTCGAGCCGGCGGACCAGCGAGGCACCGGAGAGCTGGGTCTGGTCGTAGTACTCCGAGACCCGGCCGCGCAGTACCACCTCGTCGCCGACGGTCGGCGCATAGCCACCGATCAGCGTGGTGAACGCGCCCATGAAGACGAAGATGCCGTCCGAACTGAGCGGGTCGCCGTCCTCGGTGCCGGTGCGGCTCTGGAGGTAGAAGCCGTACTGGTCGGCGCCGGCCGAGGTACGGGTCAGCGACTTCTGGGTGATCACGCCACGGACGTCGTACAGCAGGGGGCTGGTGCCGTTGCCGCTGGCCGGGGCGAGCGGCGACCGGTCGGTGCGAGGGTTCTCGTCGTCCCGGGTCTGCCCCTGCACCTGGCCCACCGACAGCACCGCGTTCACCTGCACGGTGAGCGGACAGGTGGCGGTGCCGCCGTCGGCGTCCGTCGCGGTCACGGTGACCGCGTAGGTGCCGCCGGGCAGGCCGGTGGCGGTGACCGTCGCGGTGGCCGTGCCACCCGGCGCGGTCGCCGGGGTGAACGCGGTACGGCTGATCGTGCCGCTCGTCGGGACCGGGCTGACCGCGGTGACCGCCAGGTCGACGATCGTGTCGTCCGGGTCGGTGCCGGTCACCTCCCGGGTGGCGGTCGCACCGGCCTCGATGGTCAGCGCCCCGCCGCAGGTCAGCACGGCCGGCTGGTCCACCGGGCCGCCTCCGTCGACGGTGTGCGCGCCCAGTCCGTCGAAGGTGTCGGTGGCGAACCCGGCCCACTGGGCGGCCGGGTCGAACGCGTCCGACGGGTCGGTGTCCCCGGCGGAGATCGACGGCAGTCGGCGCAGCGTGTTGTCGGCGGTGCTGGTCAGCCCGCTGCCCCATTCGGTGCCCGGGTCGACGCCGACCTGACCGATCGCGTCGAGCACCACGCCACCCCGGCGCAGCACGATCGCGTCGTCGCCGTTGAACAGGCTCGCGCCGGTGGTCTGGTCGGCCTGGGCGAGGATCGCCGGCCCGGCCGAGGCGGCGGCGAAGACGAAGACGTCCCCGGCGGCGACCGTGCCGGTGAGGGCGATTGTGGTGGCCGTGGTCGACCCGTTGAAGTAGAGCTGGAACTGGTAGCCGCCGGCGGTGAGGTCGACCGGGGCACCGGTGCCGTTGTACAGCTCGATCGCCTTGTTGTTGGACGAACCTTCGACGTACTCGGAGATGAACAGGTCGGTGGGCGCGGCGGTGGCCGCTGTGGGAGCGACGCCGAGCACCGGTACGGCGACGACGGCGACGGTGGCGAGCGCGGCGAATCTGCGGCGCAGGCGCATGGGGCCTCCACGATGGGTGGACGGGAACCAACGCACGTTAAGGTGCGCCGCTGTCCGCCGTCCATCCCCCGGGCGGCGCTGTGGTGAATTCGCGACAGCGCCGCTCAGTGTTGGGCGTCGAGGCGGTGCACCAGCTCGGCGACGTCCACGCTGTATTCGCACCAGTCCCGGTCGGGCTGGTAACCCAGCTCGGCGTTCACCTTGAGCATCGCCTCGTTGGCCTGGGCGTTCCAGGTCTGCACCTCGGTCAGCTCCGGCTCGGCGGAACGCAACTCCAACAGCATGCGTGCCTTGATCGCCCGGTCGATGCCGTAACCCTGGTGGTCGCGCACCACGATGGTGTCGTACTGGTCGGCGCGGGTGGGGTGCTGGACCGGCACCACCACCTCGGTCAGGCCGGCCACCGTGCCGGTCTGCTCGTGCAGGGCGAGCACGATGTACGGCTTCATCCCCCGGCGGTGCAGCGTGTCGAGGCTGTCCCGCAGCCGCTGCGGGTCGTACGAGCTGGGGCGCAGTTCGCCGTCCTCGACGTCGCGCACCTCGGCCTTCGCCCGCGCGTACGCCTCGATCAGGTCGTCGGACGGCCCGCCCGGGTAGAACTCCAGGTGGTAGCCGGGGCCGACGCCGGCGGCCATCTCGGTGAGCGCCGTCCAGTCGACAGTGCCCAGGTCGAGCACGCTGCGGGTCTCGACGTACTCCTGGGTGAAGCCCAGCGACGAATAGAAGCCGATCGCCGGGGTGTCGCCGACCACCTCGACCCCGATCGACCGGAAACCCTCCTGGTAGACCCGTCGGGCGGCGATCAGCACCAGGTCACGGCCGAGCCCGGTCCGGCGTACCGCCGGGTGCACCAGCACCTCCAGGACGCCGATGTCGCCGAGCAGCAGCACGTGCACGTGCCCGAGGATCGCACCGGGCTCACCCTCGGCCGGTTGGTCGGCCTGGGCCACCCAGGAGATGCGTCGTTCGCCGGGCATCACCTCGGAGAGGTACTCCCGTAGGGAATCCTCCCGCCAGGGCGGGTCCTGCGGGAGGTCGGCTGCGAGAACCGCGTTCAGCGTGTCCAGCACGGAGCCGATCTCGGCGGACGACGCGGTTCGGGGGTCCCACTCGCGCACCATCACGCGTCTAGCTTGCCGTCAATGGCTTCTCGGGGGAAGTGTCCGGTCCGGCAATGTATGCGAACGATCACCTCACGTACGGCTTGCGCGTCCATATTCGTGGGCCTTGTCGAAGACGTCCTGGGCGTACCGGCGTACGTCGTTGTAGGAGAGGATGGCCCCCCACCAGTCGCCGGGGATGGTCATGTTCCGGCCGCCCTGGCACAGGTAGTTGCCGGCGGCCAGCGCGGTGTCGTCCAGGTCGTGCGGGTCCTTGCGGCCGTCGTTGTCGGCGTCCGCGCCGACCTGCTGCCAGGTGGTGGGGATGAACTGCATCGGCCCGATCGCCCGGTCGTAGACGGTGTCCCGGTCGAACAGCCCGCCGTCGGTGTCCCGGATCAGGGAGCGCCCGCCCTTGCCGTCGAGCGGATCGCCGATGATCTCCGGTACGGCCCGGCCGTCCGGCCCGAGCGTCGCGCCGTTGGCCTGTCCGTGCCGGGACTCGACGTAGCCGATCGCGGCGAGCGTGGTCCAGCTCAGCTGGCAGCTCCGGTTGGTCTGGGCGAGCACCAGCTCGGCGTAGCCGTACGCCTGCATGGCGATCGGAGAGATGCCCACCTTGCCGCCGGTGACCCGGGCCCAGTCGGCCAGCCCGTCGGCGGGCCGGCCGGCGGCGGTCGGTGCGACCGGTCCGGTCGGTGCGACCCCGCCCGTCGGGAAGCCGCCCGGCGGCAGTGCGGGGCCGCTCCCGCCCGGGAGTACCGGGACTCCGGTGGTCGCGGTGACCGACGGGAATCCCGGGCCGGCGGTGGCGGCGTCGTCCACCGCGACCGGTCGGGGTGCCCGGACCGCGCTCGGCACCACCACCGCACCGACCGCGGCAGTCGCCGCGACCAGCGCGAACAGGAACAGGGCCGGCAGGGTCAGCCGACCGCTGGGGCGGCGGGACCAGGCCCGGGTGGCCCGGGTGGCGGCCCCCACCGCCTGCCGGGGTGGCGGCAGCCGGACCGCGTGCGCGAACGGGATCCGCCGGCGTCGACCTCCCGCCGCACCGCCGCCCGGCTCCGGCTTCGCATCCGGCTCCGGCTTCGCATCCGGCTCGGGCGTCTTGCCCGGCTCGGGCGGGGCGTCGGCCGTCGGGGGCTGACCACCGGCGGGCCCGGCTCCGGCATCGGTCTCGGCGGCCGGTGGGGTCTCGGCGGCCGGTGGGGTCGAGGGATCGCGCCGGGGCCGGCGGGGCCGGGGAATCCAGCCGCGACGCGGGACGGCGGACACGTCCTCGGGCGGTGCCGCTGCTCGCAGGGGCCGTACCGTCGAATCTTCGCCGCTCACCACCGTTTGAGTATCACCCATCCCGGTCCGGGAGTCAGGTCCGGTCGTAGGGTGGGGGCATGCCCCGGTACGAGTTCCGCTGCCGCGCCTGCGGCGACACTTTCGAGGTCAACCGACCGATGGCCGAGGCCGGTGCGCCGGCCGACTGCCCCCAGGGTCACGCCGACACGGTCAAGCTCCTCTCGACAGTGGCGGTCACCGGCCGTGGTGGCGGCTCCGCGACCGGTGGGGCCCCGGCCGCGCCCGCCGGCGGTGGCTGCTGCGGTGGTGGCTGCGGCTGCTGAGCGGGCCGATGCGCCCGATGTAACGGTGTGGCACGCCAGTACGCCGAATCAGTGACCCCTTGGGTCCGAGATCGCCCGACCGTTCTCACGATGCGTGACCGGTTGACCATAGGGCAGCATGAACCCGACGTCAGGGGCGGAGGTGCCACGCATGTCTCCACGGATCCACCTCCCGAGCGGTTGGGTGACCTTTGTGTTCACCGACATCGAAGGCTCCACCCGGCTGGCCCAGCTGCTCGGGCCGGACTACCGCCCGGTGCTCTGGGAACATCGCCGGCTGCTGCGCGACACCCTCGCCGAGACCGACGGCGCGGAGCTGCTGACCGAGGGGGACTCCTTCTTCCTCGCCTTCCCGGACGCGTCGGCGGCGCTGACCGCCTGCCTGACCGCGCAGCGGGCACTGTCCACCCACGACTGGCCGAACCCGGAGGCCGCGCCGAGGGTACGGATGGGTCTGCACACCGGTTACGCGGAACCCCGCGACGGCGAGTACGCCAGTCCCGAGGTGCACCGGGCCGCCCGGGTGGCCGCCGCCGCGCACGGCGGCCAGGTGCTCTGTTCGGCCTCGACCGCCCGGCTGGCCGACCCGCTGCCCGCCGGGGCCACCCTGATCGACCTGGGCCTGCACCGGCTCCGGGGCTTCGACGACCGGGAGCGGCTGTTCCAGCTCGTCGCGCCGGGGCTGGAGCGGCAGTTCCCGCGCCCGCGTACCGCCGAGGCGTTGGCGCACAACCTGCCCACCCAGGTCACCACGTTCGTCGGCCGGGAGACCGAACGGGTCGAGTTGGATCTGCTGATCCGCCGGCACCGGCTGGTCACGGTGGTCGGCGCGGGCGGCGCGGGTAAGACCCGACTCGCCGTCGAAGTGGCGTCCGGCCAGGTGGAGGCGTACCCGGACGGGGTGTGGTTCGTCGACATCGCCACGGTCACCGACCCGGGCCTGGTGGCGTTCGCGATCGCCGCCGTGCTCGGGCCGCGTCCGGAACCGGGCCGCCCGATCCTCGACACCCTGGTCGAGTACGCCTCGGTGCGGCGGATGCTGGTGGTGCTCGACACCTGTGACGCCCAGCCGGCGGCCTGCGCCGAGGTGATCTCCCGGCTGTTGGCCGGTGGCAGCGGGGTGCGGGTGCTGGCCACCAGTCGTGAGGCGTTCGGTCTCCCCGGTGAGGTGGTGTGGCGGATTCCGCCGCTGGCGGTCGACCCGCAGCCGGGGCGTACCGAGAGCGACGCGGTGGCGCTGCTGCTGGACCGCACGGCGGCCGCCCGGGGTGGTCGGCCGCCGGAGTGGACCGAGACCGCCGACCTGCGTCGGGTGGTGCAGCGGCTGGACGGGCTGCCGCTGGCGATCGAGCTGGCCGCGGCCCGGTTGCGGGTGCTCTCCGCCGGTCAGTTGGCGGCCCGGCTCGACGACGTGCTGGGCACCCTCGACGCCGGCCGGGGCGCTCCGGAACCGCCCGTGGAGCGGGGCTGGGCGGGCAACCAGCAGGACACGGTGGACCTGGTCGCCGCCGCCGCCGGGCAGACGCCACCGAGCCCGGCGCAGCGGGCGGTGCAGCGGTCCGCCACCGAGCGGCACCTCACCATGCAGGCCACGGTCACCTGGTCGTACCGGACGTTGGGGCCACGGGCGGCCCGGCTGTTGCGCTGGTTGGCTGTCTTCGCCGGGCCGGTGGACCTGGCCACGGTGGAGTGGCTGTTCGGCGACGATCCGCTCGACCCGCTGTCGGTGCTGGCGGACAAGTCGATGGTGGTTGCCGAACTGCACGCCTCCGGCAGCACCTACCGGATGCTCGACCCGATCCGGGCGTACGCGGCGCGGCGGCTGGTCGAGACCGGAGAGGCGCAGGCCGCCCGGGACCGGCACGTGGCCTGGGCGCAGCACGCGCTGCACCGGGCACATCTCGGGGCTGACGGCCGCCCGGTCACCCTGTCGCTCTACGCGTTGGACCCGCTCGCCGGTGAGCTGCGGGCGGCGCTGCGCTGGTCGGCCACCGGGGGCAGCGCCCGCGCCGGGTTACGGCTGGCAGGTGGGCTGGACCAGTGGTGGCGGGAGCGGGGGCTGTCCCGGGAGGCCCGGCTCTGGCTGTTCCGGCTGTACGGGCGGATCGCCGAGACCGGCGAGGCGATCCCCGAGGCGGAGCTGGCGGCGGCGTACCA
Organism: Micromonospora sp. NBC_00421; assembly: GCF_036017915.1. NCBI lineage: Bacteria > Bacillati > Actinomycetota > Actinomycetes > Micromonosporales > Micromonosporaceae > Micromonospora > Micromonospora sp. NBC_00421. The sequence goes on from NZ_CP107929.1 coordinate 6,470,307, forward strand.
CCTGCACTCGTTGCACGCCGGTGCGGACGGTGAGTTCGGTGAGGAGCTGCGGTTCTCGCAGCGGGCGGAGGCGGCGGCCCGGCAGGCCGGTGACGCGGGACTGCTGGCCCGGGTGCTCGCCGGGCGGGCCGCGCCGTTGATCGACATGGGGCAGTTCGCCGAGGCGGAGCGGGTCTGCCGGGAGGTCATCGACTGGGCCGACGAGCAGGAGGTCGGCGGGGACGCGTTGCTGGCCGTCTACAACCTGGCCGAGCTGCTGTGGCGGCGGGGCGCGTTGGCGGAGGCTGCGGAGCTGCTCGGGGCGGCCCGCCCGGTGGAGGCGGCCCGCCCGGTGGAGCGGGGTCGCCGGTCGGTGGACATGCTGCTGGGCATGGTGGCGCTGGCCCGGCGTGACCTGGTGGCCGCGCACGAGCACTTGCTGGTGGCGCTGCGGGCCCGGATGGGGCACGGCTACCACGGGCGGGCCGGCGACACGGTGAACGCGGTGGCGGTGCGCTGCGCGCTGGGCGGGGAACCGTTGACGGCGGCCCGGCTCTTCGGCGCGGCCCAGGCCACCAGGGCCCGGCTGCGGGGCACCCCCGGCATCTACGGGGCGTACTGGTTGGAGCGGCAGGCCGAGCTGCGGCGCACCCTCGGCGACGCGGCCTTCGACGCCGCGTACGGCGAGGGTGGTGAGCTGGGCCTGGAGGAGGCGGCGGCGGTGGCGTTCGCGGTGGAGCACCCGGACCTGGCGGCGGACTCGGTCCGGTTCCGGGCCACCGGCACGGCGACGCCCCGGCCGACCGGCACGGCGACGCCCCGGCCGACCGGCACGGCGACGCCCCGGCCGACCGGCACGGCGACGCCCCGGCCGGCTGGCCGGCGCGACGCGGAACGCCGGGAGGAGTGGGCGTGACCTGCCCCGCCGCCCGGTGCGGGAACGACGCGGCGGGCCCGGCCCGGTGGATACGGTCTGGCGAACGCCCCGGGTGATGTGGTCACCCGGGGCGTCCGTGGTCGGTCAACGCACCACCCGGGCCGGTGAGGCGGCGCTCTCGTTCCACACCCGGTCCAGTGCGGTCATCTGGTAGGTGTACGTCCGGCCGGGTGTCGCGGTGGGATCCACCCAGGACTGCGACCGCCCCGGGGTGGCCCGGACGGTGCCGACGAGGTGTGCCGCGTCGGCCCGGTCGCACCCGTCGACCCGACCGGCCCCGTCGAAGCGGTAGACCGCGTACGACGTGGCGGTGCCGAGCGGGCCCTTACCGTCGGCCGGTCCACGCCAGCGCAGCCGTACCCCGTCGGCGGTCCGCTCGGCCCGGGTCAGCACCGGGCGCGGCAGCGGCTTCGCCGGCAGGTGCGGCATGGGCGGCACCAGCGCCGGCCGGGAGTAGTGCGCGGCGGCGTAGGCGCTCGTCGCGCCGAGCCGGTCGGCCCGCACCTGGACGGCGGAGAAGTGCACGTTGCCGAGCACCTCCGGGTACGACCGGTTGAGCGTCAGGTGGTCCGACAGCTCCTGCGGGTTCATCCAGTACGTGCCGTAGGTCGGATCACCGCTCTTGTAGTCCGCCTGACCGACGTAGAGCTGCACCCGGGTGCCGCGTACGGTCTGCGCCCACCAGGGCACAAGTCGGGCGTAGTCGGCAGCCGGGTACTGGCCGATGTACCAGTAGAGCTGCGGCACGACGTAGTCGATCCACTCCTGCCTGACCCACCTGCGGGTGTCGGCGGAGATGATGTCGTACGACTGGCTGCCGGTGGTGTCCGAACCGTCCGGGTCGGCGCTGGCGTTGCGCCAGATGCCGAACGGGCTGACCCCGAATTTCACCCACGGCTTCGCCGCCTTGATCCTGGTCCCCATCTCCTGGATCAGCAGGTCGATGTTGTCCCGCCGCCAGGCGGCCCGGTCGGTGAACCCCCTGTGGTACGCGGCGAAGGTGGCGTCGTCGGGCACCTGGTAGCTACCGCTCGGGTACGGGTAGAAGTAGTCGTCGAAGTGCACGGCGTCGACGTCGTACCGGGAGACGGCGTCCATGATCGCGGTCTGGACGAACTCGCGGACCTCGGGGACGCCCGGGTCGTAGTAGAGCCGGCTGCCCGCGACGCCGGCCGGCGGGTAGGCGAACGCCCACCCGGGATGCCGCCGGGCCGGGTGGTCCGGGGCGAGCTGTGCCAGGTCCGCCCCCGCGCCGCCGGGTGCCGGCATGGAGATCCGGTACGGGTTGAACCAGGCGTGGAACTCCAGGTTCCGTCGGTGCGACTCGGCGACCAGGAAGGCCAGCGGATCCCAGCCCGGGTCCTGCCCGCGTACCCCGGTCAGATACTCCGACCACGGCTCGTACCCCGACGGCCAGAACGCGTCGGCGGTGGGGCGGACCTGGACCACCACCGCGTTGTGGTGCAGCCGTTGCGCCAGGTCGAGCCAGCCCCGGTACTCCGCCTGCTGGGCGGCGACCCGGTCGGGGGCGGTCCGGGAGTCCGCGCTCGGCCAGTCGATGTTCACCACCGACGAGATCCACATCGCCCGGAACTGCCGCTTCGGCACCGCCGGATCCACCGCACAGCCCCCACCGCCGGTGCCACCCGTCCCGGCTGTGCGACTGGTGACCCCGCCCCCATCCCCCGACCCGCTCCCCACCCCGCTCCCCACCGCGGCACCCCCCGCCCCCGCCCCACTCCCGACCAGCCCACCAACCAGTGCCAGAACCAACCCAGCCACACCCCACTGCGTCACTCCCACACCCCGTCTCCCTTCATCAGATCCCGCGGCCCCGCTCCCGCGGCCCCGCTCCCGCGGCCCCGCTCCCGCGGCCCCGCCTGTCCCGCGGCCCCGCCTGCTGCCCGGTGATCAAGAGGTTTACGTCAATCTTCGCGCGACGGATGACGCAAACCTCTTGATCATCGGAGGCGAGTCTGGGTGGGTGACCGAAAGTGGTTGGGAGGGGGCTCTGGGTCAGAGGGGGCGGGGGTGGGGTGGGTGGATTGGCGGGGGTGCTGGTTGGGTAGCAACGCGCGGCACCGGTCGTCAGCGGGGCGGTCGCGGTGGTGGGAGGGGTGAGCGCAGTGTCCGTGCTGCGAACCAAACCGATCAAGGACGTGGTTGCCCAGGGCAACGCCGACGGCAGCGACGGAAGCCCCGGCCTGAAACGCCGGCTCGGTGCGCGCGACCTCACCGGCTTCGGCATCGGCATCGTGATCGGCACCGGCATCTTCACCCTCACCGGCATCGAGGCGCGGGACAGCGCCGGGCCGGGCGTGGTGATCTCGTTCGCCATCGCCGGGACGGTCGCCCTGCTCGCCGCCCTCTGCTACGCCGAGCTGGCGTCCAGCGTGCCGACCGCCGGCAGCGCCTACACCTACGCGTACGCCACGATGGGCGAGATCGTCGCCTGGATCATCGGATGGGACCTGCTGCTGGAGTTCGCGCTCGGCGCGGCGGTGGTGGCCCGGGGCTGGTCCGGTTACCTGGCCGAGCTGTTCGGCCTGCCGAGCGCCTGGTTCGCCGAAGAGGGCAGCGTGGTCAACCTCGGCGCGATCGGCATCGTGCTGCTGCTCGGCGTGGTGGCCATCATCGGCATCCGCGAGTCCGCCCGGATCACCAACCTGCTGGTCCTGGTGAAGGTCGCGATCTGCGTCTTCGTCGTGGTCGCCGGGCTGTTCTTCGTGAAGGCCGCCAACCTCAGCCCGTTCATCCCGCCGGCCGAGCCGGCCGGTGCCGGTGACGACGGGATCAAGCAGCCGGTCGTCCAGGCGATCTTCGGGGTGGAGCCGTCCGTCTTCGGCTTCGTCGGGGTGCTCAGTGCCGCCGCGGTGGTCTTCTTCGCGTATACCGGCTTCGAGGCGGTGGCGAACCTGGGCGAGGAGACCCGGCGGCCCAAGCGGGACCTGACCCTGGGGTTGTTCGGCACCCTGTTGATCTCCACCGCGCTCTACATCGGCGTCTCGCTGGTCGTGGTGGGCATGGTGCCGTACGGCGAGATCGACAGGGGTGCCCCGATCGCCGCGGCCTTCAACGCGGTCGGTGCGAGCTGGGCCGGGGTGCTGGTCTCCATCGCCGCCGTCGCCGGCCTGACCAGCGTGATCCTGGTCGACCTGGTGGCCATGGGCCGGATCGGCTTCGCCATCGCCCGGGACGGGCTGCTCCCGCCCGCCGTCGCCAGGATCCACCCGCGCTGGGGTACGCCCTACCGGATCTCCGCGGTGATGACCGTGGCGGTGGCGCTGCTCGCCGGGTTCCTGCCGCTGTCCGCCCTGGCCGACCTGGTCAGCATCGGCGCTCTCTGCGCCTTCATGATCGTCTCGATCGCGGTGCCGATCCTGCGCCGCAAGCGCCCCGACCTGGAGCGGCCGTTCCGGGTCCCGTTCTCCCCGGTGCTGCCGATCTTCACCGCGCTGGCCTGCCTCTACCTGACGCTCAACCTGTCGATCGAGACCTGGATCAGGTTCCTCATCTGGATGGTGCTCGGCGCGGTCATCTACTTCGGCTACGGCTACCGGCGCAACCGCCTCGCCACCCGCGAAGCCGACGAGGACCGCACCTCGGAACCGGCCTCGGCCTGACTCCCCGTCGGGTGCCGGCCACGCCGTTCCCTCCGACCGGCACCCGACCCGCCCGCTCGACCCGCCCGGTACCCGACCCGCCCGCTCGACCCCGCCCGGTACCCGGCTCCGACCGCGCCCGGCATCCGGGCCCTGACAGGGTGGGTGGCGGCCCGGGGGCGGCGCTGCTCCCCGCCGGGCTGCCCGGGTGTGGTCAGGGCTGCGGTGCGAAGCGCAGCACGTTCCAGGAGATTGCCGGCAGGCGTACCGAGCAGCGCCCGCCGTCGGAGGTGGTGGTGGGTAGTTCCCGGGGCGTCACCCGGTCGGGTTCGGCCTCGGTGTTGACCGCCTCCGGGTCGTCACCGGCGGCGAGGCTGAGATGCTGTACCGGGTGCAGCCCGGACAGGCCACGCAGGTCGAGATCCAGCGGAAGGTCTTCGGCGCTCCGGTTGACCGCGAACACGACCAACTCGCCGGATTCCTCGTCGTGCAGGGCGACGGTGTCCAGCACCGGCACGTCGCCGTACCGCTTCGTCTCGTAGTGCGGCGAGACCGGCTCGGTCCGCAGCACGGTGCCCCTGGCGTACCGGGCGGTCAGGGCGAACGGGTGGAAGATGCTCTGCCGCCAGGCCGGTCCGCCGGTGCGGGTACGGATCGGGGCGATCACGTTGGCGAGCTGGGCCTGGGCGGCGACACCGACCCGGTCGGCGTGCCGGAGCAGGGTGATCAGCAGGTCGCCGACCACCACCGCGTCGACGGCGGTGTAATCGTCCTCGATCAGCGCGGGCGCCTCGACCCAGCCGCGCCGGTCCAGGTCGTGCTGGAGGCGGGACTGGTACCAGACGTTCCACTCGTCGAAGGAGATCTTCAGCTTGCGGGTCTGGCGCAGCCGGGCGGCCACGTGGTCGGCGGTGGCGACCACCTCGGTGATGAAATGGTCCATGTCGACGGCGGAGGCGAGGATGCTGGCCCGGTCGCCGTCGGTCGGGTCGTAGTAGGAGTGCGCGGAGATGAAGTCGACGTGCTCGTAGGTGTGTTCCAGCACTGTCGCCTCCCAGGAGGCGAAGGTGGGCATGCCCCGGCCGGAGCTGCCGCAGGCGACCAGGCTGATCGACGGGTCGATCAGCTTCATCGCCCGTGCGGTCTCGGCGGCGAGCCGGCCGTACTCCTCGGCGGTCTTGTGACCGACCTGCCAGGGGCCGTCCAGCTCGTTGCCGAGACACCACAACCGCACCCCGTACGGCTGCTCAGCGCCGTGCCGGCGGCGCAGGTCGGACAGCCGGGTGCCGCCCGGGTGGTTGGCGTACTCCAGCAGGTCGCACGCCTCCTGCACGCCCCGGGTGCCGAGGTTGACCGCCATCATCGGCTCGATCTCGGCGGCGGCGGCCCAGGTCATGAACTCGTCGAGGCCGAACGCGTTGGTCTCGACGGTCTTCCAGGCCAGGTCCAGCCGGCGGGGCCGGTCGGCGGCCGGGCCGACGCCGTCCTCCCAGCGGTAGCCGGAGACGAAGTTGCCGCCGGGGTAGCGGACCACCGAGACGCCCAGCTCCCGGGTCAGCGCCAGCACGTCACGGCGCAGGCCGAGCGGATCGGCCTCGGGGTGGCCCGGCTCGTAGATGCCGCCGTACACGCAGCGGCCCATGTGTTCGACGAAGGAGCCGAAGATCCGTCGGTCCACCGGACCGATCGTGAACGCCGGATCGATCGTCAACCGGGCTGTACGCACCTGGGTGCCACCTTTCCTCGACCTGCTCCGTGACTGCGGTCACGGCGTACCAGGCGTTCCTACAACGTTGCAACCAACGTTGTAAAGGGCTTGTTACGCGATAGGGTCCTGAGTCGGAGGGGGGAGGTGGCAGATCGTGCGGCACAGACTGAAGGACGTGGCCGAACGGGCCGGGGTGTCGGTCAAGACCGTGTCGAACGTGGTCAACGGCTACCAGCACGTCCGACCGGACACCCGGGCCCGGGTCGAGGCGGCCATCGCCGAACTCCGCTACCGGCCCAACCTGTCCGCCCGCAACCTGCGCAAGGGCCGTACCGGGGTGATCGCCCTCGCCGTGCCGGAGCTGGACATCCCGTACTTCGCCGAACTGGCCCGGCACGTGGTCGCCGCCGCCGTCGACCACGGCTGGACGGTGCTCATCGACCAGACCGGTGGCGGCCCCGAACAGGAACGGGCGGCCGCCATCGGCATCGGCGACCACATGATCGACGGGCTGATCTTCAGCCCGTTGTCGCTGAACGCCGACGACCTCGCCGGCCTGGACGGCATGCCGATGGTGCTGCTCGGCGAGCGGGTGGACCACGGCCCCGCCGACCACGTGGTGATCGACAACGTGACCGCGGCCCGGGAGATGACCGCCCACCTGATCGGCCTCGGCCGCCGCCGGATCGCCGCCATCGGCTCACAACGCACCCCCGAGGGTGCGAGCGCCCGACTCCGGCTGGCCGGCTACACCGCCGCCCTGACCGAGGCCGGCCTCGGGTACGACGAGAGCCTGGTCGCCCCCGCCCCGGCCTGGCACCGGGCCGACGGGGCCGCCGCCATGCGCCACCTGCTCGCCTCCGGGGCCCGCCCCGACGCGGTCTTCTGCTTCAACGACACCCTCGCCCTCGGCGCGCTCCGCGCCCTGCACGAGGCCGGCCTCCGGGTCCCCGCCGACGTCGCCGTCGCCGGTTTCGACGACATCGAGGACGGGCGGTTCAGCGTCCCCACCCTGACCACCGTCGCCCCGGACAAGGAACGGATCGCCCGGCTCGCCGTCGATCTGCTCGCCGGCCGGCTGGACGGCGACCGGGACGCGCCGCCCCGGGAACTCACCGCCCCGCACCGGCTGACCCCCCGCGAGAGCACCGCCTGACAGAGCGGCCTCCCGCGACGTGCCCTCTCACCTGACCCCGCCGGACCCGCCTCCCGTCGCTCCGCCGGAGCAGTCGGGCCGTCGGCACCGTCGCCCGGCCTGTCAGTCGAAGAAGCGGGCCAGGTGGGCCGGGTTTTCCGGTGGTGCGTCGGAGGGCAGCGGGGTGAGGTCGGCGAAGATCGACGCCCCGTCGCAGCCGGCGTGCAGCGGATGCCAGCGCGGGGTGCCCGGCGGGCGCTGCCCGCAGATCCCCTTGATCGTCTGCACGTCCAGCAGCCGGACGTGGGTCGGGTCGGCCACCGCGTTGACATGCCCCCACCAGGGGCTCATCACGTGCAGCACCCCACCCGGCCGGAGCACCCGGTGGCACTCGTCAAGAAGCGGCAGGAAATCGATCAGGTGCTCCAGGATGTGCACGGTGAAGAGGACGTCGACGGAGCCGTCGGCCAGCGGCAGCGACCCGGACAGGTCCGCCACCGCGTCCACCCCGGGGGCCGGGAAGATGTCCAGCCCCAGGTTCGCCGGGTACTGCTTCTGCCCGCCGCAGCCCAGGTCCACCACCACCGGATCCCGGCCGCCGACCCGCACCCGCCCCCACACGCCGTACACCCCGGCCAGCCGGCCGACCAGCTCGCGGACCAGCCGCAACTGATCCGGCTCGGCCACCTCGCCGCTCAGGTGGGCGACCCCCCGGTCGAACCGCACCTCGACCGCGAGCCCGCGTAACCGCTCGTCGTGGCGGGCCTGCTCGGCCCAGGCCGCGTCGAGGAACCCGTCGAGCGCCCGCAGCCGTTCGGCCGAGGGCGGTGCCTGCGCCAATGCGACCATGGCCACCTCCCGCCGGCCGTTACCCGCTCCCCGGCCCGACACACCCACCCGATCGGGGCTGCTGCCTGCGCAGCAGCGGTCAGCCGCCGGTGCGGCGGGTGGGCCGGCCGACGCCCCGGATGCGTTGCCGGGGAGCGCCGGCAACCTTCGGCCGCTTGAGGTGGTAGCGGTGCAGTTCGTTGTGGCCCTCCAGGGACGGGTCCTCGCTCATCCCGACGAGTTCCCAACCCTGGTCGCCGGCCCGGTTCAGGTGGGCCAGCGCGGTGTCGCCGTAGGCGGTCACGTCGACCATCGAGCCGTCCGGGCCGTACCAGACGAAGACGACCTCCCAGCTGAGGTCGGAGGCGGTCGGCTGGCGACGGCGCACCAGCAGCGCGTACTCCCACTTGAGCATGACCCATTGTCACCCGGCGGTCATCAGGCGGCGTGGATCAGTCCTCGGCGATCCGCCCGTCGGCGACCCGCAGGCGCCTGTCGACGCTGACCGCCTCCAGCATCCGCCGGTCGTGGGTGACCAGCAGCAGCGTCCCCGGATAACCGGCCAGCGCCGACTCCAACTGCTCGATGGCCGCCAGGTCGAGGTGGTTGGTCGGCTCGTCCAGCACCAGCAGGTTGACCCCCCGGCCCTGGAGCAGCGCCAACGCCGCCCGGGTCCGCTCGCCCGGCGACAGGGTCGCCGCCGGCCGCAGCACGTGCGCGGCCCGCAGGCCGAACTTGGCAAGCAGCGTCCGTGCGTCCGCCGGCGTCATCTCGGGTACGGCGGCCTCGAACGCCTCCAGTAGCGGCTGGTCGCCGAGGAACAGCCCCCGGGCCTGGTCCACCTCGCCGACCACCACCCCCGGGCCGAGCGCGGAATGACCGGCGTCGAGCGGCAGCCGGCCGAGCAGCGCACCGAGCAGGGTGGTCTTGCCGGAGCCGTTCGCCCCGGTGATCGCCACCCGGTCGGCCCAGTCGACCTGGAGGGTCACCGGGCCGAGGGTGAAGCCGCCCCGGCGGACCACCGCGTCGCGCAGCGAGGCCACCACCGCACCGGCCCGGGGCGCGGCGGCGATCTCCATCCGCAGCTCCCACTCCTTGCGCGGCTCCTCGACCACGTCGAGGCGTTCGATCAGCCGCTCGGTCTGCTTCGCCTTGGCCGCCTGCTTCTCGGTCGACTCGGCCCGGAACTTCCGGCCGATCTTGTCGTTGTCGGTGGCCTTGCGGCGGGCGTTCTTCACGCCCTTCTCCATCCAGGAACGCTGGGTGCGGGCGCGGGCCTCCAGCGAGGCGCGGGTGTCGGCGTACTCCTCGAAGTCGGCGCGGGCGTGCCGGCGGGCCACCTCCCGCTCCTCCAGATAGGCGCCGTAGCCGCCGCCGTAGTGCCGGGTCTGCTGCTGCACGAGGTCGAGTTCGAGCACCCGGGTCACCGTCCGGGTCAGGAACTCCCGGTCGTGGCTGACCAGCACCGTCCCGGCGCGCAGCCCGGTGACGAACCGTTCCAGCCGGTCCAGGCCGGCCAGGTCCAGGTCGTTGGTGGGCTCGTCGAGCAGGAAGACGTCGTACCGGCTGAGCAGCAGCGAGGCCAGGCCGGCGCGGGCCGCCTGGCCACCGGAGAGGGCGGTCATCGGGTGGTCCAGGTCGACCGTCAGCCCCAACTCGGCGGCGACCTGGGCGGCGCGTTCCTCCAGGTCCGCCCCGCCGAGTCCGAGCCACCGCTCCAGGGCCCCGGCGTACGCGTCGTCGGCCCCGGCCGTGCCTTCGGTGAGCGCCTCGGTGGCCGCGTCCAGCGCCGCCTGCGCGCCGGTCACCCCGGTCCGGCGGGCCAGGAAGTCGCGGACCGTCTCGCCCGCCCGCCGCTCCGGCTCCTGCGGCAGGTATCCCACCGAGGCCCCCGGCGGGCTCAACGAGACGCTGCCCTCCTCCACCGGCTGCACCCGGGCCAGCGTGCGCAGCAGCGTCGACTTGCCGGCCCCGTTCACTCCCACCAGCCCCACCACGTCGCCGGGCGCGACCACCAGGTCGAGGTCACTGAAGAGCATCCGCTCCCCGTGCCCGGCGGCAAGTCCTTTGACGATCATCGTGGCGCTCATCAGGCCCGAGCCTAGCGTCCGCCGGTCCGGGCGAGGACGGCGCGCGGTGCGACCCAGCGCCGTCCCGGCCCAGCTACCGCCCGAAGGACCCCGGTCGGCCGGTAACTGGCGGTCCGGGGTGGTCGTGCGGCCGACTTTCAGGGTGGCGGGGGCTGTGCGGCTGGTCGGCGGCGGGCATGGTCGTCTGGGCGATCGTTCGGGTGGCGGGGTGGTCGTGCGGGGGTGGTGATCCGCGCGAGATTGTGGAGAGTTCTTGCGGCTATGGCGACAACAATTCTCCACAAACCTGCGCTCCCCGTGGCTTTCGCCGATCACCGCCCGCCCGTCACCACCGCCGTCGGGTCTTCCGGGCCGGCGGCCGGGTCGGTAGGCGGCCCGGCGGTCGGGTCGGTGCTCGGGGGTCGGGCTGTCGGTCCCGGTCGGTGAAAGGTGGGGGAGGGGCGGGATGAGCGGGGCGGGTGGGGCAAGGTGAGGGTGTGGGATTGACGCTGGCGGTGGACTGCGGGGGCGGGGGCATCAAGGGATCGGTGCTGGACGGGGGTGGCAACCTGCGGGCACCGGTGATCCGGGTGGACACCCCGTACCCGTTGCCGCCCGACCTGTTCGTCAAGACGCTTGTGGAGTTGGCCGGGCGGTTGCCCCGGGCGGACCGGGTCACGGTGGGGATGCCGGGCATGATCCGGCACGGGGTGGTGGTGGCCACGCCGCACTACGTCACCCGGTCCGGTCCGCGCAGCCGGATCGACCCGGACCTGCTCGCCGAGTGGTCCGGGTACGACGCCCGCCGGGCGCTCACCGAGGCGTTCGGGATGCCGGCGCTGGTGCTCAACGACGCCGAGGTGCACGGTGCCGGGGTGGTCGCCGGGACGGGCTGCGAACTGGTGCTGACCCTCGGCACCGGGCTGGGTAGCGCGCTTTTCGACGGCGGGCGGCTCGCCCCGCACCTGGAGCTGTCGCACGCCCCGGTCCGCTGGGGCACCACCTACGACACGTACGTGGGGGAGCCGGAGCGGCGGCGGCTCGGCGACGCCTTCTGGTCCCGGCGGATCCGGCAGGTGGTGGACGGGCTGCGCCCGGTGTTCCGCTGGGACCGGCTCTATCTCGGCGGCGGCAACTCGCGGCTGATCCGCCCCGAGCAGGTGGCCCGGATGGGCGACGACGTGGTGATCGTGCCCAATACGGCCGGAATCGTCGGCGGCGTCCGCGCCTGGCAACTGACCGGCGAACGGGACGACCCGACCTCCTGAGCCACAACTGCACCCGCAGGAACACTCGCGGTACGCCCGGTGTTGTGCCAGCGTCGGAGCAATGGCGACGTGACGCGAGGGGGTGGGTCGGGATGGATCTTCTGGCGGAGTACCGACGGGCGACCATGTACTTCGAGATGGGTGACCCGAGCGGAGCGGTCCGGCTGCTGGAGCCGATCGTGGCGGCCGAGCCCGGCAACTCCTCCGTGCGTCAGCTGCTGGCCCGGGCGTACTTCCAGACCGCCCAGCTCGGCCGGGCCGAGGAGCAGCTGCGGGAGCTGGTCGACCGGGACCCCAGCGACCACTACGCCCACCACGTGCTGGGCCGGACGCTGGAGCGGCTGAACCGCTACCCGGACGCGCTGCGCCACCTGCGCATCGCGGCGGCCATGCACTCGACCAACGACGACTACGTGACCGCGCTGCGCCGGGTGGAGAGCCGGGTCGACAACGGTCGCTGAGGTCCCTGGCCGGGCCGGGGGAGGGGAGTTTCCTACCCTTCCTCCGGCCCGGTTCTGCGTCTCGTCCAGGCCAGGAACCGCGTGAACAGCTCCGCCGGGGGCGGGACGGCGTCCGGGTTGAGGGTGACCAGGTCGCCGGTGGCGTCGAACAGCTGCCCGGCCATGTAGACGGACAGCCCGATCCGGTCCCGCCGGTAGTCGCTGGTCAGCATCAGCCGGGCGGGCTGACACGGCCACGGAGCCGCGCACACCCGGCACCGCCAGAGCGGTCGCATCGGTACGTGCGGCCGGATGGCCCCGCCTGGGCGGGCATGGACCCGGGAAACGTTCAGCGGCTTCACCGTCTCATAGTGGTCGCTACGCTACCCCCTAGTCAAGGCCCTAGTAGGGTGTCGCCCAACTAGGGTATTGCCCAGTGGGGAGGTGTCTAGCCTCCGGTTCATGGGCCGGAATCTCATGGGCGCGTACGAGATCCGGATGAGGCTGGGCGTGAGCAGGCAGCGGGTCGAGCAGTTGATGAAGCGCCCCGACTGGCCGAAGCCCTACGAGTCGCTCGCTACCGGGCGGATCTGGCGTACCGAGGACATCGAGGCGTGGATCCGCGAGCACCGGCCGAACCTGCCCGACGAAGCCTGAGCCTCGCCCCGGTCCGTGCGGGCCTACGATGGGCCTGCCATGGCGGCTGCGCAGGTGGGGGAGGCGGGATGAAGCTCAAGCTGGACCTGCACGACATCTTCAACAAGGGCCACGACATCGACCGTGCCCTGCGCGGGATCATGGACGAGGCGGTGGCGAAGAAGGCCACCCTGGTCGAGATCATCCCAGGTAAGGGTTCTGGCCAGCTCAAGAAGAAGGTGCTGCGCTTCCTCGACCAGAAGGACGTCAAGCAGCTCTACCACCGGGTCGAGAAGGACTCCAAGAACTTCGGCCGCCTCTTCGTCCACTTCCGCTGGAAGTGACGTGCCCTAGAAGGACCGGTATACCTCTCTGCGGTGGGCGATTCGCACGACTGCTATCAGAACCTGGTCATCCAGGATCAGGTAGACGATCCGAAAATCGCCTACCCGGATCCGCCACTTGGTATCGCCACCGGACAGCTTCACGCAACCAGCGGGCCGAGGGTCAACTGCCAGCTGATCGATCGCGGAACCGATGCGGACCTGGGTGGAGCGGTCGAGCTTGGCCAGTTGGCGCGCCGCAGCATTGGTGAGCTCAACCTTCCATGTCACAGGTCGAGCTCCCGCTTGACCGCGCTCCACGGCTGCGTGGACTCACCAGCACGCATCGACGCCAGTGCGTCGTCGCATGCCTGGGCGTCCTCCTCGTCGATCACCTGTTCCATGATCTCGTCAAGCCGCGCAAGCTCCTCACGAGCCGAGGCACGCAGAGCGGGTGTCCGGTTCGGGTTTCTGGCTACCGCTTCCAGATACTGCCTGATCTTTTCAAGACCCTGCGGATCGAGCGCCGTCGGTGGCCCCATCGCCGCCACCCGCTGCCCTTGGCGAGTCAAGTAGACGACGTTGCCATCCTCAGCCGCCTCGACGGCTTCAGACGGCGGACCGGCATGAGGCGGAACCTCATACTCGAACGCGTGCGCGGCGGTCATGGAGGTCATGGTAACGCTGGACGGCCCCGGAGCCGGACAACCAGCTGAGGCGGTGTCGGCCGGAATCCGTCAGAAGGTGAGTCAGCCCAACCGGGTGATCCGCTCCACATCAGCACTGTCAGAGGTCCAGGACGGCGACCGTCTCCCCGTCGCTCTGTTCGCCGGTTGGCCGGAAGCCCAGCTTGAGATAGAAGCCCTCCGGCCCGCCCGCCCGAGGCACCCAGGTGACGTACGCCCGCTTGCCGCCCCGGGCGCGGATCTCCGCGCAGACGGCCTCGACGGCGAACCGCCCGTAGCCCTTCCCCTGGGCATCGGCCGCGATGTTGAGTCGCCAGAGGCCGGATCGGACGTCATCGGGGTTGTCGCCCCACGCGTAGTCGAGGAAGGCCATCAGGAAGCCGACCAGCCGGTCGCCGTCGAAGATCAGCCTCGGCCAGGCGATGTCCGGGAAGACGTACGCCTCGGCCAGTGACTTGACCACCGGCCCGACCAGATCCTCCTGATCGGGTCGCACCGACAGCCCGAGCGCCGCCTCGTAGTTCTCCGGGGTGACCTTCTCCAGCCGCATCCTGCGGACCGTAGCCGGCGCGACCGGACCCGGCGACCGGTTATCCGTGGCCACGGATAACCGACCGCCTCCGACCATTGCGTCAGAACGGATACGTGCGGGCGACCGCCAGCATCTCCGAGGTGTGCGACCCGACCACCCCCACCGCAGCCGGCCGCTTCCGGAACCCCGGCAACGCCTCCAGCCCGTCGCTGGCGTCCATCGCCCGCAACGCCACCTGCCCCGCCCGGGGCCGCACGGTCAGGGTGATCTCGACCCCCTCCGACGGTGGGGCGTGGAAGACGATCCCGAAACCCCACCGGTCGGACGATGCCTCCTCGACGGTCGGCTGCCGCCCGACCGGCACCTCCCGCCCGGCCACCTCGGCCCGGGTCACCTCGGCGGTGGTGGCGTCCACGTGCAGGGTGGCGAGCCGGACCGTCCGCTGGGGGAGCAGCCGCAACCGCAGGGTGCGCAGTCCACCGGCGTTGGTGTCCGCCAGCACCTGCACCGTCGGGGCAGGCAGGTCCGCCGCCGGGGCCGGGCCGCCGCGCAGGTCCGCATCGCCCAGGCCGGGGAAGCCGTCGACCCCGGCCGGGCCGTCGACGTACCCGTCGGTCCACGGCTGCGGGTCGGCCTCCCGGCTGATCCACCGCGCGGTGCCGGTGTCGGCGTCGAGGGCGTACATCAGGTGGGTGGGCACGGGGTGGGCGGCGTCGAAGCGGTCGACGGCCAGGCCGACCCCGGCGAACACCGTGGCGGCCAGCGCGGCGGCGACGGCCGGCAGCGCGCCGAGCCGGCGGGCGCGGCCGGCGACCAGGCCGCGCTGGCCGCCGGCGGCCGGGTGCAGCAGGTCGAGCACCGGCAGCGCGGCCAGCCCCAGCAGCACCGCGAACAGCGCCGCGACCCCGCCCATCGCCATCCCCAGCGCGGGGAAGAGCAGCACCACGGTGGGCAGCAGGATCACCACGGCGACCGCGCCGGCCAGGGCCACCGCGAGCACCGGCCACGGGCCGTCGATCCGGGTGCGCAGCGCGACCAGGCCGGCGAGCGCGCCGGCCAGCGCCGGCAGGGTGGCCAGGTACGCCCCGCCGGGCACCAGCGCGGCCAGCACCACCCCGAGCAGGGCCAGCCAGCCCAGCCCGCCGACGGCCAGCGCGGCCGGGCCGGCCCAGCGGCGGGCCAGCGCGTACCAGGCGAGCAGGATGGCGGCGGCGAGCGCCACCACCGCCAACCGGTACCAGACCGGCCGGTACGGGTCGAGCAGTTCGGCGTAGCCGGGGCGCAGCGCGGTGATCCCCGCCCAGAGCAGTTGGGCGGCGAGCGGGGCGACCACGATCGGCACCAGCGCCAGCCCGAACCCGGCGAACAGCCGACCGGTGCCGGCCCGGCCGGTGCGCCGGACCAGCCAACCCAACGCCAGCACCCCGAGCACCGCCAGGGCGGCCAGCGGCCAGGTCAACCAGCCGGGGTAGCGGACCAGCCCGCCCGGCACCGGGAAGTAGGCGGCGTCGTGCCCGGACTTCAGCGCCGTCAGGTCGGTGCGGCCGAACTCCCGGGCCAGCCCGAGCGCGTTGTCGCCGTGCATCTGGAGGCTGCCCCGGTCCATCGCCGCCGGGGTGTCCAGCGGGGTGTGGTAGATCGCGCCCCCGTCGATGTAGGCCGAGTTCAGCCCGACGAAGTCGTGGTCGAGGAAGGCGGTGAAGTCGGTGTCGTTGGGCAGCGCCCGGTAGATCTCCACCGCGAACGAGGTGCCCACCGGGTGCGGTGCGCCCCGGCCGAAGGCGGCCACCAGCCCGGCGTTGTTCCTTGACGTCTCGAACATGATCACCGGGCCGGTCGCGCCCCGGGCCTCCAGGTTGAGCACCACCCCGCCGTCGGCGGCCAGCGGGTGGCTGGCCGCGAACGCCGACGCGCCGCACAGGCACGCCTCCTCGGCGTCGGTCAGCACGAACACGACGTCGTTGCGGGGCCGGGGGCCGGCGGCCAGCGCGCGGGCCACCTCCAGCACGGTGGAGGTGCCGGCCGCGTCGTCGTTGCCACCCGGGCCGGTCTGCACCGAGTCGTAGTGCGCCACCAGGAAGACCCGGCCGGTGGAGGCGGTGCCGGGGAGCCGGGCCACCACATTGCGGACCCGGGCGAAGGTGGCCCCGCCGGCCGCCCCGCTGAGCTGCCCGGCCTCCGGGGCGACGGTGTCCTGCACCTCGGTCTGAAGGCCCAGCCCGCGCAGTGCCCCGACCAGATGCTCGCGCACCTGGTCGTTGGCCGCACTGCCGGCGGGGTGCGGCCGGGCCGCCACCGTCTGCACGGTCCGGTAGGCCCGCCCGGCGCTGAACTCGTCGGCCGGGGCGTCCGCCGGTCGGGGCGTCGGGGTGGCCAGGGTGACCAGCATCGCCGCACCCACCGCGACCAGCGCCAGGACGGCGGCGAGGGCGGCGAGCGGACGACGCCGGGGCCGGGTCAGCGCCCGGTCGGCGGCGGAGGCGGGGGGTACGCCCACGGGGACTCCTCGGAGGTGGTGCGGGGGGTGGGCATCATCCTGCCCCGACCGGGGGAGAGCGGGGCGTACCGGGACCGAACCGTGACGCGGGAGGCTGACCGGACGCTCACCCGATGACGGCCTTGCCCGGGTACGCCCCGACCGGGCGGACCGTGTTGTGTGCGACCGTTGTCTAATACAGGATCAGTAGGGCACTCGGAAGGAGCCCGACATCACCAGCGAACTCCCGCGTCTCGCGGCGGTGACCCGGTCGCACCGGGGGCCTGGCATGGCCGGGTCCTCCGCCGCGCCGTACCCGCACGGCGGGCTCGGGCCCCACGCCAACCTGCCGCCCGGTGAACGGCTGCGGGTGCTGCTGGTCGAGGACGACGAGGGCGACGCCTTCCTGGTCGGTGAGCTGCTCGCCGAGACCAACTCGATGATCGACCTGCTTGTCGCCACCAGCCTCAGCGAGGCCCGGCAGCGGATCGCCGGGGTCGACTGCGTCCTGCTCGACCTCGGGCTGCCCGACGCACAGGGCCTGGACGGGCTGCGCCGGGTGCTGGAGATGTCAAGCGGCGCGGCGGTCTGCGTGCTGACCGGCCGCTCCGACGAGCACCTCGGCATCGTCGCGGTCGCCGAGGGCGCCCAGGACTACCTGGTCAAGGGGCAGGTCGACGGGGTGTTGCTGACCCGCGCCCTGCGCTACGCGGTGGAGCGCAAGCGGGCCGACGAGAACGCCCGTCGGCTGCGTGAGGTCGAGCTGCGCCAGGCCGAGTCGGCCCGGTTGGAACGGGGCCTGCTGCCCCAGCCGCTGATGACCACCGACGAGGTGGCGGTGCACACCTTCTACCGGCCGGGCCGGCACGCGGCCCTGATCGGCGGGGACTTCTTCGACGTGGTGCAGACCCGCCCCGACCGGGTCGACCTGATCGTCGGTGACGTCTGCGGGCACGGGGTGGACGAGGCGGCCCTCGGCGTCGAGCTGCGGGTGGCCTGGCGGGCGCTGATCCTGGCCGGGGTGCCCGACGACGAGGTGCTGCCCGCCCTGGAGCAGGTCCTGATGAGCGAGCGCCGGCTCCAGGAGATCTTCGCCACCGTCGCCACCGCCCGGCTCGACCTGGCCGCCAACCGGGCCACCGTCCGGTTGGCGGGTCACCCGCCGCCGTTGCTGCTGTCCGGCGGTAAGGTCGCGCCGGTTCCGGCCCGTGGTGGCCTGCTGCTCGGCGTACGACCCCGCCGTCCCGTCGCGTTCGATCTGGAGTTCGACACCGATGACTGGTCCCTGTTGATGTACACCGACGGCCTGATCGAGGGGCGGGTGGGTGACGGTGACGACCGGTTGGACGTCGACGGGCTGACCGGCCTGCTCCAGGAGCGCGCCAACCACGCCGTGCCGCTGTCCGAGTTGCCCGCCTGGCTGGTCGGCCGGGCCGAGCAGATCAACGGGGGGCCGCTCGCCGACGACGTCGCCATGCTGCTCGTCACCCGGGGCGGTGGCCGGTGAACACGTACCGTTCGGGGTGGACCCTGCGTCGTCGGGTGCTGGCGCTGCTGGCCGTGGTCGGCGTGCTGCTGGTCGGGCTGGCCGTCGCCGAGGCGGCGGTGGCCACGAAGAACCGCGCCCACACCGACGCGCTGCTCACCCGGACCGGCCCGCTGCGGGTGCAGGGGCAGGAACTGCTCAACGCGCTGCTCGACCAGGAGACCGGCATCCGCGGTTACGCGGTGAGCGGCAACCGCGCCGACCTGGCCCCGTACGAGCAGGGGGTGCAGCAGGAGCGCGACGTGGCCGCCACCATCACCACCCTGAGCCGGGACTATCCGGCGATCGCCGGCGCGCTGCGCACCGCCCAGCAGCAGGCGGACGCCTGGCGGCGGTCGGTGGCCGAGCCGGTGATCGCGACCACCGGGAGCAGCGGCACGGTTGCCGCCCAGGCGTTGATCACCGCCCAGGCCCGGCAGCAGTTCGACCAGATCCGGGCGTCGGTGGGTGACCTCCAGGCGGCGATCCTGGCCGAGCGGGAGCAGGGTGCCCGGGACATCGAGCGGACCGGCAACCTGCTGGTGGCGCTGCTGGTCGTCGCGGCGGTGGTGGTGGTCGTCGCCGGGATCCTGATGGTGCTCTCCCTGGAGCGGATGGTGATCCGGCCGCTGACCGGCCTGGCCCAGCAGGTGCGGGAGGTCGCCGCGGGTGACTACCAGCACCACATCGCCGGGTCGGGGCCGCCGGAGTTCCGCCGGCTCGCCGACGACGTGGACGTGATGCGGCAGAAGATCGCCAAGGACCTGGCGGAGGTGCGGGCCGCCCGGGAGAACATCGAGTGGGTCAACAGCCAGTTGCAGAAACAGGCCGAGGAGCTGACCCGCTCCAACCGTGACCTGGAGCAGTTCGCCTACGTCGCCTCGCACGACCTCCAGGAGCCGTTGCGCAAGGTGGCCAGCTTCTGCCAGCTGCTCCAGCGCCGGTACGCCGGGCAGCTCGACGAGCGGGCCGACCAGTACATCGCGTTCGCGGTGGACGGCGCGCAGCGGATGCAACGCCTGATCAACGACCTGCTGGCGTTCTCCCGGATCGGCCGGCTCACCACCGGCTTCGTCGACGTCGACCTCAACAAGGTGATGGCCGACGTGGCCAGCCAGACCGAGCCGGGCCGGCAGTACGCCGACGCCGAGCTGACCTGGGGCGAGCTGCCGGTGATCCGGGGCGAGGAGCCGCTGCTCACCAACCTGCTCGTCAACCTGGTCAGCAACTCGGTGAAGTTCCGCCGCCCCGACGTCGCGCCGAAGGTGCGGGTCTCGGCACGGCTGGTCGATGCCGAGTGGGAGATCACCTGCCAGGACAACGGCATCGGCATCGAGCCCGAGTTCGCCGACAAGATCTTCGTGATCTTCCAGCGGCTGCACGCCAAGGACGCCTACCCGGGCACCGGCATCGGCCTGGCCATCGTCAAGAAGATCGTCGAGTACCACGGCGGTCGGGTCTGGGTGGACACCGACCAGGCCGAGGGGACCGCGATCCGGTTCACCCTCCCGGCCCGCCCGGAGGACGTCGAGGCGGCGAAGGCGGCGGCCGAGGCGGATGCCACGGCCGACCCGGACGGCACGGAGCCGGCCGGGACGGACGCCACGGCGACGACCGGCGGGGACGGCCCGGAGACGACCACCGACGCCGCTGCCGCGTCCCACCCGGTGGGGGAGACGCCCGCGCCGGCCGGGGAGGCCGAGCCGGCGGACCGGCCGGCACCGGTCGGGCGGCAGCCGGGCGGGGTGCAGGACGAGGACCCACCCGGCGGGTCGCCGGGACAAGGCACCACGGGTGGTACGAAGGAGAGGGTGGGATGACCGCGCCGGCGGACGGCAAGAGCCCGATCGAGGTTCTGTTGGTCGAGGACGATCCGGGTGACGTGCTGATGACCCAGGAGGCGTTCGAGGAGCACAAGCTCCGTAACCGGCTGACCGTCGTGTCCGACGGCGCCGAGGCGCTGGACTACCTGCGGCGCGAGGGCCGGTACACGGACGCGGTGACCCCGGACCTGATCCTGCTCGACCTCAACCTGCCGCGCCGGGACGGCCGGGAGGTGCTGGAGGAGATCAAGAACGACGAGCAGCTGCGCCGGATCCCGGTGGTGGTGCTCACCACCTCCCAGGCCGACGAGGACATCCTGCGCAGCTATCAGCTGCACGCCAACGCCTACGTGACCAAGCCGGTGGACTTCGAACGTTTCATCTCGGTGGTCCGCCAGATCGACGAGTTCTTCGTCAGCGTGGTCAAGTTGCCGCCGCGTGGCTGACCAACTGCTCGCCGACGTCGACACCCTGCTACGGGAGACCGCGGCGGACGTGGTGCTGCCGCTGTTCCGCAAGCTGGACGACGCCGACGTCACCGAGAAGGCCCCGGGTGACCTGGTCACCGTCGCCGACCAGCGGGCCGAGGAGCGGATCTCGGCGGAGCTGCGCCGGCTGCTGCCCGGCTCGCTCGTCGTCGGCGAGGAGGCGGTGGCCGAGGACGGGTCGTTGCTGCGTCACCTGCGCGACGGCGGCGACGTCTGGGTGGTCGACCCGGTCGACGGCACCGGGAACTTCGCCGCCGGCCGCCGCCCGTTCGCCCTGATGGTGGCCCTGCTCAGCGCGGGTGAACCGGCCGCGTCCTGGGTGTTCGACCCGCTGGCCGGGACGATGGCCGTGGCCCGTGCCGGCGACGGCACCCGGCTGGACGGCCGGCCGGTGCGCTCCGGTGCCACCGTCGCGCCGCAGCGGTTGCGGGGCACCGCGATGGTCCAGTACCTGCCGCAGGCCACCCGGGACCGGGTGGCGGCCGGCGAGGGGCGGATCGGGGAGCTGCTGCCGGGTCAGCACTGCGCCGGGCGGGAGTACCTCGACCTGCTCACCGGGGAGCAGCAGTTCGTGATGTTCTGGCGGACCCTGCCCTGGGACCACGCTCCCGGTGCGCTGCTGGTCCGCGAGGCGGGCGGGGTGGCCCGGCGGTTCGACGGCACCGAGTACCACCCGGCCGACGACGGTCGGGGGCTGCTGGTCGCCGTCGACGAGCCGACCTGGCAGGAGGTCCGCGCCGCCCTGCTCGGCGACTGACCGCCCGCTCCCTCGCCACTGTGACTCCTGCCGGGAGGCCCTGCCCGGCGACTCCTGCCGGGAGGCCCTGCCCGGCGCCCGACAGATCGACGAGTTGGACCCTCGGCGACCGGCCCGACACGCCGGGTCGAGGGTTGTTGTCAGGTGTCGTCACGGGCCTGGTCACCGCGTGTGATTGCGGTAATGTGACCGGCGGTCTCCGCCCCCAGGCCGCCAACCGGGGCCGGCGGGACCGCCGCCGTGCCGGCCTGCGACCGGGCGTCGGCGGCAGAGGGAAGGACACCCCCGTGCCCAGGACCAGCCTGACCCGGCCACGTCTGCGTCGACCGTTGACCGTGCTGCTCGCCTCGCTGGCGCTGCTGCTCGGCGTCGGCGCGGTGCCCGCCTCGGCAGAACCCGGCGAGGGCGGCACCAAGCAGCTCAAGGACGCGCTCACGGCGGCGGCGAAGGGGCACATCGAGGCCAAGGCCAAGCTGGACAACTCCAAGCGGCGGCAGACCGCGTTGACCGCCGAGCTGAAGGTGATCGAGGGCCGGCTGGGCGAGCTGACCGCCCAGGTGGGCGAGGTGGCCGCGCAGTCCTACCGGGTGGGCCGGTTGACCCCGACGTCGATGCTGCTCAACACGGCCAGCCCGGAGGCGTTCCTCAAGCGCGCCGCCGACCTCGACATGATGGCCCAGCGGGACGGCAAACAGCTCCGCGCGCTCGCCGAGGCGCGGCAGACCGCCGCCGAGGCCACCATCGCCATCAACACCGAGGTCCGCGAGCAGCAGAAGCAGCTCGCCACGCTGGCGAAGAAGAAGCGGGAGGCCGAACGCGCCCTGGCCACGGTCAGCTCGGGCAGTAGCGCCGGTTTCAGCGGCGGGTCGAGTTCGGCGAAGCCGGCCCCGCGAAACTCCGACGGGTCGTGGCCGGGCGAGTCGTGCTCGGTGAACGACCCGACCACCTCCGGCTGCATCACCCCACGCACCCTGCACGCCATGCAGCAGGCCAAGGCGGCCGGTTACAAGCGGTTCGTGTCCTGCCACCGCAGCGGCGGGGGCGGCGAGCACCCCAAGGGCCGGGCCTGCGACTTCTCGGCCGCCACAAGCGGCTTCAAGGACGAGACGGCCACCGGCGGGGACAAGGCGTACGGCGACAGCCTGGCCAACTACTTCAAGAACAACGCCAACCGGCTCGGCGTGCTCTATGTGATCTGGTACCGGCAGATCTGGATGCCGAACACCGGTTGGCGGGCGTACAGCGGGTCGGGCAGCCCGGCCGCCGACCACACAAACCATGTTCACCTTTCGATGTACTGACCGTCCGGCCCAGGAACGGGACGTAGCATCGCGACGGTGAGCAGCACATCGTCCGACGTCGTGACCGCGCCGACGCCCTCCGCGCCGGTCCCCTCCCGCGCCCTGCCCAACGGGCTCGCCGCGTTCCTGGTCTTCTTTTCCAGCGGCGCGGTGCTGGTGCTGGAGACGGTCTCGCTGCGCCTGGTCGGCCCGTACGTCGGGGTGACCCTCCAGGTGACCAGCTCGGTGATCGGCATCGCGCTGGCCGCCATCGCGTACGGGGCGTGGTCGGGTGGGTGGCTGGCCGACCGGCGCGACCCGCGCGGGCTGCTCGCCCCGGCGTTGATCCTGGCCGGCATCGCCGCCGCTGTCACCCTGCCGGTGGTCCGGTACGCCGGTGAGCTGCTGCGCGGCGGGGCGGTCAGCGGCATCCTGCTGCTCACCGCGCTGGCGGTGTTCGTGCCGGCGGCGCTGCTGTCGGCGGTCACCCCGCTTGTGGTGAAGCTGCAACTGGCCGACCTTCGGCGCACCGGGCAGGTGGTCGGGCGGCTCTCCGGCATCGGCACCCTCGGCGGCATCACCGCCACCCTGGGCACCGGCTTCGTGCTGGTCGCGGCGCTGCCCAGCACGGTGATCCTGATCGGCCTGGCGGCGGCGCTCGGCGTGGTCGGGCTGGCGCTCGGGGTCTACCTGCGTCGGCAGGAGGCCGCCGGGTTGCCCGGTCCGGCCCGGACGAAGGCCACCCTGGCGGTGCTCGGGCTGGTCGCGGCGGGGCTGAGCGCGGTCGCGCCGAACCCGTGCGACGTGGAGACCGCCTACCACTGCGCCCGGGTGGAGGCCGACCCGTCCCGGGCCGGTGGGCGCACGCTCTACCTCAACTCGGCCCAGCACTCGTACGTCGACCTGAACGACCCGACCCACCTGGAGTACGAGTACACCCAGTGGATCGGCGCGGTCGCCGACGTGTCCGCCCCGAAGGGGCAGCGGCTGGACGCGCTGCACCTGGGCGGGGGCGGGTTCACCATGCCCCGCTACCTGGGCGCCACCCGGCCGGGCACCGACAACGTGGTCTTCGAGATCGACGGCGAGCTGGTCGAGCTGGACCGGCGGGAGTTGGGCGTCAGGACCGGGCCGGGGCTGCGGGCGGAGGTGGGGGACGCCCGGATGCTTGTCGGCGGGGAGCCGGCGGACAGCCGTGACCTGGTCGTCGGGGACGCCTTCGGACACCTGGTGGTGCCCTGGCACCTGGCCACCCGGGAGATGGCGGCGGAGGTCGACCGGGTGCTCCGCCCCGGCGGGATCTACGTGCAGAACGTCATCGACTACCCGCCGGGCCGGTTCATCCGCGCGGAGCTGGCCACGGTGGCCGCCGAGTTCGACCACGTGGCGCTTGTCGCGCCGCCGGAGGCGATCGCCGGGCGGCAGGGCAGCAACTTCCTCATCGTCGCCTCGGACGCCCCCCTGCCGCTGGACGCGCTGCGGATCCGGCTGGGCACGGTGGCGAAGATCCCGGACATGTTGGCCGGCAGCGAGGTGACCCGGTTCGTCGACGGCGCGCTGGTGTTGACCGACGACTACGCCCCGGTGGACCAATTGCTCGCGACCGCCTGATCGGGTGACTTTCCTGACCGATTACGACCATCGAGGTGTAGGCCGGGTCGTCCCGGGCAACTCGGTCGACCATGGGTGCAGGAGTGCGCAACGCCGCCCAGCTCCTCGGTGAGCGGTACCGGCTGATCGAGCAGCTCGGCGCGGGCGGCATGTCCGTGGTGTGGCGCGGCTACGACCAGGTGCTCGGCCGTCAGGTCGCGGTCAAGGTGCTCGCCTCCCGGCTGGCCGCCGACCGGGCCTTCCGGCACCGGATCCGGATCGAGGCGCAGGCCGCCGCCCGGCTCTGCCACCCCAACATCACCAACGTGTACGACTACGGCGAGTCCGAGCAGGTCGGGCTGACCGTGCCGTACGTGGTGATGGAGCTGGTGGACGGCGGCCCGCTCACCGCGCGGCTCGGCCGCGACGGGCAGCTGCCCTGGCGGGAGGCGGTGACCATCGGTGCCGAGGTGACCTCGGCGCTGGCCACCGCGCACGCCCGGGGGGTGGTGCACCGGGACGTCACACCGGGCAACGTCATGCTTACCGCCACCGGGGTGAAGGTGGTCGACTTCGGCATCTCCGCGCTGGTCGGCGAGAGCGAGAAGGGGCCGGACGGCACCCTGCTCGGCACCCCCGCCTACCTCGCCCCGGAACGCCTCGACAACGGCCAGGTCTCCCCGGCCACCGACGTGTACGCGGTCGGGCTGCTGCTCTACCGGATGCTCACCGGGCGGCTCCCCTGGCAGGCCAGCACCACCACCCAGATGTTGCGGGCGCACATGTACCACGACCCGGAGCCGATGCCCCCGGTACGCGGGCTCCCCGACGAGGTGGTCGAGCTGGTCGGTCGCTGCCTGGCCAAGCGCCCCGAGGACCGGCCGGCGACGACCGAGGTGGCGCGTACCCTCGCCGGCGCGGCCGGGATGGTCGCGGCGGTGCCGGTCTCCCCGGCCCCCGGGCTGCTCGATCCGGCCCTGCTCGCCAACGCCGGCACCACGATCCTGCCCTGGTCGGCCGACACCGACGCGTTGCCCTTCTCGGGCCGGACCCGCAACCGGCGGGCCGCCACCCGCCGCCGCCGGATCGAGGCCGGGGTGGCCGCCGTGAGTCTCGTCGCGGTCACCGCGGCGATCTGGGGGGTGACCTCGCGCAGCCCCGCCAGCGGTGGTGCCGACCGGCCCACCGAGGCCCGGATGGGGTTGCCCGAGCCCATCGGGTGCGAGGTCGAGTACGCGCTGCGCAGCGACTCCGGCAAGGACTTCGCCGCCCAGCTCACGCTCACCAACACCGGTCCCCGGGAGCTGCGCGACTGGACGATGAGCTTCGCGTTCCCCGGCCAGCAGACCGTCACCACGACCACCCCCGGGGTACGCCAGGAGGGGCGGCTGGTCCGGGTCACCCCGGCGGCCGGAAGCGCCGCGCTGGCCCCGGGCGCGGCGGAGGAGGTCTCGCTGACCGGCCGGTACACCGGCGGCAACCCGCTGCCGCTGGAGTTCAGCGTCGGCGAGTCGAGCTGCGGGGTGCGGGTCTCCGGGGTGGCCGGCAGCGCCCCGGTGGTGAAGCCGCCGACGGCGAAGAAACCCGTGGCGAAGAAGCCGGCGAAGTCGTCGGGCAAGACCTCGGGCAAGGGCGGGTCCGCTGCGGCCGGGCCGGCGAAGCCCAAGCCGAAGGCCGAGCAGCCCGGCAAGGGACAGGGGCCGGCGGCGGGCAAGGGGCCGGGTGGGGCACCGGGAAAAGCGGGAAAGTGACTGGGAGGGGAGGCAAGGGCGGCGGTAGAGGCGGCGGTCCCGGCCGGGGACCTCGGGGCTGAGGCTCAGCGCAGGGCCGCGAACTGTTGTACCTGGGCGATCCCGCCCTCCACGATGAGGATGCTGCCCGGCCCGAGCACGGTCTCGGGGTCGGCGTACCGGAAGCGTTCGCCTGCCGGTTTGGCGCCGACCACCATCACCCCGTACCGCTCCTGAGCCGCGATCTCCCGCAGCCGGCGGCCGACAAGCGGCGGCGGCACCGGCACCTTGGCGATGGCGAAGTCCTCGCCGAACTCCATGAAGTCGAGCATCCGGCTGACGATCAGGTGGGCCGTCCGTTCCCCGGCCTCCGCCTCCGGGAAGACCACGTGCTGCGCGCCGACCGAGGCCAGGATCTTGGCGTGCTTCCGGGAGGTCGCCCGCGCCCAGATCTGCGGTACGCCCACCTCGGTCAGGGCCAGCACGGTGAGCACGCTGGCCTCCACCGAGGCGCCGATGGCGACCACCACCCGACGGAAGTCGCCGACGCCGAGCTGCCGTAGCGCCTGTTCCTCGGTGGCGTCGGCCTGCACCACCCGGTCCAGCGACGCCGACCAGCGCTGCACCCGTTCGGCGTCGCGGTCCACGGCGAGCACCTGGTGGCCGAGCCGGGCCAGCGCCCCGGCCAGGTGGCAGCCGAACCGGCCCAGCCCGATCACGGCGATGTCGCCGTCGTCCTCGTCCCTAGCCGACAACGGGTTGCTCCTTCGGGTAGCGGTAGAGCCGGCGTCGGGTGTTCAACGCGATCGCCGAGCCGAGGGTGAGCGGTCCGATCCGACCGATGTACATCAGCACGGTCAGCACCAGTTGGCCCGACGCGGGCAGTTGCGGGGTGAGCCCGACGGTGAGGCCGGCGGTGCTGAACGCCGAGGTCACCTCGAACAGCGTCTCGTTGAACCGGACGCCTGTGGTGAGCACGGTCAGGCCGAACGTGCCGGCGGTCACCAGCGCGACGCTGATCAGCGCCACCGTCAACGCCTGGCGTTGGCTGACCACCGCGATCCGGCGGCGGCCCACCGTGACGTCCGGCTCGCCGCGCAGCTCCGCCCAGATGACGAAGCCGAGCAGGAAGAACGTGGAGACCTTGATCCCACCGGCGGTGCTGGCGCTGCCACCGCCGATGAACATCAGGGCGATGAGCAGGGGGTAGCTCTCCTCCTTCAACGCCGCCACGCCGATCACGTCGAACCCGCCGGTACGGCTGAGCGCGATCTGGGTGAACGAGGCGAGCAGCTTGTCCGGGGTGTCGTAGGTGCCGATGGTGAACGGGTTGTGCCACTCGGTGGCGAGCAGGCCGACGACACCGATGGCCAGCAGCACCACGGTGCCCCAGATGGTCAGCTTGGTGGCGACCGCCCAGCGGACCGGTCGGCGGCGTTGACGGAACGCCTCGAACAGCGCGGGGAAGCCCAGCCCGCCGACGATCGCGCCGAGGGCCAGCGGCAGCGACACCCACGGATCACGGGCGAAGCCGACCAGACCGTCGGTGTAGAGGGTGAAACCGCCGTTGTTGAACGCCTGGATCGAGTGGAACGCCCCGGACCACAGTGCCCGGCCCGGCGGGTAGTGGTAGGTGAGCCAGAGCCGGCCGGTGACCACCACGGTCATCACCAGTTCGCAGCCGAACACCGTGCCGGCGATGCGCAGCAGCAGACGACGGAGGTCGGCGAAGCCGTACTCGGCTGTCTCGGCCTGTACCAGCAGCCGGTTGCGCAGCCCGAGCTGCCGGGTGACCGCCAGGCTGACCAGGGCCGCGCCGGTGAGGATGCCCAACCCGCCGGCCTGGGTCAGCACGGTGATCATCGCCAGCCCGAAACCGTTCCAGTAGTTCGGGGTGTCGGTGACCGCCAGGCCGGTGACCGAGACCGCCGAGGTGGCGGTGAAGAGCGCGGTGACCGGCGGGGTGTAGCGGTGTGCGCTGGTGGCCCAGGGCAGCATCAGCAGGCCGGTGCCGATCGCGATCGCCACCAGGAAACCGAACGGCACCAGCCGGACTGGGTGACGAAGGAACCCGCGCACCAGACAATCCTGTCGATTCCGGCGAAGTCGGGTCGGTGAATCGCGTATCCCGGTGCGGTCCCGGCTCCCGCGCCGGTTTCCCCGCAGGGTTCACCTGGCGGTCAGTCGACGACCAACTGCCGGTCAGCCGCGCCCGGTCTGCTGGTGACGCCCACCTGCCGGGACGTCCCGCGACCTGTCGGACGTCCATCGACGAAGGAGATCGCGTTGCGACGTACCCTTTCCGCTCTCGGGGTGGCCGGCGCGCTGCTCGCCGTGGCCGTCGCCGTTCCGGTGGCCGTGCCCGGCGCGGCCTCGGCCCGCGAGGACGACGCGGACCGTGCCGACCGGGCCACCCACCGGCCCGTGGTGATCGGCCACCGGGGGGCCAGCGGTTACCGCCCGGAGCACACCCTGGAGGCGTACCGGCTGGCGATCCGGCTGGGTGCCGACTACATCGAGCCCGACCTGGTCTCCACCCGGGACCGGGTGCTCGTCGCCCGGCACGAGAACGAGATCTCCGGTACGACCGACGTGGCGGCCCGCCCGGAGTTCGCCGCCCGCAAGGCCACGAAGACCATCGACGGGGTGCCGGTCACCGGCTGGTTCACCGAGGACTTCACACTGGCCGAGCTGAAGACGCTGCGGGCCAAGGAGCGGCTGCCGCAGGTACGGGTGGCGAACACCGCCTTCGACGGCCGGTTCGAGGTGCCCACCTTCCAGGAGGTGCTGGACCTGGCCCGCGCCGAGTCGAAGGCCCGGGGCCGCACCATCGGCGTCTACCCGGAGACCAAGCATCCGAGCTACTTCGCCTCGATCGGGCTGCCGCTGGAGGAGCCCCTGGTCGCGGTGCTGCGCCGCAACAGGCTGACCCACCGCGACGACCCGGTCTTCATCCAGTCCTTCGAGACCGCCAACCTGCGCAAGCTCGACCGGATGACCGACGTGCCACTGGTCCAGCTCCTCGACGCCACCGGCCGGCCCTACGACTTCACCGTCGCCGGTGACCCTCGCACCTACCAGGACCTGGCGACCGCCGCCGGCCTGCGCGGGATCGCCGGGTACGCCGACGGGGTCGGGCTGAACAAGAACCTGATCGTCCCCCGGGACGCCACCGGCAAGCTGCTCGCCCCGACCACGGTGATCCGCGACGCGCACCGGCACCGGCTGGTGGTGCACGCCTGGACGTTCCGCGCCGAGAACCAGTTCCTCCCGGTCGACTTCCGGATCGGCACCGACCCGAACGCCCGGGGCGACATCACCGCCGAGTACGAACTCTTCCTCGGCCTCGGCCTGGACGGCGTCTTCGCCGACCAGCCCGACACCGCCGTCGCCGCCCGCGCCGGCCTCCCCACCCGCTGACCCTTACCCGCTGATCCCTACGCCTGTTGACCCCCGCGCCTGTTGACCCCCGCGCCTGCTGATCCCGCGCCCGCTGACCCCGTGCCTGCTGATCCCGCGCCCTGCGTGATCGACTGACCGGGTCCCCGGGCGAGGGTGGGGGTGGGCTCCAACGGGGTGGGCCACGCGGTTTCGGCCGGGCACGGCGAGGCGGTCACCGCCTGCGACACCTATAGCCATGCGGCCCCTTTCGACCTGATGACGTAAACGATTCAGCCGGTGGCGGTTTATGCGTACCCGTCGGGGGACGCCGGTGGCGGGTCTATGCGTATCCGCCGGGGGACGCCGGTCGTGACCGGTGTGCGGCGTACCGATGGTGGTGTGATTTTTGCCCTTGGCCCGGGGGCGGCGGGTTTCGGTGGTCGATACCTACAGTCGGGGCATGGGGACCGACGACGGGGTGCGGGGCTGGCTCCGCCGGCACGGCGCCGAGCAGATCGCGCATCCCGGCGGCACCCTCTACGCCCACCTGTGCCGGGTCGGCGACCGGCTCGCCGCGCTCGGCTGCGCCCATGACGTGCAGGCCGCCGGCCTGGCCCACGCCGCCTACGGCACCGACGGCTTCGACCTCGCACTGCTCGACCGGGCCGACCGTGCGGTGCTGCGGGACCTCGTAGGTTCCGAGGCCGAGGAGATCGTCTATCTGTACGGCGCCTGCGACCGCAAGCGCAGCTGGCGGAAACTGGCAGAAACCGGCCAGGTGTTCGACCGCTTCACCGGGCAGGTGAGCACGCCGGACACGGCGCGGCTCAGGTCGTTCACGGACCTGAGCATCGTCAACGAACTGGATGTCGTCGAGCAGGATCCGACCGTGGCGGCACGGCACGGCGCGTACCTCCGGGAGCTGTTCGCCTCCTGGACCCCCCTCGCCTCCGCGCAGGTCAGCCGCGACGCGCAGCGGGTCCTGGGGTGGTGACGCCCGGACCATCGGCCGGGCCGCCGCCGACGGCAGGAAACCCCGCTCGGGTACGCGTGCGCGCCGTCTATCCCGGCAGCTTCGACCCCTTCACCCCCGGGCATCTGGACGTGGTGGACCGGGCCCGCGCCCTCTTCGACGAGGTGGTCGTACTCGTCGCGATGAACAGCAGCAAGAATCCGGACGTCGACGAAGGGGAGCGGGCCGCCGCCGTCCGGGCCGGTCTGCCGGCCGGATGGTCCTCCGTCACCGTCGTCGCCTGGCGCGGTCTGACCTCCGCCTACTGCCTCGGCCACGGGGTGGGGGTGATCGTCCGGGGCGTGCGGAACACCACCGACCTTCAGGCCGAATGCCGGCTCGCCGCGATGAACCAGTCGCTGGGCGTCCCCACGGTGTTCCTGCCCGCCCAGCCCGAACTGGCGGCGATGTCGTCGACCGCCGTACGCACGCTGGGCAGACTGCCACCGCGCTGGGCGTAACGCGGACGCGCGGGTGGTTCGGGTCGTCGGATTGTGGAGAGTTCTTGTCGCCAGGGCCGCCAGGGCCGCCAGGGCCGCAATAACTCTCCACAATGGCCGAGGTTGGACGGTCGCCGAGCAGGTCGGCCCACCATTCGGGAACTGATCGAGCTGGTGGGGGCGCGCTCGGGCGGTCAACGGAGCAGGATGGTCGTGACGCGGGCATGGGCCGCGCCGGGTCTGGCTGCTGCGGGGTGGTCAGCGGGTACGGGGTGGCGTGGCCGACGGGTGATCGAGGTCGTCGCGCAGTGCCTGGAGCCGGTCGCGGCAGCGCAGGATGAGGCCGGTGATCTCGTCGAAGGTCGCCGCATCGACGCGGTTTCCGTCGAGCCACAGCGCGCGTACGGCCGTCCGGCTCTGCACGAGGTACGTCGCGGCAGCCTCGACCAGCCCGACGAACTCGGTACGGTGCTCCGGGGCGGCCTGCCGGGCGTGGCGTCGTGCCGCCTGCACCGGCTCACCGGGAGCGGTGAAGATCGTGGCGAGGCTGCCACCGTCGGCCCAATCAGCCCGATCAGCCCGATCAGCCCGATCAGCCTGGTTGGCCAAGTCGCCCCGGTCGCCCCGGTTGGCCTGGTCGCCCCGGTCGCCCCGGTTGGCCTGGTCAGCCCGGTTGGCGCTGTCGGCACCGATGCCGGCCAGCACGTACTCAAGTTCGGTTGCGGCCAGAGTCAGCCTGCCGACGGCCAGGACCGTCCCATCGGTGAGTCGCCGCATCGGCTCACCCTAACGGAGCGGACCTCACGTCATGCCCCACCAGGCCGCGCAGCCCGAGGGGCCCGGCGGAGGGGCTCAGGACGATGGGGTGGACGGGAGAACGCCGGCCGGCACCGCTTCCGCAGCCCTCCCGCGGATCGGCTGATCCGTTGACGTCATCAGGTCCAAAGGATCTGCGTGCACTATGTGTCGCCGGTCCGGGCAACCTCTGATCGTGGACGCCGCCACGGCCGCACGCACCCCACCGGGTTGCCGCGCGGCCGTTACCGCGTCGAGGTCTGGGCGACGTAGGTGCCACGGCCGGGCTGACCGGTGATCAGCTCGCGGTCGTGCAGCAGTGAGAGCGCGCGCGAGGCGGTGTTCATGTGCACCTGGTACGCCTCGGCAAGCTCGCGGGTGGACGGCAGTTTGTCGCCGGGTTTGAGTTCACCGCTCTTGATCTTCGCGGTGAGTTCATTGGCGATCTGGCGGTATGGGGCTTCAGCTGTGGGCATGGTGAGACTCCGGTTGGTTCGGCGTCTCTGATCATGCCGGGCCTGCACCAGTAACTGCAACAAGCTGTCGTGTCGCGTGAACAGAGGGTCGACCTACACAAACATTTTGGGTATGTTGTGGATGTCCGGTTCCGGTTGGTTCGGCAAACCTCGGGGGCGGACACCAAGGGTTGGCTTCGGGGCCGTACCGCCGCCCAGGGCTGCGGTCCCGAGGTCGGGTGACCCGGCCCGCGTCCCCTATCGGCGGGCCGGGTCGCCTTCCACCGCAGCGACCCGACCCGACCCCGGAAGGTGACCCATGCGCATCCTGCTGTCCCTGTTCCGCAGCCTCTGGCCCGGCCGTCCGGGCCGCAGTCCCTGGCCAGGCCGTTCGGGCAACTGCCTCTGGCGTCGCCGGGCGGAACGACGTCGGCCGCAGCGCCCGCCCAACGGTGGGTGGTACCGCTCGGAGGTGTGTCGGCCGCTGACCGCCCGGCAGGTCCAGGAACGACAGTTCGGCCTGGTCAAGCGGGGACTCGACCCGGTGGAAGTGGACGCCTTCCTGCACCGGGTGGCCGCCGACCTGGCGAAGACCCGGCGTGATCTGGCCATCGTCCGGGAGGAAAACCAGCGGATCAAGAGCGCCCTGCGCTCCTGGCGCACCCACTTCACCTCGGACGTGCGCTGGTGAGCCGGGAGCGGTTCGTCGTACACCTGCCGGTTGTCGCCGAGGATCTGGTCGCCGCGCGGGGATTCGCCCGGGTGGTCACCCGGGCGCTCGGGTTCCTGGCCGATGTCGACCGGGGCGGTACCACCGTGTCCCGGGAGGACGAGCAGTCCGTACGCCACTGGGTCTACTGCGACCGGCGACTGGCGGGCGGCCGGCGTTGTTCGCGCCCGGCCGACCACGACGGCGGCTGCGACCCGCCGACGAGGGCCGACCCGTGAGTCGGGCAGCGGGCACCGCGGCGATCGGCCGGGCGGCAACGGTGGCGCAGCGGTGGCGGGGGGCGACACCCGGGCCGGGCGGGTGATGGGGGTGAGCGCCACCCGGCACCAGGTGACACGCCGGGTCGTCGTGACGACTGTTAACACCGGCCACCCGGTACGTGTCACTTGTGTGTCGTCGCCACATAGCCCGTGGGTGACGTCACTTCTAGCGTGAGCCGTCACAAGCTTCCTGTCCTCACCTGGAGTCGCGATGACGGTCCGGCACACCCGGCGGGCGTTCCTCTCCGCCGCCACGATGATGGCCGCGGCGCTCGCCGCCACCGCCTGCGGCAGCCCGCAGGACACCGCCTCCGGCGGCGGTGACTCGGCCGCCCCGGTCAAGGTCGGCCTGGTCTACTCCCAGTCCGGTGCCCTGGCCAGCTACGGAAAGCAGTACGTCGAGGGTTTCAAGGCGGGCCTCGACTTCGCCACCAGGGGCACCGGCAGGGTCGGTGACCGCACCGTCGAGCTGACCGAGGTCGACGACGCCGGTGACCCGGCCAAGGCGGTCTCCGCCGCCAAGGATCTGATCGGCAAGGGCACGAAGATCATCGCCGGGTCGACGGCGTCCGGGGTGGCGCTCCAGGTCGCCCCGATCGCCGCCCAGAACAAGGTCCTGTTCATCTCCGGCCCGGCCGCCACCGACGCGGTCACCGGCGCCAACAGGTACACGTTCCGCTCCGGCCGGCAGTCCTACCAGGACGTGGTGACCGCTAAGTCGTTCATCGGCGACCCGACCGGCAAGAAGGTCGTCGTGTTCGCCCAGGACGGCGCGTTCGGCGACGCCAACGAGGCCGCCGTCAAGGCGGTCATCGGTGGGGCGGGCGCCACCGTCAGCAGCGTCCGGGCCCCGGCCAGCGCCAGCGAGTTCACCCCGTTCGCCAGCCAGATCAAGGCCGCCAGGCCGGACCTGCTCTTCGTCGCCTGGGCGGGCACCACCGCACCGGCCATGTGGCAGACCCTCGACCAGCAGGGCGTGCTCGCCTCCACCACGGTCGTCACCGGGCTGGACATCCGCGCCTCCTGGCCGACCTTCGGCGCGGCCGGCAGCAAGATCTCGTTCCTGTCGCACTACTTCGACGGGGCCAGCGACACCGAGGCCGCCAAGGCCGCCAAGGCGAAGATCCCCGGCGGGACGCTCGACCTGTTCCACCCCGACGGTTTCGCCGCCGCGCAGATGGTCGTCCGGGCCGCCCAGGAGGGTGGGGACGACGTCGACAAGATGGTCACCGCCCTCGAAGGCTGGACGTTCGACGGGGTGAAGGGCCCGATGACCATCCGCGCCGACGACCACGCCCTGCTCCAGCCGATGTACCAGGCCAAGCTCACCGGCAGCGGCACCGCGTTCACCGCCGCCGCGCAGAAGACCCTGACCGGGGACGAGACCGCGCCGCCGGTCACCCCGATGAAGGGCTGACCGGTGCTCGCCACCCGTGGTCTGACCTGGCGGATCGGTGAGGTCGCCATCGTCGACGACGTACACCTCGACCTGGCACCCGGGGAGTTCCTGGGCGTGATCGGGCCGAACGGCGCCGGCAAGACCTCCCTGTTCAACCTGATCACCGGCCTACGCCAGCCGACCGGCGGCCGGGTCCTGCTCGACGGCGAGGACGTCACCGCACTCCCACCGCACCGACGCGCCCGGCGCGGTCTGGGCCGTACCTTCCAGGCGTCCTCGGTCTTCGGGTCGCTCACCGTGCGGGAGAACGTCCGGCTGGCCGTACAGGCGTACCGGGGTGGCTCGATGAAGCTGTGGCGGCGGGCGGCGGCCGACCGGGAGGTGGCCGCCGCCGCCGACGCGGCGCTCGACCGGGTCGGCCTGCACCACCGGGGTACGGCGCTGGCCGGCACCCTGGCCCACGGCGAGAAACGCAAGCTGGAGATCGCCCTGCTGCTCGCCGGGGAACCCCGGGTGATGCTGCTCGACGAGCCGATGGCCGGGGTCAGCGCCGAGAACGTCCCCGAACTGGTGGACGTGATCAGGTCGCTGACCGGCGACAGTGGCCGGTCGGTGCTGATGGTGGAGCACCACATGGACGTGATCCTGGAACTGGCCGACCGGATCGCCGTGATGCACCACGGCGCACTGCTCGCCTGCGACACCCCGCAGACCGTGATGGCCAACGCCACCGTCCAGGCGGCCTACCTGGGGGAGTCCCTGTGAGCGCGAGGAGTGAGCCGGTTTTGCGAGCCCCGCAGTCGCGAACGGAAGACGGCGCGGTGACGTCGGTGCTGAGGGTGGAGGGGTTGTCGGTGCGGATCGCCGGGCTGCACATCCTCCAGGGGGTGTCGTTCACCGTCGCGCCGACCGGGGTGACAGTGCTGCTCGGGCGCAACGGCGTCGGCAAGACCACCACGTTGCGCGCGGTCCTCGGGCTCACCCCCCGGGGCGGCGAGGTGCGCGGCACCGTCCGGACGGGCCAGCGGAGCCTGCTCGGGCGGCCCACCCACCGGCTGGTCCGCGACGGGCTCGGCTACGTGCCGGAGGACCGGGACGTCTTCGCCGGCCTCA
Organism: Micromonospora sp. NBC_00421; assembly: GCF_036017915.1. Lineage (NCBI taxonomy): Bacteria > Bacillati > Actinomycetota > Actinomycetes > Micromonosporales > Micromonosporaceae > Micromonospora > Micromonospora sp. NBC_00421. Next base: position 6,505,704 of record NZ_CP107929.1, read on the forward strand.
CCGTCGCCGAGAACCTGCGGCTCGCCGAACGACGCGGCACCACGCCCGCGTACGACCGGGTGTTCGCGCTCTTTCCGGAGCTGGACCGGCGCGGACGGCAACGGGCCGGTTCGCTCTCCGGCGGGCAGCAGCAGATGCTCGCCATCGGCCGGGTGCTGCTCAACGACAACCGGCTGCTGCTCGTCGACGAGCCGACCAAGGGGTTGGCGCCGAAGGTGGTGACCGAGGTGGCCGAGGTGCTGGAACGGGTCGCCGAGACCGTGCCGGTGCTGCTTGTGGAGCAGAACCTGGCGGTGGTGCGCCGGCTGGCCACCGACGCCGTGGTGCTCGCCGCCGGCCGGGTGGCCTGGGCCGGGGACGCGTCGGAACTGCTGCGGGAGACCGAGCTGACCCGCTCCCTGCTCGGCGTCGGCTCCGGCGGCCACGGCCCGAGTGAGACAAGGGTGCACCAGTGAGCGACATCGTGCTGCTGACGTTGACCGGGCTGGGCCTGGCGGCGCTGTACTTCCTGGTCGCCTCGGGGCTCTCCCTGGTCTTCGGGCTGGCCGACGTGCTGAACTTCGCGCACGGGCTGTTCCTCGGCGTCGGCGCGTACGCCACCTGGTGGGCGGCTGGGAACCTGCCCGGCGCCGGCCCCGACGGCCTCGGATTCGTGCTGGCGGTGGCCTTCGGGGTGGCCGCCGGGGTGCTGGTCGCGGTGCTCGTGGAGCTGGTGCTGATCCGACCGCTCTACTCCCGCACCATCGAACAGGTGCTCGTCACCGTCGGCCTGTCGCTGGCCGGGGTGGCGCTGCTCCAGGCCACCTGGGGTGCGGACGCCCGGCCGTTCCCCCGGCCGGCGTGGACCCGGCAGGTCACCACGGTCCTCGGGGCGAACGTGCCCAACGGCGGGCTGCTGCTGATCGTGGCGGCCGTGCTGGTGCTCGGCGCGCTGCTGGCCTTCCTCCGCTGGACCCGGTACGGCCTGATCATCCGGGCCGGGGTGGAGAACCGGGAGATGGTCACCGCGCTCGGCATCGACGTGCGCAAGGCGTTCACCCTGGTCTTCGCGATCGGTGGGGCCGCCGCCGCACTGGCCGGGGCGCTCGGCAGCACCTACTACGGCACCGTCTCACCCGGTCAGGGCGGCTCGCTGCTGATCTTCGCGTTCATCGTGGTGGTGATCGGCGGCATGGGCTCGGTGGTCGGGTCCGCGTACGCGGCCGTCGTGGTGGGGCTGCTGCAACAGTTCGTCAACTACTACGGCCCGTCCGGGCTCGGCGACATCTGCGTGGTCGGGCTGCTCGCCGTGGTGCTGCTGCTGCGTCCGCAGGGCTTCGCCGGGAAGGTGGCACACGCATGAGCGACTCGATGGTCGACGCACCACCGGCCGCCGTACCGGCCGAGCTGACCCCGCCCCGGTCCCGCTGGCACGGGGTGCGGCCGTTCCTGCCGCTGGGGGCGCTGGGCGTGGCGGCGATCGTGCCGTACTCGACCGTGCACCTGCCGGGGCTCTTCGAGGGGCCGCTGAACTCGCCGGGCACCCTGCAACTGCTCGCCATCTGCCTGGTCTTCGGCGGTCTCGCCGCCGGCTACGACCTGCTGTTCGGGCGGACCGGGATGCTCTCCTTCGGCCACGCCCTCTACTTCGCCGCCGGGGTGTACGGCACCGACGTGCTTGTCACCCACGCCGGGCTGGCCCTGTGGCAGGCGGCGCTGCTCACCGTGGTCGGCGCGACCACCCTCGCCGGGCTGCTCGGCGCGATCGCGCTGCGTACGGTCGGCATCGCCTTCGCCATGGTGACGCTGGCCTTCGCCCAGGTCGGCGCGATCCTGGTGACCAGGGACTTCTGGGGCTTCACCGGCGGCGAGGAGGGGTTGCCGCTCGACGTCTCCGGGCTGCCGGCGGCCCTGGTCGGGGTGACCAACACGGTCAACCTGTACTGGCTGGCGCTGGCCTACCTGGCGGTCGTGGTGCTGGTGGTGCACCGGGTCAGCGGCTCGCCGACCGGCCGGGTGCTGGCCGGGCTGCGCGACGACGAACGGCGGATCGGGGTGCTCGGGCTCGACCCGTACCGGTTCAAGCTGGTCGCGTTCACCCTGGCCGGTGGGCTGGCCTCGGCCGGCGGGGTGGTGTACTGCCTGATCGTCGGCGGGGCCAGCCCACACGTCACCACCTCCGAGCTGACCCTGTCGCTGCTGGTCATGGTGGTGCTCGGCGGCCCGGGTACGCGCTGGGGGCCGGTCCTCGGCGGCATCGTCTACATGTACCTCGACCACCGGCTCACCGCGTTCGGCAGCAGCGCCGCCGTGGACGCCCTGCCCGGCGTGCTGAGCGCCCCGCTGAGTCAGCCGCTGTTCGTCCTCGGCACCGTCTTCATCCTGGCCGTCTACTTCTTCCCCGGCGGCCTGGCCAGCCTCGCCCCCCGCCTCGCCCCCCTAACCCGACCCCTCCGCCCCTCCCCCCGCTCCCCCCGCTAGCCCCGCCGGTGTGCGCCGCCGGGATTAGCCCCGCCGGGTTAGCCCCGGTGATCAAGAGGTTTGCGTCATCCAGAAGCTGGATCGTGACGTAAACCTCTTGATCAACTCCTTGGGAGGTCGGGCTGTCCGGCCGGGGTGGTAGGAATGGCGGGTGGATCAGGGGCTGGCGGGGGATCAGGGGCGGGTGGGGGTGCGGGAGCGGGCCGAGGAGGTGCTGCGGCGGCTCGCCGGTGCGCATGCCCGGCTGCGTGAGGACCAGTGGCGGGCCATCGAGGCGCTCGTGGTCGACAAGCGCCGGGTGCTCTGCGTGCAGCGCACCGGGTGGGGCAAGTCGGCGGTCTACTTCGTGGCCACAGCCCTGCTGCGCGAGCGCGGCGAGCACGGGCCGACGGTCATCGTCTCGCCGCTGCTGGCGCTGATGCGAAACCAGGTGGAGGCGGCGGCCCGCGCCGGCATCCGGGCCCGCACCATCAACTCCGCCAACCTCGACGAGTGGGACCAGATCACCGCCGAGATCCACGCCGGGGCGGTGGACGTGCTGCTGATCAGCCCCGAGCGGCTCAACAACCCGGACTTCCGCGACGCCGTCCTGCCGAGGCTGGCCGCGACCACCGGACTGCTGGTGGTGGACGAGGCGCACTGCGTCTCCGACTGGGGGCACGACTTCCGGCCCGACTACCGCCGGCTGCGTACCTTCCTGGCCAACCTGCCGGAGCGGACCCCGGTGCTGGCCACCACCGCCACCGCCAACGAGCGGGTGACCCGGGACGTCGCCGAACAACTCGGCACCGAACCGACCCCACCCCCCGCCGACCGCGCCGCACCTCCCGCCGACCGCGCCGCACTTCCCGCCGACCGTGCCGCGTCGCCCGCTGCGACCAGCATCGACCGCGCCGCGTCGCCCCCCGACCCTGCGGCGTCGCCCGTCGGCGCCGGTGGGCGGCGGCCGGACGTGCTGGTGCTGCGGGGCACGCTCGACCGGGAGTCGCTGCGGTTGGCCGTGCTCGACCTGCCCAGCCCGGCGCACCGGCTGGGCTGGCTCGCCGATCACCTGGACGCGCTGCCCGGCTCCGGGATCATCTACACGCTCACCGTCGCGGCGGCCACCGAGACCGCCGAGTTCCTGCGCGGGCGCGGCTGGTCGGTGGCCTCCTACACCGGTCAGGCCGAGGACGCCGACCGCCGCGCCGCCGAACAGGACCTGCTCGACAACAAGATCAAGGCCCTGGTGGCGACCAGCGCGCTCGGGATGGGCTTCGACAAGCCCGATCTCGGTTTCGTCGTGCACCTCGGGGCACCGCCCTCGCCGATCGCCTACTACCAGCAGGTCGGCCGCGCGGGCCGCGCAGTCGAACACGCCGAGGTGCTGCTGCTGCCCGGTGTCGAGGACGCCGCCATCTGGCGGTACTTCGCCTCGCTCGCCTTCCCGCCCGAGGAGCAGGTGCGGACGGTGCTGGCCGCCCTGCACACCGACCGGCCGCTCTCCACCCAGGCCCTGGAACCCATCGTCGACCTGCGCCGGACCCGCCTGGAACTGATGCTCAAGGTGCTCGACGTCGACGGCGCGGTCCGCCGGGTACGCGGCGGCTGGCTCGCCACCGGCGAGCCCTGGACCTACGACGAGGCCCGGCTACGTCGCGTCGCCCAGGCCCGCACCGCCGAGCAGCAGGCCATGCGCGAGTACGCGAGCACGCCCGGTTGCCGGATGCGTTACCTGCGGGAGTGCCTGGACGACAGCGGGGCGGACGACTGCGGCCGGTGTGACCGCTGTGCCGCGCCCCTGTTCACCGCCGACGTCTCCGGCCCCGCGTTGACCGCCGCACAGACCTTCCTCGGCCGTCCCGGGGTGCAGATCGCCCCCAAGAAGCTCTGGCCGACCGGCCTCGACGCGGTCGGCGTACCGCTGAAGGGGCGGATTCCCCCGACGGAGCAGGCGCTGCCCGGTCGGGCCGTGGGGCGGCTGTCCGATCTGGGCTGGGGCGGTCGGCTGCGCGGCCTGGTCGGCCCGGACACCGCCGACGGCCCGGTCCCCGACGACGTGGCGGCGGCCGTGGTCGAGGTGCTGAAGGCCTGGGCGCACGGCGACGACCCGTGGCCGCGCCGCCCGGCCGGCGTGGTCGCGGTAGGTTCCCGTAGCCACCCGGCCCTGGTCGCCTCGCTCGCCGAGCGCATCGCCACGGTCGGCCGGCTGCCGCTGCTCGGCCTGGTCACCCCGATCGGCCCGGCGGGGGCCGGCGGGCCGCGCGGCAACAGCGCCCAGCGGGTACGCGCCCTGCACGACGCCTTCGCCGTCGCCGACGAGGTGGCCGGGGCGCTGGCCGGGTTGGACGGCCCGGTGCTGCTCGTCGACGACCTGGTCGACTCCGGGTGGACGATGACGATGGCAGCCCGCCTGCTGCGCCGGGCCGGCGCCCCCGACGTCCTCCCGCTCGCCCTCGCCGTCGCCGGCTGACCCGATCCGGATGCCGACCGTTCGCGCCGCCCGCCTCGGGTCGCGCCGCCCGCCTCGGGTCGCGCCGCCTGCCCGGGTCGCGGTCTCGGCGATGAGCGGACGGTCGCCGGCAGACGGGCCGACCGGACCCGGTTCCCTGACCGGCCGTATTGCGACCGTCGCCACGGTGTCCGGCCGTCGCGCCGACGCCGACGGCGACGGCGGTACGGTGGGCGGATGGCCGACCAGCGATCCGTCACCCGGCCCGCCGACCCGGCAGGTCGCGGCGGGCCGGCGACCGACGAGGGCAGCTCGGACCAGGTGGACCGGGACGCCCGGGGCGTCGTCGGGAGCGTCGCGGAACCGGCGGACCGGGGTGGAGCGGGCGTCGTCGGGAGCACCCTGGAACCGGTGGACGGGGATGGACCGGGCGTCGACGGGGGCATCGCGGAGCCCGGCGGATGGACGCTGCCTGCGGGTGGGGCCGCAGCCGGTGGTGGGGCGTCGGGGGTCGCTCCGGATCGGGCCACGCTGCGGCTGGCGCTGGTGGTGGGTGGCCTTGTCCTGGCCGTCCTGCTCGGCTTCGGCCTCGGCCGGGCCAACGGGAGACCGGCCGGTCCCACGGCGGCGACCGCGGCCACCGCCACCGGTGACCACACCCACGCCCCCGGCACCGGGGCACACCAGCACGACGCGACCGCCGGGCAGCCGGCCGGCGACGCGGCCACCGGCCTTTCGGTCACCTCCGGCGGCTACACGCTCACCCCGTCGGGTGGGGAGTTCGTCGCCGGGCGGGCGGGTGAACTGCGGTTCCAGATCCGGGACGCCCAGCGGCGGGCGGTCACCCGGTTCGCGATCGTGCACGACAAGCCGATGCACCTGGTCGTGGTACGCCGTGACCTCACCGGATTCCAGCACCTGCACCCGACGATGGCCACCGACGGCACCTGGTCGGTCCCGCTGACCCTGCCCGAGCCGGGCGTCTGGCGGGCGTACACGGATTTCACAGTGGTCGCCGACGACGGCCGGCAGACCCCGGCCACGCTGGGCGTGGACCTGGTCGCACCGGGGGACTACGCGCCCCGCCCGCTGCCCGCCCCGGCCACCCGGGCGACCGTGGCCGGGTTCACCGTCGACTACACGGGCAGCCCGCAGGTGGGGATCGCCGTACCGCTGCGGTTCCAGGTCCGCGACCAGGCGGGACGGCCCGCCAACCTGGAGCGTTACCTCGGCGCGTACGGGCATCTGGTCGCCCTCCGGGAGGGGGATCTGGGCTACCTGCACGTGCACCCCGGACCCGGGCCGGCAGGTGACACGGTGACCTTTTGGCTGACCGCGCCCGGCCCCGGCAACTACCGGATGTACCTGGACTTCCAGGTGGCGGGCGTGGTGCGGACCGCCGAGTTCACCCTCACCGTCCGCTGACCCGGACTCAGCCGGCCCGGCGGGCGGGCCCGACTCAGCCGGCCCGGCGGACCGGGCGGCGGGCCAGGTAGCGGAGCAGATCGCGGATGTGGTGCTTCTCCTCGGCGGGCACCGACGGGTCGGCCAGCCGGTCGAGGATCACCCTGATGTCCGCCTCCACCGGGCCGTCGTCGGCGCGTCGGCGGGGCACCGGCCCCGAGTCGGGCAGGCCGAGCGCCCGGAAGGCCGCCGCGACCGGCAGGTCGAGGGCGGCGCAGAAGCCGCGCACCTTGGCCAGCTCGGGGTAGTCCTGCCAGTCACCGGCGAGCCAACGGAAGACTGTGGACCGGCCGACACCTGTGTGGGCCGCGAGGTCGCTCACCGTCCAACCCCGCTCGTCACGGGCGTCGTCGATGGCCCGCCGCACGAAACGCGCGAACGCCATCTGTGGGGAAACCTCTGTCGAACCCATGCCGGTGAGATCGTCCCCTTCCGGGGGGAGTCGGGGTGTCCGGTGCGCCCTTCGAGGGTAGTACGACGAGCTGACGGTGTGACTCACCGACCGACCGCCGGGCCCCGGCGGCGGGTGCCTGACGGGCTGCGGCGCAGGTCGTGGCCGTTTCGTCGCCCTCGGGGAGCGGTGGCCGTTGTCATCCGTCAACTAAACTCGACAGGTCCCCGGGCCACCGATCCCTTCCCGGACCACTTCCCGGGCCACCCAGGAGGAGCAGCATGGCCGAGCCCGACCGTCCGGTGCCGCACCGCCCGGGTGCGGTCAGTCTCTTCTTCGTCGCCAAGGCGGGCGTCTTCGCCCTGGGCTTCTGGATCTGGTTGCTGGTGCTGGTGGCGACCGGTGACGGGGCGGCGACCGGGGCACACGTCCTGGCCGCCGCCGGCGCTGTCACCACCACCCTGGTGGGGGTGGTGCTCGGCGTCCGGTTGGCCCTGCAACGTAGCGCCGCCGCCCGGCACGCCGAACTCAAACGCCTCCTGGTCGACATCTCCTGGAACGCCTTCGCCGCCGCCGGCAACACCGAGACGTCCGGCAATGTGGTGCCGTTCCCCACCTCGCCCGCCGACGACGAGCGGGGGACGCGCGAGCGGGTCTCCTCGGTCTTCGACCGGTCGACGGGGGAGCGGCCCGGCGGTCGGGGTGGCGACCGGCGTCGCTGAGCCCGGTTCAGGCACCGCCGGTCGGCGTGGGACGGTCGTCGAGCAGGGTGGCCAGCCGTGGGGTCACCTGCCACTGGTCGACCAGCTGTCGGTATTCGGCCTGCGGCCCGTCGCCGCCCGGCCCGCCAGGTGCCCGCTCCGCGCGGCCGCCGGTGCCTGTGCCGGTGCCTGTGTTGGCGTCGGTGCCGGTGCCGGTGCGGCGGGCCCGGATCAGCAGATTCCGGGGGGTGTGCCGGGAGTCGACGAACTCGACCACCTCGGCCCGGTAGCCGTGCGCCCGCAGCAGCCCGGCCCGCAGCGCGTCGGTGAGCACGTCGGCGAAGCGTTCCCGCAGGATGCCCTGCCGGGTCAGCAACTCGTACGGTGCCGGCGTCGGCCGGGCGCGTAGCTGCGCCGCGAGGTCGTGGTGGCAGCACGGCGCGGCGAGGATCCACCGGGCGTCCCAGCGCACCGCCCGGGCCAGCGCCTCGTCGGTGGCGGTGTCGCAGGCGTGCAGCGCGAGCACCAGGTCGGGGGCGGGCTCCACCACCGCGTCGGCGATGGTGCCGGCCACGAAGGAGACCCGGTCGGCCCAGCCGAGGCGTTCGGCCAGCTCGCCGTTGCGCTGCCGTTGGTCCTCTCGGACGTCCACCCCGACCAGCTCCACGTCCAGCCCCCGACCGGTCAGGTACCGGTAGGCGGCGAAGGTCAGGTAGGCGTTGCCGCAGCCCAGGTCGACCACGCGCAGCCGTCCGGTGAGCTCGTCGGGAAGGGTGGCGGCCAGCGCGCGCAGGAAGGCGTCCACCTGCCGCCGCTTGGCGGCGTTGCCGCCGATCGTCGCGAAGATCGGGTCCCCCGGGTCGAGCAGGTACTCCTTGGCCCGGTCGTGGCGCTCCGGCTCGGCCGCCGGACGGCTGGCCGCCGCCCGGTGTACCTGTGCCTCGCCGGACTTGGTCACCCGTAGCTGGAGGGTCGCCACCGCGGTCTCCACGTGCCAGTTGCCGAACGGCTCGGCGAGCAGCGCGTCGACCGCCGCGTCGGCGTCCGCGCCCGGCACCACGTTCCGGGTGTACGGCCGGACGCCGTCGGACGTGGAGATCTGTAGCCTGGTGCCGGCCTTGAGGGCGACCGGGCGTAGTTCGGCGCGTACCACGGAGGGACGCTGCCCCCTGCGTCGGCCGGCGGCGACGGCGCGGGTCAGCGCGGGGTCGAGCAGCAACGCCCGTACCTCGGTCAGGGCGGCGTCGAGCGATTCCGGCATCGTTCCATCATCCTTTCCGCCCGACCGGTTGCCGCGGGCGGGCCGGCCCGGGGTGTCCCGCACCGCACCGGTGCCCCACCCGGCGGCATCCCGCGACAAGCCCGTAGCTGGTCTGCTCCCACCCGCACAGACCCAGAGGGGCCTCAAGATCAGATTGCAGTTTTGCAGACGACACGCCGATGCGAGTACGCGAAATCGCAATCTGATCATGGTGCCCTCTCGCCAACCAAAGCCCGAGGATGAGCTGGGTCTGCTCGTGTCCCGGGCCAAACGGAGGCGGAGGGCCCGGCTACGGGCTGGCTCGGCCCGGGTTCGGGTCCGAATGGTGGTGACGCTGGTCCGCACCGCCGACCCGCCGACGCCCGCCCCGGGCGGAAACGCGACATCCCCCGGGACGCCCATACGGGCCGGGGGATGTCGGTGGTGTCCGTCAGTCGGTGGTGTCCGTCAGTCGGCGGTGGCCTCGGCCGGCGTGTCCGTGCCGGAACCGCCGCCACGGCGACGCCGCCGACGACGGGGCCGGGTCGACTCGCCCTCGGCGGCCGGCCCGGTGGCCGCGCCTGCGGCGGTGGCGGTGTCGGTGGCCGCGCCCGTGGTGGTAGCCGCGCCTGCGCCGGTGTCGGTGGACTCCCCGCCGGTCACCGCGGTCGACTCGCCCACGACCACCTCGCCGGCCCGACGGCGACGCCGGTGGCGGGGGGTACGGGTGCCTTCCTCGGCGGACTCGACCGGTGCCTCGGCGGCGTCCGGCGCGTCGGTGCCGGGGCGACCCCGACGCCGTTCGCCGCGACCGCTGCCCGCGCCCCGGCCACTGCTCTCACCCCGGCCGCCGCCGTCGCCACGGCCACTGCTCTCACCACGGCCCCGACCCTCGCCGCGTCGGGGGCTCCGGCCGCTGCTCTCGCCCCGGCGGGACCGGCCACCCAGGTCCTCCTCGACCTCGGCGGAGAGCCCGGCGCGGGTCCGCTCGGCGGTCGGCAGGGTCCCGGTCATCTCGGACGAGATGTCCAGGTCGGTGTAGAGGTGCGGGGAGGTGTGGTAGGTCTCCGGCGGCTCGGGCATGTCCAGGCCGAGCGTCTTGTCGATGATCCGCCACCGGGGCATGTCGTCCCAGTCGACGAAGGTGACCGCGACACCTGTCGCCCCGGCCCGACCGGTACGACCGATCCGGTGGGTGTAGGTGTCCTGGTCTTCGGGGCAGTCGTAGTTGATGACGTGGGTGACGCCGCTGACGTCGATGCCCCGGGCGGCCACGTCCGTGGCGACCAGAGTGTCGATCTTGCCGGCCCGGAACGCGCGTAGCGCCCGCTCCCGCGCGCCCTGGCCCAGGTCACCGTGCACCGCGGCCACCGCGAAACCACGGAAGTCGAGGTCTTCGGCGACCCGGTCGGCGGCCCGCTTGGTACGGGTGAAGATCATGGTCAGCCCGCGCCCCTCGGCCTGGAGGATCCGCGCCACGATCTCGATCTTGTTCATCGAGTGGGTGCGGTACGCCAGCTGCTGGGTCTGCGGCGACGGGCCGGTCTCGGCGGTGTGCCCGGCGTGGATCGTCACCGGCCGGCGCAGGAACCGCCGGGACAGGGTGACGATCGGGTCCGGCATGGTGGCCGAGAAGAGCATGGTCTGCCGGTCCTCCGGCAGCATCGCCAGGATCTTCTCGACGTCGTCGAGGAAGCCCAGGTCGAGCATCCGGTCGGCCTCGTCGAGCACGAGCGCACGGACCCGGTCCAGCCGCAGGTGCTTCTGCTTCTGCAGGTCCATCAGCCGACCCGGGGTGCCGACCAGGATCTCCACGCCCTTGCGCAGCGCGTCGATCTGCGGCTCGTACGCCACCCCGCCGTAGATCGGCAGCACCCGCACGCCCCGGGTGCGCCCGGCGGCGGCGAGGTCCTTGGCGACCTGGATGCCCAGCTCACGGGTGGGTACGACGACAAGCGCCTGCGGCACGCCGTCGCTGCCCTCGCCCGGCGCGAGAAGCCGCTCCAACAGCGGTACGCCGAAGCCGAGGGTCTTGCCGGTGCCGGTCGGCGCCTGCCCGATCATGTCGGTGCCGCGCAGCGCGATCGGGATCGCGTACTCCTGGATCGCGAAGGCGCGGGTGATGCCCGCCGCGGCCAGGGCCTCGACGGTCTCGGGCCGCGCGCCGAGCGCGGCGAACGTGGGGGCCTCCGGGCGGACCGGGGCGGTGGGGACCAGTTCCTGGCCCTCCAGTTTGTCGAGAATCTGTTCGCTCATCTGGATCTGGGGGTGCCCTCTCGTGGTGCGCCCCGTTTTGTCCTCAGGGCGCGTTCGGTATGGCGCGGGCCACGCGATCGGCGGCGGAAAATCGCCGAGCCGGACCGGGCCGCACGCGCGCCGCAGGCAGGACTTCGATCAGATCGGCGCCCACGGCAACACCCTCATCCTACCTGAGCAGGCAGGCAGACGCCCCTGACCTGGAGGCCCGGCTTTTCGCCGGGGGTGGAAAATGTGACCCGGGTCACCGTCGGCCGCCGTCGGCGGCCGGAGAGCGGGCTGACGGAGCTGACCGGCCACGATCCGGTCAGGGCAGCCCGACACCGGGCCCGGCCTGCGGCGGGATCACCCGCCGCAGGGGCCGGACCGGTTCAGCGAACGGTGAACCCGACCGCGCGGGGGGACGCCTCGGCGATCTCGACGTAGGCGACCTTGCCGACCGGCACGATGACCCGTCGACCCTTCTCGTCGGTCAGGGACAGCGTCCCCTCGGCCTTGGCGAAGGCGTCGGTCACGATCTGCTCGATCTCGGCCGGCGACTGCGCGCTCTCCACAACCAGCTCGCGCGGCGCGTACTGCACGCCGATCTTGACCTCCACTGTGCCTCCTCAGGTGGGCGAAATAGCCGCCGATCGGAAGGCTATCCGATCTCGGGGCAGGATGTTCAGGCCGACTCACCCTGGAGCGGGAAGCTCGCGATGCCCCGCCAGGACAGCGCGGCGACCAGCGCCTCCGCCTCGGCCTTGGGCATCCGCCGGCCGCCGGCCAGCCAGAACTGGGCGGCGGTCTCGGCCGCGCCGACCAGGCCGGAGGCGAGCAGTTCGGCGTGCGGCCGGCTGACCCCGGTGTCCGAGATGATGGTGTCGGTGATCGCCGCGATGCAGCCCTGCTCCACCCGCTCGACCCGCTGCCGGACCGCCGGATCGTTGCGCAGGTCCGACTCGAAGACGAGCCGGAACGCCTCGCTCTCGTGGTCGACGAAGTCGAAGTAGGCCCGCACCGACGCCCCGACCCGCTCCTTGTTGTCGCTGGTGCCGCGCATCGCGTCGTGCACCTTGGCGACGATGGCGTCACAGTGCGTGTCGAGCAGCGCCAGGTAGAGATCCATCTTTCCCGGGAAGTGCTGGTACAGCACCGGCTTGGAAACCCCGGCCCGCTCGGCGATGTCGTCCATCGCGGCGGCGTGGTACCCCTGCGCTACGAACACCTCCTGAGCCGCCGCGAGTAGCTGCTTACGGCGTGCTGAACGGGGTAGCCGGGTGGGCCGGCCGGCAGTCTGCGCACCGTTCCCCACAGCGGTCATGGGAACCTCCGAGTTTCGTCATTCCAGCCGGCACTTCTACCCCGTACCGGTCAGGGCACTCACCCCGGCCCCGGAATTGGCCCGCCGCTGTAACTTATCGCCACTGTCACCACACGGTAGCCTCAGCGAGGGCGACCAAGGAGCGCGCGGTGAGTGAATCAGGGCAACCCGGTGCCGCCACCCCGGGAGAGCACGACGACGGTACGGGTCAGCAGGACGACCTGGCCCGTTCCGTCAGCGGGTGGGCACCTGGGGCCGGGTGGTCCGGCGGGGCCGACGCCCCGGGCTACCGGGAGGCCGGGTCACCGTGGAACCGGGCCGACCCGACGGCGGGCTGGGGTGGGCCGCCCTCGCGACACGGAGACCTACCTGCGCCGTTCACCACTCCGCCGGCCGGCGAGGAGCCCCTCCGTAACGGTCGGGCGCACCACAATGGTCACGACTCGGCACCGGATTTCCCGGCCCCCCCGCGTCATCCGGTGAGCGCCCCACCCGGCGATCCCCGGTACGCCGGAGACGAACCCCGGGTCACCGACGGTGACCGGCTGGTCGTCCCGGCCCAGCGGCCGGTGCCGCCGACCGAGCAACAGCACTCGGCGGAGGCCGCCCGACACTCTTCGGACGATCCCCCCACCCCCGGCGCCGGGCGCTGGCCCGACGGTGACGTTTCCGCCTCGGCCGGCACCGGGCGCTGGCCCGACGGCGACGTGCCCGCATCGGCCCCGCCTGCGGTGCAGGTCCCCCCGGTGGGCACGGCTGCTTCCGGGTTCGAGGTGCCGCCAGGTTTCCACGCCCCCGAGCCGGGCGAGGCCGGGTCCTCCCCGCCCGGAGTCCGCCGCGAGTGGGGTGGCCGCTTTTCCGCCGAGGGTGAGCGGCGCGACGAGGCCGACCGCTTCGCCCCGGGGGAGCCGTCCGCAGGCACCGAGTCGGGTGGCGCACAGCCGCGGCGCACCGAACCGGGTGGCGGAGATCCATATGGTGCCGGGCCGCCTGGTGTCGGGCCGCCTGGTGTCGGGCCGCGTGCTGCCGGGCCGGGGGGTGGCGAGTCGCGTGCCGCCGGGCCGGAGGGTGGCAGGCCGCATGGTGGCGGGGAACGGTCGTCCACCGAGCGCCGGCAGGCCACCGCAGCGGACGAACCGGACTGGTCCGGCCCGAGCTGGAACCGGCCGAGCTGGGGCGGGACCTGGGCGCCCTCCTGGGCCCGCGACGAGGACCCGTCTGCCGCCCGCCGGACCCGGGCCGAACGGGCGGCGGAGTGGTCGGCCGAGCCCGCCCGCCCCTACGAGCCGGTGCGCGCCGAGCCCGCCCGTCCGTACCAGCCGGTGCGCGCCGAGCCCGCCCGTCCGTACGAGCCGGTGCGCTCGGAGGTGCCGCGCCCGTACGAGCTGACCCGCTCCGAACCGGTCACTCCACCGGCGGTACCGGAGCCCACGCCGCCCGTGGTCGACCGATCCGACCGGCACCGGCCGACCGCCGACCGGTCCGCTCCGGGTCATCCCGGCCCCGACCGCCCCGACCGTGACCACCCCGATCGTCACTGGTCCGAGCATCCCGACCCGCCCGGACAGAGCTGGTCCGAGCACCCCGACCCGCCCGGACGGAAGTGGTCCGACCGCACCGACCGGCCCGATCGTGACTGGTCCGACCGCCCCGATCGGGACTGGTCGGCTCGTGACCGGTCGGATCGCACCGGTCGGCCGGGCCAGGACCGGTCCGATCGCACCGATGGCGACCGCACCGACCGCGACCGGTCTGACCAGGAGTGGTCGGATCGCACGGACCGGCCCGGACAGGACCGGCCCGCGCGGGACTGGCCTGACCGCAGCGGTCGACCGGAACGGGGGGAACGGGACTGGTCGGATCCTGCCGCGCGGGACTGGTCCGACCGGGTCGAGCGGTCCGATCGTGAGCGGCCGTCGGGTGAGCCGCCGGTACCGGAGCGCACGGTGGACCGGTCGGCCGAGCAGCCCGGGTGGGCCATGGGCCGACTCGCCGCCACACCGCCCGCCGTGCCGTCCCTGCCCTATGACGAGCCGGCCGGCATGCCACCCGCCCCTCGCGGCGAGCCGGCCGGAACGCCTCTCCTGCCCCGCGACGAACCGGTCAGGTTGCCGCTGCCCCGGGACGAACCGGCCGGCTTGCCGCTGTCTCGGGACGAGCCGATCAGGTTGCCGCTGTCTCGGGACGAACCAGTCAGGTTGCCGCTTTCCCGGGACGAACCGGTCGGGTTGCCGTCCGCCTCCGGCGGTGAACGGGGCACCGGGCTGCCGGCCACCCCACCGGCCGGTCGTACCGAGCAACCGTTCCGGCTCCCCCGGGACGAACCGGTCGACCGGCCGGCCGCCCCACCGGCCGGCCGCGCCGAGCAACCGTTCCGACTTCGGTCGGTGCCGACGCAGCCGCCCGGTCCCGCCGACCTTCCCGGTCACCCGCCGGAGCCCGCGGCCACCGCCGTCGGCACCCATGCCACCGCCGTCGGCGCCCCCACCGCGAGCGGGCCACGCCGCCTGGACCAGATCCCGCCCGCGCCCGCCCCGACGAGCGACCCCCCCTACGCGGCCCGCCGATCCGCCCCTGACCCGCTGACCACGGCCGAACCGGTGGTGGACGAACGGAGGCCGGACCGGGGCACGGCGGTGCTGCCGCAGCGCGTCCCTGCCGAACCGGACGTCCCCGTCGTGCCGGAGCCGCCAGCCGTGGAGCCCCCCGCCGAGACCCCCGAACTCGCCCGAATCGCCACCCACCTGCGCCGTGACGACGAGCCTGCCCCACCGCGGGAACGCCCCGAGGGCTTCGACGTCAACGCGATCCTGGACGCCGTACGTGAGGTGGCCGGGGTGCGGGACGCGGCGTTGCGTCGTACCCCGGCCGGGGCGCACAGCCTGCGACTCGACCTGTCCGACGGGGCCGACCCGGCGGAGGTGAGCCGGCTGGTGGCCCGACTGCTCCAGGAGCGGATGGGCCTCGCTGCGGCACCGCAGAACCTGTCCGGTGAGCCGAGCGCGCCGGTGCCGCCGCCGCTGCGCCGCCGCACCGGTGAGCCGCGCTCCGGGGAGACCCGTGGCCGCGACGAGTCGACCCCGACCGATCGCCGGGACCCGAACCACGGCGCACCGACCGGCCGGGCCCGCACCGGCCTGCCGTCCGCCGGCCTGCCGTCCGCCGGCCCGCCGGCCGTAACCCCGCCGGTGCCCATGGAGGAGCGGCCGGTCGGTGCGCCCGCCCGGCTGACGGGGGAGCCGTCGGTCGACGGGCCCGGCCCGGAGCGACCGGTTGCCGGGGTCGGCACCGGCGGGGAAGCCCCCACCGGCGGACCGATCTGGGACGAGGAGCAGCCGGCCGAGCAGTCGCCGACCGTGTCCGGGGCACCCCGGCGACGCCGGCAGCCGACCGCCCACCGGGGTCGGGCCAGCGTGGAGGAGACAGTCCCGGGTTCGCAGTTGCCGCCTCCGACAGGGAGCCCGGCGACGCTCAACGCGTCGTACTCGGGTGGTGGGCAGATGACCACGACGGAGACCGCGCCCTCGCGACCGTTGGACACCGGCGGCGTGCCGGGGCCCCGGGTGGTCATCGACCACGTCCAGGTGAGCACCTTCGGCCTGGACGCCAACGTCGAGGTACGCCTGCTCGCCGCCGGTGAACCGGCGGCGGGGCACGCCACCGGGCCGGCCGTGGACGGGTACGTGCTGCGGCTCTGCGCGGTGGCCGCCGCGGCGGCCGTGGACGAGTTGCTGCGCCACGCCGAGCGCACCGTCGAGCGGGGACGCTGCTTCGTCGAGCACGCCGCCGTGGTGCCGTTCGGCAACTGCGAGGTGGCGACAGTGGTGGTGCTGCTGGTCTGCGACGGCTGGGTGGAGCAGTTGGCGGGTTCGGCGCTTGTCGCCGGGGATCCCCGCCAGGCGGTGGTCCGGGCCACCCTGGCGGCGGTCAACCGTCGCCTCGAAGCGCTGCTCGCCTGACTGTGCGGCTGGCCTGATCATGAGCCTGGCTGACCTGGCACGTTGTCGGTACGGGGACGGGACGGGAACACTGCCGGTATGAAGCGCGCCGCCCTCTGGCCCGAGGAGCACCTGCCCCCGCACCGGCTGCCCCCTCCCTGGCCCGGCCGGGCGGTACGCCTCGACGGCATGCTCACCTACGTCCGGGACACCCCGGCCACCGGGCCGGACGCGGAACCGGCGCTCTACGTGCACGGACTTGGCGGTTCGTCGCAGAACTGGACGGACCTCGCCGGCCTGCTCGCCGACCGCCTCGACGGGCAGGCGATCGACCTGCCCGGTTTCGGCCGTAGCGAACCGGGGCTGCGGTACACCATCCCGGCCTTCGCCGAGCGGGTGGTGCGCTGGATCGAGCACTCCGGGCGGGGTCCGGTGCACCTGTTCGGCAACTCGCTCGGCGGGGCGGTCTCGGTGTACGTCGCAGGTCGCCGGCCGGACCTGGTGCGTACCCTCACCCTGATCTCGCCGGCCCTGCCGTTCCTGAACTTCGGCCGCTCGTTGCAGGGGCGGATGCTGCCGCTGCTGGCCATCCCGCGCGGGGAGCGGCTGGCCGCCTGGCGGCTCGCCCAGCTGGCCCCGGAGGTGATGGCCCAGCAGGCGATGGAGGCGTGCGTGGCCGACCTGAGCCGGATCAGCGAGCAGCGCCGGCAGGAAGCGCTGGAGGAGATCCGGATCCGGTACGAGGCGACCCACTACGCCGCCGCGTACGTCCGCACGTTCCGGGGCCTGGTCGCCAGTTTCCTGCGGTCGTACCTGCCGGGGCCGGGGTCGTTGTGGCGGATCGCCGCGGGGATCCAGGCGCCTACGCTTGTGGTGGGGGGTATGAAGGACCGGCTGGTGGACGTCCGGGTGGCCCCGCAGACGGCCCGGATCATCCCGGACAGCCGGCTGATGATGCTGGCCGGTGTCGGGCACGTGGCGCAGCTGGAGGTGCCGCGTACGGTGGCCCGCGCCGTGCTGCACCTGCTCGCCGAGGTGGCCGGGAGCACGCCGCCCGACCGGCCCCCCACGCCGCCCGTCAGTGGTGACGTCGGGCGGCCTGACGCCGACACCCACCCCGGCGGTGACGTCGCGCCACGGGCCGGCGGGAGCGACGCGCCGGAGTGCGGTGGTGACGCGGCGTGGCAGCCCGAGGTGGCATCCTGAGCCGGATGTCTGCGCTCCTACGTCACGGTCCGCGACCGACCCGCGGCACCCGCCGCCCTTCCGTCGCCCTGCGCCGCCTCTCCCTGGCCCTGCGCCGCCTGCCCGTCGCCCTGCGCCGCCTGCCCGTCGGCACCGGTCGGTCGCGTCCGGCGGTGCTGGCCGTCGTACTGCTGCTGGTGGTGGTCTCCGGCGGGCTGGCGGTCACCGCAGGTGCCGAGCCGGGTGTCGGTCGGCTGGTCGCCAGGCCGGTGGCGACCCCCGTCGCACCGTCCGGCACCGCCCTCGGCACCGGCTACGCGTCGGGAGCCGCTGGTGTCTCAGGGTCGGTCGGTGAGCTCGGGCGGGCGGGGCTCGCCCACGGCTCCGGGCCGGTCGGCCCGTCCGCTGCGGCCGGACCGGTGCCGCCGGTCGAGGTGCCGTCCGCGGAGCAGGCCGGGGCCGTGGTCCCGACGACGACCGTGCCGCCGTTGGCGTTGTCCGGGCCGGTGCCGACGACCGGCGGGGGCACCTTCCGGTACGACGACCGGGCCGGGACCATGCTCGGCCGGTCCGGCGTGCTGCGGCGGTACCGGGTGGCCGTGGAGGACGGCTCCGGCGAGGACGTCCGGGACTTCTCCGACCAGGTGCAGGCGGCGTTGGCCGGGCCGGGCAGTTGGGTGGACGGCGGGCGGTTGCGGCTGCTCCGGGTGCCGGGGAACGCGCCGTACGACTTCACCGTCGAGCTGGCGACCCGGAACACCGCGGGTCGGTTGTGCCGGGCCGGGGGCGTCGACATCCGGGTCGATGGCGTGCCCTACACGTCGTGCCGGGCGCCGGGGAAGGTGATCCTCAACCTGGACCGGTGGCGGACGTCGGTGCCGCACTTCGTCCGGGGTGGTGTGCCGTTGGCGCTGTACCGGACGTACGTGGTGAACCACGAGGTGGGCCACCAGTTGGGGCACCGTCACGAGGGGTGCCGGGGGCCGGGGCGGCCGGCGCCGGTGATGCAGCAGCAGTCGCTGTTCCTGCACGGCTGCACGGCGAACCCGTGGCCCTACCTGAACGGAAAGCGGTACGCCGGCCCGGCGGTCTGAACCAAGGGCTGTCCCGCTGAGCCGTTACCGGTGAGGTGAAACATCCTCCCGTAATATGCGGCAATAGCACCGATATGCCCGATTGGTCTGCCATGCTGGGCGGGTGAGCACCCCGACCGAGTCCGCCGGATGCCCGGAGCCGCCGACCACCGGCCGGCCCGATCAGGCCCAGGCCGATCAGGCTCCGGCCGACCCGGGTCAGGCCGGCCCGTACGCCGCGCCGTGGCTTGGCGTACCCCGCCGGAGGGCGGCGTGGCGCGGCGTACCGGGCGTTGGGCCGTACCGAAGCCGTCGGTCGCGCCGTCGTCGCCGGGCGGCCCTGCTCGGCCTGGCGCTGCTCGGCGTGGGCGGGTTCGTCACGGTGTACCCGGACGACCGGTCGGACCATCCGGCGCAGGTCGTCGGCCGGATGGCCGACGGTGCCGGCGGCGGGCGGCTGGCCGACGGTGCGGCCGGGGAGCGGCCTGCCGCCGGTTATCCGCGCAGCGGACCCGGTCGCTTCACCGCTGCCGACGGCCGTTCCGAGGTGTCCGGCTTCGACGGCCCGCTGTACCGCTACCGGGTCGAGGTGGAGCAGGGCACCGGTCAGGACGTGGACGTGTTCGCCGCCGCCGTGGACGACACCCTGGGCGACCCGAACAGCTGGATCCGCTCCGGTGAACTGCGGTTCCAGCGGGTGCCGGAGGCCGACGACGCCGACTTCACCGTCTACCTCGCCACCCCGGCCACCTCCGAGCGGATCTGCGCCGAGGGCGGGCTCGACACCGAGGGCTACACCTCCTGCCGGCTGCCCGGACGGGTGGTCATCAACCTGGCCCGCTGGATGGAGGCTGTGCCGGACTACGGGGCACCGCTGTCGGTCTACCGGACGTACGTGGTGAACCACGAGGTCGGGCACGAACTCGGCGAGGAGCACCAGGCCTGCCCCGGCCCCGGCGAGCCGGCCCCGGTGATGCAGCAGCAGACGTACGGGCTGGACGGCTGCGTGGCGAACGCCTGGCCGTACGTCGACGGCTCCCGCTACGCAGGCGACCTCGTCCCGGGTAGCTGAGATATTCCCGCTCCCGTATGTCGGACGGGGTGTCCCTGCTCATGGCCGGGCGGCGCTCCGGCGAGCAACAATGGGCCGGTTCGCCACCAGCCGATCCCGGGGAGTCCACCGTGTCGTTGCCCCCGCTCGTCGAACCCGCCGCCGAGCTGACCGTTGACGAGATCCGCCGCTACTCCCGCCACCTGATCATCCCTGACGTCGGGGTGCAGGGGCAGAAGCGGCTGAAGAACGCCCGGGTGCTCTGCGTCGGCGCCGGCGGTCTCGGCTCGCCGGCCCTGATGTACCTGGCCGCGGCGGGGGTCGGGACGCTCGGCATCATCGACTTCGACACCGTCGACGAGTCCAACCTCCAGCGCCAGATCATCCACGGCGTCTCCGACATCGGCCGGTCCAAGGCCGAGTCCGCCGCCGCGTCGATCCGTGAGATCAACCCGCTGGTCCAGGTGGAGATCCACAACACCGCGCTCGACCGGGAGAACGTCCGGGACATCTTCGCCCGGTACGACCTGATCGTCGACGGCACCGACAACTTCGCCACCCGGTACATGGTCAACGACGCGGCGGTGCTGCTCGGCAAGCCGTACGTCTGGGGGTCGATCTACCGGTTCGACGGCCAGGCGTCGGTCTTCTGGGCCGAGCACGGTCCCTGCTACCGCTGCCTCTACCCGGAGCCCCCGCCGCCCGGCATGGTGCCGTCCTGCGCCGAGGGCGGCGTGCTCGGCGTGCTCTGCGCGTCGATCGGCTCGATCCAGGTCAACGAGGCGATCAAGCTGCTCGCCGGGATCGGCGAGCCGCTTGTCGGCCGGCTGATGGTCTACGACGCGCTGGAGATGGAATACCGCAAGATCAAGGTCCGGAAGGACCCGAACTGCGTGCTCTGCGGTGAGAACCCCACGGTCACCGACCTGCTGGAGGACTACGAGGACTTCTGCGGCGCGGTCTCCGAGGAGGCCCAGGAGGCGATCGTCGACTCGACCATCACCGCCACCGAGCTCAAGGAGTGGCAGGACGCCGGCAAGGACATCTTCCTGGTCGACGTCCGGGAGCCCGCGGAGTACGAGATCGTCCGGATTCCCGGCTCCACCCTGATCCCCAAGGGCGAGATCATCTCGGGTGAGGCGCTGGCGAAGCTCCCGCAGGACCGGCAGGTCGTGCTGCACTGCAAGTCCGGGGTCCGCTCCGCCGAGGCGCTCGCCGCGCTGAAGGCGGCCGGGTTCCGCGACGCGGTGCACGTCCAGGGCGGGGTGCTCTCCTGGATCAAGCAGATCGATCCCTCGCTGCCCGCGTACTGACCGGCGACCCAGGTCGGGGGCGGCGACGAACCGCCCCCGGCCCCGACCGATTCCCCGAGGCAGGATCGCCTCCGTGCCGGTAGCGTCGGCGTCGTGGTCGACTTGGATGCCGCGATCGGCTTCGTCGTGGCGCACGGCGACGCGGTGGATCGCGCCCGGCTGTCCCGGCTGCGCACCGGCGCGTCCGTACCCGACGAGCTGCTCGACGCCGCCGAGGTCGGGCAGACCGTTGACGGCGGCTGGCCCGCCCTCCTCGGCGGTGACGTCCCGTCCGTCGACGCCACTTGCTTCCGCCTGGCCGAGCTGGACGACCTCGGCGCGCTCGGTCGGCCGGCGGCCCGGCACGCGCTGGACTGGTTGGCCGCCCGGCAACTGCCCGACGGCGGCTGGGACGAGGACCCGAGGCTGGCCGGCAGCGCCCCCGAGTGGGCCACCCCGGGCGACCCGGAGGCCCGGCTCTACCTCACCGCCAACGCCGCGTTCTGGCTCAGCGTGGCAGGTCGGGACGCCCGTGCCGCCGGCCCGCTGGACCACCGCGTCGGCGGGGCGTACGCCGGGGTGGTGCAGGCGGCGGCGCAGGCCCTGGCCGGGCAGCTCGCCCCGGACGGCACCTGGCCGTCCTTCCTGGCCGCCGGCTGGCTGAGCGCGGCCGTGCTGCACCGCCAGCAGCTCTACTACGAGTCGGCCCGGATCCAGGCGGTGCTCGCCGAGCGGATGCCGAAGCTCTCCCCGGCCGACGTGGCCGCACTGGCCGGCACGCTGCGCCGGGTGGAGGTGGGCGAGGAGCAGTGGGTGCTGGTGTCGGCCCGCAAGCGCCTCGCCGAGACCCAGCGCAGCGACGGCGGCTGGGACAGCGACGACGGCCACCAGTTCGACGTGCACACCACGCTCACCGCGATCCGCGCCTGCCGCCCGATCAGGCCGGGTGGCTCAGCGTAGGTGGCCGTCGCCGGTCACCACGTACTTGGTGGAGGTCAGCTCGGGCAGCCCCATCGGCCCCCGGGCGTGCAGCTTCTGGGTGGAGATGCCGATCTCCGCGCCGAAGCCGAACTCGCCGCCGTCGGTGAACCGGGTGGAGGCGTTCACCATCACCGCCGCCGCGTCGACCCGGGCCACGAACTCCCGGGCGGCGGCCTGCGAGTCGGTGACGATCGCCTCGGTGTGGCCGGTGCCGTAGCGGCGGATGTGCGCGACCGCCGCGTCGAGCGAGTCGACCACGGCGACGGAGATGTCGGCCGACAGGTATTCGGTGGCGAAGTCCTCGTCGGTGGCCGCCACCACGTCGGGGGAGTACGCGGCGACCTCGGGGGAGCCGTGCACGGTCACCCCGGCCTCGGCGAACGCGGCAAGCACGGCGGGCAGGAACCCGTCGGCGACGTCGGCGTGCACAAGCAGCGACTCGGCGGTGTTGCAGGTGCTCAGGCGCTGGGTCTTGGCGTTCAGGGCGATCGCCAGCGCCTTGGCCGGGTCGGCGGCGGCGTCCACGTAGACGTGGCAGTTGCCCACCCCGGTCTCGATCACCGGCACCGTCGACTCCTCGACCACCGTGCGGATCAGCGACGCCCCGCCGCGCGGGATCAGCACGTCGACCAGGCCCCGGGCCCGCATCAGCTCCTTGACCGAGTCCCGGGAGCCGGCGTCGAGCAGCTGCACCGCGTCGGCCGGCAGGCCGGCACCGGCGACCGCGTCGCGCAGCACCGCCACCAGCGCCGCGTTGGAGTGCGCGGCCGAGGACGACCCGCGCAGCAGCGCCGCGTTGCCGGACTTCAGGCAGATGCCGGCGGCGTCCACCGTCACGTTGGGCCGGGCCTCGTAGATGATCCCGACCACCCCGAACGGCACCCGGACCTGCCGCAGCTCAAGCCCGTTGGGCAGGGTCGAACCCCGGACCACCTCGCCCACCGGGTCGGGCAGCGCGGCCATCTCGCGCAACGCGTCGGCGATGCCGGCCACCCGGCCCGCGTCGAGGGCGAGCCGGTCCAGCACGGCCGCGCTCAGCCCGGCCTCCCGCCCGGCCGCCAGGTCCGCCTCGTTCGCGGTCAGGATCTCCGGCGTACGCGCCACCAGCGCGTCGGCCATCGCGCACAGCGCGGCATCCTTGACCGTACGGGTGGCGACCGCCAGGGCCTCCGCCGCGTCCCGGGCCCGCCGGGCCTGCTCGACGACGCTCATTGCGCACTCCTCGGGTGTCCGGAGGTGCCCCCCGCGCGGGGGCACCCGTGTCACAGCAGTACCAGGTCGTCGCGGTGCACGACCTCACGTTCGTACGCCGGGCCGAGCGCCGCGGCGAGTTCCCCGGTGGACCGGCCGAGCAGACCGGGCAGTTCCACCGCGTCGTAGTTGACCAGCCCCCGGGCCACCGACGCGCCGTCGACGTCGACCAGGTCCACCGGATCCCCGGCGGTGAACGTGCCGTCCACGGCGGTGATCCCGGCCGGCAGCAGCGACTTGCGACGACCCACCACGGCCTGCACCGCGCCCGGGTCGAGGTGCAGCCGGCCCCGGGGTGCGGTGGCGTGCGCCAGCCAGAACAGCCGGGCCGCCGGGCGTCGACGGGCCGGGTGGAAGAACGTGCCGACCGGTTCGCCGGTCAGCGCGGCACCGGCCAGCGGGGCGGCGGTCAGCACCACCGGGATGCCGAAGCCGGTGGCGATCCGGGCGGCCTCCACCTTGGTGACCATGCCGCCGGTGCCGACCCCGGCCCGACCCGCGCCGCCGATGTCGACGCCGACCAGGTCGGCCTCGCCGCGTACCTCGGTGATCCGGGTGCTGCCGGGCCGGGTGGGGTTGCCGGTCCAGAGCGCGTCGACGTCGGAGAGCAGGACCAGCAGGTCGGCGTCGACCAGGGCGGCGACCAGGGCGGCCAGCCGGTCGTTGTCGCCGAACCGGATCTCCTCGGTGGCGACCGTGTCGTTCTCGTTGACGATCGGCACCGCCCGCAGGTCGAGCAGCTTGCGCAGGGTCCGGTACGCGTTGCGGTAGTGCACCCGTCGGGTCACGTCGTCGACGGTGAGCAGGACCTGCCCGACGGTGAGCCGGTGCCGGGCGAAGCCGGCCGCGTACCTGCCGATCAGCAGGCCCTGGCCGACGCTGGCGGCGGCCTGCTGGGTGGCCAGGTCGCGCGGGCGGCGGGGGAGCCCGAGCGGGGCGAGCCCGGCGGCGATCGCCCCGGAGGAGACCAGCACCACCTCGCGGCCGGCGGCGACGAGCGCGGCGAGGGCGTCCACCAGGGTGTCCACCCGGGCCTCGTCCAGGCCGCCGGTCGCGGTGGTCAGCGAGGAGGAACCGATCTTGACGACGATCCGCCGGGCCTGGGTGACTGCTTCACGCACCCGCCCATTCTGCGCGGTCGGCCCCGACGGACCCCGCCGCGTTCCCATATCCTGGCCGGTCGTGACGCCTGAGGAGTACGTGGAGGCGGTGCTCGCGCTGGTCGAGCGGATTCCGCCGGGCCGGGTGATGTCCTACGGGGCGATCGCCGACGCGCTCGCCGAGCGGTCCGGGCGGGCCTCGGCCCGGCTGGTCGGCTCGATCATGGCCCGGCACGGCGCTGCGGTGCCCTGGCACCGGGTGGTGAACGCGGCGGGCCGGCTGCCACCCGGGCACGAGGTGCGGGCGCGGGCGCTGCTGCGGGCCGAGGGCTGCCCGCTGCGGGGTGCCGGGGTGGATCTGGATGCCGCCAAATGGTGGCCGGATGAGGGGCGGTGACCAGGGGGTAACGTGAGTAACATTCGGCCGCATGGACGCGCCACCGGCCGAGCCCGGCTCCCCACCCGCCGGCCCGCCCGCGCCGACCGCCGGGGTGTCCCGGACGGACGTCGGCGGGTCCGTGCCGGCCGCCCGGGCACCCACCTCGGACGGCGTCCCGGCCCGGTCCGTCGGCCGCCCCGGCCCCGACCCGTTGCCGCGTCGGGTGCACGCCGGTTACGCGCTCGGCTCGTTGGCGACCGGGGCGTTCGGCACCGTGCCCGGGTTGCTGCTGCTGCCCTACCTGACCGACACGCTCGGGGTGGCCGCCGGGCTGGCCGCCCTGCTGGTGCTGTTGCCGAAGGCGTGGGACGTGCTTGTCAACCCGGTCGCCGGGCGCATCTCCGACCGGACCCGCTCCCGGCTGGGGCCACGCCGGCCGTGGCTGCTCGGCGCCGGGCTCGCCCTGGCGGTGCTCTTCGCCGCCATCTTCGCCGCGCCCTTCGGTGCCGGGCCGGCCGCCGGGGCGTACGTGGCCGTCGCCTTCCTCGCCACCGCCACCGCGTTCGCCTTCTTCCAGGTCCCGTACGTGGCGATGCCGGCCGAGCTGACCGACGACGCGGCGGAGCGTACCCGGTTGATGAGCTGGCGGGTCGCGGTGCTGGCGCTTGCCATCCTGATCTCCGGCGCGGTGGCCCCGATGGTGGTCACCGCCGGTGGCGAGGGGGTGGCCGGGCACCGCTGGATGGGGGCGTTCGTCGCCGCGCTGATCGCGCTCGGCGCGCTCGGCGCGTTCCTCGGCACCCGGTCGGCGGCGACCGGCACGGTGACCGCGACCGAACCGACGCTGCGCGCCCAGCTCGCCGTGGTCGCCGCCGACCGGCCGTTCCGGGCGCTGCTGCTCTGCTTCGTCGTCCAGTCCGCCGGGGTGGCGACCATCCTGGCCGGGGTGAGCTACTTCGCCGCCCAGATCCTGCGGGACCCGACGACCGGGCCGACCGTGCTGTTCGCCTGCTTCGTCGGGCCGGCGCTGCTGGTGATGCCGCTGTGGATCCGGCTCGGCCGCCGACTGGGCAAGAAGACCGCGCTGGTCACCGCCTCGCTGCTGCTGGCCGCCGGGGCGGCGGCCCTGGTGGCCGCGCCGGTGCTGCCCGCCGCCGCCGTCTACGCGGTGGTCGCGCTCCTCGGCGTCGGGTACGCCGGCCAGCAGGTCTTCGCACTGGCCCTGCTCCCCGACTGCGTGGCGGCCTCGACCGCGCGCACCGGCCGCCGCCAGGCCGGAGTCTTCACCGGCCTGTGGACCGCCGGCGAAACCCTCGGGCTGGCCCTGGGCCCCGGCATCTACGGCCTGATCCTGGCCCTGTCCGGCTACGTCTCCTCGGCCACCGGCACCGCCGCCCCCCAGACCCCCACCGCCCGCCTAGGCGTCCTCCTGGCTTTCACCCTGATCCCCGCCCTCCTGATAGCCCCCGCCACCCTCCTCCTCCGCCCCCACCCCTACCTCCCCCCACCCCCGTCCCCCACCCACCCCGTCGATCATGGAGTTGTGGCGGGGACGAAAGCCGCGAAAATCCACGGAAAGGCCACCACGAGTCCATGATCGACGAAAACGGGGTGCCTGCGGAGCAGGTGCTGGACGAGGTTCGGCAGTTGCGGGCGGGGGATCGGCCGGTGCACGGGGGGCGGTTGTTCGCCTATGTGTACGACCCGGGGGTGGGGGGGCTTGACGCGTTGGCCGGCGCGGCGCATGCGGAGAGTGCGCATGTGAACGGGCTTGATCCGACTGCTTTTCCGTCGCTGCTGGCGATGGAGAACTGGCTGGTCGGGGCGGCCGGTGGGCTGCTCGGGGGTGGGCCGGGCAGCGCCGCGCCGGAGGTGGTGGGCAGCGTCACCAGCGGTGGCACCGAGTCACTGATCCTGGCGGTCAAGGCGGCCCGGGACGCCCGCCCGGAGCTGACCGCACCCCGGATCGTGGTGCCGGCGAGCGGGCACGCCGCCTTCGCCAAGGCCGCCCACCTGCTCCGGGTCACCCTCGACACGGTCGGAGTCGACCCGGCCACCCTGCGTCCGTCGGTCGCCGACATGGCCGCGGCGATCCGCCCGGAGACGGTGCTGGTGGCCTGCTCCGCCCCGTCGTACGCACACGGGGTGGTCGACCCGGTCGCCGGGATCGCGCAGGTTGCGGCGGCGGCCGGGGTGCGTTGCCACGTGGACGCCTGCTTCGGTGGCTGGACCCTGCCCTACCTGCGTCGCCTCGGCGTGCCGGTGCCGCCGTTCGACTTCACCGTCGACGGGGTCACCTCGATCTCCGTCGACCTGCACAAGTACGCGTACGCCCCGAAGGGCGTGTCGGTGCTGCTGCACCGGGACGCCACGCTGCGCGCCCCGCAGTACTTCGCGTACGCCGACTGGCCCGGCTACACGATGATCAACCCGGTGCTCGCCTCGACCCGCTCGGGTGGCCCGATCGCCGCCGCGTACGCCACCCTGCGGCACCTCGGCGACGACGGCTACCTGCGGCTCGCCGCCGCCACCCGGGAGGCGGTCGGTGCACTGGCCGCCGCCGTCCGCGCGGTCGACGGGCTGCGGCTGATGGCCGAGCCGGAGTCCACGGTGGTCTGCTTCACCAGCACCGACCCGGCGCTCGACCTCTTCGTCCTGGTCGACGAGCTGACCGCCCGGGGCTGGCACACCCAACCCCAGCTCCGGTACGCCGACCTGCCCGCCAGTGTGCACCTCACGGTGACCGCCTCGGTGGCCCCCCGGGTGGCCGAGTTCGGTCCGGACCTGGTCGCCTCGGTGGCCGCCGCCCGCCGGGCCGGGCCTGTCGAGCTGCCGGCCGAGCTGGTCGCCCTGGCCGGGTCGCTGACCCCGGACGCGCTCACCCCGGAGCTGGTCGCCGGCCTCGCCGCCGGGCTGGGGCTGGCCGGGCCGGGGTCGGGTGGACCGGCCGAACCGGTCGGACCTGGCGGGCCGGGGTCGGATGGATCGGCCGAACCGGTCGGACCTGGCGGGCCGGGGTCGGGTGGACCCATGCCTACGCCGCCGGACCGGATGGCGGTGGTGAACACCTTGCTCGACGCCGCGCCCGCCGCGCTGCGGGAACGACTGCTCGTGGAGTTCGTCGGCCTGCTCCAACGCCCCACCTGGTGACCCTCCCGGGCCCGCCACCCGGAGTCCGCCCGGTTCGGCGGACCCCTGGTGGCAGTGACCCGGCCAGCCCCGCCCGCCCGGCCCCGCCCGCCCGGCCGATTGTCGTGCCCGGTCGGGTGGTCACCGGTAGGGCAGCGGGGCGCCGTTGTCGTGTTCGATCACCTCCGCGACGACCTGGTTCTCGGCGTCCAGCGCCTCGGCGGTCACCTCGGCCGTGCCCGCCCCGAGTGGGTCGTCGGCCGCCACCCGCAGCCCGAGGGTCAGCTGGAACTCCGCCCCCGGCGCCAGCTGGCCCAGGTCGCAGCGCACCGGCCCACCGGTCGTCGCCGGTGCGGCCCGGCAGGCCGACCAGTCGCCGCCGTCCGGGCGTAGCGCCGACGGCAGGTCGAACCGCAGTGCCACGGAGTGGGCCGGGGCGGTGCCCACGTTGCGGACCCGTACCGTCGTGGTGCCGGTGCGGGCGCCGTCCGGCCCGGCGTTGAGCACCAGGTCAGTGGCGGTGACGACGAGGTTCACCAGGTGCGGATTCGTCGGGAAGCTGGTCGGCCCGGAGACCTGGCGGAAGGACCCGCCGTCCCAGCGGTAACCACGCCACTGCCGCAGCGACCACCTGCCGTCCCAACCACCGCCCGGGTAGAGGTCACCGACCTGGATCCGGACCACCCCGTCGCCGCGTACCTGCATCCCGATCAGCCACTGGGGCCGCTCCCGGGCGCTGAGGACCACCCGTCCGACGGTGACCACCCGGCCGGCGGTGTCCCGGTCGAAGGCCACCACCTGCTGCCAGCCGTGGGTGCCGAAGACGCACTGCACCAGCGCCACCGTCTCCTGCGCCCCGTCCCCGTCCACGTCGCCGTGGTGCAGTGCGAGCAGAGCGTTCTTCCCCCACTGGCCTTCCCCGGTCAACCGGACGTCCCCGGTCTGGCACTCCGCGCTGGCCGGCCAGGTCGGCAGCGTCACCGGGGTGGCCAGCAGTTGGCTCCGGCTGATCCGGCCGTCGGGCGGCGTCGGCGTCGGGCCCGCGCTGCTCGGCGAAGGGCTACCGGTCGGGGTAGTCGGCACGCTCGACGTCGGCGGGCTGGTCGGGTCGGGCACGGGCAGCACCGGGCCGGGCCGGGGCTCCGGGCGGTGCAGCGCGACGTAGCCCAGGGTGGGGGCGGTGAACAAGGTGAGCAGTGCCGCGAGCCATGCGACCCACCGACGGCGGCGACGCAGCCGCACGGTCCGTCGGACGGCGGCCGGGCCGGGCACCACCACCGCCGCCAACACGGTACGGCGGTAACGGGCGAACTCCTCGGTCGGATCGAGGATCTCCGACTCAGGCATCTCGCACCTCCTCGGTGCTCTCACGCAGGTGCGTCGCCAGGGCGGTCCGGCCCCGGTGCAACCAGGACTTCACCGTTCCCTCGGCGACCCGTTCCTGGGTGGCGATCTCGGCGACCGACAGGTCGGCCAGGTAGTGCAGGACGACCGCCCGGCGTTGCTTCGGCGGCAGCTGCGCCAACGCGACGTCGACCGCCACCCGGTCCGGCGTCGGCCCGGCGACGTGCGCCTCCCGCTGCCGGGACAACCACGCCTGGGCGGTCCGCAGCCGTCGCCACCGGTTGTGGCCGAGGTTCCAGGCGACCTTGCGTACCCAGGCCAGCGGGTCGTCGTAGCCGGCCACCCGGTCCCACCGCACGTACGCCCGGCAGAACGCCTCCTGCACCAGGTCCTGCGCCTGCCCGAGGTCGCCGGTGTAGGCGGTGAGCTGGACGACCAGCCCGCGGAAGTGGGCGTGGTAGAACCCGTCGAAGGTCAGTTGCGGCGGTTCGGGTCCGGAGTCCGGTGGTGGATCACCGACCCGCATGCCTCTCGTCACAGTCACTCGTCCTCCCCGTGGTTGCCGGCGCTGCGCACCCGAGGTGCGGCCCGCCGTCACAGGGGTAAGAGCCCCGGCCGGCCCCGGTGGTTGCGCCCGACGCTGTGGTTGACTGTCCATTGGGAGACAGCGCAGCGGCCACGGCGACGGACGGTCGCCGCCCGGCCGGACGGGACGGGAGGCGGTCGTGCAGTTGCCGGGAGTGCTCGGCGAGCCGATCCGGTTCGTGCTCAACTGGGGTCGCCGTTACTCGCTCTGGGTGTTCAACTTCGGCCTGGCCTGCTGCGCGATCGAGTTCATCGCCACCAGCATGGGCCGGCACGACTTCATCCGGCTCGGCGTCATCCCGTTCGCCCACGGCCCCCGGCAGGCCGACCTGATGGTGGTCTCCGGCACGGTTACCGACAAGATGGCCCCGGCGATCAAGCGGCTGTACGACCAGATGCCCGAGCCGAAGTACGTGATCTCCTTCGGTGCCTGCTCCAACTGCGGCGGCCCGTACTGGGACTCGTACTCGGTGACCAAGGGCGTCGACCAGCTCATCCCGGTCGACGTCTACGTGCCCGGCTGCCCGCCCCGGCCGGAGGCGCTGCTGCACGGCATCCTCCGCCTCCAGGAGAAGATCGCCGCCGAGCGGTCCGGCATCGGCGGCGTCGACCGCACCGACCCCCTCGCCCCACTGGCGGACGTCACCCCCTCCGACGGCGTAGTCCCGCGCCCGGTCGAGTCCCTCACCGCCCCCCCGGTCCGCCCACCCACCCCCTGACCCAAGAACCGGCCCGACACCCCCCGCGCTGCCTCCCACCCCCCGCGCTGCCTCCCACCCCCCGCGCTGCCTCCCACCCCCCCCCGCTGCCTCCCACCCCCGAGCTGTCCCCGGTGATCAAGAGGTTTACGTCACCTCCACCCCGAATCTTGACCCAAACCTCTTGATCACCAGCCCAGCCAGCCCCAGCCCAGCCAGCGCTGGCGGGGCAGCGCCGGTGGGGCAGGCCGAGTGATCCGGTTGTCGCTCGGCGCGGTGATCAAGAAGTTTGGGTCAGCTTTCGGCGGAATGTTGACGTAAACCTCTTGATCGCCGGGGACAGGGCGGGGCGCCGGGGACAGGGCTGGGCGCGGGGGACAGGGCTGGGCGCGGGGGACAGGGCTGGGCGCGGGGGACAGGGCTGGGCGCGGGGGACAGGGCGGGGCGCCGGGGATGGGGAGGGTGGGGTGGTGGGTGGGGGTTAGCGTGCGGGCATGAACGACTCTGCGGACAAGCGGTCCGCCTTCATCGTCGACGTGTTGAGCGAGGAGTTCGGCGCGTCGATGGCGCTCGATCCGGCGGCGTTCCGTCGCAAGTTCCGCAAGATGGCGGCGTCGCCGTTCTCCTTCTACCGGGGCAGCGCCGCGCTGTTCTACGCCGACCAGCGCGGCGACTTCGCCGACGACGCGTTCCTCGACGAGCGGACCAGCCGGGTGTGGATCCACGGCGACTTGCACGCCGAGAACTTCGGCACCTACATGAACGGCTCCGGGCACCTGGTGTTCAACGTCAACGACTTCGACGAGGCGTACGTCGGGCCGTTCTCCTGGGACCTCAAGCGGCTTGCGGCCAGCGTGGCGTTGCTCGGCTACGCCAAGGCGCTGTCCGACCGGGCGATCGGTGAGCTGGTCACCGGCTTCGCCCGGTCGTACCTGACCGAGCTGCGGGCCATCGCCGCCGGTGGGGACGACGCGATCGGGTCGATCACCCTGGACAACGCCGACGGGGTGCTGCGCCGGGTGCTCCAGCAGGCCCGGCTGAGCACCCGGGTCGACCTGCTGGCCGCGCAGACCACCGTCGACAACTACGAGCGGCGGTTCGCCCTCGGCGACGGGGTCTACGAGATCGACGGGGAGACCCGGGAGCAGGTCTGCGCCGCGTTCACCGGGTACCTGGGCACGTTGCCCGAGGCGACGGCCCGGTTGCGTCCGGTCGCCACCCAGATCAAGGACGTGGTGCTGCGCAAGGGGGTGGGCATCGGTTCGGCCGGGCTGCCGTCGTACAACCTGCTGCTGGAGGGGCACACCGAGGCGTTGGAGAACGACGTGGTCATCTACATGAAGCAGGCGCAGGTGCCAGCGGTGGCCAGGCATGTCGACGACGAACGGGTCCGGGGCTACTTCCGGCACCAGGGCCACCGGACGGCCGAGTCGCAACGGGCGTTGCAGGCGCACGCCGACCCGTGGCTGGGCTTCACCGAGCTGGCCGGGGCCGGTCAGCTCGTCGCCGAGGTCTCCCCGTACGCCGCCGACCTGGACTGGTCGGACGTCAACGAGCCCGAGGAACTGGCCGGGGTGCTCGCCGACCTGGGCCGGGCGGTGGCCCGGATGCACTCGGTCGCCGACGACGAGTCCAGTCACGACCTGGTGGACTACTCCACCGAGGAGGCGATCGTCGCGGCGATCGGCGAGGACACCGAGGGCTTCGTCGGGCACCTGGTCGAGTTCGCCCACGCGTACGGGGTCCGGGCCCGCACCGACCACCAGCTCTTCGTCGACCTGTTCCGTAACGGCCGGCTCCCCGGCATCTGAGCCGCACCACCGGGGATCACTGGCCGAACTCCAGCACCACCTTGATGTCCTCGTCGGCGTGCGCGTACGCCTGCGCGTACGCCGACACCGGCACCCGACGGGTGATCAGCGAGTTCAGCCAGGACTGGTCGGCCTGGGCGAGCGCCCGGGCGGCCAGTTCCCAGTGCCGCCGGTTGGCGTTGACCGAGCCGAACACCACGTTGTTCTCCAGCACCAGCGCCCGGTTGAGCGCCCCGGCGTCGAAGTCGATGGTCCGGCCCCCACTGGACACCCCGGTCAGGCAGACGATCCCGGCCGGGCCGACCTTGCACATGGCGTCCAGCACCACCGTCGGTGCTCCGGTGCACTCGACCACCACGTCCGGCTCGAAGTCCAGCTCGTTCACCGACACCGTGTGGTACGTCGCGCCGAGCGCCCGGACCAGGTCCGGTTTCGGGCCGGTGGTGCTGCGGTCCAGCACGTGCACCGACAACCCCCGTTGGACGGCCAGCAGGGCGGCCAGCAGCCCGATCGGCCCGGCTCCGGTGACCAGCACGGTCTGCGGCTTCCACTCGGCCCGGGTGCCGATCTGCGCGATGTGGTCCCACGCCTTCGCCACCACGCTCGCCGGCTCCAGCAGCATGCCGACCGGGGCGAGGACCGGGTCCAGCCCGACGGCGAACTTGGGTTGCACCCGCCACCGGTCCCGGGCGAAGCCGGGCAGCCCCTTGATCCCGTGTTCGGTGTACCGGCCGTTGCGGCACATGTCCCACTCGTCGACCGCGCAGTTCGGGCAGGGCACCGGGTCGGGGTGCCGGACGACGCCGGCCACCAGGTCACCGGCCTGCAGGGTGCCGGACGGATCCTCCAGCACCCGGCCGAGCGACTCGTGACCGAGCACCAGTTCCCGCTGGCCGGGCGGGGCCTCGCCGTAGTCCCCGGCGATGATCTCCTGGTCGGTGCCGCAGATGCCGACGGCGAGCGCCTCGACCAGGATGGCGCCCTCCTCGGCCGCCGGCTCGGGCCAGTCCTGCACCAGTCGCAGCGAGTCGCGGACCCCGGGAGTCACCGTCACAGCGCGCACGGCCCCATCTTTCCCCGCCCGGCCCCGGCCCGCTCGGCAACGCCACAGATGCCCGGCCCAGCCCTGCCCCGGCAGGCGCCACAGATGCCCCACCCCGGCCCGCCGGGCAGAGGCACGGAAAGCCCGGCTCGGCCCACGCAGATGCCCGCCCAGGCCCCGCCTGGCAAGCGGCAGACGCCGGGCGCCGGCCCGCCGGGCAGAGGCACAGAAGCCCGCCCGCTCGGCCCACGCAGATGTCCGTCGGGCGCGGACGACCGGACGGGCGCACCCGGGGCCGGGCCCAGGGCCATAGGATCGACCGCATGACTCCGGAAGAGGTCGGTCGGCGGGTGGTCGCGCTGCTCACGCCGGTCGAGGCGACCGCGTCGGTGTCCGGCGGGCAGGCCCATGCCCGGGCCACCGTCGACGTACCCCCGACGGCCTGGGCGGACACGCTCCGCGCGGTACGCGACGACGCCGAGCTGGGCTGCGACTTCTTCGACTGGCTCTCCGCCGTCGACGAGTTGGCCGGCGGCTTCGACATCGTGGTCCACCTGTGGTCGACCCGGCACCGGCACGGGGTGCTGCTGCGGACCCGGGTGCCGAGGGAGACACCGACTGTGGCGTCGGTGGTCGACGTCTTCCCCGGGGCGGCGTGGCACGAGCGGGAGACCCACGAGATGTTCGGCGTCGACTTCGCCGGCCACCGGGGGCTGACCCCGCTGCTGCTTCCGCCGGAGTTCGAGGGGCACCCGTTGCGCAAGGAGTTCGTGCTCGCCTCCCGGGTGGCGAAACCGTGGCCGGGGGCGAAGGAGCCGGGCGAGTCCGAGGCCGGTGGCGGTCGCCGGGCGGTCCGCCCGCCCGGGGTGCCCGCCCCGGGGGAGTGGGGCGTGGTGCCGGCCCCGGCCGGTCCGGTGACGGTGGCTGCCGGGACGGCCCCGGCCCGCCCGCCCCGGGAGCGTCCGGCCCGATCCGCCCCGGGGGCCCGTCCGCCGCGTACCCCCCGCCCCGGCGCTGCCGGCGACGGCCCGGCAGCCACCGATCGCCCGGCTTCCGACGGACCCGCGGCGACCGGCGGCCCGACCCCCGGCGGCCCGACCGGCGGCCCGGCGCGCGGCGGCCAGGGCGGCGACGAGGGGGGTACGGCCTGATGCCGACCTGGTTGGAGCTGGTGATCCGGATCGGCGGGGTGCTCGTCGCCTTCCTCACCCTGCCGCTGATCGTCGGCCAGGCCGAGCACAAGGTGATGGCGCACATGCAGGGCCGGCTCGGTCCGATGTACGCCGGTGGTTTCCACGGCTGGGCGCAGCTCGTCGCCGACGGGATCAAGTTCGTCCAGAAGGAGGACATCACCCCGCGCGAGGCGGACCGGGCGGTGTTCCGGCTGGCCCCGGTGGTGGCCCTGGTGCCCTATCTGCTGGTGCTGCTGGTGATCCCGCTCGGCCCGGACGACCTGGTCGGGCAGCCGCTGGACATCGGGCTGTTCTTCGTCCTGGCGGTGGTCGGGGTCGGCGTGGTGGCGGTGCTGATGTCGGCGTGGGCCTCGGCCAACAAGTACAGCCTGCTCGGCGGGTTGCGCGGGGCGGCCCAGCTGCTCGGTTACGAGCTGCCGCTGGTGCTGGCCGCCGCCTCGGTGGCGATGGCGGCCGGGACGCTGAGCCTCGGCGGGATCGTCGAGGCGTGGCAGCCGTGGTGGCTGTTCTGGCAGGCGCCCGCGATGATCGTCTTCTTCGTTGCCGGGCTGGCCGAGATCCGGCGGCCCCCGTTCGACATGCCGGTGGCCGACTCCGAGCTGGTCTTCGGTTACATGACCGAGTACACCGGGCTGCGGTTCGCGTTCTTCCTGCTCGCCGAGTACGTCGGCATCGTGGTGATCGCCGCGCTGACCACCGTGCTCTTCCTCGGTGGCTGGCAGGGGCCGTTCGCCGACGCCCAGCTCGGGTGGTTGTGGACCCTGCTGAAGGTCTTCGCCGTCTCGTTCGTGATCATCTGGCTCCGGGTGTCGTTCCCCCGACTGCGGGAGGACCAGCTCCAACGACTGTGCTGGCTGGTCCTGGTGCCGGCGGCGCTGGCCCAGTTGGTGCTGACCGCCGCCGTACGCCTGTCGTTGCACTGAGCCGGGCGTCCGGGATCACCGGACGCCCGGCTCGGTGCGGGTCGAGGTCGGGTCCGGCGGGGTCCCGGGCGGCTACCCGGGGCCCCGCCGGCACGCGTCACGGCGCGGCGTAGAGCAGGCGGTTGGGGGAGCCGGTGCCCGGGTTGACCACCTTGCCGGTGGTGGCGGCGGCGATCAGCGCGCTCTTGGCCGTGGCGAGGGTGGCCGTCGGGTTGGTCTGCCGGTAGCGGGCCAGCCAGCCGGTGACGTGCGGGGCGGCCATCGAGGTGCCGGACCAGCCGCTGGCCACGGCCGTGTTCGAGGCGATGCCGGCGGAGGTGATGTCCACCCCCGGGGCGAAGATGTCGACGCAGGTCCCGTAGCTGGAGAACGAGGCCCGGTTGTCGCTGATGTCGGTCGCCGCGACGGTGATCCCCCGGGTGGAGCGGGGGCCGTTGGTGCAGGCGTCGGTGTTGAAGTTGTTGGCGATGAAGACGGGGTACACCCCGTGGTCGATCAGGTTCTCGATCGAGGTGTTGGCGGAGGTGCCGTAGCCCTGGAGGCTGAAGTTCGCCACCGAGGTGGTCGCGTGGTTGGTGGCCAGCCAGTCGACCCCCTCGATCAGGTCGGTGCTCCACCCTGAGTTGTCACACTGGAGGACCCGGACCGCCCGGAGGGTCACCGACTTGGCGACCCCGTAGGTGGTCCCGCCGATGGTGCCGGCGACGTGCGTACCGTGGCCGTGGCAGTCGTTGGTGCCGTTGCCGTCGCCTACCGCGTCGTAGACCCCGGCGGCCCGGGTGCCGAAGTCGACGTGGGTGGCCCGGATGCCGGAGTCGACGATGTAGGCGGTCACCCCGGAACCGGTCGAGGTGTAGCCGAAGCTGTTGCTCAGCGGCAGGTTGCGCTGGTCGATGCGGTCCAGCCCCCAGGACGGCGGGTTGCTCTGCACCGCCTGGATCGACACCCCACCGGCTGCCGTCTTCCCGCGCGGCGTGGTGCCGGCCTGGGCCGACTTCCCGGTCCGGACGGGTGCCTGGCCGGCCCCGCTGGGGGTGGTGCTGGTCAGCCCGCCGTGGATGCGGGTGTCCCGCTCCACGTACTGCACGCTCGGGTCGCTGCGGACGGCGGCGAGGGCGGCCGGTGGCAGGACGGCGGCGTACCCGTCGAGGACCTGGGTGTAGCGGTTCAGCACGGTGCCGCCGGCCCGCTCGGCGGTGGCGGCGGACTGGCTGGTCCGGGCGAGGCGGGCGGTGCGCTCGCCGCTGCCCGGCTTGTCGGAGAGGACGACGATGTACCGGTCCGGCGCGGCCTCCGGGCCACCGGCCAGCAGCGGCGCGGGCGCGGCCCGCCCCGGGCCGGGAGTGCCCGGGGCCGCGACGGCGGCGTGGGTGGTGGCGAGCGCACCGGCGAGGACACCAGCGAGTACGCCCAGACGTGCGGCTGTGCTACCCAGCTTGCGCAAGGCTCGTTCCTCTCAACAGGGGAGTCCACAAAGGACAGTGCTGCCCGAAGCCGCCCGCAGATCGCGGCACCGAACCCCCCTAGTTGAACAGGTTATATTGACCATCGTGTTAACTCTTGAACACCCCACGTGAATGTGCGACACCTCTCAGTGCCCACCCCCGTGCCCACCCCCATGCCCACCACCGTGTCGATCATGGAGTGGTGGTGGGCGCTTGGCGCTGGTTCGAGACCTTTGCGGGCCACCACAACTCCATGATCGACAGCCTGTCGGTCTCGGGGTCAGCCGATCGGGGTGTGCGAGGGGGGGACCTGTTCGGTGGGGAGGGGAGGTTGGGGGGGAGTGCCTTTGCCGAAGGGGTGGCCGCCGAGGGTTTCCCGGCCGTGGGGGGAGAGCCAGTTGACGAGGTCCGGGCCGAGGGGGACCACGCCTGTCGGGTTGATGTCCCGGTGCACCTCGTAGTAGTGCCGCTTGATGTGGTCGAAGTCGATGGTGTCACCGAAGCCGGGGGTGGCGAACAGATCCCGCGCGTACGCCCACAGCACCGGCATCTCGCTCAGCTTCTGCCTGTTGCACTTGAAGTGGCCGTGATAGACCGGATCGAAGCGGACAAGCGTGGTGAACAGCCGCACGTCTGCCTCGGTGATGGTGTCGCCGACCAGGTAACGCTGGTTGGTGAGCCGGTCGCTGAGCCAGTCCAGCCGGTCGAACAACCGCCGGTACGCCTTCTCGTACGCCTTCTGCGAGCCGGCGAAGCCGCACCGGTACACGCCGTTGTTGACGTCGGCGAACACCACCGCGTTCACCTCGTCGATCTCGGCGCGCAGCGCCTCCGGGTAGAGCTGCGGGGCGCCCTCCCGGTGGTACGCCGTCCACTCGGTGGACAGGTCCAGGGTCATCTGCGCGTAGTCGTTGGTGACCACCTGCCCGGTCGGCACGTCGACGATCGCCGGCACGGTGATCCCGCGCTCGTAACCGGGGAACCGGGCGAAGAACGCGTCCGCCAGCCGTTCGATGCCGAGCACTGGGTCCCGCCCGCCCGGGTCCAGGTCGAAGGTCCAGCTCCGGGCGTCGTGGGTCGGCCCCGCCACCGCCATCGGCAGCGCCTCCTCCAACCCGAGCAGCCGCCGTACGATGATCATGCGGTTGGCCCACGGGCAGGCCCGGCTGACCACCAGCCGGTAACGGCCCGGCTCGACCGGATAGCCGTCCCGCCCGTCGGCGGTGATCCGGGTGGCGATGTACCGCTGGTCGCGGGTGAACTCACCGCCCGGCTCGACGTACTTGCCACCGGTCGTCGTGCCTGCCTCGTCGCCCACGTCGCCCCCAGAGTCTGCGTCGTTCGTGTCTCCGCCCCATCCTGACTGATCTCCGCGCCCTCGGCCCCCCGAGTGCCGGTCCCGGCACCGGGCGTAGTCCCCGAACGCGGGGGTCCGCCCCGGGCGTCGGCCCCCGGATACCTCTCCTGCGGGCGTCGGCCCGGCGGGCGGGCTGGTTACGCTGCCCGGATGATCGACGTGGAGGCGGTGGCCCGGCGGTTCGTGGCCGACGTGTGGAACGCCGGCCGCGAGGAGTCGGCGTACGAGCTGGTCGCCGAGGGGTGCCCGGGGCTCGGCGGCACCGGCCCGGCGGCGGTGCTGGCCTGGCACCGGGACCGCCGGGCCGCCTTCCCCGACCTGCGCTACAAGCTGGTGGACGTGGTGGCGACCGGGGAGCGGGTGGCGCTGCGCTGGCGGGCCGCCGGCACCCAGGCGGGACAGTTCGGCCCGGTGCCGCCGACCGGGCAGGTGGTCAGCTATTCCGGGGCGACGTTCCTGCGCTTCGACGCCGCCGGCCGGATCGTCGACGTGTGGAGCGTCAACGAGCTGTTCCAACTGCTGCAACAGTTGGGCGTGGAGATGCTGCCGCCGCTCACCGACGCCGGGGCGTGATCCGGGCGACCGACAGGTTCACCGGGAACGGCTCCCCGGTGTCGACGAACTTCGTCCACCGCCCGGTCTCGACGTAGGCCTCGTTCACCGCGTCGATCTTGTAGGTGTGCACGACCAGGCCGTCGTCCTCCACCTCGATCCGCCAGTAGAACGGGATGCCGGCCTGCGCGTACAGGGTCGGCTTGAGCACCCGGTCGATGGACCGGGTGCCGGGGGAGACGATCTCGACGGCCAGCACCACCTCGTGCGCCTCGTACCGGGACGGTTCGCGGGCGGCGGCGGTGGACGTGGTCACCAGCACGTCGGGGATGAAGGAGCGGGTCCGGTTGATCCGCACCTCCACGGCCTGGGTCACGTCGTAGTCGTCGGGGCATTCCTCTTCGAGCGCGACCATCAGGCGGCCGGCGATGGTCTGGTGGATGCGGGTGGGGGAGACGGGCAGGATCAGCACTCCATCGAGAAGTTCGCGGCGGCGGCCGTCCTCGGGCAGCGCGTCCAGATGGTCGGTCGTCCAACCGCCCTCGGGTGGCTGGTCGCTTCGCAACGCGGCGGTCATCGGTCGGTCCTTTCCGGTGCGTCGTTCTCCCCGGCTGTCACGGTAGCGCCGGCAAACGCCGGGTGGTGGTCGCGCGCGCCGTGGCCACAGGGCAGGATGAGCCCATGAGCGAGCGCATCAGGGCGACACGGTGAGCGAGCGCGGCGGCATTCCCGGCGAAGGGCTGGTGAAGGGGCTGGCGGTCACGTTGAAGACGATGACCCGCCGGTCGACCACCCAGCAGTACCCGGACGTCGCCCCCGAGCTGCCGCCCCGCTCCCGGGGCGTGATCGCGCTGCTGACCGAGAACTGCACGGTCTGCATGCTCTGCGCCCGGGAGTGCCCCGACTGGTGCATCTACATCGACTCGCACAAGGAGGAGGTGGCGGTGGCCGGCGCGGCCCGCCCCCGCCAGCGCAACGTCCTCGACAAGTTCGACATCGACTTCTCGCTCTGCATGTACTGCGGCATCTGCATCGAGGTCTGCCCGTTCGACGCGCTCTACTGGTCGCCGGAGTTCGAGTACGCCGAGTACGACATCAAGAACCTGCTGCACGACAAGGACCACCTCGGCCAGTGGATGGCCACCGTGCCGCCGCCGCCCGCGCACGACCCGCACGGCGAGCCGGCCAAGGAGGAGACCACCGCCGCGCGCAAGGCCGCCGCCCCGACCAGCTCCGCCGCCCGCCCCACCGTGGTACGCCCCGAGTCCGCCCCCGCCCCCGCCGCCCCCCGCACCGCCCCCGAGCCCGGCCCCGCGCCCGCTCAGAGCCCGGAGCCCGGCCCCGCCCCCGAGCCCGGTTCTGCCGGCGACGGAGGTGCCTCGCGGTGACCGGTGCGGACGTGCTGCTGCTCGCCCTGGGCGCGGTGGCGGTCGGGTCGGGTGTGCTGGTGGTCGCCACGAAGCACCTGGTCCGGGCGGGCCTCTACCTGGTGCTCTGCCTGGGCGCGCTGGCCGGCGACTACCTGGTGCTCACCGCCGAGCTGGTGGCCTGGGTGCAGGTGTTGATCTATGTGGGCGCGGTGGTGGTGCTGTTGCTGTTCGCGGTGATGCTGACCCGCGCCCCGATCGGGGCCTCCGACGACCTGGACCGGCCGGGCTGGCCGGCGGCGCTGATCGGCGGCGGTGCCGGGCTGGGGCTGGCCGCGCTGCTTGTCGACGCGTTCCGCCTGTCGACGGTGGAGCTGCCGGCGGCGGGCACCGCCGAGGGCATCGGCGAGCAGGTGTTCCGCTCCTGGGTGCTGCCGTTCGAGGTGCTGTCGGTGCTGCTGCTGGCCGCCCTGGTCGGCGCGATCATCCTGTCCCGCCCGGACATCGGCCGCCGCCCCGCTGCCGCCCCGCAGTCGCGAACAGGGGAAATCCGGTGAGGCCGGTCATCCCGTACGTCACCGCGGCGCTGCTGTTCGGCCTGGGCGTCTACGGCGTGCTGCGCCGGCGCAACGCGGTGCTGGTGCTGATGGCTGTGGAGTTGATGCTCAACGCGGTCAACCTGATCCTGGTCACCGCGGACACCACGGTGCAGGCCGTGCTGCCGCACTCCGGGCAGGTCTTCGCGCTCTTCGTGATCGTGCTGGCCGCCGCCGAGATCGGGGTCGGGCTGGCCATCGTGCTCCAGCTCTACCGGCTCCGGGCCAGCGTCACCGTGGACGACGTACCGCTCACCGAGCCGGCCGTCGACCGGGTCGGGTCGGCCGTCGACCGGGCCGGGGTCGGTTCGGGCGGCGAGCGGACGGAGGTCGACAGGTGACCGGGCTGCTCGGGGCGGCACTGCCCCTCGTACCACTGGTTGCCGGGTTGCTCGGGTTGCTGCTGCCGCCGGCGCCGAAGGGACCGGCCAGCAGGGAAGGCGCGGCCACCGGGGAGGACGCGGCCCGGCGGGCGGCGATCGGCCTCGGGGTGGCCGGCGCGGCCGGCGCGCTGCTGGTCGCGGTGCTGCTGCTGGTGCGGCTCGGCGACCCGGTGGAGACCACCACCACCTGGATCGACCTGGGTGGGCTGCGGGTCACCCTCGGGGTACGGCTGGACGGTGCCGCCGCGCTGGTCGCGGTCGCGGTGGCGGCGGTGGCGCTGGCGGTGCAGGTCTACTCGGTGGCCTATCTGCGGCGCGGCCCGCACGACGACGTCGAGGTGGACCACCGCTACCCGCCCTATGCGGCGCAGATCAGCCTCTTCACCGCCGCGATGCTGCTGGTGGTGGTCAGCGGGGACCTGATCCTGCTGCTCGTCGGCTGGGAGGTGATGGGCCTCTGCTCCTACCTGCTGATCGCCCACGACCGCCGGCTGCCCGAGGCCCCGGCCGCCGCGATGAAGGCGTTCCTGGTCACCCGGGCGGGTGACGTCGGTTTCCTGCTCGGCATCGCGCTGCTCGGCGTCTCGGCCGGCAGCTTCCGGATCGCCGACGTGCTCGCCCACGACTATTCCGCAGGCACCCTGACCGCTGCCTGCCTGCTGCTGCTCGCCGGGGTGGCCGGCAAGAGCGCCCAGTTCCCGCTGCACACCTGGCTGCCGGACGCGATGGCCGGCCCGACCCCGATCTCCGCGCTGATCCACGCCGCGACCATGGTCGCCGCCGGGGTCTACGCGGTGACCCGGCTCTACCCGCTGTTTACCCAGGCCCCGGTGGCGTTGGCGGTGCTCGGGGTGCTCGCCTCGATCACCCTGCTGCTCGGCGCGTTCGCGGCCACCGCCCAGGACGACCTGAAGCGGGTGCTCGCCTGGTCGACGGTCTCCCAGATCGGCTACATGACGGGCGCGCTCGCCGTCGGTTCCCCGGCCGCCGCGCTGTTCCACCTGCTCACCCACGCCGCGTTCAAGGCGCTGCTGTTCCTCGCCGCCGGTGCGGTGATCCACGCCGTCGGCACCACCCTGCTGTCCCGGATGGGCGGGCTGCGCCGCAGCATGCCTGTCACCTTCTGGTGCACGCTGATCGGCCTGGGTGCGCTGGCCGGGGTGCCGCCGCTGTCCGGCTTCTGGAGCAAGGACGGGGTGCTCGCCGCCGCCGAGTCGGCCGCGCTCGACGGCACCGGTCCCGCCCCGGCCTGGGTCGGTTGGCTGGTCTGGCTGGCCGGGCTGCTCGGGGTGCTGCTGACCGCCGCGTACGCCACCCGGCTGCTGCTGCGCGCGTTCTTCGGCGAGCCCCGGCTGCCGCTGCTGCACCCGCACGACCCGCCGGCCCTGATGCGCTGGCCGGTGCTGCTGCTGGCCGTCCCGGCCACGCTGCTCGGGCTGGCGGGCTTCACCAGGTGGTTCTGGCACCGCCTCTTCTTCCCGACGGTGCCCACCCTCCCGCCCGGGGACCAGGTGCTGGTCCACCTCGGTCCGGCACTGCTGCTGCCGCTCGTGCTGCTGCTGGCCGGCGCGGGACTGGCCTGGGCCGGTTGGCGGCGGGATCCGGCCGCCGACCCGGCCCGCGCGCTGGGTCCGCTGCGGCCGGTGTTCGCCCGCGCCTTCCGCCTCGACGACCTCCAGCACACCCTGGTCGTACGCCCCACGACGGCGCTGGCCCGGGTGGCGCGTACCGGTGACGAGGTGGGGGTGGACGGCCTGGTCGAGGGGGTGGGCCGGGGCGCGTCCGCGCTCGGTGCCGGGCTGGCCGCGCTGCACCGGGCGGCGCTGCCCCGCGCGACGGCGGCGGTGCTGGCCGGTGCCCTGCTGATCGGCCTGGCCGCCGCCCTGATCGGAGTCTCCTCATGAGCTTGGGACAGGTGTTGCTGGTCGCGGTGCTGGCGTTGCCGGCGGTGGGGGCGGCGCTGGTCGCCGTCGTGCCCGGGGAGCGGGCGGCCCGGCTGCTCGGCACGGCGGTCGCCGGGCTGACCCTGGTCGGGGCGGTGCTGCTGGTGCTCGGCGACCACGGCTGGTTCGGCTACGGCCCGGCCCCCGCCGTGCAGCCCTGGCACCAGGTCGACCTGCCCTGGGTGCCCGGCCTCGACCTGCGCTTCCACCTCGGGGTGGACGGCATCTCCTGGCCGCTTGTGGTGCTCACCGCGCTACTCACCCTGCTCTGCTGCGGCTACACGGTGCGCCGGGTGCCCGAGGGCGGGGGGAGCGGCCGGGCGCTGGTGGCGCTGCTGCTGGTGGTCGAGGTGGGCATCCTGGGCACCTTCCTCGCCCTCGACCTGGTGCTCTTCTTCGTCTTCTTCGAGGTCGTCCTGCTGCCGATGTACGCGATCATCGCCGGCTGGGGCGGCACCGGTGCGGACCTGCCGGCCCGCGAGGCGGCCCGTGCGGCGGCCCGCAAGTTCGCCCTCTACACGCTCTTCGGCTCGGTGCTGCTGCTGGTCGGCGTGTTCGTGGTGGTGGCCGCCGCCGGCACCGCCGACCTCGTCGCGCTGACCGGTGGGGCGGGGTTGTCCCGGGGCACCCAGTTGGCCGCGTTCACCCTGCTCGGGCTGGCGTTCGCGGTGAAGGCACCGCTCTGGCCCCTGCACTCCTGGCTGCCCGACGCGCACACCCAGGCCCCCACCGTCGGCAGCGTCATCCTCGCCGGGGTGCTGCTCAAGATGGGCACGTACGGCCTGATCCGGGTCGCGGTCGGGGTGGCCCCG
Organism: Micromonospora sp. NBC_00421; assembly: GCF_036017915.1. Taxonomy (NCBI): domain Bacteria; kingdom Bacillati; phylum Actinomycetota; class Actinomycetes; order Micromonosporales; family Micromonosporaceae; genus Micromonospora; species Micromonospora sp. NBC_00421. The sequence continues at coordinate 6,549,380 of NZ_CP107929.1, forward strand.
GAGGGTGCCCGCTGGGCCGCGCCGGTCCTCGGGGTGCTGGCCGTCGCGGCGATCCTGGTCGGCTCGCTGGTCTGCCTGGCGCAGGAGGACCTGAAGCGGCTGATCGCCTACTCCAGCGTCGGGCACATGGGGTTCGTGCTGCTCGGGGTGGCGACGCTGACCGCCACCGGCATCCAGGCGGCGCTGATCGGCAACGTGGCGCACGGGGTGATCACCGGGCTGCTGTTCTTCCTCGCCGGGGCGGTCAAGGACCGGGCGCACACCGGGGCGCTGGCCGAGCTGTCCGGGCTGCGGGAGACCGCGCCCCGGCTGGCCGGGCTGCTCGGCTTCGCGGCGGTCGCGTCGCTCGGCCTGCCCGGGTTGGCGGGTTTCTGGGGTGAGGCGTTCGCCGTGGTCGCCGCCGTCGAGCGGGGCGGGCCGCTGTGGACCACCCTGGCGGTGCTGGCGGCGGTCGGCGGGGCGCTCACCGCCGCGTACTTCCTGCGGTTGCTGCGCCGGGTGACCCACGGGCGGCCGAGCCCGGTGGTCGGCCGGTTCACCCCCGCCCTGGCCGGGGTGGAGCTGACCGCCTGGGTGCCGCTGGTGCTGCTCGCCCTCGCCGTCGGCCTGGTGCCCACCCTGGTCCTCGGTTACGCCACCGGCCCGGTGGACGCCCTGGTGGGGGTGGTTCGGTGAGCGCGAGGAGTGGAGCGCAGCGGAGCCCCGCAGTCGCGAGCGGAAGGTCGGTCCGGTGAGCGCGAGGAGTGGAGCGCAGCGGAGCCCCGCAGTCGCGAACGAAGGGCAAGCTCCGGTGAGCGCGAGGAGTGGAGCGCAGCGGAGCCCCGCAGTCGCGAACGAAGGGCAAGCTCCGGTGAGTGAGGTGCTTCGGTGAGTCTGGTGCAGAGCGTCGACAACGTGGCGTTGCTGCCGGCGTACCTGGCGGCCGGCACCGCCGTACTCGTGTTGCTGGCGGATCTGCTGGTCGGCCGGGCCGGCGCGACGGTGGCCGTGGCGTGCGCGGGCGTCGTCGCCACCGGGGTCGGCGCGGTGGTGGTCGGCGCGGCCGGCACCCGGCGGACGTTCTGCGTCGGTGCCGACTGCTCGTGGGTGTTCGACGGCCGGGCGGCCCTGATCGCCGGGGTGTTCGCCCTGCTCACCCTGGGCGTGCTCGGGCTCTCCGGTCCGCTGCTGCGCGGCGGTCCGACACCTGTCGGCGAGTACTGCTTCCTGCTGGCCTGCTCGATGACCGGTGGCGTGGTGCTCGCCGCGGCCGGCGACCTGATCACCCTGATCGTCGCCCTGGAGACCCTGACCCTGCCGCTGTACGTGCTTGTCGGCCTGCGCCGGGGCAGCCTGGCCAGCGCCGAGGCGGCTGTCACCTTCTTCGTGGTGAGCGTGGTGGCGACGACCGTCACCCTGCTCGGCGCGGCCCTGCTCTACGCGGCGACCGGCGGCCTGCACCTGGACCGGCTCGGCGGGTTGCTGGCCGATGCGCCCGACCTGCCGTTGATCCCGGCGGCGGTGGCGCTGGTGGTGCTCGGGCTGGCCTTCAAGGTGGCGGCGGTGCCGTTCCACGCCTGGGCGCCGGCCACCTACGACGGCGCGCCGCTGCCGGTGGCGGCCTACCTGTCCACCGCGTCGAAGCTGGGTGGGGTGGTGGCCCTGCTCGCGGTGGTGCAACGGGCACTGCCGGCCGAGGTGACCGGCCCGGTGCTCGCCCTACTGGCGGTGCTCACCATGACCGTGGGCAACCTGGTGGCGCTGCGCCAGCGGCGTACGGTGCGGTTGCTCGCCTGGTCGTCGGTGGCCCAGGCCGGTTACATCCTGGCTCCGCTGGGGGTGCTGGCGCTGACCGCCGGCCGGGGCGACGACGTCCGGGCCGGGGCGTACGCCGCCGCGGTGGCGTACGCGGTCTTCTTCGTGGTGGTGGAGCTGGCGGCGTTCGCGGCGCTCGTGGCGCTGCGCCCGGCCGGTGCGGACGGCGGCACGGTGGCGGACCTGCGCGGAGTGGCCCGGCGGCGGCCCTGGGCCGGGGCGGCGTTCGCGTTGGCCCTGGTCGGGTTGGCCGGCCTGCCTCCCGGGCTGGCCGGGCTGTTCGCCAAGGTGACTGTGGTCCGGGCGCTGCTGGACGGCGGGGCCGGCTGGCTGGCCCTGCTGGTGGCGCTGAACGCGGTGATCGGCCTGGCGTACTACCTGCGCCTCGCCGCCACCCTCTACGCCGACCCGACCCCGCTGCCGGCCTCCCCGGCCCCCGCCGGGGCACCGACCGTGCCGGCCGGGGAGCCCACCGGGGTCGCACTCGGTGTCGCGTCCGGTCGGGCGGCCTGGCCGGTCACCGTGGCGCTCGCCGGGGCGACCGCGCTGGCCGTGGTGATCGGCTTCGCCCCCCAACTGGTGCTGGACCTCGCGGCCCGCTGACCCGGCGGCCCGCTGTGGTCACGGCCCGGCGGCCCGGTGCGGTCCCGGCCCACTGGCGTGGTGGCCCACTGACCTGGTGTCCCGGGTCGTCCCTGGTGTCCGGTGCGTTCAGCGGGTTTTCAGCTTCCTTCAGTCAACTGCCAGTCATGAGCTGGATGGTTGACGGGTACCGGTGACGTTGTACCGGTCAGCGGGTCCCGCGCGACCCGCGCACCGAAGGAGCGATCGTGCATCACAACCGTCTGAAGACCGCAGCGCTGCTGGGCCTGCTGACCTCGCTGATCCTCGCGGTCGGCTACTGGTTCGGCGGGAGCGGCGGCCTCGTCATCGCCGTCGTCGTCTCGTTGCTGATGAACGGTGTGACCTACTTCTGGTCCGACAAGCTGGCGTTGCGCTCGATGAAGGCGCAACCGGTCAGCGAGGCCCAGTTCCCCGAGCTGTACCGGATGGTCCGCGAGCTGGCCACCGAGGCCGGGCAGCCGATGCCCCGGCTCTACGTCAGCCCCACCGCGCAGCCCAACGCGTTCGCGACGGGTCGTAACCCGGCCAACGCGGCGGTCTGCGTCACCCACGGGATCACCGAGATCCTCGACTACCGCGAGCTGCGCGGGGTGATCGGCCACGAGCTGTCGCACGTCTACAACCGGGACATCCTGATCTCCAGCGTGGCGGCCGGTCTGGCCGGCATCATCACCATGCTGGCGAACCTGGCGTTCTTCATCCCGCTGGGCGGGAGCAACGACGAGGACGGCCCGAACCCGGCGGTGTTGCTGCTCACCATCATCCTCGGCCCGATCGCGGCCACCGTGATCCAGTTGGCGATCAGCCGGAGCCGGGAGTTCCAGGCGGACGCCTCGGGCGCGCAGCTCACCCGGGACCCGTTGGCACTGGCCAGCGCCCTGCGCAAGATCCATCTGGGCACCCAGGCCCGACCGCTGCCCGCCCAGGGCCAGCTGACCAGCACCGCCCACCTGATGATCGACAACCCGTTCAAGCGGGGTGGCGGCATCGCCGCGCTCTTCTCCACCCACCCCAGGATGGAGGAGCGGGTGGCCCGGCTGGAGCAGATGGCCCGCAACGCCGGGCCGGTGCAGTTCCAGCGCTGACCCGACCCCGAACGACACCGACCGCGCCCGCGTCCGCCCCGGACGCGGGCGCGGTCGTCTGGTGTCAGCGGGTGGAGCCGGTCGGCTGCGGGCCGGTGTCGGCCGGCAACCGGTCGGGGCGGGTCAGCAGCACCACGACCAGCAGCAGCACCCCGGCCAGCAGGTACGCCACGGCGGGCCCGAACAGCGCGGCGGCCGACCCGAGCAGGAAGATCCCGCAGCCGCCGACGACGATGTTGGCGGCCACGATGGTGGCCTCCACCTGCCCCATCCGTTCCACCGGGGCCAGCCGGGCAAAGGTGGCCTGCGCGCCGATCAGCCAACCGCCGCCCGCGCCGATCAGCGCGTTGGCGCAGGCCAGCGCCCAGACCGGGGCGTGCACGGCGACCAGGAGGGCGGCCAGCAGCAGCGCCCCGGCCAGGGCGGCGGCCACGGTGACCTGCCCGGTCAGCCGGACCAGCCAGGTGCCGCGCCCCAGCACCAGCACGAAGATCGCCCCGCCCAGCGCCGACGAGGCCAGCACCACCGGCCGCCAGGCCCCACCGGCGAGGTTCGGGGCGAGGGTCTCGGGCAGTGCGCCGGAGAGCACCGTGGCGAGGGTGAGCAGGGCGACGCCGCGCAGCACCGGGTGCCCGGCGATGGTCCGGATGCCGGCGGTGGCAGGTGGGCGCTGACCGCGCCGCCGCTGCTGCCCGGTCGGCAGCCCGGCCAGCACCACCGCCGCGACCAGGAACGACACCAGGTCGATCAGGAGCGCCACCCGGGGGCCGAGCGCCACGGTAATGCTCGCCCCGGCGACCAGGCCGATCACCTGACCGGCCTGGTTGGCGAAGGCGGTCAGGCCGAACAGCGGCAGCCGCAGCGCGGCGTCGACCGCCTCGGCGGCGACCGCCACGTTGACGCTGGAGTAGGCGGCCCGGACCGCGCCGAGCAGCCCCGCCGCGACGATCGCCGGCACCGGCTCGGGCACCGCGAGGGGGATCGCGATCAGTACCGCGCCGGCCACCGAGAGCCAGACCAGCAGGGTACGGCGGGCCGGCACGTCCAGCCAGCCGCTGAACACCGTGGCGACAAGCAGGGCCGGCAGGGCGCGGGCGGCGTACACGGCGGCGGGCCCGAGGACCGACTGCGTCTGGTCGTACGCGAGCAGCAGCAGCGCGGCCAGCCCGACGAAGTCGCCCAGCTCGGAGATGCCCCGGGCGGTGACCAGGCGGGAGGCCACCGGGTGGCGGAACAGGGCCCGGTAGCCGGGGGGCGGCGCGAGCCGTGCGTCGGCGTCGGTCATCAGCTCGGCCGTACCTCCCTGCGGCGTCGGAATGAACCTGTAGGGCACATCCATCTGGTTCGATCAGCAAGTTACCCTCTCGCCGCCACCGGGTCAGCGGCCCCCGGTGTGAGTGAATCGACCATTCCCGGAGCGACCTGCGGCGTTAGGGTCTACAGGGTTCTGACTCGTTACCTGATCGTCTCCTTGGGGGTGCACCGTGGCCGCACTGCGCCAGTACCTGGGCGTCTGGCGGATTCCCGGGGCGCCGTTGCTGCTGCTCCTCGGCGTCGTCGGCCGGCTCGGCATCGGGATGACCCCGCTGGCGTTGCTGCTGGTCGTGGAGCAGGTCACCGGCCGGTACTCGCTCGCCGCCGTGGCCGGCGGCATCTACGCGCTGTCCGGTGCCGCGCTCAGCCCGGTCGCCGGCCGGCTGGCCGACCGGGTCGGCCCCACCCCGGTGCTGCTGGTCACCGCCGTGGCCCACCCGCTGGCCCTGTTCGGGCTGCTCGGGGCGAGCCGCGCCGACGGCACCGACCTGCGCCTGATCTACCTGGCCGCCGGGGTGGCCGGGGCCACCTACCCGCCGCTGACCGCCGCCATCCGGGGGGCCTGGAACGACCTGACCGCCCCGGCGACCGGCCGCTACCAACTGCGCAACACCGCGTTGGCCGCCGAGACGTCGCTGTTCGAGGTCGTCTTCGTCATCGGCCCGCTGCTGGTGGCCGGCTTCGTCCTGCTGGCGGATGCCGCCGCCGCCCTGGTCGGCGCGGCCGTGGCGACCCTGGTCGGCACCGCCGGGGTGGCGCTGGGCCGGGTGATGCGCGCCTGGCGACCGCACGCCCGCGAGCACCACGCCCGGGGTCTCGGCCCGCTGCGGGTGGGTGGCTTCCCGGCGCTGCTGGTCTGCGTGGCGGGCCTCGGCATCGCCTTCGGCGCGGCCGGGGTGATCGTGCCGGCGTTCGCCGGCAACCAGCCCACCGACGACCCGCAGAGCCTGGCCGGCGTGCTGCTCGCCGTCTGGGGGGCGGGCAGCGCCGTGGGTGGTTTCTGGTTCGGGGTACGCCGCCCGGCGGCCAACATGACCCGACAGTTCGCCTGGCTGCTCGCGGCGGTGGCCGGCACCCTGGCGCTCTTCGCGGTGATGCCCGGCCCGGTGTCGCTCGGCGTCGCCCTGGTGATCGGCGGGGCCACCATCGCCCCCGCGCTGACCCTGGAGAACACCCTGGTCGGACGGATCACCCCGACGGGCATGCTGAACGAGGCGTACACCTGGGTGGTGACCGTGTCGGTGGCGGCGAGCGCGGCCGGCGGCGCGGTCGCCGGCCTGATCGTCGACCACACCGGCGGGGTGCCCTGGGCGTTCCTCTTCGCCGCCGCAGCCGTCGGCGTCGGGGCCGCCGTCGCGGCCCTGCCCGGCGGCCCGATCGCCCGCGCCGAGGCCGCCGCCACCCGCGCCGAACACCCCGTCACCGTCTGACCATCTCGCGCGCCCCTCGGGGGTACGCGGCCCCGCCGTCTTCCGGGATTTGTGCGGCGGGCGGCCGTCCCCGTTGGGGGACGACCGCCCGGCCGGGTGGAGCCTGACTACCGGGTCAGCGGTAGTTGGTGAACTGGAGGGCCACCCCGAAGTCCTCGCCCTTGAGTAGCGTGATGACGGCCTGGAGGTCGTCCTTCTTCTTGCCGGTCACCCGGAGCTGGTCGCCCTGGATCTGCGCCTGGACGCCCTTCGGGCCCTCGTCGCGGATCTTCTTGCTGATCGCCTTGGCCTTGTCCGACTCGATGCCCTGGATCACCTTGGCGTCGATCTTGAAGATCTTGCCCGAGCCCCGGGGGTCACCCGCGTCCAGGGACTTCAACGAGATGTTCCGCTTGACCAGCTTCTCCTTGAACACGTCTAGCGCGGCGGCGACCCGCTCCTCGGTCTCCGCCTGGAGGCTGATCGCCTCCTCTCCCGACCAGGAGATCTCGGCGCCGGTGCCACGGAAGTCGAACCGCTGGGCAAGCTCCTTCTCCGTCTGGCGAAGGGCGTTGTCGACCTCCTGCCGGTCGACCTTGCTCACGATGTCGAACGACGGGTTCGCTGCCATGCTGATGCTCCTGCTTGTCCGGCGGTCTGTCAGGGTCGTCGCGGCGCTGACCAGCCCCACGACCCTCTGACGGTACCCGGTTGCCACACCCCCGGGGGCGACCGCTATCCTTGCTCCGCTGCCGCGTTACGGCGTGGTGGTGTGCCCTGGCGGGTTGCCCGAGCGGCCAATGGGAGCGGACTGTAAATCCGTCGCGAAAGCTACAGAGGTTCGAATCCTCTACCCGCCACCAGGTGCACAAAGAGGCCCGTGACCAGCGAGAACGCCGGTTACGGGCTTCTTTTGTGAGTCTCATTCATTCCTGCTCTGGCCCGCTCGATCTCGCCGGTCGCGTCGCATTCGCGTCGATGTCTTCCGCACGACCTAGCCGCCCGGTACGGCGTTGCGCGGGAGATGGTCAAGCGAGCCTTGGATCTGCTTCGGGCGGAACGGCTGATCGTGTCCCGGCAGGGCAGCGGCGCGTTCGTTCGTGCGCAGACACAGCGGGCCGTGGAGCTGCGGCCCCATATCGAAGCCGCATTCGAGAAGCCGCACGTCACCATCGACTTCGCCGGGTTCTCGGGCGAGACGCTGCGAGACGCGCTTGCCGAAGCGCTCGACAAGGTGCGGGTTGGCAGGCTCGCGCCGGAGACGATCGCGGTGCGTGTGCTGATCTCTGACATGACGGCGCCCATGGCGCTGCCCGCTCGGGCTGAGACTCAGGCAGACGATCCGGCGGTGCGAGAGCGAGCCGAGCGCATCACGCGACGGGCGGCAGACGGCATCATCGACCAGGTAGCCGAGCTGGGCGACCTCGGCCTGATTCGCTCAACCACGGTAGAGGTGCGGATGCACCGAGCGTCGCCCCTGTTCAAGCTCTACATCCTGAACGGGGAAGAGGTCTTCTACGGCTTCTATCCAGTCGTTGAGCGCACCGTCTCGATCAAGGGTGAGCCCATGGCGATCTACGACCTCATGGGCAAGGACGTACCGCTGTTCCACTACGCGGTGACCGACGACGACGCGTCTCACGGCACGCAGTTCGTGGAAGCGTCCCGCCAGTGGTTCGACTCGGTGTGGTCGACCATCGCCTACCGGTACGACGGATGAGCGCCGACCTCGGCCGGCTGTTCAGCGGGGTCGGGGCGGTGCTGCTCGACTTCGATGGACCGGTGTGCAGCATCTTCGCCGGGTACCCGGCGCCGAAAGTTGCCGCCGAGCTGGTTGACGTGCTGCGGCGGCGAGGCGTTGACGTGACGCCGGATCTCGCCAGAGAGCCAGACCCGCTTGAGGTCTTGCGGTGTACGGGCGCGACCGGCGACCAGAGCGTTACGCAGGCGGTGGAGGACGCGCTCTGCATAGCCGAGCTCCGGGCCATTGAATCCGCCACACCAACGCCGTACGGCCGAGAGGTCATTGTGGCCGCTCGGCAGGCCGGACTCTCCGTGGCGGCGGTCAGTAACAACTCAGCCGGTGCCGTTACCGCCTACCTTGTAGCGCACCGGCTCGCTGGGTATGTCTCTCCGGTGATCGGGCGCGCATATGCCGATCCGGGCTGCATGAAGCCCAATCCGGAACCAATCCTGCAAGCCGTTCACTCCCTCGGCGAGCCGGCGGCGCGGTGTGTCCTGATCGGCGACTCGCTTTCAGACATAGAGGGTGCGCTGGCCGCTGGCGTGCAGGTAATCGGATACGCCAATCGGAACCGGAAAGTAGATGCCTTCCGGCGAGCGGGTGCTGACTGGGTGGTGACGAACATGAGGGAAGTCGCGAACGCTCTAGTCAGGGGCGCTTGATGACTCCCGATCGGGGTGAGGGCTCTTAAAGGGTGCAATCTTCCGGCCAGGCTGCGGTCATTCCTTAACTCTTTATGTGAGGCTCGATAAAATGAGGCTAAAGTGGCATCGTCGCCCACCTCACCAAGCGCGTTTCGCGGCGGTGGGTGCGACTTACAGCTACGTGTTCACGCTACCCGTTGACGTTGACGTCTACGCCCTTGCTGATCAGTTGCTTCGGGAGGGGGTTGCGCAAGCTGCTAATATGCCGCCAGCAAGAAATGTGCGCGTGGACCCCAGTCTCCGTAAGGTACTACGTGATCGCCAATTCCTGCAGGGGATAGTTGAGATCCCAAGGCTCGTCAGCGGAGACCTTAAGGTTTCGACCTGGGTTCGGAGATGCCCGCGATCGGCGATTCACGCAATGCGCCACCGAGCTATCAGTATCAATCCCTTCAGTCGGCCGCAGGCCGATAGGAACGCCCTCGCTGCAGAAGTTTACGCGGTCTTGGACCATATCAAGGGTCCGATACGCGAGATGGACGAAGCTGTTGTGGAGTCGACCAAGGTGTTGGGCGCGCTCACGGCAACGGATGGGGATCTCTACAGCCCGATCTATCTTCGAAAGTCGCCCTTCATTCGCCTGGAGCTACAACCGTTTGCCGCGCAGTCTTCGATGCTCGCCGACGAAGAGGTGCTTGTAACGCTGCTATTGCATCGCTCGGGCGTTGCTCTGTTGACCTTCTACACTGTTGTTGGGAGCCACAGGTCTACGGACGAATTGCTGCAGTCTTCGATCTCGCGGAATGTGTTGCTGGAGACAACAACCTTTCCCGGTACGGTCATAGGGGTTGCAGACCCGGCACACGAGGTCGATACAGATGAGTGGGTCGAGCCGAATGTGGGCATAGTGCCTGATCGCAAGATTACGTGGAAGTCCGACTTCTCGATGGTTGACGCCTTTATGCTGTACCGAGATCGTGTTGACTGGTTGGCGGGAAAAAGAGAAGGCTACCGCGACTACTTCTGCTATACGACGGTGGTCGTTGACGGGCTGGAATGCTGTGGGGGCAAAAACTCTTGGATCAAAGCGCACTCCCGGGAGCTTGCTGGACTGGTAATGCGGGTTTCACCCTATGGCGATTTTGATGCTGACGGGGCGCTGGAGATGCTTCCAAGGAACTTCTCGCTGTATGGCCGAGAATCTCGCTACTATCATCCTAGCAATGCTCTGGTATTGGGTTGGGACTTTGATGTCACCGACGAACTCTGCCCGCCTTTTACTCGGATGATCAACACAGTCGCTGTCATTGAGCATTCCCTGCTGCAGTACTGGCAAATCCATTCATTAGACGACCAATTGTCAATCGGTTCGCAGGGTGGGATCGAGTTGTCACGTATCCAACGACGTCTCGCGGAAGGTATCGAGGAATACCGGGCGTCGACAATCTCTTATGGTTCCGCGCAAGAGATTGCCGACAGCATTTTGAGCCAGCTTCACGCTAATGAATTGCATCAGCGCCTGCTCGAACGTCTTAACCTGATGCAGCAACTGATCAGTGCGCAACAGGCGCAAGCTAGTGTTCGGCGCAACTTTATCATTGCTGGCGTGGGATCTATGGCAACGGTGTTGCTCGGAATTCCCGCAATCAGGGACTCGCTGGCCGTGATCTCGCAATGGAAGCCCACACCCTCTGTGGAGCGATTTGTCGGGCCGATCATCGACTGGGCTAAAGGTGGTCCCCCGGCTATTCTCTCGGTATATGGGGGAGCTCTCTGCCTTATCGTTGCTTTGTTCGTAATTGGATTTAGCCTTGGGAATAAGACGAAGCGGCCTTCAAGGCTGCCGACCGAGCCGGGCATGGAGTGGACTCCCATGTCGCCGTCCTGGTCAATGGCTAGACCACGGTATTCGCATGGGAAGGTTCTTGATGACGAGTCGGAGGGCGATCGTGGCAACGGATAGTGGGCATGGCGGAAGCTTGGCTCAGCAGCCTTGTCCTTAGGGCTGAGTCACCGGCGTGGCCTCGGACATGTGTCTGCGTCGTATACGTGTCGCTGAACCTGCGCTGTTGCGAGTTAGCGCAGGTCAGAGCTTTGGCTGTGGCGCTCTGTAAATCCGTCGCGAAAGCTACAGAGGTTCGAATCCTCTACCCGCCACCAGGTGCACAAAGCGGCCCCTGACCAGCGCTCGCGCTGGTCAGGGGCCGCTTTCGTGGGTCTCACTCAGTCCTGCTCTAACTCGCTCAATCTCGCTGGCTGTGTCGTATACGTGTCGCCGAGATCATCGGTGACGAAAGCCGCCAGGCCGGTTCCGCCAGGCGGCTTTGTCGGCCGGTTGTGGGGCGGCTTCGTCAGCGGCTACCGGGGTGGCGGCAGCAGCCGGCAGCCCGAGCGCTGCCGCTACGCGGCGGCGGGCCGCTTCTTCCTGGCCATAGACGCACTTTGCGTAGACCCGCATGAGGACGTGCATGCTGTGCCCTGCCCACTCGGCAGCCTGGGTAGCCGGTACCCCGGCGTTGAGCCACAGCGACACAGCGGCGTGTCGCAGATCGTACGGTCGCCGGGCGAGGGACGAGCGGTGCTGAGCCGCGCGGGTCAGTCCGACTCTGGTGGTTGAGGGCTTACCGGAGCGCCAAGCGATGCGCCACGGAGTCTCCCGACACGATCAGCGTGCCGTTCCTCGTGAGTCAGATAGAAAGCTGCCGGCCGGGTCGAAGGGTCGCCCTTGGTTTCGTGCGGCGATGCCTCCCAGCCGAGCACATCAGCCATCCTCGCTGCCACGGCCTGTGCAAGCGGTGGCGGGACGGCGTTTCCGACTTGCCGATATTGCTGAAGTCGCGGCAGGGGATCAGGCCAAATGAAGCTGTCATCCATTCCCTGAATGCGCGCACTCTCCCTCACGGAAATCACCCGATCGTACTTGTAGTGCACGGGGCGAAGTGGCGAGAAATTCCCAGAACCTGCCCGTAGTGTGTAACTGAGTCGGTCCGGATGGAGCCGATCATGGAAGGATTTCTTATCGCGGGTTCCTGGAAGTAGCTCTCGGAAGGCCTGAACCATCTTAGCGCTATGCATCGTGGGCTCATGATTAGGAATCTCGCGAGCCCTGTCCGTTCCGACGTCGGGCAGGTCGCCGATTGCATCCGCCGCCGTCAAATACGGTTTGGTTTCCCCGAAAAGATCAATCTTTTCAGCGTGGGTTGGGGCTGGAAATGCAAACTTCATCCCTGTGGGGAGTCCGACCAAGAAGAAGCGCTTTCGAGCCTGCGGCACTCCGTAGTCGGCAGCAGTGAGAATTGAGGCGTAAACCTCGTAGCCCAGCGCGCTTAGCTCGTCCTTTAGTCGGCCAGCGAGACTCCCTCCGTCCATCTTCGCGAGGTTTGGAACGTTCTCGAAGAGGAAGGCGGTCGGAGAGAGTTCACGCACGATGTCAGCGAAGCGGAAGATTAGGTTTCCCCGCTTGTCGTCCAAGCCTCGCTTCTTGCCCGCGACGCTGAACGGCTGGCACGGCGGGCCACCTGCGACAAGGTCTACCGATCCCCTGACGTTAGCAAGCTCAAGCAGCTCCTTGCCGCTCAGGGATGCGAGATCAGCGACATATCCGTAGCCACCTCTGTACTGGTGATTGTAGTTGAAGGTCTTAATGCTGGGCGCGTCATGATCGAAGCCCGCGAGGACCTGAATGCCCGCATCAAGGATGCCGGTAGATAACCCGCCACATCCGCAGAAAAGCTCAATCGCTCGTGGCGTCATAGCAATCTCTTTTCCGTCCTACGCACGAAACTGCGTTGTTGCTCCGAGAGCTTGAGCTGATATGTGGCATAGTCTTGCACTATCAGCTTGGCGGGCTCCTCTGTGGGGTTGAACTCAAGGATATGAACCAGGGAGTCATAGTCTACCTTGACGGCAATCGGCCTGACTTCGTGGCCCGGGAAATAGATCCGAGAGAAAGTCACCATTTGACTGATCTGCACCCTGTTAATCGCATCCGGTGCCGCCTTCGCCTCAACCGGGAGAATTATGGGCTCTTCGTCGTCGCGTAGCGCTACCGCGACGTCCAGCTCGTCCAGCTCCGCTTGGCCGACTCCGGCCACACTTTTTCGCACATGGCTTCGTAGTCGATAAGTGCGCAATCCAGTGAAGTGGTCGAGCAGAGAGCAGTAGTTGACGACGGTAAGCAATGCTTGCTCATCAAACTCAGCTATCTGCTCGGGAAGAAGCCGCCGGACCGGCAGCGGTGTTAAGTCAAGTGCCTCAGTTATCTCACCCTGAGGTAGCGGTATGATTGTTGACTCCCCTACCTCAAAGCGGTAGAGGCCGCGCCCCACCGCCCGAAGGATGTAGAATCCTTCGTCTAGGATCTCTTTCGGCAGCACAGTTCTGGATCGCATCCTATAGACGAGATCGGCCGGATTGCGTACTGTAATGTTCAGCTCCAGGGCGGCCTTTCGGATGTCGTCCAATGAGAAGTCGAGAAACGTGGCACCGGGGGTGTGCTTTTCTTCGAAGATCCGACGCAAGATCGGCACATATACAGTGCTGCTCAGGCCGTGCGTCTGGAGGGGACGATCGATGCTCGGCATGTCGAGCAGGCTACCCGTGGTCGATAAGAGGTGGGGGACGTCCCTATGGGTTTGGTCAAGCGGTGGCCGGTTGGTGGGGCGTGGTTGGTAGGGGATCTTGTCGCGGAGCATGGCGTGGAGGACGTGGCAGCGGCGTCGGGCGAGGCACCACGACGCCGAGGAACCCGAGGGCGAAGCCGGCGGCCTTCTTCATGGTGACGGTCCGGTCGACGCCGACGAGGAACGCCAGGAGTGGCGTCCAGAGCGGCGTGGTCGCGTTGAGTGCCCCGGCCACGTTCGACCCGATCGTTTCCTCAGCGATGCCGAACCACAGGTACGGCACGGCGTTGGCGACCAAGGCGGCAACGAACAGGTGACCCCAGAGCCGTCCTTGTCTGGGAAAGCGAAGTCCCCGGGCCAGGGCGATCGGGGTCAGGATCAGGAAGCCGAGCAGGAGCCGGGCGAACACGATCTGCACCGCGTTGAAGCCCCGCAACGCGAGCTTGATCCAGAGGAAGCCGGAGCCCCACAGCAGGGCGAGAGCGGCCACCCGGGCGATACCGGCCCGGCTGATGCGCGGGAGGTCAGCCTTCAACGGGTATCCCGTGGTCCAGCCGCTCACGTCGGCCAGCATGAGCGGCTGCGTCATCTGGGTGCCCTGGGCCGAATTCGCTGGTGTGGGTTCGTGTAGAGCCTTCGAGCGGTAGCCCAGTGATCAGAGACCACTCGTACATCTGCCGGTCTCGGTGCATGTCGATGACGTCGACGTGGGTGATCCGAACGGCGGCGGGCCTGGGCTGGGTCGCCGCGACGGCCTGAACGTAGGGCTCGGCTGACCCTTCGCTCGTCAGGTACGCGACGCTGACGTGTGGCCGGAACCGGAGGGGATCTTCGGGTACGTTCGTGTCGCCGAGAACGTGGCCAATGGCGGCTCGGGTGGTGGTGCGGAGCCGGTGCACGGCTTCTGCTGGCGTCGCCGGCATGACGATGGCCTCGTCCGCGACGACGACCTCACTGAACTGGACATCGATCGGACTCAGGCGGGCGAGCTGGCCCCGGGCCTCGTCGATGATCGCCGCCAACCTCTCGTCGGCAACCTCGTCGGTGAAGCCGATGCCCTGCATGGTGAGGTGCAACCACCGGTCAGGGATGAGAGTCAGGGCAGGTGCCGCGCTCAGTGCCGACCGGTAGGAGTCGGCCAGGCGGTACAGCTCATGTTGGTTCTCGAAGGTGACATGGAAGGCGTAGAAGCGCCTGCCGACGCGCCAGCCGGGTCGCCACCACCAGTGGTTACGGACCCGATCGGCGTGCTGCCCGGGTGGCAGGTCTACGAGCGCCACGGCGTACTCCTGTCAGACGTCGGACGGCGCGTCCGGCGCACTGGCCGTCGGCTCCACGGCATACTCGTCGATGATCATGATTCGGTCGGCGGGCCAGATCGATTCGGATACTTCGAGGATGGTGTCGTCCTCGGCTCGGGCCGTGTGGATCACGTGCATGACCGGGGCACCTGTGGAAAGCCCGAGGACTGCCGATTCCTCGGCGGTGGGGAGGCGGGCGATCCACTGGTCCCGTGCCGTCGCGTAGCGCTTGCCGCTCAGGTCTTCGACGCAGAGGAACAGGCCCTTGGCCGTCACCGTGGGCTCCTCCAGGAAGGTGCCGGCGGCGATCTCGGCGGGTAGGTAGCTGGCACCGATCTCCTCGGGCTTGTCGGTCTCCCGTCCGAAGAGGTGGCGGCGGCGAACCACCACCTCCGTGTCGGGCTCGACGCCCATGACCTCGGCGATGTGGGCGGGGACAGGCACGCGGCCGGCGAAGACGATCTCGTGTCGGAGGTGTGAGGTCAGGAGTTGCTGGTCCTGGCGGGCACGTCCGTAGCGGTCGCGGGATCGGCGGTGCAGTCTCCGGCTCTCGCGGACGAACGTGCCGACGCCGTGCCGGGACTCGATCAGCCCTTCGGCGCGAAGGACGCCGATGGCATTCCGGAGGGTTACCGGGCTGACCCGGAACCGCTCCGCGAGAGCTGTCTCGGCGGGCAGGCGGTTGTCCGGCTTGAATCTGCCCTCGCGGACCTCCCGCCGCAGCTGAGCCGCGATCTGTAGGTACTTCGGTGCCCTGGCACCAAGATCCTCGGTCATCTCCGCCCTATCTCCGTCTGGGTCCTGTGGAGGTCTACCCCTGTTGAACACGGTAGCGCCCGGCCTTCCAATCTGAGTCCTATAGAGGTCTTGCTAGTCGACCACTAGCTTACCTATAGTCCTCTATAGGTCTTGCGGCGAGTTCGATGAAGAAGGTGGGCAATGTCGATCCCCAGCGTGATCAGGTTCCCGGCGTCAGTCGGGTCTATCGGTGGCAGGTACGAGCCGCCTGTGCTGTGGCATGCGCCACTACTGACGGTGGGCCAGGCGTACCGCTGTGACGGTGGGCGGTGGCCGCGATGACGCGTACCGGAAAATCGACGGTGACCACCCACCCGCGGTGGTGTACCCCGGAGTGCTGCGGATTCCTCGCGCCGCCGGTGATGCCGCACATGGCCCGCCGGCATCGCGGCCCGATGCTCCGGGTCGGTGGGACTCGGGCGAGCGGCCTCGTCATGACGTACCTGATCAGCGCGGCGGTTCCGGGCGTGCCGCTCGTCGGTGTGCACGTGGCGGGCCGGGCCGGCAACGCCTGGGCCGAGTTGTCGCTGCCCCAGGCCACCGAGCTGGCCGAGCAGCTTCGCGGGCTGCTGACCGAGGCGACCGAACGGGACGACGCGGGCCAGGACCACGCCGAGCAGGACGGCGCGGGCCAGGATCGCGCGGGCCAGCAGGGGAGCGGTGATGAGTGAGGGTGGCCGGCCGGTGGTCTGCCCGGCGTGGTGTCGGGGGTGCGGGCCGAACGATCCGATGCACAGGGGGTTCCTCGCCACCGTGGGGCGGGAGCGGACCGGCTGGGTGAACCTGCAACTGCTCGTCGACCGGTTCATCAGGCGCGAACCGTCGATCAAGCTGGACGCCACCCGGTACGGCGGCACCCAGGCCGTGCTGCTGTCGAGCGGGCAGGTCGACCGGCTCATCGAGGAGTTGACCCAGGCGCGGCGGCTCATGCGGGCACCGGTCGGCCCGTCGGGGCAGGCGGGGGAGCGGCGGTGAGCGGCGGCGGCCCGCAGCGCCCCGGGGCGGCGGCGTCGGCGAGGATCGCGGGATGGCCGACGACCGCTTCATGCGTATCCACAGCCCCGAGTTCCAGGCGATGGCGGCGAGGGTGCTGCGGGCCACCGAGCTGACCTCCCGGCTGAACGTGCTGCCGTTCGAGGACGAAGCCGGTCGGGCCGAGCTGCTGACCCAGCTTCTCGGCCGACCGATGCCGGCGCGGGTCACCATCTATCCGCCGTTCTACACCGACCACGGTCTCAATCTGGACCTCGCGGAGCGGGTGTTCGTCAACCAGAACTGCACGTTCCTCGACTATGCCGGCATCCGGCTCGGCGAGGGCGTGATGGTCGGCCCGAAGGCCACCTTCATCACCCTCGGCCACCCGGTCGACCCCGTGCAGCGGCGGGAGTGGCTGACCGGAGCGCCCATCGACATCGCGGAGAACGTCTGGATCGGGGCCGGCGCGACGATCCTCCCCGGCGTCCGCATCGGCCGCGACGCCGTGGTGGCGGCCGGCGCGGTGGTCGCCGACGACATCCCGCCCGCCACCCTGGTCACCGGCCCCAAAGCGACGGTACGCCGCCAGTGGTGACCCCCGGCCCGACCCCGGCGTCGCCGCGTCGGGGGCGGGCCGATCGCGTGTCCCAGCGACGTCGGGTCGGTCAGCGTCCGTCCCGGCCGGGGCGTGCCGACTCCGGCGTGGCCTCGTGGCCGGGCATTCCGTGGGTACGCCGCCGCTGCTTCATCTCCGCCTCGTAGATGTGCCGCCGGCCCCCTGCCAACTTCTCCCGCGCGTCCCGCTCGATCTCCTGGAACGTGGCGTAGTAGCCGTCGTCGAACTCCTCCACGATCTGGAACGTCCACCGGCCGGGCAGCAGGTTGCGCCCCAACAGCTCGTGTTCGACCCGGTCGGCCACCTCGTCGTGCCCGGCCCCGCGCAGCAGCTTCACCACCTGGTCCAGGGTGAGATCCGCGCCGCCGACGAGCTGGTGTGCCGAGTAGAGGTGCCCGCGCACCCGGTGGATCGTCTCCAACGCCTCACTCAACTTGCCCAACGCCTCGACCGTCGCGTCGTCGACCCCCGC
Source organism: Micromonospora sp. NBC_00421 (assembly GCF_036017915.1). Taxonomy (NCBI): domain Bacteria; kingdom Bacillati; phylum Actinomycetota; class Actinomycetes; order Micromonosporales; family Micromonosporaceae; genus Micromonospora; species Micromonospora sp. NBC_00421. The sequence goes on from NZ_CP107929.1 coordinate 6,566,778, forward strand.
CGGCCGCGCGTGCTCCACGTCCACCGCCCCATCCTGACCTGCCATAACCCCCGACATACCCCCAAACCACCCCAGTTATCCCAGGGCCTCCCTGCCGGCACCCACCTCAGAAAGCAGCCCTCCTCGTCAATCCGCCAGACGGAACGCCAGTTGCGTCTTCCATGTGCTCCGGTCCGGGTCGTAGTCCGGTCCGAGGTGGTAGATCTCCAGCCGGCAGCCCCAGCGCTCGCCCGCCCCGGTGTCGCTGGCGTCCCAGCGCAACCCGTGGCGCGCCGCCCACGCCAGGAACGCCCCGGTCACCGCCACCAGCTCGTCGGGATCGCCGACGTGGGTGGTGGTGAGGTAGCGGCCGGCGGGGAGCACGCCTGCACGCATCGGCGCCTCCACCGCGATCTGCGCGTCGGCCGGCACCGGCACGCCCGCCTCGACCTCCAGCTCCCGCGCCATGTCGATCACGTGGTAACGCAGGAAGTCCGGGCCGGCCGGGGTGATCCCCCGCGCCGTCAGCCAGTCGGCCAGGTCGGACAGGGCGTCCGGGGCGTCGCCGATGGTCTCCATGGTCACCGTGCGTCTGATCCCCACGTACGGCTGGTCCGGGCGTTCCTCGATCACCGGCGTCACCGGCGGATGCGATGTCATGGATTCACGACACCATTGCGGTACGACAATCGGGGGTCCGGCCTCTTCTGAGAGGTGTTTCACCTGCTAGCGGCAGCTCGCCACCGTACGCGTGTTTTGTCGTTGATCTGGTGCGGAGTCCGTCGACTCCCGACAGGCCGCTTCCGTGCCCGGCGAAATGAGCTATGGTGATCGATGTGACGGTTCCGGGAGCAGTCGTCGCGACCCTCGGGTCCGAGGGTCGCCCTGCCGCCCGGGGAGCGGCTCCGCGCCGTTAAAGATCGGGTTTGCGTCGATAGTGACATTGAGCGATTCGTGGAGGCTGTTACCCGTCCTGGTGCCGCTGATCTGGCACGGGGAGGTGACGGCGGTGGGCCGAACGGCGGAACCTGCCCGCTGCTCGGACCAGCGCCGCTCTTCCCGCTTTTCTGGGTACCCGAGGTGTGGCACGATCGTGGAACCTCCACCATCCCCCGTGAACACTCACTCGACAGGAGCAATCATGTCTGGTCGAAGGCTGGGCCGGCTGTTTGGCTCGCTCCTCGTGCTCGCCACCATCCTGGGTGGACTTGCCGTCACCGGCATCCGCGCCGCCGACAGCGGTGCGCAGATGGCCGACGTCGTCTGGACCATGGGCAGCGCGCGCTAAGCCCCCGCGTCGTCCCCGCTCCCGGTGCCCTGGGGGCGACGTCTCTCAGGGAGAGGGTGGCGGATGGCCAGCCGAGATCAGCGGCGTAAGTCCACCGAACGCGCCTGGTTCATCACCGCACCCCTGGCCTTGTTGGCCATCGTCTTCAGCACCGCGATCGGTGTCCTGCGCCCCGAATTCCGGGATTGGGGCCTGGCGTTTCTGATATTCGTGGCGATGACGGGGATCAGCATCCCGGTTCTCAACGTCATCGTCCGGCGTCAGTCGGTCGGAGTGACGTTGACCGAGGTGCCCCTCGTCGTCGCGCTCTTCTTCCTGCCGCCGCTGACCGTGGTGCTGATCTACACGCTCTCCGTGCTGATCTGGAGCGCGTCGCACCGCTTCGCGCCGGCCAAGTTGTGGTTCAACGTGGCCAAGGCGGCGGCGGCCACCTCGCTGGCCGGGCTGCTCCTGCTCGCCCTGCCCCCGCTGGAGGGGGTCGGGCCGGGCACCTGGGGCATCCTCTTCCTGGCGGTCAACACCATCACCCTGGTCAGCCTGCTCTCGGTGGCCGGGGTGCACGTGCTGTTGCAGGGTTGGCAGGCCGGTCGGGAGGCGCTGCGTACCGCGCCTTCGGTCTTCCTCACCACCTCCATCAACGCCTCGGTCGGCCTGCTCGTCCTGATCGCGTTGAAGACCACCTGGTGGTCGGTGCTGCTGCTGGCGGCGCTGTTCGCGGCGCTGTTCCAGGTCTACCGGTCGTACTCCCAGTTCTTCCGGCAGCACCGCACCCTCACCGGCATGTACGACCTGACCCGGCTGCTCTCCACGAGCGCCGAGGGCGCGCTCGCCGACATCCTCCTGGACCGGGTGCGGGGCCTGATGCAGGCCGAGTACGCCACCCTCTGGCTGCCCGCCCAGCGGCGGCACCCCGAGGTGCTGCTGACCGCCCGGGTGGACACCCCGGGCCTGCTCGACTTCGCACCCACCCCGACGGTCTTCCGGGAACAGGCCCGGGAGCTGGGCAAGACACTGTCCATCGGTCGGCTGCTCGGCGACGACACCGCGCTGCGCCGCGAGGTGGGCGCCAAGCAGGTCAAGGACGCGATCGTGGTGCCGCTGCGCTCCGGCCAGGCGGTGATCGGCACCCTGGAGGTCACCAACCGGCTCAGCGACATCGGCCACTTCACCCCCAGCGACATCCCCGTCTTCGAGACCGTGGCCGCGCACGCCGCCGTCGCCCTGGAGAATTCCCGGCTGGTCGACAGGCTGCGGCACGACGCTTACCACGACGCGCTGACCAAGCTGCCCAACCGGCGACGGATCACCGCGGCGCTGGCCGAGGCGGTCAAGATTCGCGCGCCCGGCGAGGTGGTCGCCGTGCTGCTCTTCGACGTGGACGGGCTGCGCCAGGTCAACGAGTCGTTGGGGCATGCGGCGGGGGACAAGGTCCTCGTCGAGGTGGCCGAGCGGCTGCGCGCCTGCGCCCCGTCGTCCGCCCTGGTGGGCCGGGCCGGTGGCGACGAGTTCCTGGTGACGCTGCGGCTGGAGAACGCCGAGGCGGCCCTGGAGCTGGCCGCCCAGCTGCGGGAGCAGATCCGCGACGAGATGGTCTTCGACGCGCTCACCCTCGACGTGGACAGCGCGGTCGGGGTGGCGGTGCACCCGGATCACGGCAGTGACGCCGCCGTACTCATGCAGCGGGTCGACCTGGCGGCCACCGCGGCCAAGGCGGTGCCCGGCAGCGTGCAGCTGTTCAACCCGGCGCTGGAGTCGCGGTCGCTGCGCCGGCTCGGGCTCGCCGGCGACCTGCGCCGCGCCCTCGACGAGGGCGAGCTGGAGGTCTACTTCCAGCCGAAGGTGACCCTGCGGGACCGCCGGCTGCTCGGGGTGGAGTGCCTGGCCCGCTGGGAGCACCCGGCGCACGGCACGGTCTCCCCGGAGGACTTCGTCGCGGTGGCCGAGCACACCGGGCAGTTGGGCCGGCTCACCGAGTTCGTGCTCCGCGAGGGGCTGCGGCGCAGCCGGGACTGGAGCCACACCGGGCAGCCGCTGGCGGTGTCGGTCAACATCGCCGCCCGCTCGCTGACCGACAGGAGCTTCCCGGGCCGGGTCGGCGAGCTGCTCACCGAGTACGGCGTCCCGCCGCACCTGCTGACCGTCGAGATCCCGGAGGCCGCGGTGCTGGACGGCACCGAGCGGCCGATCCCCACCCTGCGCCGGCTGCGGGATCTCGGGGTCCGGCTCTCGGTGGACGACTTCGGCACCGGTAACTCGTCGCTGGCCCAGCTGCGCCGGCTGCCGGTGCACGAGGTGAAGGTGGACAGGTCGTTCGTGCAGGGGATGGCGACCGACCCGGGCGACCTGGCGATCGTGAACGCGGTGGTGACGCTCTCCCAGCAGTTCGGCCTGGCGGTGGTGGCCGAGGGGGTGGAGAGCGAGCTGACCCTGGAGTTGCTCCAGGACATCGGCTGCGAGATCGGGCAGGGCTTCCTGTTCAGCAGGCCGCTGCCGTACGAGCGGCTGGAGGCCTGGTTCGGTGCCCGGGTGGACCAGGAGGCGACCGAGCCGGGCGCCCTCCCCAGGCTCCGCGCGGTGCCCTGAGCAGGGCCGATGTGGCACCCGGGGATCCGGTTTCACCCCTGGCGCGGTGCCGTGTAATGTATCCCCTGCGCGACGCCCTCCGGGGTGATCGGGTAGGCCCCCTTAGCTCAGTCGGCAGAGCGTCTCCATGGTAAGGAGAAGGTCTACGGTTCGATTCCGTAAGGGGGCTCAGAGGGTCCGGCTGGACCCGCCTGCGGCGGTGTAGCTCAGATGGCAGAGCAAGCGGCTCATAATCGCTGTGTCGCCGGTTCAAGTCCGGCCACCGCTACTCTCGTCCTCCGGGCTCATCCCCGGCGGTCGGTGGGACGGGCGCCACTGGCGCCCACTTTGCATGTCCAGGCATCGTCCGCGTAGGCTGATGCGCTGTAGTTGATATCCGTAGCGAGGAAGGCACTCCGCCGTGGCGAAGGCGACCGATGTCCGGCCGAAGATCACTCTGGCGTGTGTGGAGTGCAAGGAGCGCAACTACATCACGCGTAAGAACCGTCGTAACGACCCGGACCGCATCGAGCTGAAGAAGTTCTGCCCCCGGGACGGCAAGCACACCGCCCACCGCGAGACCCGCTGACCCTCGGCCGGCACCACGCCGGCCCGGTCCGCGACCGACGAACCCGAACGCCGATCCGCACGGATGGCGCGGCCTGAGAGCCGCCTGCCCGTACGGGTCGGCGTTTCGGCGTCCCGTGTAGGTTCGGCGGCATGTCCCTGGACCCGTCCTTCGTCGGCCGGACGTATCCGCCGACCGCCCCCTACCAGGTGGGCAGAGAAAAGATCCGCGAGTTCGCCACCGCCATCGGCGCCACCGACCCGGCCCACCACGATCCGGCGGCGGGCCGTGCCCTCGGCCACCCGGACGTGGTCGCCCCGCCCACCTTCCCGGTCCTGGTCACCATGGCCGCCAGCCAGCAGATCGTCGACGATCCGGCGCTCGGGGTCGACTACAGCCGGGTGGTGCACGGCGACCAGCGCTTCGCGTACACCCGGCCGGTGGTGGCGGGGGACGAACTGGTCTGCGTGAACACCATCGAGGAGATCAGCAACCGGGGTGGGCACGCCTTCCTGACCACCCGCACCGACGTGACCACCGTGGCCGGCGAGCCGGTGGTCGCCGTCTGGTCCAAGCTCGTCGTACGTGGGGAGTCCTGACGTGGAACTGCCGACCCGGACGTACCGGGTGACCCGCGCGGACCTGGTCCGCTACGCGGGCGCCTCGGGCGACTTCAACCCGATCCACTGGAGCGAGCGGACGGCCACGAAGGTGGGCCTGCCCGGGGTGATCGCCCACGGCATGTTCACCATGGCACTGGTCGGCCGGGCGGTCGCCGAATGGGCCGGGTCGCCCGACGCGGTGGTCGACTTCGGGGTGCGGTTCACCCGGCCGGTGGTCGTCCCGGACGACGACGAGGGCACCGAGATCACCGTCGACGCGGTAGTCAAGGAGGTCACCGAGGCGGGGTTGACCAGGCTCGATGTGACAGCCCGGTGCGGCGGCGAGAAGGTCCTCTCGCAGGCCCGCGCGACCGTCCGGACGGCTGGCTGACAGCCTCCGGAAACGTACCTGGCGGGACCGGTTGGGAAAGTCGGGGCGGTACCCGTACACTGGTCCGCCGTGGGGCAAGTAACCCCTGCTCGGCCGTGTAGGCCGGGTGGGGCGAGCGTTGCCGCACAGGGGTGTAGCTCAATTGGCAGAGCAGCGGTCTCCAAAACCGCAGGCTGCAGGTTCAAGTCCTGTCACCCCTGCGCCTCAGGCCTGACCGTTCCCGTGGGTCGCGCCGCCGCAAGGCGGCGTCCGGCCCGTGGTGGTGGCATCGGCGGGGTGGTTCCGAGGCGACTCGGGGCCCTTCGTCCGGTCCGCCGGCCGCGGCCCGTCGCGGGACGGTTGGTCCGGCCGGCGTGACCAACGCGCCGCGTACGCCGTCCGGCGTACGAACCGACATCCGCGACGGAGGGCGAAGTGGCCGAGAGCAAGCGGCGCGGCGAGGACGCCGGCGACGACGGTCTGCGCGACGAGCGTGACGAGGTCGTCGACGAGGTGACCGCCGACGGCGACGCCACCGACGATGACGCCACCGACGCGGATCCCACCGACGCGGACGAGCCGGTATCCCGGGGCGGTACCGCGACCCGGTCGCGGACCCGCGCGGGTGAGGCCGACAGCAAGCCGAAGACCCGGTCCGAGACCGACCGGGTGGGGCCGTTCGCCCGCATCGCGCGTTTCTTCCGCGAGGTCGTCGCCGAACTGCGTAAGGTCATCTGGCCGACCCGCAAGGAACTGCTGACCTACACCGCCGTGGTGGTCACCTTCGTCGCGGTGATGCTGACGATCGTGGGCCTTCTCGACTTCGCCTTCGCGAAGGGCGTGCTGTGGGTCTTCGGCAGCCCCAGCTGACCGGCCTACTGAGCCGATAGTGACGGAAGTGAGCAAGCGTGCCTGAGTACGACGAGACCGCCGAGACCACGGACGACCAGTCCACGGTCGCGACGGCGGCGAGTGACGAGTCGGTCGAGGCCGCCAGCGAGCCGGAGTTCCCGACCACGGAGCCGGAGCCGGAGCCGGATTACGACCCGGTCGCCGAGCTGCGCCAGAAGCTGCGCTACGCGCCCGGCGACTGGTACGTGGTGCACTCGTACGCCGGTTACGAGAACAAGGTCAAGACCAACCTCGAGACCCGGATCATCTCCCTCGACATGGAGGAGTTCATCTACCAGGTCGAGGTGCCGACCCGGGAAGAGGTCGAGGTCAAGAACGGCAAGCGTTCGCAGATCCAGGCCAAGGTCTTCCCCGGTTACATCCTGGTCCGGATGGAGCTGACCGCCGAGTCCTACTCGTGCGTGCGCAACACGCCGGGGGTCACCGGCTTCGTCGGAGCCACCGACCGGGCCGACCGGCCGGCGCCGCTGAGCCTCGACGAGGTGATCAAGTGGCTGGCCCCGGCGGTGGAGACCGAGCAGAAGAAGGCCAAGCCCGAGATCAGGGTCCTCGACTTCGAGGTGGGCGACTCCGTCACCGTCACCGACGGCGCGTTCGCCTCGCTGCCGGCGACGATCAGCGAGATCAACGCCGATCAGCAGAAGCTCAAGGTGCTGGTGTCGATCTTCGGCCGGGAGACCCCGGTCGAGCTGAACTTCAACCAGGTCGCCAAGATCTGACGACGTTCCGCGTCGCCGGCGGTGGGCAGCAGCCCCCCGCCGGCGACGTCGTTCCACCCCGGCGCGGACCTCGGCGCAGAGGGTTCCCGGGCGCTGCGCTACTCTTGAACGTCGCTGTGGCAACGCGCTGACCGTGCGCGCCCGTGGCCGGCACCTTTCCCAGTTCCAAGCCCCAGGAAGTGACATGCCTCCGAAGAAGAAGCTCGTCAAGACGTTCACGCTTCAGCTGAAGGCGGGCCAGGCGACCCCGGCTCCGCCGGTGGGCCCCGCGCTCGGTCAGCACGGCGTGAACATCATGGAGTTCTGCAAGTCCTACAACGCGCAGACCGAGGCCCAGCGGGGCGACATCGTCCCCGCCGAGATCAGCGTGTACGAGGACCGCTCCTTCACCTTCGTCCTGAAGACCCCGCCCGCCGCCCGGCTGCTGCTCAAGGCCGCCGGCGTGGACAAGGGCTCCGGCGTGCCGCAGAGCCAGAAGGTCGGCTCGGTGAGCCAGGCCCAGGTGCGCGAGATCGCCGAGAAGAAGATGGTCGACCTCAACGCCAACGACATCGACCAGGCTGCGAAGATCATCGCCGGCACCGCGCGGTCGATGGGCATCGTCGTCAACGACTGACCCCGGTCGGTCCCCAAGATCAGTTCGTGGGAGGGCACGCGTCGACCGCGGCCCGCCAGAGACCACAGGAGTAACCCGAGATGCAGCGCAGCAAGACGTACCGCAAGGCCGCCGAGGCCGTCGACAAGTCGAAGCTCTACACCCCCGCCGAGGCGGTCAAGCTCGCCAAGGACACCACCAGCGCCAAGTTCGACGCCACGGTCGAGGTCGCCATGCGCCTCGGCGTCGACCCCCGCAAGGCGGACCAGATGGTCCGTGGCGTGGTCAACCTGCCGCACGGCACCGGTAAGACCGCCCGCGTGATCGTCTTCGCCGCCGGCGCGAAGGCCGAGGAGGCCGTCGCCGCCGGTGCCGACGAGGTGGGCACGGACGAACTGGTCGCCCGGATTCAGGGCGGCTGGCTCGACTTCGACGCGGCGATCGCCACGCCGGACCAGATGGCCAAGATCGGCCGGATCGCGCGGATCCTGGGCCCGCGCGGCCTGATGCCGAACCCGAAGACCGGCACGGTGACCATGGACGTCACCAAGGCCGTCTCGGACATCAAGGGCGGCAAGATCACCTTCCGGGTGGACAAGCACTCCAACCTCCACCTGATCATCGGCAAGGCCTCGTTCTCCGAGGCCCAGCTGATCGACAACTACGCCGCGGTCCTCGACGAGGTGCTCCGCGTCAAGCCGTCCGCGGCCAAGGGCAAGTACCTCAAGAAGGTCACCCTGGCCACCACGATGGGTCCGGGCGTCCCGATCGACCCCAACGTGGTGAAGAACGTCCAGGAGACCGGCGCCGAGGGCTGAGCCCGGCTTCTCCTGCGAAGGGGCCCCGCCACGTGGCGGGGCCCCTTCCGTATGCCCGATTGTGGCAGGCTCGCCCCATGCGACTGGAGGACGTCCGGCTCCGGTACCGCCGGGGTGGCCAGTGGGTGCTGCGCGGTGTCACCGCCCGGCTCGACCCGGGCGAGGTGGCGGTGGTGCTCGGCCGCAACGGGGCGGGCAAGTCGACCCTGCTGCAACTCTGCGCCGGGGTGCTGCGCCCGGCCCGGGGCCGGGTGGTAGACCGACCCCCGCACGTCGGCTGGGTGCCCGAACGGTTCCCCGCCGACCAGCCCTTCACGGTGACCCGCTACCTGAGCGCCATGGGCCGCATCGCCGGCCTGGGCCGGGCCGACGCCGACCGGGCCGTCGACCGGTGGACCGACCGGCTGGGCCTGGCCGGGTTCCGTGAGGTCCGTCTGCCCGACCTGTCGAAGGGCACCGCGCAGAAGGTCGGCCTGGCCCAGGCGATGCTGCGTACCCCGGGCCTGCTGGTCCTCGACGAGCCCTGGGAGGGGCTGGACGCCGCCGCCCGGGGCCTGGTCCCGGAGCTGGTCGACGAGGTGTTGGCCGCCGGGGGAGCGGTCCTGGTCAGCGACCACCGGGGGGAGACGGTCCGACTCCCCGACGCCCGACACTGGACGGTGGCCGACGGCCTGGTCACCGAGGAGCCGGCCACCCGCCCGTCGGCCGTCGCGGTGGTCGAGGTCGCGGTGCCGGCCGCGCGGTTGGCCGGCACCGTCGCCCGGTTGCGCGCCGACGGCCACCACATTCTGCGGGTACGCGAACCCACCGCCCCGCCCCCGGGGCCGGCTCCGCCGGAGACCCCCGTCCCGCCCTCGCAGGCGACAGCACCACCTGCCCCCGACCCGTCCCCGGTGGTGGTGCCCTCGGTGGTCGATCCGTCTTCCAGTGGTGGGCCGATGGATGGCCCGACTTTCGGGGGTGGATCGACGGCTGACTTCGGGCGGGACGGTCGGGCGGAGGAGGCAGCCCGGTGAGCGCGCTGATCCGGATGCGGTTGGCCGGCTTCCTGCGTACCGGACGGGCGCTGGCACCGCTGCTGGCCGGCCTGGTCGCCCTCGGCATCCTCTACGGCGGCGGTCGGGCCCGGCCGGCGGAGGCGTACGGCGTCTGCGCCGTGGTGCTCTTTCCGGTCCTGGCCTGGCAGACCAAGATCCTGCTGGACGTCGAGCCGGACGTGCAGCGCCGGCTGGCGCAGGTCCTGGTCGGCCCGGCCCGGGCCCGGCTGGCCGGGCTGCTCGCGGCGATGATCGCCGGAGCGGGCACTGTGCTGGTGGCCCTGGTCTTCCCGTGGCTGGTCGGCGGGATGGCCGTGCCTGGCCCGGGTGACCTGCCGCTACCGGTCGCGCTCACCCTCGGGCTCTGGGCACACCTGCTTGCTCTGCTGCCCGCCACAGCGGTGGGCGCACTTGCCAGCCGCGCCCTGACCCGCAACGCAGGGTACGGCGTCGCGGTGCTGGCGGTGGGCGTGGTCGGCACCCTCGCGCTGGGCCTGCGTGACTCGGTGGCGCCCTGGCTCGTGCCGCCGGTGCTGGCGACCGCCCGCGCGCTCGCCGGCCCCCTGTCGGCGGGTACCGCCCTGCTCCTCTCCGGCTGGGCCCTCGCCTGGACCGGGCTGGCCCTGGCCGGCTACACCTGGCAACGCCGGACCCACCCCTGACGCCGACCTGGAAGACCGGGTAGACCCCGGCCACACCACCTCGCCGGCCGATCCAGCCGCCGGTCCCTTTGGTCCGGTCGCTTTGGTCCGGTCGCTTTGGTCCGGGCCCTTTGGTCCGGGCCCCGGGTCTGGTACCCCTGGCTGGGTCACCTCGCCATGCCATCTGCCGGGTGACCCTGGCTGGGCTACCTGGTACGCCCGCATGATCATCCTCGACACCAGCCAACACGACACCGACCAGACCGACCCCGCCCCGGTCGCCGCATGACATCAGACCGGATCACGCGATGGCCGTCCCTTACACCACCAGCGCGGACGTGATCGGGGTCACCAGTCATGCCACCTGCCGGGCCATCTCGCCGGATCATCTGGTCAGGCCACCTCGTCAGCCTGCCCCGACAGTCTCGGTCGTGCGCCCCTCCAGCAAGGCCGTGCGCCCCCTGTCAAGGTCGTGCTGGATCCAGGATGTAGTGGTGTCCGCCGTCGATGAAGGCCACTACAACCTGGACAACACCGTTGCGTTAGGTGGAACGGCTGTTCGTCAACCACCGCTGCCTCGCCGATCATGGAGTTGTGGTGGGTAACAGAACGCCCGTAAAACCCCCAAAGTCGGCACCACCACTCCATGATCGCCAAGCGGGCCCACCCCGCTCCCCGATCGGGCACTTCCTGTCCCGGGTTGACCAGCCACCCACGGCGTTAACGCAACGGTGTTGACAACATGGTTGCAGCACGATCTTGCCGGTGCCGGTGCCGGTGCCGGTGCCGGTGCCGGTGCCGGGGCTAGGGCTGAGGGCTGGGGGCGCGGGGCGGCAGGGTGGGGCCGAGGGGTACGGGGTGTGCGCGGGGCGGCAAGTGAGGGGGTGCGGGTCCGGGGCGGCAGGGGTAACGGGCCGGCAGGGCGGGGCCGAGGGGGAGGGCCGAGGGGTGCAGGGCAGGGCGGGGTGCGGGGTGCGGGGTGCGGGGTGGTGGCGGGTGGGTCGCGGGGTGATTTGGCGTTGGGTGGGCACGTCGCGTAACCTGGGCCGGTAGTTCCACCCAGAGACCGCTGGTCACCGTGCCCCGGCACGGTCGAAGGCTCCGCGACGACGGGCGACCCGCGCAGGGCGGTAAGCGTAATTCGGCTCCTTTCCGTGGTCCATGACCGCGGTGATCGGTCCGGCCTCGCCCCGCGCGCCCTGCGCCGGGGCTTTTTCGTTGTCGTGACGCCTCCGGCGCCGTCGTAGAGCCTCGTGCTCCTCGGCGGCGACCAGCTCCGAGTAACGAGAGAGGAGGGACATGGCGGACAAGCCGATCCGGGCCGACAAGGCCACGGCAGTCGCTGAGCTGACCGAGAGCTTCCGTACCTCGGGCGCTGCGGTGCTCACCGAGTACCGTGGTCTGACGGTTTCCCAGCTCACCCAGCTGCGGCGCTCGCTCGGCAAGGAGACCACCTACACGGTTGCGAAGAACACGCTGGCCAAGCGTGCCGCGACCGAGGCGGGCATCTCCGGCCTCGACGAGCTGTTCACCGGTCCTACCGCGCTGACTTTCGTTTCGGGCGACGTCGTCGAGGCGGCGAAGGGGCTTCGCGACTTCGCGAAGGCCAACCCGAAGCTCGTCATCAAGGGCGGTGTCTTCGAGGGCAGGGCCATTTCCGCGGCCGAGGTCACGAAGCTTGCCGACCTGGAGTCCCGTGAGGTGCTGCTGGCCAAGCTGGCCGGCGCGATGAAGGGCAACCTGAGCAAGGCCGCGGCCCTGTTCCAGGCACCGCTCTCCAAGGCCGCCCGTGCGGCGGCCGCCTTGGCGGACAAGAAGCGCGAGCAGGAGGGCGCCGAGGCGGCCTGAGGCCCTCCCGGCGCACCACATTCTTAGTTTTCACTGCGAGAAAGGACGCCAGACATGGCGAAGCTCAGCACCGACGAGCTGCTCGACGCGTTCAAGGAGATGACGCTGATCGAGCTCTCTGAGTTCGTGAAGCAGTTCGAGGAGACCTTCGAGGTCACCGCCGCCGCTCCGGTCGCGGTCGCCGCTGCCGGCGGCGCTGCCGCCCCGGCCGAGGCCGAGCCGGAGAAGGACGAGTTCGACGTCGTCCTCGAGGCTGACGGTGGCAAGAAGATCCAGGTCATCAAGGTCGTGCGTGAGCTGACCGGCCTGGGCCTCAAGGAGGCCAAGGACGCGGTCGAGGCCGCGCCGAAGGCGATCCTGGAGAAGGTCAACAAGGAGACCGCCGAGAAGGCGAAGGCCAAGCTCGAGGGTGAGGGCGCCAAGGTCACCCTCAAGTGACCTGAGGTCGGCCTCGGGCTGACCTCGGCGCGTGTCCGGCTCGGGTGAGCCGTGGCACACCGCATCATGGCGGGCGGTGATCCGATTTTCGGATCACCGCCCGTTGCGCGTGGTGACTCCGGGTATCAGTGGTGTGAGCAGGGTGTTCGCACCCGTTGTGCGACCCGGCGGTGACGCCGTGGGTAACCCGTCAGTGGGAAACCCGGCGAGCAGCCGGGATGAGGCTCTTGACGCAGCCCCGGCCTGCCAGGCACGCTGACACCAGCAAGACCTTCCGCGCTTGCGACGGCCCCCTCTCGGGTAAGGCTGCGGCAGCATCAGCAGCCGCTCCGACCTGAGTGGCCCCGCCAGGAACGTCGCGTTCCGAGCGGCCCGGTCCGACCCCCGATCGGGGGTCCCGAGGCACGTTCCGCGACGACCTGCGGGATGGGCTGGACAGCGGTTAGCCTCTCGGCTACACTGCTAGTTTGCGCTGCCTTCCGACGTAGCCCCTGCTCGGAAATGTCCGGTTACGGATATTTTTGGTGGGGTCATTGGAGTGCACGCATACCAGCCGTTCTGCAGCACCGGTCCTCGGAAGGACGCATCTTGGCAGCTTCCCGCCCTGCGAAGACCAGTCGTACGTCGAGCGCTTTCGCTCCCCGCCGAGTTTCTTTCGGCAGGATCACCGAACACCTCGAGGTCCCCAACCTCCTTGCCATCCAGAACGAGTCCTTCGACTGGCTCGTCGGCAACGAGGCTTGGCAGGGCCGGTCGGCGGACGACCCGCACGCACGCTCGGGTCTCGCGGAGATCCTCGACGAGATCAGTCCCATTGAGGACTTCTCCGGCACCATGTCGCTCTCCTTCTCGGCGCCGCGCTTCGACGAGGTCAAGGCCTCGATCGAGGAGTGCAAGGAGAAGGACCTGACCTACTGCGCGCCGCTGTTCGTGACCGCGGAGTTCACCAACAACACCACTGGCGAGATCAAGAGCCAGACGGTGTTCATGGGTGACTTCCCGATGATGACGCCGAAGGGCACCTTCATCATCAACGGCACCGAGCGCGTCGTGACCAGCCAGCTCGTCCGTTCCTCCGGCGTGTACTTCGACAAGCAGCCGGACAAGACCTCCGACCGCGACCTGTCCAGCGTCAAGGTGATCCCGAGCCGGGGTGCCTGGCTGGAGTTCGACATCGACAAGCGCGACACCGTCGGTGTCCGGATCGACCGTAAGCGCCGTCAGGCCGTCACGGTCGTCCTCAAGGCCATCGGTTGGTCGGCCGAGCGGATCCGCGAGCGGTTCGGCTGGTCCGAACTGATGATGACCACGCTCGAGAAGGACCACATCGCCGGCCAGGACGAGGCCCTGCTCGACATCTACCGCAAGCTCCGCCCTGGCGAGCCGCCGACCCGCGAGAACGCCCAGACCCTGCTCGACAACCTCTTCTTCAACCCGAAGCGGTACGACGTCGCCAAGGTCGGTCGGTACAAGTTCAACAAGAAGCTCGGGCTGAACGTGCCGATCACCACGGGCACGCTCACCGAGGACGACATCGTCTCCACCGTCGAGTACCTCTGCCGGCTGCACGCCGGTGAGGAAGGCTACGAGGCGGACGACATCGACCACTTCGGCAACCGCCGGATCCGGACCGTGGGTGAGCTCATCCAGAACCAGGTCCGGGTCGGTCTGTCGCGGATGGAGCGGGTCGTCCGGGAGCGGATGACGACGCAGGACGTCGAGGCGATCACGCCGCAGACCCTGATCAACATCCGCCCGGTGGTGGCGGCGATCAAGGAGTTCTTCGGTACGTCCCAGCTGTCCCAGTTCATGGACCAGACCAACCCGCTGGCGGGGCTCACCCACCGGCGGCGGTTGAACGCGCTCGGCCCGGGTGGTCTGTCCCGGGAGCGGGCCGGCTTCGAGGTCCGCGACGTGCACCCGTCCCACTACGGCCGGATGTGCCCGATCGAGACGCCCGAAGGCCCGAACATCGGCCTGATCGGCAACCTCTCGACGTTCGCCCGGGTCAACCCGTTCGGCTTCATCGAGACGCCGTACCGAAAGGTCGTCGACGGCCGGGTCACCGACCAGGTCGACTACCTGACCGCGGACGACGAGGACCGGTTCGTCAAGGCGCAGGCCAACGCACCGCTGCAGGCCGACGGCACCTTCGCCGAGGACCGGGTCCTGTGTCGCCGTAAGGGTGGCGAGACCGAGGACGTGATCCCGAGCGCCGTCGACTACATGGACATCTCGCCGCGGCAGATGGTCTCCGTCGGCACCGCGATGATCCCGTTCCTCGAGCACGACGACGCCAACCGTGCCCTGATGGGCGCCAACATGCAGCGTCAGGCGGTGCCCCTGGTCAAGGCCGAGGCCCCGCTGGTCGGCACGGGCATGGAGTACCGCGCGGCCGTGGACGCCGGCGACGTCGTGGTCGCCGAGGTCGGCGGTGTGATCGAGGACCTCTGCGCCGACTACATCACCATCCACCAGGACGACGGTCACCGCCGGACGTACCTGCTGCACAAGTTCCGCCGCTCCAACTCCGGCTCCTGCGTCAACCAGAAGCCGGTGGTCTTCGAGGGCGACCGCGTCGAGGCCGGCCAGGTCATCGCCGACGGTCCGTGCACCGACGAGGGCGAGATGGCGCTCGGGCGCAACCTGCTGGTGGCGTTCATGTGCTGGGAGGGCCACAACTACGAGGACGCGATCATCCTGTCGCAGCGCCTCGTGCAGCAGGACGTGCTCACCTCGATCCACATCGAGGAGCACGAGGTCGACGCCCGGGACACCAAGCTCGGCCCGGAGGAGATCACCCGCGACATCCCGAACGTCAGCGAGGAAATGCTCGCCGACCTCGACGAGCGCGGCATCATCCGGATCGGCGCCGAGGTCGTTCCCGGTGACATCCTGGTCGGCAAGGTCACGCCCAAGGGCGAGACCGAGCTGACCCCCGAGGAGCGGCTGCTCCGCGCGATCTTCGGTGAGAAGGCGCGGGAGGTCCGGGACACCTCGCTGAAGGTGCCGCACGGCGAGACCGGCACGGTCATCGGTGTGCGTACCTTCTCCCGCGAGGACGGCGACGAGCTGCCGCCGGGCGTCAACGAGCTGGTCCGGGTCTACGTCGCCCAGAAGCGGAAGATCCAGGACGGCGACAAGCTCGCCGGCCGGCACGGTAACAAGGGCGTCATCTCGAAGATCCTGCCGATCGAGGACATGCCGTTCCTGGAGGACGGCACCCCGGTCGACATCGTGCTGAACCCGCTGGGTGTGCCGTCGCGAATGAACATCGGGCAGGTGCTGGAGACCCACCTCGGTTGGGTCGCCAAGACCGGCTGGAAGGTCGAGGGCGAGGACGCCGACTGGAAGCGTCAGCTCCGCTCGATCGACGCGCACGAGTCCGAGGGGGACACGAACGTGGCCACCCCGGTCTTCGACGGTGCCCGTGAAGAGGAGATCTCCGGTCTGCTCGCGTCGACCCTGCCCAACCGGGACGGCAACCAGCTGATCGGTTCCTCGGGTAAGGCGCGGCTGTTCGACGGCCGGTCCGGCGAGCCGCTGCCGGACCCGATCGCGGTCGGTTACATCTACATCCTGAAGCTCAACCACCTGGTCGACGACAAGATCCACGCCCGTTCGACCGGCCCGTACTCGATGATCACGCAGCAGCCGCTGGGTGGTAAGGCGCAGTTCGGTGGCCAGCGCTTCGGTGAGATGGAGTGCTGGGCGATGCAGGCGTACGGCGCTGCCTACGCCCTGCAGGAGCTGCTGACCATCAAGTCCGACGACGTCCTGGGCCGGGTCAAGGTCTACGAGGCGATCGTCAAGGGCGAGAACATTCCCGAGCCGGGCATCCCGGAGTCGTTCAAGGTGCTGCTCAAGGAGCTCCAGTCGCTGTGCCTGAACGTCGAGGTGCTCAGCAGCGACGGGGTGGCCCTGGAGATGCGCGAGACCGACGACGAGGTGTTCCGGGCCGCGGAGGAGCTGGGCATCGACCTGTCCCGGCGCGAGCCGAGCTCGGTCGAAGAGGTGTAAGTGGTGTGGGTTGGGGGCCGGCAGGCCCCCAACCCCGCCCGTGATCTAGCTGTAAAGACGACGACATAGGGGACATAGTGCTCGACGTCAACTTCTTCGACGAGCTGCGTATCGGCCTCGCGACCGCGGACGACATCCGTCAGTGGTCGCACGGTGAGGTCAAGAAGCCTGAGACGATCAACTACCGCACCCTCAAGCCGGAGAAGGACGGACTCTTCTGCGAGAAGATCTTCGGCCCTCAGCGGGACTGGGAGTGCTACTGCGGTAAGTACAAGCGGGTCCGGTTCAAGGGCATCATCTGCGAGCGCTGCGGCGTCGAGGTGACCCGGTCGAAGGTCCGTCGTGAGCGGATGGGGCACATCGAGCTGGCCGCCCCGGTCACCCACATCTGGTACTTCAAGGGCGTCCCGAGCCGGCTGGGCTACCTGCTGGACCTCGCCCCCAAGGACCTCGAGAAGATCATCTACTTCGCCTCGTACGTCGTGACGAGCGTGGATGCCGAGGCGCGCCACCGCGACATCTCGACCATCGAGAACGAGATCCTCGCCGAGAAGCGGCAGTCCGAGAACAGCCGCGACTCGGAGATCGAGAAGCGCGCCGCCAAGCTCGAGGCCGACCTGGCCGAGCTGGAGGCCGAGGGTGCCAAGGCGGACGTCCGGCGCAAGGTCAAGGAGGGCGGAGAGCGCGAGATGCGCCAGATCCGCGACCGGGCCCAGCGCGAGATCGACCGCCTCGACGAGGTTCTCGACACCTTCCGCAAGCTCGACTCGAAGCAGTTGGTCACCGACGAGCTGCTCTACCGCGAGCTGCGCGACCGGTTCGGCGAGTACTTCACCGGCGGCATGGGCGCCGAGGCGATCAAGGCGCTGGTCCAGAACATGGACCTCGACGCCGAGGCCGAGAGCCTGCGCGAGACGATCCGCTCCGGCAAGGGGCAGCGGAAGATCCGGGCGCTCAAGCGGCTGAAGGTCGTCGCGGCGTTCCTGAACACCCGCAACTCGCCGCTCGGCATGGTGCTGGACTGCGTCCCGGTCATCCCGCCGGACCTGCGCCCGATGGTGCAGCTCGACGGTGGCCGTTTCGCGACCTCCGACCTGAACGACCTGTACCGACGCGTGATCAACCGGAACAACCGCCTCAAGCGGCTGATCGACCTCGGCGCACCCGAGATCATCGTCAACAACGAGAAGCGGATGCTCCAGGAGGCCGTCGACGCGCTGTTCGACAACGGCCGTCGCGGTCGGCCGGTCACCGGCCCGGGTAACCGCCCGCTCAAGTCGCTGTCGGACATGCTCAAGGGCAAGCAGGGCCGGTTCCGGCAGAACCTGCTCGGCAAGCGCGTCGACTACTCCGGCCGTTCGGTCATCGTGGTCGGCCCCAAGCTCAAGCTGCACCAGTGCGGTCTGCCCAAGCAGATGGCGCTGGAGCTGTTCAAGCCGTTCGTGATGAAGCGGCTGGTCGACCTCAACCACGCGCAGAACATCAAGTCCGCCAAGCGGATGGTCGAGCGGCAGCGGCCGGTCGTGTGGGACGTGCTGGAAGAGGTCATCGGCGAGCACCCGGTGCTGCTCAACCGGGCGCCGACCCTGCACCGCCTGGGCATCCAGGCCTTCGAGCCGCAGCTGGTCGAGGGCAAGGCGATCCAGATCCACCCGCTGGTCTGCACCGCGTTCAACGCCGACTTCGACGGTGACCAGATGGCGGTGCACGTGCCGCTGTCCGCCGAGGCCCAGGCCGAGGCGCGGATCCTGATGCTGTCGTCGAACAACATCCTCAAGCCGGCCGACGGCAAGCCTGTCACCATGCCCACCCAGGACATGGTCATCGGTCTCTACCACCTGACCCACCTCATCCCGGGTGGCCGGGGCGAGGGCCGGGCGTTCAGCTCGGACGCCGAGGCGCGGATGGCCTTCGACGCGAGCGAGCTGCACCTGCAGACCCCGGTGAAGATCCGGCTGCGCAACGTGGTGGGTGTGGACAACGGCACCGGTGCCGAGCCGTGGGTCGCGCCCGAGGGCTGGACCGAGGGCGACCCGGTGACCGTGGAGACCACGCTGGGCCGGGTCCTGTTCAACGAGACGCTGCCGCAGGGCTACCGCTTCGTGAACTACGAGATCCGCAAGGGTCAGCTCTCCGCGATCGTCAACGACCTCGCCGAGCGCTTCCCGAAGGTGGCCCTGGCGGCCACCCTGGACGGCCTCAAGGAGGCGGGCTTCCACTGGGCCACCTGGTCCGGCGTCACCATCGGCATGGAGGACGTCATCCCGCCGCCGCGCAAGCGGGAGATCCTGGAGAAGTACGAGAAGGAAGCCGACCGGATCGACAAGCAGTACCAGCGTGGTCTGATGACCGCCGAGGAGCGACGCGGCGAGCTCATCGAGATCTGGACCAAGGCGACCAACGAGGTCGCCAAGGAGATGGACACCGCGCTGCCGCAGGAGAACCCGCTGTGGAAGATGATCAACTCGGGTGCCCGCGGTAACCTGCTCCAGCTCCGGCAGATCGCGGCGATCCGTGGTCTGGTGGCCAACCCGAAGGGTGAGATCATCCCGCGGCCGATCAAGGCCTCGTACCGGGAGGGTCTGTCCGTGCTGGAGTACTTCATCTCCACCCACGGTGCCCGTAAGGGTCTGGCCGACACCGCGCTGCGGACCGCCGACTCGGGTTACCTGACCCGTCGTCTGGTGGACGTCTCGCAGGACGTCATCATCCGCGAGGAGGACTGCGGCACCGACCGGGCGATCCCGATGCAGATCGGCGAGCGCCTGGAGGGTGGCCGGCTGGTCGTGCACGAGCACGCCGAGACCAGCGTGCACGCCCGGACCCTGGCCGACGACATCAAGGGGCCGGACGGCACCGTGGTGGCCCACCGGGGTCAGGACGTCAACTCCATCGGGGTCGACCAGATCGTCGCCGCCGGGGTGGAGACGATCCGGGTGCGCAGCGTGCTCACCTGCGAGTCGAAGCTGGGCGTCTGCGGTGCGTGCTACGGCCGCTCGTTGCCGACCGGCAAGACCGTGGACGTCGGCGAGGCGGTCGGCATCATCGCCGCCCAGTCGATCGGTGAGCCGGGCACCCAGCTGACGATGCGTACCTTCCACACCGGTGGTGTCGCGGGTGAGGACATCACCCAGGGTCTGCCGCGTGTCCAGGAGATCTTCGAGGCCCGGATCCCGAAGGGCAAGGCGCCCATCGCCGACACCCCGGGTCGGATCCGGATCGAGGACGGCGAGCGGTCCCGGAAGATCATCGTGGTGCCGGACGACGGTAGCGACGAGATCGTCTACGACAAGATCTCCAAGCGGGTCGGGCTGCGGACCCACGACGGGGACCACGTCGAGGTCGGCGAGAAGCTCACCGAGGGCACCATCGACCCGCACGAGCTGCTGCGCATCCTCGGCCCGCGGGCGGTCCAGGTCCACCTGACCCAGGAGGTCCAGGAGGTCTACCGCTCGCAGGGTGTGCTCATCCACGACAAGCACATCGAGATCATCATCCGCCAGATGCTCAAGCGGGTGACGGTCATCGACTCCGGCTCGACCGAGTTCCTGCCGGGTGTGCTCGTCGACCGGGCGCTGTTCGAGTCGGAGAACCGCCGACTGGTCGGCGAGGGTGGCGAGCCCGCCGCCGGTCGCCCGGTGCTGATGGGTATCACCAAGGCCTCGCTGGCCACGGACTCCTGGCTCTCGGCGGCCTCCTTCCAGGAGACCACCCGGGTGCTGACCGACGCGGCGATCAACTCGCGCAGCGACTCGCTGGTCGGCCTCAAGGAGAACGTGATCATCGGTAAGCTCATCCCGGCCGGTACCGGCATCAGCAAGTACCGCAACGTCCGGGTCGAGCCGACCGAGGAGGCGAAGGCCAAGGTCTACTCGATGACCGGTTACCCGGAGACCGACTACGGCTTCGGCCCGGCCAGTGGCCAGGCTGTGCCGCTTGACGACTTCGACTTCGGGTCGTACCGCTAGGCACCACCGACGAAGGCCCCCGGCAGCGTGCCGGGGGCCTTCGTCGTAGCCGGGGTCCACGGCCGTCCGGTCGTCGGTGGTTGCCGACCGGCCCGTCGGTAGGTGGGCGAACGCCCGGCTGCGGGGGTGGACCGCCGGGGAGTGCCCGGTACGGCGGGACGGCCGGGCATGATGGTGGACATGACGACCGCTCCGGGGCAGGTGCCGGTGACGCACCAGCCGCCACGTCATCCGCTCGACCCCGACCCGGTGCGTGCCACCAAGGCACGGGCCGTCTTCGCGCTCGGCCTGATCGGGGCGCTGACCGGGCTGTTCGTCGGTGGGGTGGTGCCCGCCACGGTGGCGCTCCAGTTGGCCCGGCAGGCCCGTCGGGAGGCGTACGCCTCGGGTGGTTTCCTCACCGGGGCGGCCTGGCTGCGGCGGGGGGAGCGGTTGGCCTGGGTGGGGTTGGTGCTGGTCGCGGTGGCCGTGGTGACGCTCGTGGTGATCGGCGTGGTCCGGCTGACAGGTTCCCCGTCCGGGCAGGACTTCGCCCCGAACGTGGACTGACCCGGCGGGGTGATGATCCGGTGGGGAGCACCCACGGTGCGTGGCGGCGGTAGCCTGGCCGGTGTCCGTCGCGTGACGGTGGACCCAGTTCGCGACAGGAGGACCCCGTGACGGAACCGGCGTCGCCGTCGGCAGGCGACCCGGGCGGGCCGCCCGCCGGTTCCCCGGAGCCTGCCTCGCCCTCCGGTTCGCCGGTGCCTGGCCTGCCCTCCGGTTCGCCGGTGCCTGGCCTGCCCTCCGGTTCGCCGGTGCCTGGCCCGGCCGGCTGGCCGCGTCCCTCCGGCGCGACCGGGATCGGGTCGTACTCCGGGTCGGGTGGGTCGTATCCCGGCGTGCTGCCGGCGGGTGACCATCCGCCGACGCTGCCCGGGCCGTACCCGGGACAGCCGGCGGGTCCGACGGCCGGGCCGGGCTGGCCGGCACCCTCCGGGCCCGGCTGGTCAGGGCCCTCCGGACCCGGGCCCGGCTGGTCGGGGCCTTCCGGGCCTGGACCCGGGCCGCTGCCCCCGCCTCCACCGGACGCCCCCCGCCTGCCGAAGCGGGTCGACCCGGTCCCTGGTACGCCCTTCGCCGTGGTGCACCTGGACGTGCCGGCGGTCACCTCCGGTCCGGCGGTGGGGTCGCTGGTCGCCGGGGTGGTGTCGATCCTGGTCTCGTTGCTGGTGATCTGCTTCGGCGTCGGGGGAGCGCAGCTCGGCGGTGCCTGGGCGGCCGGCGCGTTCACCGTGCCGGGCGTGCTGGCCGGCGGCGCGGCGATCGTCGCCGGGATGCTGGCCCGTCGGCAGATCCGGCGGGCCGCTCCGCCGCCGGCGGTGCGGTTCACCGGTCGGGGCCTGGCGACGGCCGGGATCAGCTGTGGCGGGGTGGGGCTGGTGCTCAGCCTGCTGGGGCTGGGGCTGGCGTTGCTGGTGCAGTTGGCGTGACCCCGCTGTCCGGAGTGACGGGCCCCGCTGTCCGGAGGTGACGGGCCGGGCCGTCCGGGGGTGGCGGGCCGCGGCCCGCGACAGCCGGTACACTGGAGCACCTGAGGGGCCCGACCCGGGCGAGCAGGCAGGCACACGGCGTGACCGGTGGGAAGTTGTGAGACCCGGCGGACCAACCCGTTTTGACCTGTGCGGCTGTGGTAGGTACTCTTCTCTCTTGCGCCCGGGCAAGCCTGGGTGGCTCGTGCGTGCGCGGGATTCGGATTTGCTCCGGAGATCGAGCGGCCGTACGACACAGTCCAAGACCCGGTGCGCGACAACCGCACGCCGGTGACAGAAAGCCGGTGCGCGCGTGAGCGTCGGCACCGGGACCGCGAATCGGGCGACACGCCCGACCGCGGGTGCCGGGGCCTCCGCGAGGTGGCACCGGCCGGAATGTAGGAGAGTCGACCATCAGGTCGGCTAACGAGCAGACGGCGCGGTCGCGTGAGCGGCCGAAGGGAGCGGAGAAACCCGGTGCCCACCATTCAGCAGCTGGTCCGAAAGGGCCGCCAGGCCAAGACGACCAAGACCAAGACCCCGGCGCTGAAGGGATCCCCTCAGCGGCGCGGTGTGTGCACCCGCGTGTACACCACCACCCCCAAGAAGCCGAACTCGGCGCTCCGCAAGGTCGCTCGTGTCAAGCTCAGCAGCCAGATCGAGGTGACCGCCTACATCCCGGGCGTGGGTCACAACCTGCAGGAGCACTCGATCGTGCTCGTTCGCGGCGGCCGGGTGAAGGACCTCCCCGGCGTGCGTTACAAGATCGTCCGCGGTTCGCTGGACACCCAGGGTGTCCGCAACCGCAAGCAGGCGCGCAGCCGGTACGGCGCGAAGAAGGAGAAGAGCTGACATGCCGCGTAAGGGACCCGCTCCGCGGAAACCGCTTGTCGCTGACCCGGTGTACAACTCGCCGCTTGTCACCCAGTTGGTCAACAAGATCCTGATGCGCGGTAAGCGTCAGCTCGCCGAGCGCATCGTGTACGCGGCCCTGGAGGGCTGCCGCGAGAAGAGCGGCACCGACCCGGTCGTCACCCTCAAGCGGGCGATGGACAACGTCAAGCCGACCCTCGAGGTGCGCAGCCGCCGCGTCGGTGGCGCCACCTACCAGGTGCCGGTCGAGGTCCGTCCGTCCCGGGCGACCACCCTCGGTCTGCGCTGGCTGGTGACGTACTCCAAGGCCCGCCGTGAGAAGACCATGATCGAGCGGCTGATGAACGAGCTGCTGGACGCGAGCAACGGTCTGGGGGCCGCAGTCAAGCGGCGCGAGGACACTCACAAGATGGCGGAGTCCAACAAGGCCTTCGCGCACTACCGCTGGTAACAGCTTGGTTCCGGCGCCTGACCGGCGCCGGAACCGCCATCGGTCGAGTCGAGACGACGATAAGTAGGGACTGAAGTGGCCGCCGCAGACGCGCTCGCCAACGTACGCAACATCGGCATCATGGCGCACATCGATGCCGGTAAGACCACGACCACTGAGCGGATCCTGTTCTACACCGGTATCACCTACAAGATCGGTGAGGTCCACGAGGGCGCTGCCGTCATGGACTGGATGGAGCAGGAGCAGGAGCGTGGCATCACGATCACCTCTGCTGCCACCAAGTGTGAGTGGAAGGGCCACACGATCCAGATCATCGACACGCCCGGTCACGTCGACTTCACGGTCGAGGTCGAGCGGTCGCTGCGGGTGCTGGACGGTGCGGTCGCGGTCTACGACGGTGTCGCCGGCGTGGAGCCGCAGACGGAGAACGTCTGGCGGCAGGCCGACAAGTACCACGTTCCGCGGATGTGCTTCGTCAACAAGCTCGACCGCACCGGCGCGGACTTCTTCCGCTGCGTGCAGATGATGATCGACCGGCTCAACGCCACCCCGCTGGTGCTCCAGATCCCGATCGGGCTCGAGGGCGACCACATCGGCGTCGTCGACCTGATCGGCATGCGTGCCCTCACCTGGCGCGGGGAGACCCAGAAGGGTGAGGACTACGCGATCGAGGAGATCCCGGCCGACCTGGCCGACTCCGCGGCCGAGTGGCGCGAGAAGCTGATGGAGACCCTGGCCGACGTCGATGACGCGGTGATGGAGAAGTACCTGGAGGGCGAGGAGATCTCCGTCGAGGAGATCAAGGCCGCCATCCGGCGGTCCACCATCGCCAGCAAGGCCAACCCGGTGCTGTGCGGTTCGGCGTTCAAGAACAAGGGCGTGCAGCCCATGCTCGACGCCGTGGTCGACTTCCTGCCGTCGCCGCTGGACGTCCCGGCGATCGAGGGCACGGCCACCGACGGCGAGACCCCGCTGGTGCGTAAGCCGTCGAAGAACGAGCCGTTCTCCGGCCTGGCCTTCAAGATCCAGACGGACAAGCACCTCGGCAAGCTCACCTACGTCCGGGTCTACTCCGGTCTGCTCGAGTCCGGCTCCCAGGTGGTCAACTCCACCAAGGACCGCAAGGAGCGGATCGGCAAGATCTACCAGATGCACGCCAACAAGCGGGAAGAGCGTCCGACGGCGCAGGCCGGCGACATCATCGCGGTGCAGGGTCTCAAGCAGACCACCACCGGCGACACGCTCTCCGACCCGGCGAACCCGGTCATCCTGGAGTCGATGACCTTCCCGGAGCCGGTCATCTCAGTGGCGATCGAGCCGAAGACCAAGTCCGACCAGGAGAAGCTCGGCACCGCGATCCAGCGGCTGGCCGAGGAGGACCCGACCTTCCGGGTCCGGCTCGACGAGGAGACCGGCCAGACGGTCATCTCCGGCATGGGCGAGCTGCACCTGGACATCCTGGTCGACCGGATGCGCCGTGAGTTCAACGTCGAGGCCAACGTCGGCAAGCCGCAGGTGGCGTACCGCGAGACCATCCGCCGCAAGGTGGACAAGGTCGAGTACACCCACAAGAAGCAGACCGGTGGCTCCGGCCAGTACGCCCGCGTCATCGTGAGCATCGAGCCGCTGCCGCTTGACAACGAGTCGCCGACCTACGAGTTCGCCAACGCGGTGAGCGGTGGTCGTATCCCGCGGGAGTACATCCCGTCGGTCGACGCCGGCGCGCAGGATGCCATGCAGTACGGCATCCTGGCGGGCTTCCCGCTGGTCGGGGTCAAGCTGACGCTGCTCGACGGTCAGTACCACGACGTCGACTCGTCGGAAATGGCATTCAAGATCGCCGGCTCGATGGTGATGAAGGACGCGGCCCGCAAGGCCGACCCGGCATTGCTCGAGCCGATGATGGCCGTTGAGGTCACCACTCCTGAGGAGAACATGGGTGACGTCATCGGCGACCTCAACTCCCGCCGCGGCATCATCCAGGCGATGGAGGAGCGCAGCGGCGCCCGCATCGTGAAGGCTCTGGTGCCGTTGTCGGAGATGTTCGGCTACGTCGGCGACCTGCGGTCGAAGACCCAGGGCCGGGCTAGCTACAGCATGCAGTTCGACTCCTACGCCGAGGTGCCGCAGAGCGTGGCGAAGGAGATCATCGCCAAGGCGACGGGTGAGTGACGCTCACCCGCTGCTGATCCGGTGAGCCGGGGCCGGTCGCGGGAGGTGTTCCCGCCCGCGACCACCTCGGTCGAGTTGTGTGAATCCGGGCCTGTAGGCTTCATCGCCGCAGAACCCACCAAGCTCTCCGGCCGCAGGCCGGAAAGGCTGTCGACAGAGTCCTAAGCGCCGTCCGGCGCGCCGGGGCGAACGAACCAAGAAGTCCACAGGAGGACACCAGTGGCGAAGGCTAAGTTCGAGCGGACTAAGCCGCACGTCAACATCGGCACCATTGGTCACATCGACCACGGTAAGACGACGCTGACGGCGGCCATCACCAAGGTCCTGCACGACCAGTACCCGGACCTCAACCCGTACACGCCGTTCGACGAGATCGACAAGGCGCCGGAGGAGAAGGCCCGCGGCATCACGATCTCGATCGCACACGTCGAGTACCAGACCGAGGCGCGGCACTACGCGCACGTCGACTGCCCCGGGCACGCCGACTACATCAAGAACATGATCACCGGTGCCGCGCAGATGGACGGCGCGATCCTGGTGGTCGCGGCGACCGACGGCCCGATGCCGCAGACCCGCGAGCACGTGCTGCTGGCCCGTCAGGTCGGTGTGCCGTACATCGTCGTGGCGCTCAACAAGAGCGACATGGTCGACGACGAGGAGCTCCTGGAGCTCGTCGAGCTCGAGGTTCGTGAGCTGCTCTCGGCGCAGGAGTACCCGGGTGACGACCTGCCGGTCGTCCGGGTGTCGGCGCTGCGGGCCCTCGAGGGTGACCCGGAGTGGACCGGCCGCCTGCTGGAGCTGATGAACGCGGTCGACACCGCGATCCCGCAGCCCGAGCGGGAGACCGAGAAGCCGTTCCTGATGCCGATCGAGGACGTCTTCACGATCACCGGTCGTGGCACGGTCGTCACCGGTCGCGCGGAGCGCGGCATCCTCAAGCCGAACGAGGAGGTGGAGATCGTCGGTATCCGCGAGAAGTCGCAGAAGACGGTCTGCACCGGCATCGAGATGTTCCGCAAGCTGCTCGACGAGGCCCGCGCGGGCGAGAACGTCGGTCTGCTGCTGCGGGGCATCAAGCGCGAGGACGTCGAGCGCGGCATGGTGGTCGTCAAGCCGGGCACCAGCACCCCGCACACGGAGTTCGAGGCGACGGTCTACATCCTCTCCAAGGAGGAGGGCGGCCGGCACACCCCGTTCTTCCAGAACTACCGTCCGCAGTTCTACTTCCGGACCACGGACGTCACCGGTGTCGTCACCCTTCCCGAGGGCACCGAAATGGTCATGCCGGGCGACAACACCACGATGGCCGTGAAGCTCATCCAGCCCATCGCGATGGAGGACAACCTCAAGTTCGCGATCCGCGAGGGTGGTCGTACGGTCGGCGCCGGTCGCGTCACCAAGATCATCAAGTGAGCTAGGTAACCCCGATTAGCGTTGCCGCCGGTCGTGCGGCATACTAGTCAGGTTGCGTAACGACGGTTAGTCGCCCGCGTCCGGCGTAAGGTTGGACCTCCGGGGAGACCAACAGTCGCGCGTAGGGTGGTTGATCGCCCCTGGCGGTCAACCACCCTCGCACGGCGTCCAGATCGCTGTGATGCGATCGGCGCCTTGACCCACCGCGTGGTCAGCGAATCGCTCCGGAGTCCCGGGGCGGAGCCTGGTCCACGGGCGCGACACGCCCGACCGCGGGGGTCGGCGAAGTGGGCCTGTGCCAGCCGGTACAGGTGCCCGCAACACAGCGGCATCGAGAGAAGGAACAGAAGCCACCATGGCGGGACAGAAGATCCGCATCCGGCTCAAGGCCTATGACCACGAGGTCGTCGACTCCTCGGCGCGGAAGATCGTCGAGACGGTGACGCGCACCGGGGCGCAGGTCGCGGGCCCGGTGCCGCTGCCCACGGAGATCAACCGTTTCTGCGTCATCCGCTCGCCGCACAAGTACAAGGACTCGCGCGAGCACTTCGAGATGCGCACGCACAAGCGGCTGATCGACATCATCGACCCGACTCCGAAGACGGTCGACTCGCTCATGCGCCTCGACCTGCCGGCTGGCGTCGACATCGAGATCAAGCTGTAGGGACCGGACAAATGGACAGGCAAGTCAAGGGGATCCTGGGCGCCAAGCTCGGTATGACCCAGGTCTGGGACAACAACAAGGTTGTGCCGGTGACCGTGGTTCAGGCCGGCCCGTGCGTCGTCAGCCAGGTGCGTAGCGCCGAGAAGGACGGTTACTCCGCGGTCCAGCTCGCCTACGGCACGATCGACCCGCGCAAGGCCAAGAAGCCGCTCAGCGGGCACTACGCCAAGGCGGACGTGGCGCCGCGCCGGCACATCGTCGAGCTGCGTACCGCGAACGCGGCGGACTACTCGCTGGGCCAGGAGGTCACGGTCGAGGAGTTCCCGGCCGGCGTGACCATCGACGTCACCGGCAAGACCAAGGGCAAGGGCTACGCCGGCCCGATGAAGCGGCACGGCTTCCACGGTCTGCGCGCCAGCCACGGCGTCGAGCGCAAGCACCGCTCGCCGGGCTCCATCGGCGCCTGCGCGACCCCGGGTCGCGTCTTCAAGGGCACCCGGATGGCGGGTCGGATGGGTGGCGTGCGCTACACCGTCCAGAACCTGACCGTCCAGGCGGTCGACACCGAGAACAACCTCCTGCTCGTCCGTGGTGCCATTCCCGGCCCCAAGGGCGCGCTGGTCCTGGTCCGCACCGCGGCCAAGACGAAGGCGAAGAAGGGCGGTGTGGCCAAGTGACCACCGTTGACGTCCGCAATGTCGAAGGCGCCAAGAGCGGCTCCGTCGAGCTGCCGGCCGACATCTTCGACGTCCAGGCCAACATCGCGCTGATGCACCAGGTCGTGGTGGCTCAGCTCGCGGCGGCCCGGCAGGGCACCCACAAGGTCAAGAGCCGTGGCGAGGTCGCCGGTGGCGGCAAGAAGCCCTACAAGCAGAAGGGCACCGGTCGCGCCCGGCAGGGCTCGATCCGCGCGCCGCAGTTCGCCGGTGGTGGAGTGGTACACGGCCCGGTGCCGCGCGACTACAGCCAGCGGACCCCGAAGAAGATGAAGGCAGCCGCCCTGCGTGGCGCCCTCTCCGACCGGGCCCGCGCCGGCCAGGTGCACGTCGTCGAGGCGTTCGTCTCGGGCGAGAAGCCGTCGACCAAGGCGGCCCTGGCCACCCTGGCCAAGCTGACCGAGGCCCGTCGGGTCCTGGTCGTGCTGAGCGGCACCGACGAGCTGAACTGGGTGTCGCTGCGCAACGAGCCGCGGGTGCACCTGATCGAGTCCGGCCAGCTCAACACGTACGACGTGCTGGTGGCCGACGACGTGGTCTTCACCAAGGACGCCCTGGACGAGTTCCTGGGCGTACCCGCGGAGGCCGGCCCCGTGGCCGAGTCCGCCGAGACCACCGAGGAGGGTGGCAAGTGAGCACGATCGCCGACCCGCGGGACATCATCGTCGCGCCGGTCGTCTCGGAGAAGAGCTACAGCGAGCTGAACCGGAACTGGTACACCTTCCTGGTGCACCCGGACGCGAACAAGACCGAGATCAAGATCGCTATCCAGCAGATCTTCAACGTCCGCGTCCTGACGGTCAACACGCTCAACCGCCAGGGCAAGCGCAAGCGCACCAAGACCGGCTTCGGTCAGCGCAAGGCGACCAAGCGGGCGATCGTGAAGCTGGCTGACGGTGACCGTATCGAGGCCTTCGGCGGCCCGGTCAGCTGAGGGGTGTAGACAATGGCTATCCGTAAGTACAAGCCGACGACGCCGGGCCGACGCGGCTCCAGCGTCGCCGACTTCGCCGAGATCACCCGGTCCACGCCGGAGAAGTCGCTGCTGGCTCCGCTGCCGAAGAAGGGTGGGCGCAACGCCCACGGCCGGATCACCACCCGGCACCACGGCGGCGGCCACAAGCGGCAGTACCGTCTGATCGACTTCAAGCGGGTCGACAAGGACGGCGTGCCGGCGAAGGTCGCGCACATCGAGTACGACCCGAACCGCACGGCGCGCATCGCGCTGCTGCACTACGCCGACGGCGAGAAGCGCTACATCCTCGCGCCGAAGGACATGAAGCAGGGCGACCGCGTCGAGTCCGGTCCGGGCGCCGACATCAAGCCGGGCAACAACCTGCCGCTGCGCAACATCCCGGTCGGTACCACCATCCACAATGTGGAGCTGCGTCCGGGCGGCGGCGCCAAGCTGGCCCGTTCGGCAGGCGTCGGCATCCAGCTGCTCGGCCGGGAGGGCGTCTACGCGACCCTCCGGATGCCGTCCGGTGAGATCCGGCGGGTCGACGTACGCTGCCGCGCGAGCGTCGGTGAGATCGGCAACGCCGACCAGTCGAACATCAACTGGGGTAAGGCCGGCCGGATGCGGTGGAAGGGCAAGCGCCCGACCGTCCGTGGTGTCGCGATGAACCCGGTCGACCACCCGCACGGTGGTGGTGAGGGTAAGACCTCCGGTGGTCGCCACCCGGTGAACCCGCAGGGTAAGCCCGAGGGCCGCACCCGTCGTAAGGGCCAGCCGAGCGACCGGCTGATCGTCCGCCGCCGCTACGCCACGCGTAAGCGCGGCTGAGGGAGATAGAGCATGCCTCGCAGCCTGAAGAAGGGCCCGTTCATCGACGACCACCTGCTCAAGAAGGTGGAGACGCAGAACGACAAGGGCTCGAAGAACGTCATCAAGACCTGGTCGCGGCGCTCGACGATCATCCCCGAGATGCTCGGGCACACGATCGCCGTGCACGACGGACGCAAGCACGTCCCGGTGTTCGTGACCGAGGCGATGGTCGGGCACAAGCTCGGCGAGTTCGCGCTGACCCGCACGTTCAAGGGTCACGAGAAGGACGACCGGAAGAGCCGCCGGCGCTGAGCCGCGGGCATACGGATAGAGGAACAAGGGGTTACAGCGATGCCAGGAAAGGGCGACGCTCCGGTGCTTCCGGGCGCGCGGGCGGTTGCGCGACACGTGCGCATCTCGCCGATGAAGGCGCGCCGGGTGGTCAACCTCGTCCGCGGCCTGCCCGCGAAGGAGGCGCTCACGGTGCTGCAGTTCGCGCCGCAGGCGGCGAGCGAGCAGGTGTACAAGGTGCTCGCTAGCGCGATCGCCAACGCGGAGAACAACGAGCGGCTGGACCCTGACGCGCTGCTCGTCAGCGAGGCGTTCGTCGACGAGGGCCCGACCATGAAGCGGTTCCGGCCGCGGGCGCAGGGCCGGGCGTACCGGATCCGCAAGCGCACCTGCCACATCACCGTGGCGGTGGAGGCGGTCGCGCCGGCGGCGCCGAAGAAGGCGGCTGCCAAGAAGGCCGCCCCGGCGCAGCAGGCCGAGGCCGCTGAGACCGAGAGCAAGACGGAGGGTGCCGAGTAATGGGTCAGAAGGTTCACCCCACTGGATTCCGGCTCGGCATCTCGACCGACTGGAAGTCCCGCTGGTTCGCGGACAAGCTCTACAAGGACTACATCGGCGAGGATGTCAAGATCCGCCGGATGATGTCCAAGGGCCTCGAGCGCGCGGGTATCTCCAAGGTCGACATCGAGCGCACCCGGGACCGGGTCCGGGTCGACATCCACACCGCCCGGCCGGGCATCGTCATCGGCCGTAAGGGTGCGGAGGCCGACCGGATCCGCGGCGAGCTGGAGAAGCTCACCGGCAAGCAGGTGCAGCTGAACATCATCGAGGTGAAGAACCCCGAGTCGGACGCGCAGCTGGTCGCCCAGGGCGTCGCCGAGCAGCTCTCCAGCCGGGTCAGCTTCCGTCGGGCGATGCGCAAGTCCATGCAGTCGGCGATGAAGAACCCCGTCTGCAAGGGCATCCGGGTGCAGGTCTCGGGTCGTCTCGGCGGCGCCGAGATGAGCCGGACGGAGTTCTACCGCGAGGGTCGGGTTCCGCTGCACACGCTGCGGGCCAACATCGAGTACGGCTTCTTCGAGGCCCGTACCACCTTCGGCCGGATCGGCGTGAAGGTCTGGATCTACAAGGGCGACGCCGTGCCGGGCCGGGAGGCTCCGGCCGAGGCCGGTCCGTCCCGCCCGCGTCGTGGTGAGCGTGGCGACCGGCCCGAGCGGCCGCGTCGTGGCCGGTCGGGTTCGTCCGGTACGACCGCCGGCGGTACCGAGGCCGGCCGGGCTGCCGCGACCACCATCGCGCAGCAGGCCGAGACGCCGAGCGGTGAGCCGGTCGACAGCTCCGCTGTCGCCGCGGCCGTCACCCAGCCGGCAGAAACGCAGCAGGAGGGCTGACAGATGCTGATGCCGCGCAAGCCCCCGAAGGGCTTCCGCAAGCCGCACCACCCGGACCGCCACGGCGCGTCCAAGGGCGGTAACCGGGTGGTGTTCGGCGAGTTCGGGATCCAGGCTCTCGAGCCGGCGTACGTGACCAACCGGCAGATCGAGTCGGCACGTATCGCCATGACCCGGCACATCAAGCGTGGTGGCAAGGTCTGGATCACGGTCTTCCCGGACCAGGCCCTCACCAAGAAGCCGGCCGAGACCCGGATGGGTTCCGGTAAGGGCTCGCCCGAGTGGTGGGTCGCGAACGTCAAGCCGGGGCGGATTCTCTTCGAGATGTCGTTCCCCAACGAGCAGATCGCGCGAGAGGCGATGCGTCGCGCGATCCACAAACTCCCGATGAAGTGCCGCATTGTTACGCGCGAAGTGGGTGAATCCTGATGGCAGCGGGCGTCAAGCCTTCCGAGCTGCGTGAGCTCTCCGAGGAGGAGCTGGTCACGAAGTTGCGCGAGGCCAAGGCGGAGCTGTTCAACCTCCGCGTGCAGGCCGCCACCGGTCAGCTGGACAACAACCGGCGGTTGCAGGTCATCCGTCGGGAGATCGCCCGGATCTACACGATCATGCGTGAGCGCGAGCTGGGTCTCTCGGCCGCGCCGACTGAGGTGACTGCATCATGAGCGAGACCGAGAACACCACCGCCACCGTGCGGGCCCGCCGTAAGGTTCGTGAGGGCCTGGTGGTCAGCGACAAGATGGACAAGACCGTCGTGGTCGAGGTCGAGGACCGGGTCAAGCACGCGTTGTACGGCAAGATCATGCGTCGTACCCGCAAGCTGAAGGTCCACGACGAGCAGAACGCCGCCGGCATCGGTGACCGGGTTTCGATCATGGAGACCCGGCCGCTGTCCGCCACCAAGCGTTGGCGGATCGTGGAGATCCTCGAGAAGGCCAAGTAGCGAAGGCTCGAGCTCGGCCGGTTTCGGTCGGGCGCAGGTTCCGCCAGGCTCCGGCCGTCCGCGAGGGCGGCCGGAGAACCGGCAGACATAGGAGATAGACGTGATTCAGCAGGAGTCGCGACTGCGCGTCGCCGACAACACGGGTGCCCGGGAGATCCTGTGCATCCGGGTTCTCGGTGGCTCCGGTCGGCGCTACGCGAGCATCGGCGACGTCATCGTGGCCACCGTCAAGGACGCGATCCCGGGTGCCGGTGTCAAGAAGGGCGACGTCGTCAAGGCCGTCGTCGTCCGCACCGCCAAGGAGCGTCGGCGGCCGGACGGCTCGTACATCCGTTTCGACGAGAACGCCGCCGTCATCATCAAGGACGGCGGGGACCCGCGCGGCACCCGTATCTTCGGCCCGGTGGGCCGGGAGCTGCGGGACAAGCGGTTCATGAAGATCATTTCCCTCGCGCCGGAGGTGTTGTGACCGTGAAGGTCAAGAAGGGCGACACGGTCATCGTCATCGCCGGCAAGGACAAGGGCGCCAAGGGCAAGGTCATCGCGGCCTACCCGCGGCAGGACAAGGTCCTCGTCGAAGGCGTGAACCGGGTCAAGAAGCACACCCGTATCAGCACCACCCAGCGTGGCGCCAAGACCGGTGGCATCGTCACCCAGGAGGCCCCGATCCACGTCTCGAACGTGCAGGTCCTGGACTCCGACGGGAACCCGACCCGGGTCGGTTACCGGTTCGACGACAACGGCCAGAAGGTCCGCATCGCGCGTAGCACCGGTAAGGACCTGTGATGACCACGGCTACCGAAACCAAGACCCTGCCGCGCCTCAAGGAGCGGTACCGCAACGAGATCGTGGCCAAGCTGCAGGAGCAGCACAGCTTCGGCAACCCCATGCAGGTGCCGCGGCTGGTCAAGATCGTCGTCAACATGGGCGTCGGCGAGGCCGCTCGCGACGCCAAGCTGATCGACGGCGCCGTCCGCGATCTGGCCACGATCACCGGCCAGAAGCCGCAGGTGCGGCGGGCCACCAAGTCGATCGCGCAGTTCAAGCTGCGTGAGGGCATGCCGATCGGCGCGAAGGTCACCCTGCGCGGCGACCGGATGTGGGAGTTCCTGGACCGGCTGCTGTCGATCGCGCTGCCGCGTATCCGCGACTTCCGCGGCCTGGACGGGCGCAAGCTCGACGGGCACGGCAACTACACGTTCGGCCTGACCGAGCAGTCGGTGTTCCACGAGATCGACCAGGACCGGATCGATCGCCAGCGGGGCATGGACATCACGGTGGTCACGACCGCCACGACCGACGACGAGGGCCGGGCGCTGCTCAAGCTCCTGGGCTTCCCGTTCAAGGAGAACTGAGATGGCCAAGAAGGCGCTGATCATCAAGGCGGCTGCGAAGCCGAAGTTCTCGGTTCGCGCGTACACCCGCTGCCAGCGGTGCGGGCGTCCGAAGGCGGTCTACCGCAAGTTCGGTCTCTGCCGGGTCTGCATCCGGGAGATGGCCCACCGCGGTGAGCTGCCCGGCGTGTCCAAGGCTTCCTGGTAATAGCCCGGCGCGCTTCGGCGTGTCAGCTGAACTGTCTCTTCGCCGTAGGCCCCGGGCCGTGCCCGGGGAACCCCGGCGAGAAAGGTTGACGAATTCATGACGATGACCGACCCGATCGCAGACATGCTCACGCGTCTGCGTAACGCCAACCAGGCGTACCACGACCGGGTGACGATGCCCTACTCGAAGATCAAGGCGAACATCGCCGAGGTCCTCAAGGCCGAGGGTTACATCGCCACCTGGTCGGTCGAGGAGCCCGAAGAGGGTGCCGTCGGCAAGCGACTGGTCGTCGAGCTGAAGTACGGCCAGAGCCGCGAGCGCAGCCTGGCCGGCATCAAGCGCGTGTCCAAGCCCGGTCTCCGGGTGTACGCCAAGTCGGACGGGCTCCCGCGGGTGCTCGGCGGGCTGGGCGTGGCGATCATTTCGACGTCCCAGGGGCTGCTCACCGACCGGCAGGCCCGCAAGCGGAGCGTTGGCGGGGAAGTCCTCGCCTTCGTCTGGTAACGGGAGACAGGTAGAAATGTCGCGTATTGGACGTAAGTCGATCCCGGTGCCTTCCGGCGTCGACATCACGATCGAGGGCCAGACCGTCAAGGTCAAGGGTCCGAAGGGCGAGCTGGCGCACACGCTCGCCGAGCCGATCAGGGCAGAGCGGGGCGAGGACGGCCAGTTGCACGTCAACCGGCCGAACGACGAGCGCAAGGCCAAGGAGCTGCACGGCCTGAGCCGTACCCTGGTCGCCAACATGATCGTCGGGGTCACCGAGGGCTACCGTAAGAGCCTGGAGATCGCCGGCACCGGTTACCGGGTCACGGCCAAGGGCAAGGACCTCGAGTTCGCGCTCGGGTTCTCGCACCCGGTGCTGGTCCCCGCGCCGGACGGCATCACCTTCACGGTGGAGCGGCCGACCCTGTTCCACGTGGCCGGCATCGACAAGCAGCAGGTCGGTGAGGTCGCCGCCAACATCCGGAAGATCCGCCCGCCGGAGCCCTACAAGGGTAAGGGCGTCAAGTACCAGGGCGAGGTCATCCGCCGCAAGGCCGGAAAGGCAGGTAAGAAGTGAGCGCCACGCTGCTCAAGCGCCGCCGCGGCGTCGCCGCCAAGCGCGCCGTCGGCCGTGCGCGTCGACACTTCCGGGTCCGCAAGAACGTCAGCGGAACCGCCGAGCGTCCCCGCCTCGTGGTCACCCGTTCGCTGCGGCACATCGTCGCCCAGATCGTCGACGACACCAAGGGTCACACCCTGGCGTCGGCCTCGACCCTGGACGCGTCGCTGCGCGGTGCGGAGGGCGACAAGAGCGCCCTGGCCGGCAAGGTCGGCGGCCTGCTCGCCGAGCGGGCCAAGGCCGCCGGTGTGTCCAAGGTCGTCTTCGACCGCGGTGGCAACCGGTACGCGGGGCGGGTCGCCGCGCTCGCCGATGCCGCCCGCGAAGCCGGGCTCGAGTTCTAGAAACCCCGTCACGAGAGATAAGGAAGGCTGCTGATGCCAGGTCAACAGCGCCGTGGCGGCGGGTCCGGTGGCAACGAGGGTGGTCGCCGCGACAACCGCCGTGAGGGCGGCCGCGGAAACGCGCCCGTCGAGAAGACCCCGCACATCGAGCGGGTCGTCGCGATCAACCGCGTCGCCAAGGTCGTGAAGGGTGGTCGTCGCTTCAGCTTCACCGCCCTGGTGATCGTGGGCGACGGCGACGGTACGGTCGGCGTGGGCTACGGAAAGGCCAAGGAGGTGCCCGCGGCGATCGCCAAGGGTGTCGAGGAGGCCAAGAAGCACTTCTTCAAGGTGCCACGGATCGGTCAGTCGATCCCGCACCCGATCCAGGGTGAGGCCGCCGCCGGCGTCGTGCTGCTCAAGCCGGCGTCCGCCGGTACGGGTGTCATCGCCGGTGGCCCGGTGCGTGCCGTGCTGGAGTGCGCGGGCATCCACGACGTGCTCTCCAAGAGCCTCGGCTCGTCCAACCCGATCAACATCGTGCACGCCACGGTGGCGGCGCTGAAGGGGCTCGAGTCCCCGGAGGCTGTCGCGGCCCGTCGTGGCCTGCCGGTCGAGGACGTCGCGCCGGCCGCCATGCTGGCGTCGCGGGCGGGGGTGGCGTCCTGATGGCGCGCCTGAAGGTCACCCAGCTCCGGTCCGCGATCGGGAGGAAGCAGAACCAGCGGCACTCGCTGCGTTCGCTCGGCCTGAAGCGGATCAACGACGTGGTGGTCAAGGAGGACCGGCCCGAGATTCGGGGCATGATCTTCGCGGTCAGCCACCTCGTGAAGGTCGAGGAGGTCGAGTAATGACGATCAAGGTTCACCACCTGCGCCCCGCTCCGGGTGCCAAGACCGCGAAGACCCGGGTGGGTCGCGGTGAGGGCTCCAAGGGCAAGACCGCGGGTCGCGGTACCAAGGGCTCGAAGGCCCGCAAGAACATCTCGGCGGCGTTCGAGGGTGGGCAGATGCCCATCCACATGCGTCTTCCGAAGATGAAGGGCTTCAAGAACAAGTTCAAGGTCGTCTTCCAGGTGGTCAACCTGGACCGGCTCGCCGAACTGTTCCCCAACGGCGGTCAGGTCGGCCCGCTGGAGCTGGTCGAGGCCGGCGCGGTCCGCAAGGGCCACCCGGTCAAGATCCTCGGCACCGGCGATCTGGGCGGGGTGACCCTCCAGGTGTCGGCGCAGGCGTTCAGCGCCTCGGCCAAGGAGAAGATCGCCGCCGCCGGTGGCTCCGTCACCGAGCTGTAGGTCAGGCAATCCATGGCGCCCGCTCAGTTCTCAGTGACTGGGCGGGCGCCCTGGTCTCCCCGGAGCGTGTGCGCCGGGTAACATCGGATTTGGTTTATGTAGCCGGGCACACCTGCCCGGAGCGGGATCGGGCTGTTAGAGTCCCTTCCCAGCCATGGATATCGGGCACTCGCCCGGCACCCACCCCGACCCGCCAGGGACCACCACCGGGCGGCCCGCGCGCAGGAGGAAGAAGTTGCTGTCCGCCTTTCTCAGTGCGTTCCGTACGCCTGACCTGCGCAAGAAGCTGCTGTTCACAGTAGGCATCATCGCGGTCTACCGGCTCGGCGCTACGCTGCCCAGCCCCGGCGTCTCGTACGGCAACGTGCAGAAGTGTCTCGACAGTCTGCAGGGCCAGAACACGGGCGTGCTCAACCTGCTCGACCTGTTCTCCGGCGGCGCGCTGTTGCAGCTCTCGGTCTTCGCGCTGGGCATCATGCCCTACATCACCGCGTCGATCATCCTGCAGCTGCTGACGGTGGTCATCCCCCGACTGGAGCAGCTCCGCAAGGAGGGCCAGGCCGGCCAGGCGAAGATCACCCAGTACACCCGCTATCTGACCCTCGGTCTGGGCATCCTCCAGTCCTCGGCGTTCGTGGCGCTGGCCCGTTCCGGCCAGCTCTTCCAGAACCGCTGCGACCAGTTCCCGATCGTGCCCGAGGGCACCGGCATCCCGAACTGGCTGACCCTCGGCATCCTGGTCATGACGATGACCGCCGGCACCGGCATGGTGATGTGGCTCGGTGAGCTGATCACCGACCGCGGCGTCGGCAACGGCATGTCCGTCCTGATCTTCACCTCGATCGCTGCCCGGCTCCCCAGCGAAGGCTGGAAGATCAAGACCAACGAGGGCTGGGGCAAGTTCGTCCTGGTGCTCGCCCTGGTCCTGCTGGTCATCACCGCGGTCTGCTTCATCGAGCAGGCGCAGCGCCGCATCCCGGTGCAGTACGCCAAGCGGATGATCGGCCGGCGGATGTACGGCGGCACCTCCACCTACATCCCGTTGAAGGTGAACCAGGCCGGTGTCATCCCGGTCATCTTCGCCTCGTCGCTGCTCTACCTGCCGCAGCTGGCGCTCCAGTTCTTCGACCAGACCGACCCGGGCAAGACCCAGGCCTGGATCCAGAACAACATCGTGCAGGCCGACGCGCCGCTGCACATCGTGATCTACTTCCTGCTGATCATCTTCTTCACGTACTTCTACGTGTCGATCACGTTCAACCCGACCGAGGTCGCGGACAACATGAAGAAGTACGGCGGCTTCGTGCCGGGCATCCGCCCCGGCAAGCCGACCGCCGACTACCTCGACTTCATCCTCAGCCGGATCACCCTGCCGGGCGCGCTCTACCTGGGCATCGTGGCGGTCCTGCCGAACTTCTTCTTCATCTGGCTGAACAGCCAGCAGTTCCAGAACTTCCCGTTCGGCGGCACCGCTGTGCTCATCATGGTCGGCGTCGGTCTGGAGACCGTGAAGCAGATCGAGAGCCAACTCATGCAGCGGAACTACGAAGGGTTCCTGCGGTAGATGCGACTCGTTCTGGTTGGCCCGCCGGGCGCGGGCAAGGGCACACAGGCGGAGTTCGTCGCCGCACACCTCTCGGTGCCGAAGATCTCGACCGGTGACATCTTCCGGGCCAACGTCTCCCAGGGGACGCCTCTGGGAGTCGAGGCGAAGCGGTACATGGACGCGGGCAAGCTGGTCCCGGACGAGGTGACCATCAACATGGTCCGGGACCGGCTCGCCGAGCCGGACGCCTCCGAGGGCTTCCTGCTCGACGGCTTCCCGCGTACCACGCCGCAGGCCGCCGCGTTGGACAAGCTCCTCGCCGACCTGGGCACCGCGTTGGATCTGGTGCTGGAGCTGGTGGTCGACGACGACGAGGTGATCCGGCGGCTCTCCGGCCGGCGTACCTGCCGGGGCTGCGGCAAGATCTGGCACGTCGAGTTCGACGCGACCACCAAGGACGGCATCTGCGACAGGTGTGGCGCCGAGTTGTTCCAGCGCGACGACGACAAGCCGGAGACCATCGCGGCCCGACTGCGTGAGTATGCCGAGAAGACCGCACCGCTTGTCGACTACTACGGCGCCCAGAACAAACTGGTCGGGATCGACGCCACCGGGCCGGTGGAGGACGTCACGGTCCGCGCGATCGACGCGCTGCGCTCGTACGGCGGCTGACCTCGCGGCGGGACCCGGTGGATAGAGTGCGAACAGCGGGGTACGTCAGGTACCCCGCTGTTTCGCTGTGTGTCGGCAACGAAAGGTGATCGCTTCATGCGCCGTGCCCAGCTGGACATCCAGCTGAAGACCCCTGACCAGATCGACAAGATGCGGGCCGCCGGGCTGGTGGTCGCCGAGGCCCTGCGCCGGATGAGCGCGGCGGTCGCCCCCGGGGTGAGTACGGCCGACCTCGACGCCCTCGCCGAGGCGACCATCCGGGAGGCCGGGGCGGTCCCGTCGTTCAAGGGCTACCACGGCTTCCCCGGCTCGATCTGCTCGTCTGTCAACGAGCAGGTGGTGCACGCGATCCCGGCAGCCGACCAGGTGCTCCGCGAGGGTGACCTGATCTCGATCGACTGTGGCGCGGTGTTGGACGGCTGGCACGGCGACGCGGCGGTCACCGTCGGGGTGGGCGAGGTCGACCCGGCGCTGCTGAAGATGGCCTCGGTCGCCGAGGACGCCATGTGGGCCGGCATCGCCGCCGCCGCGCGAGGCGCCGCCAACGGCCGGGGGCGGCTCACCGACATCTCGCACGCGGTCGAGACCGCCGTCCGCAGGGGCGGCCGGTACGGCATCGTCGACGGCTACGGTGGGCACGGAATCGGCACCGAGATGCACCAGGACCCGCACGTGCTCAACCACGGTCGTCCCGGTAAGGGGCCGCGCCTGGTGCCCGGCATGGCGCTGGCGATCGAGCCGATGATCACGATGGGCTCGCCGCGTACCGTGGAGCTGTCCGACGGGTGGACCGTGGTCACCCGCGACCGGTCGGTGGCGGCGCACGTCGAGCATTCGATGGCGCTGCTGGAGGACGGGGTGTGGGTGCTCACCGCCTTCGACGGCGGTCGGGCCCGGCTCGGCGACCTGGTGACCGCCCGGCAGCAGGCCGACTCCCCGGCCGGCTGACCTCCGCTTATCCCCGGCCGCTTATCCCCGGCCACCTGACCCCGGTCCTTCCCGGTGACGGGGCCCGACCTCTTCCCGGCCGCAAGGTGCCCCTGGTCTGGTGGCTTCTCGAACGTCGCCCGCCCGCTCGGCGTCATGCGGCCGGGCTTTCCCAAGACCAGCCGGGTGCTCGACGACCAGCCCGGGTCTTCGACGACCAGCCCGGGTCTTCGACGACCAGCCCGGGTCTTCGACGACCAGCCGGGCTCTCGGCGACCAGAGCGGCGACTTCGAGTCGGTCACCGTCCGACGCCGATGTGCGTCGGTGCGGCACCCGTTGGTGTCAGACCGCGTCCGGTGTGGGCAGACGGCCCGGGTGTGGGCAGACCGGCGGGTGTTGCCAGATGGCCCTGATCGTGATCGACAGGTGTCCGGAGCGGCTGCGGATGGCCCGGGTGTGGCTAGAGCATGTCGGGCCCTTTAGACCTGATGACGTTAGCGATTCAGGCGTCAGGCGGGCCGTGAATCGGAAACGTCATCAGCTCCAAAGCGTCGGCGACATGTGTGGGTGGGGCGGAGGCGGCGCGACGACCGGGGCCGCAGCGGTACGGGTCGGCGGGCGGGGGGCCGGCACGGATCTGGGCCGGCGAGAGTATGGGCCGGCGTGGGCGTGGGCTGGCGTGGGCATTGGCGTGGGCTGGCGTGGGTGCGGGCTGGCGGGGGAATGAGCATGGGCCGGCGTGGGTGCGGGCCGGCATGGGACGGCATGGACATGGACGGGCGGGAGTGGGGGTGAGGTGGGGGTGGCGTGGGCAAGCGTGAGCGGGAGTGGGCGGGAGTGGGGGTGAGGCGGCGGGGAGTGGCGGCCCGCGTGGACATGGGCCCGCACGGAGACGAACTGGTGGGGTCGTAGGTCGGTGGGGTCGTGGGTGGTGGGGACACGATTCGGGTGGGGCCGTGGTTGGCGAGGACCGAGCCGGTGGCGGTGCCGGTCGGCGTCGCTGGACCCGGAGTGTCATGCTTGCCGGCATGGAGGGGCGGGATCGGATGAGGGCGGCTGACACCGACCGGGAGGCGACCGCGGAGCGGCTCCGGCTCGCCCTGGAGGAGGGCCGGCTCGATCTGCACGAGTACGACGAGCGCCTGCAGCGGACGTACGGGGCGAAGACCTACGCGGAACTGGACACGGTGCTGGCGGATCTGCCGGGACCGGCCTCCGCGCAGCGGTCCGCCCTGGCGCCGGTCGGTCCCGGCGCGGCCCCGGCGATACCGCCGGAGCCGGTCGGTCACGGCTCTGCGGCGGGTCCCGGGCAGGGTGCCACGACCGGGCAGGGTGCCACGACCGGGCAGCCGGTGGACGGGGAGCTGGCGGCCGGCGGACCGACCGGTGCCGTCTCCGGACGCTGGTTGGCCGAGGTGTGGGGGCCCTGGCTGCGGGTCGCGGCCATCCTGACCGCTATCTGGGCGATCTCCGCACTCGGCAGCCGGGACCTGCTGTTCTACTGGCCGGTATGGGCGCTCGGCCCGTGGGGGGTCGTGTTGCTCTTCCGTACCGCGGGTGGGTTCGCCACCGGGGCGCCTGCGCGGGACGTAGCCCGGCGGGACCGGCGGCGGGCGGGCCGGGCTGTCCGCCGGCGGGAACGCCGGGAGCGGCGCCGGCACGATCGCTGACGTCGAGCGGGGCCTGCTGTGGGTCGGGACGGGTGGGAACGTCGTCCCAGAACAGCCGGGCCGGCACGAGGCTCTCGGGGTGGGCCTGGTGTCCGTTTTCGTCCGAGTGGGTGACGCCACGGGTGGCCGGTTTGGCGACGGCCCGTAGGCGGGCGTAGACTTTCAGATCGGCGCACAGCGTCCACTCCGGCATGCCCACCCCGCGCTTCGGTGGGAGCTGGAGCCGCGGCTGGCGCGGGTCCCCGATGACCATCGGAAGACCCGTGTAAGACGTTGTGGGCCGTCCGGAGCAACCGACGTCAGGACAGCGGAGTACATGCCGAAAAAAGACGGAGCCATCGAGATCGAGGGTCGGGTCATCGAGCCTCTGCCGAACGCAATGTTCCGGGTGGAGCTCGCGAACGGCCATAAGGTGCTGGCTCACATCAGCGGCAAGATGCGGCAGCACTACATCCGCATCCTGCCGGAGGACCGGGTCGTCGTCGAACTCTCGCCGTACGACCTGACCCGCGGGCGCATCGTCTACCGCTACAAGTAAGCCTGACGGCGGCCGGGAAGTCCCCGTGTCCGTCTTCGACGTCCGGAGTCGCGGTCATCGCGTCGCCGGGCCAGATGGGAAGTAAGGCAACCGTGAAGGTCAAGCCGAGCGTCAAGAGGATCTGCAACAAGTGCCGGGTTATCCGCCGGCACGGCCGGGTCATGGTGATCTGCAGCGACCCGCGCCACAAGCAGCGCCAGGGCTGATCCGATCCCGCCTTCCGTGACTTACGGAGGGCGGCGGACCGGTCCGGGTCGCGCAGATCCGACGACAACACGTCACCAGCTCGTCCCAGCCGCGGAACGTACGCATGCGTATCTTCTCGTGGCCAACCCCCGGTCGGAGGCCGGGGCCCGCTCGGGCAGCGGCCGTCCGGTCGCCGGCGCATCTCGCGCCGGAGGCGGACAGGTCGGTAGCGGGATGGGACGGGTCCACACCTCCGCCACAACATCACGAGGAGTACGCCCGCACATGGCACGTCTAGTCGGCGTGGATCTCCCCCGCGAGAAGCGGATGGAGATCGCGCTCACCTACATCTTCGGGGTCGGTCGCACCCGTGCCCAGGAGACGCTCGCCGCCACCGGCATCTCGCCGGACAAGCGCGCTCGGGACCTCACGGACGAGGAGCTGGTCCAGCTCCGCGACCACATCGAGTCGAACTACAAGGTTGAAGGCGACCTGCGCCGCGAGGTCGCCGCTGACATCCGCCGCAAGGTCGAGATCGGCTGCTACGCCGGCATCCGGCACCGCCGGGGCCTGCCCGTGCGTGGCCAGCGGACGCGGACCAACGCCCGCACCCGCAAGGGCCCGAAGCGGACCGTCGCCGGCAAGAAGAAGCCCGGCAAGAAGTAAGACGTAGACCGGAATACGGGTCTGGGTCCGCCGAGCTAGGCCAGGCCGCAACCTGTATCGGGAAGTCAACTAGGAGCGCAGAAGACTTATGCCACCGAAGGCTCGTGCCGGAGCCGCTGTCAAGAAGGTCCGGCGCAAGGAACGCAAGAACGTCGCCCACGGGCAGGCGCACATCAAGAGCACCTTCAACAACACCATCGTGTCCATCACGGACCCGACCGGTGCGGTCATCTCCTGGGCCTCCGCCGGCCAGGTGGGCTTCAAGGGCTCCCGCAAGTCGACCCCGTTCGCCGCGCAGCTGGCCGCCGAGGCCGCCGCGCGTCGGGCGATGGAGCACGGCATGCGCAAGGTCGACGTGTTCGTCAAGGGCCCCGGCTCCGGCCGGGAAACCGCCATCCGCTCGCTGCAGGCCGTCGGGCTGGAGGTCGGCCAGATCGCCGACGTCACCCCGCAGCCGCACAACGGGTGCCGTCCGCCGAAGCGTCGTCGGGTCTGAGAGGTTAGAGAGAGATGGCTCGTTACACCGGTGCTGACTGCCGCCGTTGCCGGCGGGAGAAGATGAAGCTGTTCCTCAAGGGCAGCAAGTGCGATGGTCCGAAGTGCCCGTTCGAGTCCCGGCCGTTCCCGCCCGGGCAGCACGGTCGTGGCCGCACGAAGGAGACGGAGTACCTGCTCCAGCTCCGCGAGAAGCAGAAGGCCCGCCGCGTGTACGGCGTGCTGGAGAAGCAGTTCCGCGGTTACTACGAGGAGGCGGTGGCCAAGCAGGCCAAGACCGGTGAGGTCCTCCTGCAGATCCTCGAGTCGCGCCTCGACAACGTGGTCTACCGGGCCGGTTACGCGCACTCGCGGGACATGGCCCGCCAGCTTGTCAAGCACGGTCACTTCACCGTGAACGGCAAGAAGGTCGACATCCCGTCGTACCGGGTCAAGGAGCACGACATCATCGAGGTCCGGGGCAAGAGCAAGGAGCTCACCCCGTTCATCGTGGCGCAGGCCCAGGCCGGCTCGAAGACGGTTCCGGCGTGGCTGGAGGCGATCCCGAGCCAGATGAAGGTCCTGGTGCACTCGCTCCCGGCCCGTCAGGTGATCGACACCCAGGTCCAGGAACAGCTGATCGTCGAGCTCTACTCCAAGTAAGGGCTCGTTGCGGTGGCCCGTCCTCCGGGGCGGGCCACCGGAACGGTTTGTGTCGTGGGCGTCATATAGCGGGCGCCCCGGAAGAGAAGAGAAGAAATGCTCATCAGCCAGCGACCGTCTCTCTCCGAAGAGTCGATCAACGAG
Source organism: Micromonospora sp. NBC_00421 (assembly GCF_036017915.1). Taxonomy (NCBI): domain Bacteria; kingdom Bacillati; phylum Actinomycetota; class Actinomycetes; order Micromonosporales; family Micromonosporaceae; genus Micromonospora; species Micromonospora sp. NBC_00421. The sequence goes on from NZ_CP107929.1 coordinate 6,611,087, forward strand.
ACCCGCTCCCGGTTCACCATCGAGCCGCTGGAGCCCGGCTTCGGCTACACCCTGGGCAACTCGCTGCGGCGTACGCTGCTGTCGTCCATCCCGGGTGCCGCGGTCACCTCGATCAAGATCGACGGTGTGCTGCACGAGTTCACCACGATCCCCGGGGTCAAGGAGGACGTGGTCGAGCTCGTCATGAACATCAAGGAGCTCTGCGTCAGCTCCGAGCACGACGAGCCGGTCAGCATGTACCTGCGCAAGCAGGGTCCGGGCGACGTCACCGCGGGCGACATCCAGCCCCCGGCCGGCGTCTCGGTGCACAACCCCGACCTCAAGCTCGCCACCCTCAACGGCAAGGGCCGGCTCGACATGGAGCTGACCGTCGAGCGGGGTCGCGGCTACGTGACGGCGGCGCAGAACAAGCAGGCCGGCGCCGAGATCGGCCGGATCCCGGTCGACTCGATCTACTCGCCGGTGCTGAAGGTGACGTACCGCGTCGAGGCGACCCGCGTCGAGCAGCGGACCGACTTCGACCGGCTGATCATCGACGTCGAGACCAAGCCGTCGATGGGCCCGCGTACCGCGCTGGCCTCCGCCGGTTCGACGCTGGTGGAGCTCTTCGGGCTGGCCCGGGAGCTGGACGAGACCGCCGAGGGCATCGACATCGGGCCGTCCCCGCAGGACGCCCAGCTGGCGGCGGACCTGGCCCTGCCGATCGAGGAGTTGGACCTCACCGTCCGCTCCTACAACTGCCTCAAGCGCGAGGGCATCAACTCCGTTGGTGAGCTGATCGGGCGTACCGAGGCCGACCTCCTCGACATCCGGAACTTCGGTCAGAAGTCGATCGACGAGGTCAAGATGAAGCTCGCCGGGATGGGTCTGGGGCTGAAGGACTCGGCCCCGAACTTCGACCCGGCACACGTCGTGGACGCCTTCGGTGAGGCCGACTACGACACCGACGACTATCGCGAGACCGAGCAGCTCTAGTCCGCGCTGCCGCCACACCTGAGGAGCACCAAGCATGCCCACGCCCACCAAGGGCCCCCGCCTCGGCGGCAGCCCCGCGCACGAGCGGCTGATGCTGGCCAACCTGGCCACCGCGCTGTTCCAGCACGGCAAGATCCAGACCACCGAGACGAAGGCCCGGCGGCTGCGTCCGCTGGCCGAGCAGCTCATCACCAAGGCCAAGCGGGGCGACCTCGCCTCCCGTCGTCGGGTGCTGGGCGTCGTCAAGGACAAGGACGTGGTCTACTCCCTGTTCGACCAGATCGCGCCCCGGTACGCCAACCGCAACGGTGGTTACACCCGGATCGTGAAGACCGGTCCGCGCAAGGGTGACGCCGCTCCGATGGCGATCATCGAGCTGGTCGAGGAGCTTCAGGTCGCCGAGCCCAAGGCGAACAAGAAGACCGCCGCCCGCAAGAGCGCCCAGCAGGACAAGGTCGAGGCGCTCGCCCCGGCCGAGGAGACCCCGGCGGCCCCGGCCGACCAGGACTCCGAGGCGCCGGTCTCGGCGTCCGGTGACACCGCCGCCGCCCGCGAGGACAGCGACGAGGCCACCGAGACCAACGAGGCCACCGAGAACAAGGCCTGAGCACCGGCAGCATCGTCGGGCCCGGCATCCCTTCCTGGGGTGCCGGGCCCGACGCCGTCGAGGGGAGGTACGAGGTGGACGAGCGGATCCGGCTGCGGCTGGACGTCTCGTACGACGGCACCGACTTCTCCGGCTGGGCCGTCCAGCCGACCCGGCGCACAGTGGCCGGGGTGCTGGTCGAGACAATGGACCTGGTGCTCGGGGCGGGCACCGTTACCGGGTTGACAGTGGCCGGCCGGACGGACGCCGGGGTGCACGCCGCCGGCCAGGTCTGCCACCTCGACCTGCCCGGCGGCGTCTGGCGGGAGCATCGGGGACGGCTGCTGCGCCGGCTTGCCCGGCTGCTCCCCGGCGACGTACGGGTCCGGGCGATGACCGAGGTGCCTGTCGACTTCGACGCCCGCTTCTCGGCGACCTTCCGCCGCTACGAGTACCGGGTGACCGACGCCCCATGGGGCGCCGAGCCGCTGCGTCGGCGGGACATCCTCGCCTGGCCCCGCCCGCTGGACCTGGTCGCGTTGCAGGCGGCGGCGACCGGCCTGGTCGGGGAGCACGACTTCGCCGCGTACTGCCGGCGCAAGGAGAACGCCACCACGCTGCGTGAGGTGACCCGGCTGGACTGGCGGCGGGACCCGGACGGCATCCTGGTCGCCACCGTGCAGGCCGACGCGTTCTGCCAGGCGATGGTGCGCAGCCTGGTGGGGGCGATGCTGACCGCCGGGGACGGTCGACGCCCGGTCGACTGGCCGGGTGGCCTGCTCGCCCGGCGGGAGCGGTCCAGCGAGGTGACAGTCGCGCCGGCGCACGGGTTGACCCTGGTCGCCGTCGGTTACCCGGACGACCCGGCCGAGTACGCCCGCCGCGCCGACCGGACCCGCCGGCTACGCCTTCCCGTGGAGTCCTAGCCCGGTCAGCCCACCGCAGCGTCGCGGTTGCGCTACCGGCGGGCGGCAGCGTTGCGCTGGCGTGCCGACTCGTAGAGCACGACGGTAGCGGCGGCCGCCGCGTTCAGGGAGCTGGCGGCCCCGGACATCGGGACCCGGATGAGCTGGTCGCAGGCTTCACGCCAGCCGACGCTGAGACCGGTGGTCTCGTTGCCGATCAGGGTCAGCGTGGGTTGCGTGAAGTCGTACTCGGCGGCATCAAGTGCGGCGTGCTCATCGGTACCCGCGATGCCGATGCGGATACCGTCGGCGCGCACGTCGGCGACCCAGGACAGCACGGCCTGGTGCGAGGGCGCCCTGACCACGGGCAGCGCGAACACCGAGCCGGTGCTCGCCCGCACCGCCTTCGGGTCGTACACATCGGCGGCATGGCCGGTGACGATGACGCCGGACGCGCCGAAGGCGTCTGCGGACCGGATGAGTGTCCCGATGTTGCCGGGGCTGGTGGGCCGGTCGAACACGACGGTGAGCATGGTCGGTCCGGTCGGGATGCGGCACAGGTCGTCCTCCGGTAGGGCGACCACGGCCAGCAGCTCCGGAACCGTGTCCGCCTTGCCGCCCAGCTCATGCATCAGGTCGGGGGAGACGGCGTACCTCTCGGCCTGGACGGTGTCCAGGGCTCCGCGTGCCCAGTCGGACAACTGGACGTCGGCGTCGTGGAGCAGCTCCCGGACCTGCCAGCCGTGTTCGATGGCCATGGTGATCGGGCGTACGCCCTGCACGAGGAATTCGCCGCGACGCTGCCGCTTGGTCCGGTTGCGGAGCAGAGCCTCCCACTGCTGAAATCGCGCGTTGCGGCCACTCACCCGCCCCCTCACCGTTGTCCCCGCCTTCCCGGTACCTCAGGAGCGGGGGTGTCCTGCCCGAGTCCTCGGCGGATCGCGATCTCCACGGGCGAGTACGCACCGTCGGCCCGTTCCAGCTCGTACGGTGCCGCCGGCATCAGCGGCGGCTGGGCCATGAAGCGCGGCCGCGTCCCGTGGTGCGGTTGCGCCGCGTGCACCAGGAACGGATGGCAGAGGAAGACGTCCCCCGGAGAGCCGGTGGCCAGGGCGAGTGGCCGGTGGTCCGACGCCGCCACCAGCTCGGGCGCGAGGTCGAGCCCGCTCGCCCCGTCCTCCCCGTACCTCTCCAGCACGTTCGGCACGTCGAGGTGTGAGCCGACCCGGATCCGGGTCGGAGCGTCCTCTGCGCCGACCTCGCTGAACAGGAACAACATCAGCAGCGCCCGGCCCTGGGAGCGAACATTCGTGAAGTACCAGCTCGCACCCTCCGGCAGATAGCTGCCCTCGATGTGCCAGCCCGCGTCTTCCGGCTCGTCCCGGTGCGGGAAGCGCAACGGGAACGTGCCCAGTGAGTAGCGCGGCTCCCAGCGTCCCGCGCCGACGAGCAGGTCGTACGCGTGATGGAGGAACGGAGAATTGGGTGCGGCGGCGAACGGCCCCTGCGCCATGCCGGGCACCCAGTGCACGGGCTGCGTCCAGGTGGCGGGGTCGTCCGGATCGCAGCCGGTCTCCCGCCACAGCAGCCGCGCGCAGTCGGCGGCCACGCGCGGCGCGACGGCGCCCGCCAACTTCACGAAGCCGTCGCGAAGGAACCGGGATACCAGTGTCGTGTCGTCCATGCCCCCATCGTGTGGTGGCACCGCTCCCGACCGCCCGACACCTTCCGCTCCGCTTCCGTCGGGTACGCCGCATCAGCGCCGGTCACGATACGGAGGCACTGTCGCCCAGCACCACGGCCCAGGTTCCGCCCACTGCCGAAGGGAACGAACGCATGGAAACCCGCATCGTCGACCGTCCCGCATTCCGGCTCGTGGGGCATGCTGCCCGGGTTCCCCTGATCCACCGAGGCGTCAACCCGTACGTCCAGCAGCACATCGCGGCGCTGCCGGCTGAGGAGCACCTGCGCTTGAAGACACTCGGCGACGTTGAGCCGGGCGGCCTGCTCGCGGTCTGCGACGACCTCGACGCGGACTACGGCGAGGGCAGTGAGTTGACCTACCTGCACGGGGTCGCCGTGTCCCCGAGCACGCCGGTCCCGGCCGACCTCGACGTCATCGAGGTCCCGGCGGGCCGCTGGGTGGTCATCCGGGCTGTGGGGTCGCATCCGCGGATCCTGCAGCAGACCTGGGCCGCGGTCGCAACCGAGTGGTTTCCCTTCACCCCGTGGCGCCTGCGGCCGGGCCCGGAGATCGTCGCGGTGCCCAAACCGGCGGACGCCCCCCGCACCACGACACGCGAACTCTGGCTGCCCGTCGAGCCGGCGTAGCGACCGGTCCCGCTGTCGGGGCCGAGCCGGCAGTTCAGGAGACGGAGACCCGGACAGGACGGCCGGGCCTCCGCCAGCGGGTGTCAGTCGCCGGGTAGCTCGTCGGTGTCCGGGTCGTCGCGGCGCGGGGTGGCGGACGGGGTTGCGGTCTTCGATTCTCCGGCGCGCGGGGTGGCCGAGCGCCCGGTGGTCTTCGGATCGGGTTGGTCCACGCTGACGCCGCCCGCCCGGCGGTCCAGCACGCCCTTGTCGAGATGCAGTTCGACCAGGTCGTAGATGATCTCGCGGATGCCGGGGTCACCTGCCGGGACGGCACCGCCGTCCTCCCGGGTCACCAGGCAGTAGGCGACGTAGTGGCCGCGTACCTGCCAGGCGACGCGGGCGGCGGCGGTGGCGATGGACTCGGTGTCGTCCCCCGTGGGCATGCCCCGGAACCGGCCCCGCCGGTCGTCGAGCAGCGGCCGGATCCGGTCCCGGACACGCTGGGCGGTGGCCAGGTCGGTCAGGTTGAACAGGCCGGCGGTGACCAGGTGGTCGTCGTCCGGGGAGCGCAGCGTGGCCCGGACCACCTGGCTGCAGCCGAGGGTGACAAGCAGATCGGCGATCTCACCGGTGGCCGCGACGGCGCAACTGCCGCTGGACTGGGTCTTGAGCACCTGGTACTCGTGCCGGTCGGCGCCGACGACCAGTTTCTTGTCCGGGAAGACCTCCTTGACCGTCAACGGCTGCCGGTCGGTGCCCCGGGAGTCCAGCGGGCCGGCGGCGACCGGGGCGGCGGTGCTCGGCGGCGCGGTCGGCGTGGCCTGCCCGTTCTGCGCCGGGTCGTCGGTGGAGGTGCGGTCGATGAGCAGGACGGCTCCGCCGAGTCCGCAGAGGCCGAACAGCATCAGCACGGCGGCCCCACCGACGACGACCTGCCAGAGCCGGCCACCCCGACCGTCACCGGTGCGGCGGGACCGGGGGCCGTCCGATGCGGACGTGTGGGTGTGACCGTGGGCACCCGTGGGCGGCACCTGGACGGAGGAGCGGACCGGGACGGGGTCGGCGGCCGGGAGGGCCGGCCGGTTGGCCCGGGGCAGTGAGGGGGCCGGGAAGCGGGACGGGGAGGGTCCGGCCGGTGCGGTCGGGGCGGGCTGGAACAGCGGTAGATCCGCCCCGGGCTGCGGGTTCTCCTCAAACGCGTCCTCAGCGGACTCGTACCGATATACCATGTCGCTCAGAGTAGGGTTCATCGCCTCTTTAGGTGATAAAACCGGGAAAAGTGTACGTGGGCGCGTCGAATCCACTTCGCCGTTCGCCGGCAGGCTGGCGGCGGGCTGGCGGCGGGCTGGCGGCGGGCTGGTGGAAGAATGCCCCGGTGACCGGCGACCACTACTTCACCCCGGAGCCCAGCGCCCCGGCCCGCCCCCGCGAGGTCGAGTTCCACGTCGCCGGGCGTGACTACGCGCTGGCCTCCGCCAGCGGCGTCTTCTCCGCCGCCCGGCTCGACCCCGGCACCGCCGTTCTGCTGCGCAAGGCCGACCTGCCGACCGCCGCGACCGGCGGCCACCTGCTCGACATCGGCTCCGGGTTCGGGCCGATCAGCTGCGTGCTGGCCGACCTCGCCCCGACCGCCACCGTGTGGGCGGTCGACGTCAACGAGCGGGCCCGTGCGTTGACCGCCGCGAACGCCGCCCGGATCGACGCCGCCGACCGGGTACGCGCGGTCGCCCCGGACGAGGTGCCGGCCGACGTCACCTTCACCCAGGTCTGGTCCAACCCGCCGATCCACATCGGCAAGCCCGAGCTGCACGGGCTGCTGCGCCACTGGCTGCCCCGGCTCGCCCCGGACGGTGTCGGCTGGCTGGTGGTGGCCCGGCACCTAGGCGGCGACTCGCTGCACCGCTGGCTGTCCGACGAGGGCTTCGCGGTGACCCGGCACGCCGGCCAGAAGGGCTACCGGGTGCTGCGGGTCACCCGGTAATCCGGTGTCGCCCGGCCCCGCGCCTCGGGCAGGATGCCGGCGTGGGATACGTGGACGTGGCAGCGGTCGGGCACATCCTCCCGGACGGTCGGGAGCTCTTCTCCGACGTGTCGTTCCGGGTCGGTGAGGGTGCCAAGGTCGCCCTGGTCGGGCCGAACGGCGCCGGCAAGACGACGCTGCTGCGGATGGTCGCCGGTGACCTGCCGGTGCGCACCGGCGCGATCGCCCGCTCCGGTGGGCTCGGGGTGATGCGGCAGTTCATCGGCATGATCGGCGACGAGTCGACGCTTGCCGACCTGGCCCTGTCGCTGGCCCCGCCGGCGCTGCGCGACGCCGGTCGCCGGCTCGCCGACACCGAGCAGGCCATGCGGGCGGCCGAGCTGCGTGGCAAGTACAGCACCGCCGCCGGCAAGGCCCAGCTGGCGTACGCGGACGCGCTTGCCGCCTGGGGCGAGGCCGGCGGGTACGACGCCGAGGTGCTCTTCGACACCGTCACCACCACCGTGCTCGACCTGCCCTGGGACGCGTCCCGGGACCGGCCGGTGCGGACCCTCTCCGGGGGCCAGCAGAAGCGCTTCGCCCTGGAGCTGCTGCTGCGCGGCACCGAGGAGGTGCTGCTGCTCGACGAGCCGGACAACTTCCTCGACGTGCCCGGCAAACGCTGGCTGGAGCAGCGGCTGCGCGAGTCCGCCAAGTCGGTGCTGTACGTCTCGCACGACCGGGAGCTGCTGGCGCACACCGCCGACCGGGTGGTCGCCGTGGAAGGGGGCAGCGCATGGGTGCACCCGGGCGGCTTCGCCAGCTGGCACGAGGCCCGGACGGCCCGGCACGCCCGCCTCGACGAGCTGCGCCGCCGCTGGGACGAGGAGCACCAGAAGCTGCGTGAGCTGATGCTGATGTACAAGCAGAAGGCCGCCTACAACGACGGGTTGGCCTCCCGCTACCAGGCCGCGCAGACCCGGTTGCGCAAGTTCGAGGAGGCCGGGCCGCCGCCCGTACCGCCGAAGGACCAGGACATCCGGATGCGGCTGGCCGGCGGGCGGACCGGCAAGCGCGCGGTGATCTGCGAGCAGCTTGAGCTCGACGGCCTGACCTACCCCTTCGACCTGGAGCTGTGGTACGGCGACCGGGTGGCGGTGCTCGGTGCCAACGGCACCGGCAAGTCGCACTTCCTGCGCCTGCTGGCCCGGGGCGGCACCGACCCCGACCCGGCCAACGGCCCGGTCGACGGGGCCGCCGCACTCGCCCCGGTGGCCCACGGCGGAGCGGTCCGGCTCGGCGCCCGGGTCCGGCCGGGGCACTTCTCGCAGACCCACGACCGGCCGGAGCTGATGGCGAAGACCCTGGTCGAGGCGCTGTGGCGGGGCGACGAGCACCGGCAGGGGATGGACCGGCACGCGGCGATGGCGGCGTTGAGCCGCTACGAGCTGGCCGGTCAGGGAGACCAACGTTTCGGCACCCTGTCCGGCGGTCAGCAGGCCCGGTTCCTGGTGCTGCTGCTGGAGCTGTCCGGGGCCACCCTGCTGCTGCTCGACGAGCCGACCGACAACCTCGACCTGGCCTCGGCCGAGGCGTTGGAGGCGGGGATGGCCGCGTTCGCCGGGACGGTGGTCGCGGTCACCCACGACCGCTGGTTCACCCGCTCGTTCGACCGCTTCGTGCTGTTCCGGGGCGACGGCGACGTGGTGGAGACCCCGGAGCCGGTCTGGGACGTGGGCTGAGCCACCCGCATGGACCGTGAGGGGCCGACCACGCCTGGTCATCGGGCGGGGTCGTCGCCGGTCGGGGCCGGTCCGGCCGGCATAGGGTGGATCCCGTGACTGAGATGACCTACCGCCGGCTGGGCGACTCCGGGCTCGTGGTGTCCGTGGTCGGCATCGGCTGCAACAACTTCGGCCGCAAGCTCGACCTCGACGGCACCCGGGCGGTGGTCGACGCCGCGCTCGACGCCGGGATCACCTTCTTCGACACCGCCGACATCTACGGCGAGCCGCCGGGTGGCTCCGAGGAGCTGCTCGGGCAGGCCCTCAAGGGTCGGCGGGACGACGTGGTGCTGGCAACCAAGTTCGGCATGTCGATGGGCGGCCGCAACGGCCGCGACTTCGGGGTGCGCGGCTCCCGGCGGTACGTCGTACGGGCCGTCGAGGCGTCACTGCGCCGGCTCGGCACCGACCACATCGACCTCTACCAGCTGCACGAGCCCGACCCGGACACCCCGGTCGACGAGACGCTCGCCGCGCTGGACGACCTGGTCCGCGCCGGCAAGGTGCGCTACCTGGGCAACTCCAACTTCTCCGGTTGGCAGATCGCCGACGCCGACTGGACGGCGAAGACCCGGGGGCTGACCCGGTTCGTCAGCGCGCAGAACCACTACAACCTGCTGCACCGGGACGCCGAGGTGGAGATCGTCCCGGCCTGCGAGCGCTTCGGCCTGGGTCTGCTGCCGTTCTTCCCGCTGGCCAACGGGCTGCTCACCGGCAAGTACCAGCGTAACGCCGCCCCGCCCGCCGGCAGCCGCCTCTCCGGCGGTGGCCGGTACGCCGAGCGGCTGGCCGCCGCCCGCTGGGACACCATCGAGGCGCTGGAGTCGTACGCGTCGCAGCGGGGGCTCAGCCTGCTCCAGGTCGCCATCGGCGGGCTGGCCGCCCGGCCTGCGGTGGCCTCCGTCATCGCCGGGGCGACCACCCCCGAGCAGGTGCGGGCGAACGCTGCCGCCGGCACCTGGCAGCCCACCGACGCCGACCTCGACGCCCTGGACGCCCTGCTCTGACGGTCGTCAGCCGCCCAGCCCGGCCGGTTGGTCCCCGGGCCGAGGGCCGGCGCGGCGGCGACGCCACAGCAGCAGGGCCGCCCCGGCGACGACCACCACGAGGCCGCCGGCCAGCCACGGCCACCAGCCGGCCCCGGCCGCCTCCGCCCCGGCCGCCGGGCGCGCGGCGGCGACCGGTGACGGCGACTGGGCCACCCGGGCCTGCACCCGGGCGCTCGCCGTGCTGAGGTACGGGGCAGGTGCGCTGACAGTCACCCGCCAGTCGCCGGGGGAGAGCAGCGCACCGCTGCTGTAGAAGCCCTGCCCCTCTGCCGCCGGGGCGATCTGCACCGGCCCGGCCGTCCGGCCACCCTCGCCCTCGGCGGTCAGGGTGAGCAGCACCGGCTGGTCCAGGCGGTGGCCGTCGGCGTGCACGGCCTGCACGGTGATCCCGCCGGCTCCGTCACCGGCCACTGTCAGCTTCAACTTGCCGTCGTGCGCCGCCGCCGGACCCGCCGGCAGGGCCACCAGGCCCGCCGCGACCAGCGCGGCGGCGAAAACTCTGAAGGTACGCATCGACGTCCCCTTCCGATGTGGAGGGGCCGCCCCCACCGTCGGTGTCGACGGTGGGAGCGGCCCCGGTAGTGGTGGTGTTACAGCGAACCGCCCGCGGCGATCCGGGTGGGGTCGGCACCGAGCCGACCGGCCCCGTCCACCGACTTGTTGTCGTTCGCCTTGACGCCGGCCTTGGTGGCCGCGCCACCGAGCCGGACGATCATGGCGTCGGCGTCCCGGACCAGCACGTCCCGGACGTCGGTGTCGGTCACCAGGGCGGCATCGTTGGCCAACGCCTTGAAGGCGGTCAACTGCTGCACCGCCCGCTTGTCGTTGCCCGCCGCCTCGGACTCCCGCACCGCGTCCAGCTTGTTGGACAGCTGACGGTGCGCCTTGGTGGAGAGTCGTCCGGTCGCCTTGAACCGGTCCAGCAGGTTCTGCATGTCCCGGAACGAGGTGGTGACGTAGAACCGGACCGACGAGGTGGTGGAGTTGCCCGCCTTGTCGGTCGCGGTCACCTTCAGCTCGTGCAGGCCGAGCGGCAGCTCGTACAGCGCCTGCAGGGTGCCGCTGGCGTACGCCCGGCCGTCCAGCACGCCGGAGGTCGTCTTGATGCCGGAGGTCGGGTCGACCGCCTGCCACGAAATCCGGACGTCCTGGCTGTCACCGTAGAGCTGGCCGTCGGCGATGCCGGAGACCAGCAGCGTCGGCTTGGTGCCGTCGATCTTCACGACCGCCGACTTCAGCGACTCGACGTTGCCGGCGGCGTCGGTGGCCCGGTACAGCAGCTCGTGCGTGCCGTCCCCGGTCACCTCGACCGGCGTGGTGTACGCCGTCCAGGCGCCACCGTCGAGCGACCACTCCAGCTTCTTGACCCCTGAACCGGCGTCGGTGGAGGTGATCACCACCGGGACGGTGCCGTTGTGCCAGCCGTCGTCGTTCGCCGGGGCGAACGCCGCCGAGCTGACCGGCGCGGTGGCGTCGATCTTCACGGCGACCTTCTTCGTCGCCTCCACGTTGCCGGCCGCGTCCGTCGACCGGAACCGCACCTCGTGCGTGCCGTCCCCGGTGACCTGCACCGGCTCGGTGTACGCGGTCCACGTGGTGGCCCCGTCGAGCTGGTACTCGGTGCTCGCCACCCCGCTACCGCCGGCCTCGTCGGCAGCCGCCAGCGTCACGGTGACCGGGCCGGTGTGCCAACCCTCGGTCGGGGTGCCGGAGACGGTGGCCGTGGTCACCGGGGCGGTCGTGTCGGCCGCCTTGGTGGAGAGCCGGAAGTAGTCGAACGAGGCCGTCTTCGAGGTGGCCGCGTTCGCACCGAGGGTGAACAGACCGATCTTCGGGGTGGCCCCGACGGCGCTGTTCGTCACCGTCTCGAACGTGGTCCACTCCTGCCCGTCCGCCGAGTAGGACGCGGTGAAGGTGTCACCGGCCCGGGCCAGCCGCAGGTACCACACCGCCGAGGTCAGGTTGGAGACCTGCGGCTGCGGGTTCTGCGTCACCCCGGCGAGTTCGCCACGGAACTCGATCCGCCGGGAGGCCGTCTGACCGGCCTGGTTGTCCACGATGAAGTCCAACTTGACGTAGTTGTCGTCGTCGGCGTGGACGATCAGACCGGCCTGCTGGTACTGCTCGGCCAGCGCGCTGCCGTCGACCTTCGTCTCCAGGGTCCAGTCGCCGGTCGGCGCGGTCTGGAGGATGAAGTTCGTCGGCCCGGTGTTGCTGGTGCCGTAGATGTCACCCTTCGGCACGTCGATCTTCAGCGCGCCGTCGGCCACCCGGTAGGCGGCCGGGTCCTCTCGGAGCACCGCGTTCCACCGGCACTTGTCGAGCGTGGTGCCGGTGAACTCGTCAGACGGGGCGACCGGGCCGGCCGGGGCGTCCGGCGAGACCACGAACGAGTCGAAGACCGCGTCCACCACCGGCGCGGTGGTGCCGCCGTTGAGGGCGAGCAGCCCGATCCGCGGGTTGGTGATGCCGGCCAGCGCGGCGGACCGGCCGACCGGGGTGAACGTCGCACCGTCGGTGGAGTACGCCGCGGTGAGGTTGGTGCCGTCGCTGATCAGCCGCAGCCAGATGGTGTCACCGGCGGGTGCGGCCACGGCGTCGGCCGCGTCGTTGCGCGGGGTCGCCGCGGTCTCCCGGATGAACTCCACCTTGCGGGAACCGCCGTAGAGCAGGTCCACCTTGGCGTAGTTGTCGTCGTCGCCGTAGATCAGCAGGCCGGCCTGCTGGTAGTCGGCGGTGACTGGCACGGTGACCTTGGTGGTGGCCTGCCAGGCCCCGCTGGGTGCGGGCTGGAGCACCAGGTTGGTCGCGTCGTTGCGGGTGCCGTACAGGTCACCGGAGGCGGTGGGCAGCCGCAGCGCCCCGTCGGAGACCGAGTAGAGCTGGTTCTCCCGGACGACCGACCAACGGTCCTTGTTCAGGCTGTTGCCGGCGAAGTCGTCCGACCGCGCTCCGAGGCAGGAGTTGGTCGGCGCGTCCACCTTCACCGGGACGGTCGCGTATGACTTCGCGCCCCGCTTGTCCGTCACCGTCAGGGTGGCGGTGAAGGTGCCCGGGGTGGTGTACGTGTGGGTGGCGTCCAGGGTGGTCGCCGTCCCGCCGTCACCGAAGTCCCAGGCGTACGTCAGCGGGGTGTCGCCCTCGGCGTCGGTGGCCGTGCCCTTGAAGGCGACGGTGACCGGCGCGGTGCCGGTCGCCGGGGTGGCGGTGGCCGTCACCTGCGGCGGCGCGTTGTCGGTGACGCCCCGGCCGATGAAGTCCATCCAGTTGACGTTGACCAGCGAACCGGTGCCACCGGCCGGGTCCTTGGCGACGAAGTACAGCGCGCCCTCGGCCGCACCGGTCACCGGCGCGGTCACGTCGACGAACTGCTGCCAACCGCCCGTGCTGGGCACGACGGCCGTCGCCACGATCGGGCCGTCGACGGCGCCGGCGTGCACGTCGATCCGACCGCCCTGGACCTCGGAGGCCGCCCGGAACCGGATCTGGTCGACCCCGGTCAGGTTGGCCGGGTCGAGCGACCACCAGTCGCCGTCCTCGATGAAGCCGATGTTCTGGCCGCCGCCGGCGGTGTCGGTGGTGGTCTCCTTCTGCACGCCCGGGTCACCGCCGCCGGTGCTGCCCGGGGCCCGACCGGTGGCCGTGAAGTACTCGGCCTGCTTGCGCTTGGGCTGGAGGATCTCGATCGCCCGGCCGGTCAGCGGGCCGGCGCTGCCGGAACCGCCGTCGTCGGTGTAGGTGGCCTCGAAGACCGCGAAGACGTTCGCCTCCGCGCCGTGCCCGGACGCCAGCGAGGTCTGCACGGTGCCGGTGCAGCCGGTGTGCTGCTCCAGCGGGTGGGCGTGCTCGTCGTGGCCGAGCAGCACCTGCAGCTGCACCCGGTCACAGTCGATGGCGCCGTCCTCCGGGTCGGTCACCTTGATCGTGTACTTGACCTGGTCGCCCCACTCGAAGAAGCCGCCGCTGGGCGGGAACTCGATGGTCACCGTCGGGGCGGTGTTGCCGACCGTCACCGGCACGTTCGCCACCGCGGTACGACCCTTGGGGTTGGTCACGGTGAGCTGGGCGGTGTAGTCGCCGGCGGTGGTGTAGGTGTGGGTGGGGTTCGCCTCGGTGGAGGTCTGCCCGTCACCGAACTTCCAGGCGTAGGTCAGCGTGCCACCGTCGGGGTCACGGGAACCGGCGCTGGAGAACTTCACGGTCAGCGGTGCGGCCCCGGAGGTGGGGTCGGCGCTGGCCTCGGCGATCGGGGCGCGGTCACCGGCGGTGTAGTCGATCCGGTAGACCCCGGAGTCGTCGTTGTTGCCGCCGAAGCCGGTGCCCCACTCGATCATGTAGAGCGCGCCGTCCGGCCCGAACTCGAAGTCCATCGGGCGGACCATCGGCATGCCGGTGAGCAGCTGGTTGATGTCGATCAGCGACTTGCCGTCCGCGCTGACCTGCATCGTGTACATCTTCGACTGGTTCCACTCGCCGAGGAGCGCCTTGCCGTCGTAGTACGCCGGCCACTTGCGGCTGGACGTGCTGTCGGCGTCGTAGCGGTAGACCGGGCCGCCCATCGGGGCGCCGCCGCCGCCGATCTCGGGGAAGCGCGGGTCGCCGGCGTAGCCGTAGTCCACCGTCGCCGCGATGGCCGGCGGCAGGTTGGTCAGGCCGGTGTTGTTCGGCGAGTCGTTCACCGGCGCGGCGCAGTCGAACTTCGCCCCGCTCGGCCCGGACGGGAAGGTGTAGTCGTTGTACGCCTTGTTGTTGCCGGTGCAGTACGGCCAGCCGTAGTTGCCGGCCGTGGCGACGATGTTCCACTCCACCAGGCCCTCGGGGCCGCGGTTCGGGTTGGCCGCCGAGGCGTCCGGCCCGTAGTCGGCGACGTAGAGGGTGTCGGTCTTCTGGTCGACGCCGATCCGGAACGGGTTACGGAAGCCCATGCCGAAGATCTCGGAACGGGTCTTCGCGGTGCCCGGGGCGAACAGGTTCCCCGTCGGGACGGTGTAGGTGCCGTCGTCCTCCGGGTGGATCCGGATCACCTTGCCGCGCAGGTCGTTGGTGTTGCCGGCGCTGCGCTGCGCGTCGTAGTCCTGCCGGCCGGCCCGCTCGTCGATCGGCGTGAAGGCGCTCGACTCGAACGGGTTGGTGTTGTCGCCGGTGGCGAGGTAGAGGTTGCCCTTCGAGTCGAAGGTCATGCTGCCGCCGGCGTGGCAGCAGGTGTTGCGCTGGGTGTCGACCTGGAGGACGACCTTCTCGGTGGCCTTGTCGATGGTGTCACCGTTGACGGTGAACCGGGACAGGTAGTTGCGCGGGGCGCCACCGGCCGGTGCGTAGTACAGGTAGATCCACTTGTTGGTGGTGAACTTCGGGTCGAGGCGGAGACCGAGCAGGCCGTCCTCGTTGCCGGTGAAGACGTCCAGCCGGACGGCGGTGACCGTGTTGCCGGTGTCCGGCTTCACGATCTGCACCCGGCCGTCACGCTCGGCGTAGAACACCCGGCCGTCCGGAGCGATGTCCAGCTCCATCGGGTTGTTGGTGTTGCTGTCCAGCGTGATCTTCTCGAAGTTCGAGGTCTTGGTGGCGCCGCAGTCGGCGTTCTCGACCCCGGCCGCGGTGCGGATGCCGCCGAGCAGGTGGGAGAGGAACTCCGGCTCGGTGTACGACGCCTGGGTGTGGCCGCCGCCGGTGTACCAGGACCGGCCGCCGTCGTAGTCCTGGCACCAGGCGGTGGGGTGGTCCGCACCCATCGCGCCGGCACCCGGGCTGTAGGACTTCTCGTCCAGGCTGGCCAGCACGTGCACCTTGGAGCGCGGGTTGGTGCGGAAGTTGTACCACTCGTCGAAGCGGGACCAGCGGTCCGGCAGGGTGGCGGTCGACGGGTGGGCGTGGTCCTCGACCTTGACGGTGGCCTGCTGGTTGGCCGGGTGGCCGGAGAAGTACGCGCCGACCAGGTTGCCGTACCAGGCCCAGTCGTACTCGGTGTCCGAGGCGGCGTGCACGCCTGCGTAACCGCCGCCGGCCTTGATGTAGCGCTCGAACGCGGCCTGCTGGGTGGCGTCGAGGACGTCACCGGTGGTGGAGAGCCAGATGACCGCCTGGTACTTCGCCAGGTTGGCGTCGGTGAAGGCGGCCCCGTCCTCGGTGGTGTCGACGGTGAACCCGTTGTCGGTGCCGAGCTTCTGGATCGCGGCGATGCCGGCCGGGATGGCGTCGTGCCGGAATCCGGCGGTCTTGGAGAAGACCAGGACCGAGAAGGGTTCGGCGGCGGCTGCCGCCGCTGGTGCGGGTGCCGGTGCGGCCTGTGGCAGGGCCGCCGCGGCGGGAGCGGCCTGGGCGGGGGTGCCGCCGATCAGACCGCTGGCGAGTAGGGAGAGGGCAAGTAGCCCGGCGCCCAGTGGGCCGCGACGTGCGCGGCGGTGGCGGGATGGAGACACTCCATGCTCCTTATGTCCGTGCTGGACAGTGGTGGGGGCATGGGGACGACTCGCCGCAGACCGTCCCCGGTCGGATGGGTGCGGGCCCGCCGAGGTCCGCATCGGTGGCGATCAGGTGCCGACCTCGTCGAGGCCGGTCACCGGAATAATGTCGATCGGTTGAACAAATTAGCGCCGCTGGATTGGTTTCCGGCAAGGCATGAGCATGTAACGATTCGGTATCGCCGACTCGCATTTCCGGCTTATGTGGAGAGAAGCCAAGAAAGGTAATCATAGACACTGCTGGATCGATGTAACACCCCTTGGCGGATCAGCGGATCTGTCGTACGGTGACAGGCACGTAACCCACGGGAGCCCGGTACACCGGGCTGAGAGGGGGGCTGAGAGCCCCCGACCGTCGAACCTGATCCGGGTAATGCCGGCGCAGGGAGGAGAGTTGCCGTGCCGTCCCTCGGCCGACTGCATCTGATCACCGACACCCGACCCGGGTGCGACCCGCTCGCCGTGCTGCGCGCCGCCCTCCCGGTAGCCCGCGCCGACCTGGTCGTCCAGGTCCGGGTCACCGACGGGACCACCGACCGGCAGGCGTACGAGCTGGCCCGGCAGGCGCGGGCGCTCTGCCTGCCGTACGGGGCGACGTGCCTGGTCAACGACCGGCTGCACGTGGCCCTCGCGGTGGACGCCGACGGCGGCCACGTCGGCGCGGACGACCTGCCCGTCGCGGCGGCCCGACGGATCCTCGGTGGTGCCGCCGTACTCGGCGCGACCGCCCGGGAACCCGGCGGCGCGGCGCGGGCGGTCGCCGCCGGGGCCAGCTACCTGGGCGTCGGTCCGTGCCACCCGACCAGCACCAAGACCGGCCTGCCCGACCCGATCGGCCCGGCCGGACTCCGCGCCGTCGCCGAGGCCGTCGACGTGCCGGTGATCGCCATCGGCGGGGTCACCGTCGCCACCGTCCCGGTGCTGCGGGCCGCCGGGGCGTACGGGGTGGCGGTGGTCGGGGCGCTCTCCGCCGCCGCCGACCCGGGGCGGGCCACCGCCGAGCTGATCGCGGCGCTGACGTGTTGAGCGGCCCGGACGTCGCCGTCGTCGGGGCGGGGCCGGTCGGGCTGGCGATCGCCTGGCGCTGCGCCGCCCGCGGCCTGCGGGTGACCGTGCACGATCCGGCCCCCGGCTCCGGCGCGTCGCGGGTCGCCGCCGGGATGCTGGCCCCGGTCGCCGAGGCGTACTTCGGCGAGCGGGAGCTGACCGGGTTGCTCGCCGAGTCCGCCGCCCGCTGGCCGGGCTTCGCCGCCGAGCTGACCGAGGCCGCCGGCACCGGGTTCGGGTACCGCACCGACGGCACCCTCGTCGTCGGGCTGACCGGGGACGACCTGGCCGAGGCGCGCCGGCTCTGGTCGTACCAGCAGGGGTTGGGATTGCCGATCACCGCGCTGCGCCCGTCGGAGCTGCGGGACCGCGAGCCCGCGTTGACCCCGCGACTGCGCGGCGGCGCGGTCGCCCCCGGTGACCACCAGGTCGACCCGCGTCTGCTGGTCGCCGCGCTGCGGGTCGCCGCCGAACGGGCCGGCGCGACCCTGGTCCCCGGCGCGGTGACCCGGCTGGCCGAACTGGCCGCGCCGGTCGTCGTGGTCGCCGCCGGCTGCGGGGCCGCCGCGCTCACTGGGCTGCCGGTCCGCCCGGTCAAGGGCCAGGTCCTGCGGCTACGCGCGCCCGATCGCCGTCCGCCCGGCTTCCGGCACGTCATCCGCGGGTACGCCGACGGCGAGTCGGTCTACCTGGTGCCTCGCGACAGCGGCGAGGTGGTGGTCGGGGCGACCGTCGAGGAGCGTGCCGACACCGAGGTGACCGCCGGTGCGGTGCTGCGCCTGCTCCGCGCCGCCGTCGACCTGGCCCCGGAGTTGGCCGAGTACGAGCTGGTCGAGGCCGTCGCCGGGCTGCGCCCCGGCACCCCGGACAACGCGCCGATCCTCGGGCCGCTGCCCGGCCGGCCCGGAGTGCTCGCCGCCACCGGCCACCACCGGCACGGCATCGTGCTCACCCCGGTCACCGCCGACCTGATCACCGAGCTGATCGTCAACGGCGAACCGGACCCGCTGCTCACCCCCTTCACCGCCGACCGGTTCGCCGCCCCGGCCGGGGCGCGGCCGACGGCCGGCGGCGTCGGACGGGACCGGCACACGGCGAACGAGGAGGAGACGTGCGACTGATCGTCAACGGTGTCGGCCGGGAGCTGGCCGGCGGATCGACCGTCGCGGACCTGGTCCGGGCCGTCACCGAGCAGCGGCGCGGCCTCGCCGTCGCGGTCAACGGCGAGGTGGTTCCCCGGGGCGGCTGGCCGGGCGCCGTGCTGCGCGACGGTGACCGGGTCGAGGTGCTCAGCGCCGCCCAGGGCGGGTGACCGGGATGCCCCTCACCATCGCCGACCAGACCTTCACCTCCCGGCTCATCCTCGGTACCGGCGGCGCGGCCAACCTGCACGTGCTGGAGCAGGCGATCCGGGCCTCCGGCACCGAACTTGTCACCCTCGCCCTGCGCCGGGTCGACACCGCCCCCGGCACCGCCGGTGGCCTGCTCGACCTGCTCGACCGGTGCGCGGTGCGGCTGCTGCCCAACACCGCCGGCTGCTACACCGCAGGGGAGGCGGTGAAGGTGGCCCGGCTGGCCCGGGAGGCGTTCGACACCGACTGGGTGAAGCTGGAGGTGATCGGCGACGAGCGGACCCTGCTCCCGGACGGGGTGGAGCTGCTGCGGGCGGCCGAGGAACTCGTCGCCGACGGCTTCGTCGTGCTGCCGTACACCTCGGACGACCCGGTGCTGGCCCGTCGGCTGGCCGACGTCGGCTGCGCGGCGGTGATGCCGGCCGGCGCGCCGATCGGCTCCGGCCTCGGGGTGACCAACCCGCACCACATCCGGCTGATCCGGCAGGGCGTCGACGTGCCGGTGATCCTCGACGCCGGGATCGGCACCGCCTCCGACGCGGCGCTCGCCATGGAGCTGGGCTGCGACGGGGTGCTGCTGGCCAGCGCCGTCACCCGGGCCGCCGACCCGACGGCGATGGCCACCGCCATGCGGTACGGCGTCCAGGCCGGACGGCTCGCGTACTCCGCCGGGCGGATTCCCCGCCGGTTCCACGCCCTCGCCTCCACCCCCGACGACGGAAGGCCCGACCTGTGACCCGCTCCGCCGCCCCGCGCATCCCCGCACCGGCCGGGGTGGTGCTGCTGACGGACCGGCGGGCGGCGCGCGGCGACCTCGTCGACGTCGTCGCGAAGGCGGTACGCGGTGGCGTGCGGTGGGTGGTGCTGCGGGAGAAGGACCTGCCCCGCGCCGGGCGGCTGGCGCTCGCCGTCGACCTGCGGGCCGTCCTGGCCGAGGCCGGCGGCACCCTGATCGTCGCCGGCCCAGACCCGCTCGGCGACGGCTCGGCTGGCCCTGACCCGCTCGGTCGGGGTCCGGGCGCTGCCGGTGGGGCGGTGCATCTGGCGGCGGCCGGGCCGTACCCGCCGCCGGCCGTCGGGCTCGTCGGTCGGTCCTGCCACGACGCGGCGGAGCTGGCCCGACTCACCACCGAGGACTACGTGACGCTCTCGCCGGTCTGGACCACCCGCAGCAAACCCGGCTACGGCCCACCCCTGCGCCCGGACGGGCTGCGCCGGCTCGTCCGGATCAGCCCGGTGCCCGTGTTCGCCCTGGGCGGCATCGAGACCCCGGCACAGGTGACGGCCTGTGTCGGAGCGGGCGCGGTCGGGGTGGCGGTGCTCGGCGCGATCATGCGCGCCGCCGACCCGACCGGGGTCGCCGCCACCCTCACCAGCGCCTTCCCTTCGACCCCCCGCCCGACGGACCGCATCCCGGTCGGCGGGGCGTGGCCCGAGGAGACGACATGACGCCCACGACCGTGCTCACCATCGCCGGCTCGGACTCCGGCGGCGGGGCCGGCATCCAGGCCGACCTGAAGGTCTTCGCCGCCCTCGGCGCGTACGGCACGAGTGTGCTGACCGCTGTCACCGCGCAGAACACCCGGGGCGTGGACGCCGTGCTGCCGCTGCCCCCGCGCACCGTCACCGAGCAGCTCGACAGCGTGCTCACCGACTTCGCGGTGCGCGCGGTGAAGACCGGGATGCTCGGCACCCCGGCGGTAGCCGACGCGGTGGCCGAGGCGGCGAAGGCGGGCCGGCTGCCGCACCTCGTCGTCGACCCGGTGCTCGTCGCCACCAGTGGACACCGGCTCGGGGTGGTGGCGGCGGTCGAGCGGCTGCTGCCGTACGCCCGGGTGGCGACGCCGAACTGCGCGGAGGCCGCCGCCCTCACCGGACGCCCGGTGGACACGGTCGAGGAGATGGTCGTGGCGGCGCAGGACCTGGCGGCCGCCGGCCCGGAGTTCGTGGTGGTCACCGGCGGTGACGTGGACGCGGCCGGCGAGTCGGTCGACGTGCTGGCCGGCGGCGGGGCGACCACCCTGCTCCGCGCACCCCGGGTGGACACCCGGCACAGCCACGGCACCGGCTGTTCGTTCTCGGCGGCGATCGCCGTCCGGCTGGCGGCCGGTGACCCGGTGCCGGTCGCGGTCGCCACCGCCAAGGAGTACGTCACCCGCGCGCTGACCGGCGCGCGGGGTTGGGAACTGGGCGCGGGACGCGGCCCGCTGGACCACTTCGGCTGGTCCCGATGACCATCAGGGAGGCTGTCATGCAGGCACGTCGCAAGGTCTACGTCGAGGGGGCCCGGCCGGACGTCCGGGTGCCGTTCGCCGAGGTGGAGCTGACCGGGGACGACCCGCCGGTACGGCTCTACGACACCTCCGGCCCCGGCTCGGACCCGGAGGTGGGGCTGCCGCCGCTGCGCGGGCCGTGGATCGCCGCCCGGGGGGACGTGGCCCCGGTCCGGGGCGCCGGAACCCCGCTGGCCGGCGTCGACTCCCAACGCCCCACCCAGCTCTGCTACGCCCGCGCCGGGATGGTCACCCCGGAGATGGAGTTCGTGGCGATCCGGGAGGGCGTGCCGCCGGAGTTCGTCCGGGACGAGATCGCCGCCGGGCGGGCGGTGCTGCCGCTCAACGTCAACCACCCGGAGTGCGAGCCGGCGATCATCGGCAAGGCGTTCCTGGTGAAGGTGAACGCCAACATCGGCACCTCGGCGGTCACCTCGTCGGTGGCCGAGGAGGTGGAGAAGCTGACCTGGGCCACCCGCTGGGGCGCGGACACCGTGATGGACCTGTCGACAGGCAAGCGCATCCACGAGACCCGGGAGGCGATCGTGCGCAACTCGCCGGTGCCGATCGGCACGGTGCCGATCTACCAGGCGCTGGAGAAGGTCGGCGGCGACCCGGTGAGGCTGAGCTGGGAGGTGTTCCGGGAGACCGTCATCGAGCAGGCCGAGCAGGGCGTCGACTACATGACGGTGCACGCGGGGGTGCTGCTGCCGTACGTGCCGCTGGCGGTGGACCGGGTCACCGGGATCGTCTCCCGGGGCGGTTCGATCATGGCGGCCTGGTGCCTGGCGCACCACGAGGAGAACTTCCTCTACACCAACTTCCGCGAGCTGTGTTCGCTGCTGGCGAAGTACGACGTCACGTTCTCGCTCGGCGACGGGCTGCGACCCGGCTCGATCGCCGACGCCAACGACGAGGCCCAGTTCGCCGAGCTGCGTACCCTCGGCGAGCTGACGACGATCGCCTGGGAGTACGACGTCCAGGTGATGATCGAGGGGCCCGGCCACGTGCCGATGCACAAGATCAAGGAGAACGTGGACCTCCAGCAGGAGTGGTGCCACCAGGCACCGTTCTACACGCTCGGCCCGCTGACCACCGACATCGCGCCCGCGTACGACCACATCACCTCGGCGATCGGGGCCGCCATGATCGGCATGTTCGGCACCGCGATGCTCTGCTACGTCACCCCCAAGGAGCACCTCGGCCTGCCCGACCGGGACGACGTCAAGGCCGGCGTGATCGCGTACAAGATCGCGGCGCACGCGGCCGACCTGGCCAAGGGACACCCCGGCGCCCAGGCCTGGGACGACGCGCTGTCCAAGGCGCGGTTCGAGTTCCGCTGGGAGGACCAGTTCAACCTGTCACTGGACCCGGAGACCGCGCGCGCCTACCACGACGCGACGCTCCCCGCGGAGCCGGCGAAGACCGCGCACTTCTGCTCCATGTGCGGCCCGAAGTTCTGCTCCATGAAGATCACCCAGGAGCTCAAGGAGTACGCCGCCCGGGGCATGCAGACCAAGTCAGCCGAATTCCGCTCCACCGGCAACCGCGTCTACCTCCCCCTGGCCTAACCCCCACCCCCACCCCCCACCCCCCACCCCCCCGCGCCCGTCCCACCCCACCCACCCCCTCCTCGGTGATCAAGAGGTTTGCGTCACGGGTCGGCCGGAATCTGACGCAAACCTCTTGATCACCGGAGCGGGCCGGGTGGGGCCGGGTGGGTGGGAGGGGAGGGGGTGGGAGGGGGTGGGGGTGGGGTTATTCGCGGTGGTGGTGGCGGCCGCTGGTGCGTAGTGAGCGGCGACCGCTCTCCCGTTCCGGTTCGTTGTCGGCCAGCGGCTTGCTCAGGCCGGCGACCCAGTCGACGTACTCGTCGTCTGGTGTCGCCGGTTCTGCGGTGGGTTCGTTCGCCGGCGCACCCTCAGGCGATCGGTTGCGCCGGAACAGCCCTCGCCGGCCCTTGGCCCTGCCGGACGGCTTCTGCTCGTCGACGCCGGTCGGAGCGGGATCGACGGAGGCGGGGTCGGCGGAGGCGGGGTCGGCGGAAGTCGGGTCGGTCGAAGCACGGTCCACCGGCGCGGCAGCGCGGGAGCCGTCGGCCTCCCAACGGAGGCTGACCGGTCCCAGGGGGTCCGTGCGCTCGACGGCCTCCGGTTCGGGAAACGGCAGCGAGGCCCGAGCCGGTACGGGACGGGGGGCGTCGGTCGAGCCACCCGTACCGCTCAGGTCGGGCAGTTGGTGGCGAGGGCGGGGCGTGCCCTCGACGCCGTCCGGCGACACGTGCCGCAGCCCGGTGACCTGCGGTGCCGTCCCGGCGGTGGGCGCACCCGGGTGGGCGGTGCCCCGCCCGGCGGTCTCCGGCGCGGCGGTGCCGGCCGGGGCGGGTTCGGCGACGGCCGCTCGTTGCCCTTCTTCGGCTCCGCCCGGATCGGCCGGTGGATCAGAGGCGGGCCGCCCGGCAGGGGGCGCCGGGCTACCGGTGACGACGGGGCGGGTCCGGCTGGCCCGTTTCGCCCGGGGCCTGGGTGCGGCCACGGGCTCGTCCCCGGTGGGCGGACCCGCGTCCTCCACCTGCTCCGCTTCGGTGACCTCGGTCCGCGCCGACCCGGCCCGGGCTTGCCTGGTCGGGGCCGGCGCGGTCTGGGCCGGCTTGGTCCGGGCCGCTGTGGTCGGGGTCGGCTCGGTCTGAGCCGGTCCGGTCGGGGTCGGCGCGGTCTGAGCCGGTCCGGTCTGAGCCGGTCCGGCCTGGGTCGGCGCGGTCGGTCCCGGCTCGGTCGGGGTCGACTCGGCCCGGGACAGTCCGCTTGGCGTCGGGGCGGAGCGGGTCGCCGTCCGGTCGGTGACGGTGGCGCTGGGGTCCGGCCAGTCCCAGTGGGCGGGATTGCGGCCCGCGCCCGGCGTGTCGGCCGACGGTCGGCCGACGCCGGGAAGTACGCCGGTGTCCGAGATCCCCGGTGGGACGTCGCCGCCTCCGGCCGCCCTTGCGACGGTGCCGTCCGGGCGGTCCTGGTCGAGGCTCCGGGCGGCGGCGCCCAGCTCCACGGTCACCGGCTCGTCCGAGGCGGCTCTGCCCGAGTTCACCGGCTCGTCCGAGGCGGCTCTGCCCGAGGCGGCTCTGTCCGAGGCGGCGGGGACCGAGACGGTTCCGTCCGAGTCGGTCCGGTTCGGAGCCGGCACGGCAGGCAGCGGTGCGAGAATGTCGGTCGGTTCGATCGCCGCGTCGCCGTCGTCGTCGCCGGAGCTGGCGGAGTCGGAGCTGGCGGAGTCGGAGCTGGCGGCAGCGCGGGCGGGTAGCAGCGGCCAGCGCAGCAGGGTGGCGGCGACCGAGCCGAGCGCGCCGGTGGCGACTGCGATCACCGCCCCGTAGTACGGGGCGAGCTGGTAACGGTCCACCGGGTCGCCCGGCCCGGCGGTCAGGTAGGCGAAGGCGAGCAGCACCGGGCCGGCCGCCCCGGTGGCCCCGCCGATCAGCGGGAGGTGCCCCCGCCGTCGGGCCAGTCCACCGGTCACCGCGCCGGCCACCAGCGCGATCAGGGGCAGCAGCAGCATCGCCAGCCGCTGTGCCCGGTCCGGGCCGAGCCAGGCCGGCTCCAGCACCCCCAGGCGTACGGTGCGCAGCGGCTCGGTGGACAGCACCCCCGGCGCGGCCGAGCAGAGCGCGACCAGCCAGATCGCACCGCCCAGCACGGCGACGTTCCAGCCCAGCGGGGGGCGCAGCAGGACGGCCGAGGCGGCGCCCGCGCCGACCACCGCCCCGGCGACCGCGCAGATGCCGACCGCCCAGACCGGGTCGACGGCGCTCAGCTCGGCGGCCCGCGCGGGTTGCATGCAGAGCGGGGCGACGA
This sequence comes from Micromonospora sp. NBC_00421, assembly GCF_036017915.1. Lineage (NCBI taxonomy): Bacteria > Bacillati > Actinomycetota > Actinomycetes > Micromonosporales > Micromonosporaceae > Micromonospora > Micromonospora sp. NBC_00421. The sequence continues at coordinate 6,635,637 of NZ_CP107929.1, forward strand.
CCAGCGCGCCGAGCGCGGCGGCGCCGGAGATCGCCAGCTGTACCGGGGTGTCCTCCGGTAGCCCCTCACGGCGGGCGAGCCGGCCGGTGAGGACCGCGCCGACGATGGCGGCGGTCACCGCGAACCAGCCGACCCAGGCGAGCTGGGCCGGCCACCGGTTGACGTCGGTGAAGTCGCCGGTGAGTCGGACGATGCCGAAGCCGTACGCGATGCCGAGCTGGCCGGCCCCGGCCAACATGCTCACCCCGAGTGCGGTGAGCAGCAGTCTGCCCCACGTCCGAAAGGCCATGTCGGGCACGTTACGGCCCGGTGCGCCCGATCGCCACTGTGGCGCGGCGCGGCCGGGGCCAGCTGTTACCCAAGCTCTACCAGCGGCTACTTGAGCTCCACCAGGCGGGCCAGATAGGTCGTGTCCCCGACATTGGTGAGCATGTGGACGGCGCCGGGATCCCGGTAGACCACCCCGCCGGTGGGTTCGTCTGCGTCGATCCGGGTGCCGTCGATCGTCTGCACCACGTTCTTGGCGCCCTCGATCGCCACCACCAGGTACGGGTGGTCGTGCCGGTGCAGCGGCTGCCGCTCGCCCGGGGCCAGCCGGATGTGCCAGACCCGGACCCGGTCGTTCTCAAAGACGATCTCCTGGCCGACCGGGCCGAGTTCGAGGTCGTGGGTCACGTCGGTCATCGGGTTCCGTCCAGTTGGGGGAGCACCTCGGCGGCGATGAGCTCCAGGTGGTCGAGGTCGTCGAGGTCGATCAGCCGCAGGTGGACCCGGGTGGCGCCGATCGCCGCGAACTCGCCGATCCGGTCGACCAGCCGGGCGGGGGAGCCGACCACCGGGTCCTCGGGCGGCAGGGCGCTCTTGACGTGCAGCGGCGCTGCCCGACGGCGGGCCTCCGCGTCGGTACGCCCGATCGCCACCACGATCCCGGCGGAGAGCACAGGCGGTTCCCGCCCCGAGTCGGCCCGGCCGACCCGGTCGCAGGCCTCCCGTACCCGGTCGTAGGCCTCGGCGGTCTCCTCGACCGACGTGAACGGCACGTTGAACTCGTCGGCGTAGCGGGCGGCCAGGTCGGGGGTGCGCTTGGGGCCGCGACCGCCGATGATCACCGGCGGGCCGGGCTGCTGGACCGGCTTGGGCAGGGCCGGGGCATCGACGAGCCGGTAGTGCTCACCGGCCCAGTTGTAGGTCTCGCCGACCGGGGTACGCCACAGGCCGGTGATGATCTCCAGCTGCTCGGCGAACCGGTCGAAGCGCTCACCGACCTTCGGGAAGGGGATGCCGTAGGCGAGGTGTTCCCGCTCGTACCAGCCGGCACCGATGCCCAGTTCGACCCGGCCGCCGCTCATCTGGTCGACCTGGGCGACCTGCACGGCCAGTGGGCCGGGCAGCCGGAAGGTGGCCGAGGTGACCAGGGTGCCGAGCCGGATGCGGGAGGTCTCCCGGGCCAGCGCGGCAAGGGTCAGCCAGGCGTCGGTGGGGCCGGGCAGCCCGGGTTCGTCGCCCATCGTCCGGTAGTGGTCGGCCCGGAGGAAGCCGTCGAAGCCGCCGGCCTCGCAGAGCCGGGCGAACCGGAGCTGGTCGTCGTAGCTCGCCCCCCGGTGCGGTTCGGTGAAGACCGCCACCCGCATGGTCATCGTCCCTCCACCCCGGCAATCGCCGGGGTCTCCCGTTCCATCAGCAGCTCGTGCAGGTCGGCGCTGACCCGGGCGACGTCCGCCAGGTGGGCGTGGCGGCCGAGGGTACGGGGCCGGGGGATGTCCACCTCGACGATCTTGCGGATCCGCCCCGGGCGGGGGCTGAGCACGACCACCCGGTCGGCCAGCAGCACCGCCTCGTCGATGGAGTGGGTGACGAAGACGACTGTCGCCCCGGTCTCCATGTGCACCCGTTGCAGCTCGCCGGAGAGCTCCTCCCGGGTCAGCGCGTCCAGGGCGGAGAAGGGCTCGTCCATCAGCATCACCCGGGGCTCGCCGATCAGCGACCGGCACAGCGACACCCGCTGCTGCATGCCGCCGGAGAGTTCGTGCGGCAGCCGCTTCTCGAAGCCGCCCAGGCCGGAGAGTTCCAGCAGCTGCCGGGCGCGGTCGCGGTGCTTGGCGCGGCTCCAGCCGAAGATCTCGGCCGGCAGCAGGACGTTGTCGAGCACGGTGCGCCAGGGGAGCAGGGCTGGCTTCTGGAAGAGCATCGCGACGTCCCGGCGGGGCCGGGTGATCGGGCTGCCGGCGACGGTGATCTCACCGCCGCTGACCGGCAGCAGCCCGGCGATCATCCTGAGTAGAGTGGACTTGCCGCAACCGGAGCGGCCGAGCACGGCGACGAACTCGCCCTCGGCCACGTCGAGGTCGATCCCGCGCAGCGCCTCGACCCGCCCGGAACGCCCCTCGAAGGTCCGCGACACATCGGACAGTCGGATCATGCCGTCGGTCTCCCCTGAGTGGGCGGTCAGCAATCGGACAAGGATATCCCCAGCTCGTCGGCGTCCTGTCGGCCGGGTGCGAAGTTGAGTTGTTTCCGTTCCGCAACCCGATCCGCCTGGCGTGGTGACCCTCAGTGTCTCGTACGCTGTGCCGGCGAAGAGTCCCTTCACGACGGCGGCGTCGGTGCCCCCTCACGCCGGTGCCGCCGGACCGACAACCCCCTCCGGGTGAACCGCCCGGTCGGAAAGGACATGGTGCACTGATGACAAGGCTGACCCGCACGGTCGCCGCGGCCACCCTGGCCACCGCACTCGCCCTGGTCTCCGCCTGTAGTGGCGGGTCCGACTCGGCGGACGCCAAGACCGGCGACGGCAAGTCGCTGGAGAAGGTGACCTACCTCACCTCGTTCGGCAACTTCGGCCGCGACTCGTACGCCTGGGTGGCGAAGGACAAGGGCTTCTTCAAGGAGGCCGGCTTCGACGTGGAGATCAAGCCCGGTCAGGGTACCGGTGCGGTCATCCAGACCATCGTCGGCGGTCAGGCCGACTTCGGCCCGATCGACCTGACCGGTGGCCTGCTCCAGGTCGGTAACGGGGTGGCCAAGGACTTCGTGGCGGTCGCCGCGATCCAGCAGCGCACCATGGCCGCCATCGTCTCGGTGGAGGGCAAGAACATCGCCACGCCGAAGGACCTGGAGGGCAAGAAGCTCGCCGACACCCCCGGCTCCGTCGTGCGCAACCTCTTCCCGACGTACGCCCGGATGGCCGGGGTGGACTACAACAAGGTGACCTGGGTCAACGGTGACGCGCAGGGCCTGATGGGTCAGCTCGCCTCCGGCCAGGTGGACGGCATCGGCCAGTTCGTCGTCGGCCAGCCGACCGTCGAGGCGGTCACCAAGAAGAAGCCCGTGGTGCTGCCGTACAGCAACGTGATGCAGGACCTCTACGGCAACGCGCTGATCACCTCCAGCAAGATCGCCAAGGAGAAGCCGGAGACGGTGAAGAAGTTCACCGCCGCGCTGCTCAAGGGCCTGGAGTACGCCCTGGCCAACCCCCAGGAGGCGGCCGAGATCCTGAAGAAGAACGTGGACGCCACCAACCCGGCCGCCGCTGCCGCCGAGTTGCAGCTGATGGCCGGCTACGTCCGCTCCAGCAACTCCGGCACCGCCATCGGCACGCTGGACAGTGACCGGGTCGCCAAGAGCATCGCGATCCTCCAGGGTGCCGGCGCGCTCAAGTCGAACATCACCCCGGACCAGATCATCGACTTCAACCTCGTGCCGAAGGCCTGATCGACGTCGACGGTGCCACGGGGGTGCGACCCAGCGGGACGACCGTTGGCCGCACCCCCGTCGCGTGCCGGCCCCCGCGCCGGCAGGAGAGGAGAACCCCGTGACGGACTCGATCCGGACCCGTCCCGTACCCGGTTCGGCCGGTCCACCGACCCCGCCGGGCGGGACCGCCCCGACCGTCCCCCCGGCACCCGGCCGGTCACCCTGGTCCCGGGTACGCCCCGCGGCGGTCGGCCTGCCGCTGCTCGGCCTGGTGGTCGCGGTGGCCGTCTGGTGGTCGGTCACCTCCGGGCTGCACCTGGTGCACCCGGCGTCCCTGCCGCCGCCGCAGGCGGTCTGGACGTCGCTGACCACCTCGGCGGACGTGCTCTTCCCGGCACTGGGCACGACCACCCTGATGACGCTGCTCGGCTTCCTGATGTCGACGGTCGCCGGGGTGCTGATCGGGATGATGCTGGCCGCCTCCCGACGGGCCGAGCGGATGTTCGCCCCGCTGCTGGTGGCGATCAACGCGGTCCCGAAGATCGCGCTGGGGCCGCTGCTGGTGGTCTCGGTCGGCTGGGGGGAGAAGCCGATCCTGACCATGGTTTTCCTGCTCTGCTTCTTCCCGATCGTGCTCTCCACCGCCACCGGGCTCACCACCACCCCGGCGGATCTGGCCGAGCTGGCCCGGTCGCTGAACGCCTCCTGGTGGCAGTCGTTCCGCAAGGTACGGTTCCCGGCCGCGCTGCCACAGATCTTCGTCGGGCTGAAGGTGGCGATGCCGCTGGCCGCCATCGGCGCGGTGATCGGGGAGTTCTACTCGGACAAGCCGGGCCTGGGCTACCAGATCCTGCAGTACAACGGCATCGGTGACACCGCCACCGCCTGGGCGGCGATCGTCCTGATCGCCGCCATGAGCATCCTGCTCTACTCCGCGTTGTCGCTCGTCGAACGGCTCGCCCTGCCCTGGGTCCGGGCCACCACCTCCGCCCGCTGACCCCCCGGGCCCCGCCAGGAAGCCCTGTCCCGGGCACCGGGAGCCGTCCCACGAGGCGCCACCGGAATCCACCACCTGGGAGAGCTCGCCGCGAGGCAGCACCCCTGATGACCCCCCACCACCACTGACGGGCCGACCCACCCGGGATCGGCCCGTCAGTCACGTACGCACATCAGGGGTGGCCCCACCGCGACCGGCGCAGGGATCAAGCCTGACCGCCCGGAGCCGGTCGCGGTGGGGCCACCCCCCACCGCGAACCCGCACCACACAGCCAGGCCGCACCACAGCCCGAGCCCGTCAGCCCGCCAACCGCCACCGCCCACCCCGCGCCACCAGCGTGGTCAGCGCCTGCGGCATCAGCCCGGAGTGGTTGTCCGGGGTCATCCGGATCGGTCCGGACAGGCCGTCGAGCTGGGACGTCTCCAGCACGTCCCGCAGGCCGTCCCGGTTGACGCTGCCGGCCGGGCCGCCGGCCCGGAGCGCGGAGTCGGCGATCAGCTGGACGGCGTCGGCGGCGAACGACGACAGGCCGTTGTAGCCGCCGAATCGGGCGGTGTAGTCCTGGAACCACTGCCGACGGGCGGCCTTGGCCGGGGTGGTGGCGATGACGTCGTCGATCACCATGGTCTGGGTGAAGATCAGGGTGGCCCGCTCGGTGGCCCGGCCGGAGCCGCCCAGGAAGAGATCACCGGCGGCGGCGGCGTCGAGGAAGAGCGACCCGGCGTAGCCGGACTGGTCGGCGGCGGTGGCGGCGAGGGCGGCCTGCTCCGGCGGGGTCCAGATGATCAGGGCGGCGGGGTCGCGGTCGGCCAACCGGCGGATCGGCTGGCCGAGTTCGGTGTCGGTGGTGCGGACCGCCTCGGCCCGGACCCGTTTGATGTTGGCCTTGCGGAACTCGTCATCCAGCGCGGTCAGACCCTCCCGGCCGTAGTCGTCCTGGCTGTGCAGGATGCCGACCTCGGTGATCCCGCGTCGCCGCAGCTCGGCGGTGAGGGCGGCGGCGCTGTCGGCCGCGTTCGGCGCGAGCTTGAACACGTACCGACGTTCGGGGGCCGGGTTGGCGACCGCGCCCGACGGCGCCAGCGCGACCGTCGGGATCTTCCGCTCGTTGATGGTGCGGACGGCGCCGACGGCGCATTCGTTGCAGCCGCCCATGATGATGGCGCTGACCTTGGCGTCGTTGCTGAAGTCGCCGACGTTGCGCAGCGACTCGTTGACGTCGGACCGGTTGTCCTTGATCGTCAGCTTGACCTTGCGCTTGCCCAGCGCGCCCGAGGCGTTCAACTGGTCGACCTTCAGTTCCAGGGCGCGCTGGTAGGCCTGGCCGACCGGCGCGGCGGCACCGGAGATCTCGAGGTCGGCCCCGATGTAGATGGGGCTGTCGTCCTCCTCTGCCGCGCCGAACGAACAGCCGGTGAGCGTGGTGGCCAGTACGGCCGATGCGAGCGCCACGATGGTCGCGGAGCGGATGGGGCTCAACTCAGTCCTCCAGGTGCGGCGCGGGGCAGGCCCGGTCACCGCCGCTAGTCCGTCCTCAGTGGAGAAACGGGATTGGGTGCCGTACGGTGTGCGCGAAAGCCTGCAAAACCTTGCCAATGCGGGGGCGCTGCGGTCAAGCGCGGAGCTGTCGGCGGTTTCGGGACGCGAATCTCACATTGTGGGGACATCAGATATTTACCCATGCTCACTCATCAGAGGCGTACGAACACGCTGGAGTGACATGCCCTGTTCAGGGGTGGCCTGCTAATGAGGGCAAAAGACGACCGGCACACCGGTCGACCGATTCCTGCCTCACCGCCGACTTCCCAAACAGGATCTTCTCTGATGAAATCGCGGCCGTGCCGCGCATGGCGCTGTCCGTTGCACCAGGCGCGGGTAGGCGGGTCAGGCGTGTGGAAGATACGACGGAGGCGATGTCGTGAGCACCGGACCGACGACCCTGCCCGAGCCAGGCGAAAGCGCCGGCCCTGAACGGGAACGCCGACTGCCCCGGCTGCGCGATGCGCGGATTCGTTCCAAGCTCGCGCTCATTCTGGTCGTACCGGTCGCCGCAGTCATCGCGTTGGCAACAATCCGACTCGTCTCCACTACCGAGGGTGCTGTCGACGCCACCCAGATCCGGTCGCTGACCGCGCTCTCCACCCAGGTTTCCGCCCTGACGCAGGATCTGCACAAGGAACGGATGGCCGCCGCAGGTTATCTGGCCAACCCGCAGTTGCGCCCGGACGACTACAACCTGCGGGTCCGGGCCACCGGTGAGCGGATCAACTCGTACCGGGCCGAGCGGGCCGACCTCGGTGAGGTTCCGGCCGCCGTGCAGGACCGGCTCAAGGTGATCGACGACCACCTGCGGACGCTCGACGCGACCCGGCAGGAGGTGCTCGACCGCCGGCAGATGCCGGTCGCCGAGGCCACCCTCCGGTACGGGGTGATCCTCACCGACCTCGTCTCGTACGGCGACACCCTGGCCCAGCTGTCCGGCCAGGAGAGCCTGGCGGACGCCCGCCGCGCGGTGGCCGCGTTCGGCCGGGCCAAGGCCGCCGTCGCCGAGGAGGAGGCGGTCGCCTACACCGCGCTGGTCGGCGGACGCCTGGACGAGGAGCAGTTCTCCTCCTTCGTGGCGACCCTGACCAGCCAGCAGGAGGCGCTGCTCGCGTTCTCCCTCGCCGCCGACCCGACCCAGCGGGCGCTCGTCGACAGCGCGGTCTCCGGTGACGCCGTCGGGCTCGCCGACCGGGTGGCCGCCGACATCACCCGCTCGGTCGGGCAGCGCAGTCCGGTCAGCGCCGGGGACGCCAGTGCCTCGATCGGCGCGGTCAACGACCTGATGCGGTGGACCGAGATCCAGCTTCAGGACACCCTGCTGGCCCGCTCCGAGCAGGCCCGTAGCGACGTCATCCAGCAGGCGGTCATCGAGACGGTGCTGGTGCTGCTCACCCTCATCGTGGCGATCACCCTCGCCGTGGTGCTGGCCCGCTCGCTCAACCACTCGCTGCGCCGACTGCGTGAGGGCGCCCTCTCGGTGGCCAACCACGACCTGCCGGACGCGGTCAAGCGGTTGCAGAACATGGGCAGCATCAGTGACGGCGGGGTGGAGGAGATCGTCCGGCAGGTGCGGGACCCGATCCGGTTGACCAACCGGGACGAGGTCGGCCAGGTGGCCCTGGCCTTCAACGTGGTCCACCGGGAGGCCGTCCGGGTCGCCGCCGAGCAGGCCGCGCTGCGGACCAGCGTCTCGGCGATGTTCCTCAACCTGGCCCGGCGTAGTCAGACCCTGGTCGACCGGATGATCGGCGAGCTGGACGCGATCGAGCGCGGCGAGGAGGACCCGAAGCGGCTCGCCCAGCTCTTCGAACTGGACCACCTCGCCACCCGGATGCGTCGTAACGACGAGAACCTGCTGGTCCTGGCCGGTGCCGACTCGGCCGTGCCGCGCCGCGACGACGCGCTGCTCGTCGACGTGCTGCGCGCCGCCCAGTCCGAGGTGGAGCTCTACAACCGGATCGAGTTCGGCACCGTCGACACCGACATCTCGGTCGCCGCCCACGCGGTCAACGACGTGGTACGACTCGTCGCCGAGCTGCTGGACAACGCCACCCGCTTCTCGCCGCCGACCACCACGGTGGTCGCCGACGGCCGGCGCATCCGCGACTACGTGCTGATCCAGATCGAGGACCGGGGACTCGGCCTCACCGACGAACAGTTGGACTCGCTCAACCGCCGGCTCGCCGCACCGCCGACCGTGGACGTGGCCGCCTTCCGGCTGATGGGTCTCGCCGTGGTCAGCCGGCTCGCCGGCCGGTACAACATCCGGGTGGAGCTGCGACGCAACGTCGAGGGCGGCACCGTCGCCCAGGTGACCCTGCCCAACGCCACAGTGGTGCTGCCCGCCCACCGGGGTCGGGACCAGGCGACCGGCCGGCCGCGTCAGCCGCTGGCGGTCGAGCAGCCGACGCCCGCCCCGGCCGGTATCGGTGGTGCCTTCACCGGTGCCCGTAGCGCGGCGGCGACGTTGACCGACCAGTGGCGTACCACCCCACCGGCGCCGGCCCCCTGGCAGCCGCCGGTGGACGCCCGGGACACCGCCCCCGCCGTGCAGTTCGGCGGCCCGGTCTCCGCCCCGCCGCTGGCACCGGTCTCCGCCCCCTCGGCCGACTCCGGGTTCAGCGCCTTCTCGGCCGGCAGCCCCACGGTGGCGAACCCGACCATCGACGCGTTGCCGCGCCGGGCCGCGCCGGGCGGGCCGGCTCCGGTGCTGCCGGTCGGTCCGGTCGCCGGTGCCGCGCCCGGCACGACGGAGTCGTACGGCGGTCCGGCCATGCCGTTCGCCGGTGCGCCGGCGGCGACCCCGTATGCCGGTGCGCCGGCGGCGACCCCGTATGCCGGTGCCCCGGCGGCGACCCCGTATGCCGGTGCGCCGGCGGCGACCCCGTTCGCCCCGGCCGCAGCGGCGTCGTTCGCCCCGGCCGCGCCACCGTCCGCGTCGTTCGCTCCTGCCGTCCAGCCGTACACCGCTCCCGCCGCGCAGTCGTACACCTCCCCGGCCGCGTCGTACACCCCGCCGGCCCCGGCTGCGCCGGTGGTGGCCCGGCCGGACCGGCCGGCCGACTCGCCGATCTTCCGGGAGATGGAGGCGGTGTGGTTCCGGTCCCACGGGGACGACGCCACCGCGATCTTCACCCGGCCCCGCTTCGACGAGGAACCGCCCGCCGCGGCGGCCCGGCCCAACGGGGCGGTCAAGCCGACCCGCCCACCGCTGCCCACCCGGGTACCTGCTGCGCCCACCGCGGCCGGCACCCCGACCGTCACCCCGGCCCAGGCCCCGGCCCCGGCCCAGGCTCCGGTTCAGGCCCAGGCCCAGGCCCAGGCGACTGTGGAAGTCCCCGTCGTGACCAGTCCCGAACCACCGGCCGCCACCGCGCCGCCGACATACGGCTCACCCGAGGTGCCGACCGCGCCGTCGACCCCCCCCGAGGCTCCGGCTGCCCCGACGGCCGGCGACGCCGACGCCTGGCGGACGGCGGCCGACGAGGGCTGGTCCCGGGCCACCCAGGCGGCCGAGCCGGCCAACGCCGGCACCACCCGCTCCGGTCTGCCGAAGCGGGTGCCGCAGGCCCAACTCGTCCCCGGCGGGATCGAGCCGAAGGGCGGCCGGGACCGCAGCCGCCGTACCCCGGACGAAGTACGCGGCCTGCTCTCGGCCTACCACCGCGGCGTGCAGCGCGGTCGCACCGCAGGCGCGGACCTCAACAGCACCTCGACCAAGGAGACGAACCGATGAACAGGCCAGCTGCCATGCAGGACATGGGTTGGCTGCTCACCAACTTCGCCGACAGCGTGGCGGGCATCGCCCACGTGGTGGCGGTGTCCGCGGACGGGCTGCTGCTCGCCTCCTCGCGGGACCTGCCCACCGACCGGGCCGACCAGCTCGCCGCGATCACCTCCGGCGTGGTGAGTCTGACCGAGGGTGCCGCCCGGATGTTCAGCGCCGGCGGGGTGTTGCAGACAGTGATCGAGATGGACAGCGGATACCTGTTCCTCATGTCGATCAGCGACGGCTCGTCGATGGCGGTGCTCGCCGCCCGCAGCTGCGACGTTGGCCAGGTCGGTTACGAGATGGCGTTGCTGGTCGAGCGGGTGGGCGCGGCGCTGGTGCCGCTGCCCCGAGACGCCGTGCGCTCGTAGCCACGACGGTGAGGCCGGGCGCGACCGCGTCCGGCCACAGGGACGAAGCATCCGGGCCGGGCCCGGGCGGGAGGAGGTGATCGCGGCATGGACCCCCGGCGGGACCCACGTGGCGCGCTGGTGCGTCCGTACGCGGTCACCCGCGGCCGTACCGAGCCGAGCCGGGACATCGCGCTGGAGGCGGTGCTCACCTCCAGCCCGACCCAGGTGGCCGAGTCCCGTTTCACCGGGCACGACAAGTATCGAATCGCCACCGTCTGTGAGGGCCGGGCGCAGTCGCTGGCCGAGATCTCCGCGTACACCCGGATGCCGCTGGGCGTCACCCGGGTGCTGGTCGCCGACCTGGTCGCCGACGGTCTGCTCACGCTACACACTGCCGCTCCCGCCGAGGGGTTCGAGGAGCGAATGGAAATTCTTGGAAGGGTGCTAAGTGGACTTCGCAGGCTATGACCCCGCCGGGTCGCGCCAGAGCCGGGGAATCGTCTCCGCGAAGATCGTGGTCGCGGGCGGCTTCGGCGTGGGCAAGACGACCCTGGTCGGAGCGATCTCCGAGATCACACCGCTGACCACCGAGGCGCTGATGACCGCCGCCGGCGTCGGCATCGACGACCCGTCGAAGGTGCCCGGCAAGGAGACCACCACGGTCGCCATGGACTTCGGCCGGATCACCATGGCGCAGGATCTGATCCTGTACCTGTTCGGCACGCCCGGCCAGACCCGGTTCTGGTTCATGTGGGACGAGATCATCAGGGGGGCGGTGGGTGCGGCCGTCCTGGTGGACACCCGGCGGATCACCGACGCCTTCGCCCCGCTCGACTACTTCGAGAACCGCAACCTGCCGTACGTGGTGGCGCTGAACCGGTTCGACGGCGCGGACCAGTACGAGCCGGACGAGGTCCGCGAGGCGCTTGCCATCTCGGCGGACGTGCCGCTGGTGATGTGCGACGCCCGGGACCGGGATTCGGTCAAGCGGGTGCTGGTGACGGTGGTGGAACACGCCATGCTCCGGCTCCAGGCCGAACACGGTCGGGGCTTCCCGACCCCGGTGGGCTGAGGGCAAACCTGTCACCATTTGTAACGACACGGCGTGGCCGCGCTCAGTCCGACGATGCCCTCCGGGTGCGCCCGGAAACTGGGTAGACCCACTCTGACCTGCGGCAACGTACGCTCATCCACGAATGTGACGCCCGGTGAGAGGCTCCTCACTGGAGGCATTGGTGGAGTGGCGTCATGCGCACAGTGACAGTGGTGTCGATCATCGCGACCGGAGCCGTGCTCGGGCCGGGCTCGCCGGGCCGGCCCAGGCGGCGCGTACCAGCGAGCGGCGGATCGCCCGGCTCTTCGCCGACACGGCGCGGACCGAGCGGTACGACCACGTCGCGGCCGAGGCGAGTCTGATCGACTTCGTCGGCAGCAACGTGGACAATCTGCGGGAGTCGATCGACGGCGAGCAGTACGAGGCGACCGTCATGTACCCCACGTTCTCCCGGCGGGCGGCTGCGGCGGGTGACCGCAGGGCGGCGGCGCTGTTCCGGGAGATCGCCTTCGACGAGGCCGACCACGCGTCGGCCTTCCTACGGGCGCTGGTGCGACTGGAGGTCTGAGCATCCCGCCCGCGCGACGTGGACCGCGCTCCACCGGACCCCGGCCTCACTCCACCCGGAGCCGGTAGCCGCGCTTGACGACGGTCTGCACCACCCGGGGTGCCCGTAACCCCACCCGTAGCCGGGCCACCGCCATCTCCACCGCGTGCTCGTCGGCCCCCCTGGGCAGCGTGCGCAGCAGCTCGGTGCGGGACAGCACCCGGCCGGGTCGGGCGGCGAGCGCCCGCAGCACCGCCATCGGCGCGGGCGCCAGGGGACGCAGCTCCCCGTCGATGACGGCGGCGTGCCCGCGCAGGGTCAGCAGATGCCCGGCCGCCTTCACGGTGAGGGTACGGCGGGGCAGTTCGTCCACGATGGTGCGGACCAGTGCGCCGAGCCGGGCCCGGGCCGGCGCACTGACCGGCACCCCCCGCCGCACGAGCGGTTCGGCGGTGACCGCGCCGACGCAGCTGACCAGCACGTCCCCGCGCAACGCGGCAAGCACCGTCTCGGTGCGGTCGCCGGCGGCCCGCAGCAGCGCCTCCGCCGCCGGGGCGGAGGTGAAGGTGACGGCGTCGACCAGCCGGCCGGCGACCAGGTCGATCAGCCGGTGCAGCGGGGCCGGGTCGGTCGGTGGGGCCCACCGGTAGACGGGCACCTCGATCACGGTGGCTCCGGCGGCCTCCAGCGCCTCGGTGCACTCGGGCTGCCGGTCGCCGTGCAACTGCATGGCGATCACCTGCCCGGCCACCCCGCGCCGGCACAGGTGCTCGACCACCTCCTCACAGCTCTCGGAGACGGGCGACCACTGGTCGTGCAGACCGGCGGCCCGGATCGCCCCGCGCGCCTTGGGACCCCGGGCCACCACGTAGGCCCGGGACAGCACGGCCTTCAACGGCTCGGCCAGCCCCCAGCCCTCGGCCGCCTCCAACCAGCCGCGCATGCCGATGCCGGTGTTGGCCATCAGCACGTCCGGTGGCCGGTCCAGGCAGGCCCGGGTGGCGTCCCGCAGGTCGGTGTCGTCGGCCAGCGGCACGATCCGCAGGGCCGGGGCGAGCACCACCCGGGCACCGCGCCGTTCCAGCAACGCGGCCAACTCGTCGCGTCGCCGGTCGGCGGTCACCCCGATGGTGAAGCCGGCCAGTTCGTCCCGCATCACTCCTCCTGTCGCAGCCGCACCTCGACCAGGCCGTCCCGGCAGCGGACGTCGTACCGGGGCAGGGTCACCCCGGGCAGGTCCAGGCAGAGCCCGGTTCGCAGGTCGTACACCTGCTTGTGCAGGGGTGAGGCGACGGTGGGCGTCCCACCCCGGCTGCCGACGATGCCCCGTGACATCACGTACGCGTCGCTGAGCGGGTCGAGGTTGTCGACCGCGAACAGCTCGTCGTCGATCCGGAAGAGCGCCACCTGCACCCCGTCGACCAGGGCGGCGACGCCCCGCTCGGGTTCCAGCCGGTCCAGCGGGCAGACCGGGGTCCAGTCGACGGTGACCGTGTCGCTCATCGCCGTACCTCCGGCAGGCCGAGGACGACCGGCTGGCGGCGCCGGACGGGTGTCGCTGCTCCGTCGGGCGGTGTGGTGCCGACGGCGGGTCGGTTGTCGCGGGTCGGTACCGGCTGGCCCCGTTCCACCGCGAAGGTGATCGACGGGTCCGGTACGTCGGGGGCGTTGACGAAGGAGGTGAAGCGGCGCAGGCGTTCCGGGTCGTCAAGCACGTCGCGCCACTCGTCGGAGTAGGTCGTGACGTGCCGGGCCATCGCCGCGTCGAGTTCCGCGCAGAGCCCGAGCGAGTCGTCGACGATCACCGACCGGAGGTGCTCCAGGCCGCCGTCCATCGCCTCGATCCAGGCGGCGGTGCGCTGCAACCGGTCGGCGGTGCGGACGTAGAACATCAGGAACCTGTCGATCAGCGTGATCAGCTCGTCGGTGGACAGGTCGGTGGCGAACAGGTCGGCGTGCCGGGGGCGGAACCCGCCGTTGCCGCCGAGGTAGAGGTTCCATCCGGTGTCGGTGGCGATGATGCCGAAGTCCTTGCTGCGGGCCTCGGCGCACTCCCGGGCGCAACCGGAGACGGCGGACTTGAGCTTGTGCGGGGCGCGCAGCCCCCGGTAGCGCAGCTCCAGGGCGACGGCCAGGCCGACCGAGTCCTGCACCCCGTACCGGCACCAGGTCTCGCCGACGCAGGACTTCACCGTGCGCAGTGCCTTGCCGTACGCGTGGCCGGACTCGAAGCCGGCGTCGACCAGCCGCCGCCAGATCTGCGGCAACTGCTCGACCCGTGCGCCGAACAGGTCGATCCGCTGCCCTCCGGTGATCTTGGTGTAGAGCTGGAAGTCGCGGGCCACCTCCCCGATCACGATCAGCTTGTCGGGGGTGATCTCGCCGCCCGGGATCCGGGGCACCACCGAGTAGCTGCCGTCGCGTTGCAGGTTGGCCAGGAAGTGGTCGTTGGTGTCCTGCAACGACGCCTGTTCGCCGTCGAGCACGTGCCCGGTGCCCAGCGAGGCGAGGATCGAGGCCACCACCGGCTTGCAGACGTCGCAGCCCCGGCCCCGACCGTGCTCGGCGACGAGCTGCGAGAACGTCCGGATGCCGCGCACCCGGACGATGTCGAACAGCTCCTGGCGGCTGGCGTCGAAGTGCTCGCAGAGGGCGGTGGACTGCTGTACCCCGGCCGCGTCCAGCAACTGCTTGAGCGTCGGCACGCAGGAGCCGCAGCTCGTCCCGGCCCGGGTGCACGCCTTCAACGCCGGCACGTCGGTCGCCCCGCCGGCGATCGCCGCGTCGATGTCGTCCCGGGTCACCGCGTTACAGGAGCAGACCTGGGCCGCCCCGGGCAGCGCCGTCACCCCGGCCCCCGCCTCGCCGGCCGGTGCCAGCAGCGCCAGCGGGGGAGCGGGCAGCGGCCCGCCGACGCTGGCCCGCAGCGTCGGGTAGGCGCTCGCGTCGCCGACCAGCACCCCGCCGAGCAGGGTCCGCGCGTCGTCGGAGAGGACCAGCTTCGCGTACGAGCGGGTGACCGGGTCGGTGAACGTGACGTCCAGGCAGCCCGGGGTGGTGCCGTGGGCGTCGCCGAACGAGGCCACGTCGACACCGAGCAGTTTGAGCTTGGTGGCGCTGTCCGCGCCGGGGAAGGTGGCCGCGCCGCCGAGCAGCCGGTCGGCCACCACCTCGGCCATCGCGTACCCGGGGGCGACCAGGCCGTGGCAGGTGCCGTCGACGGCCGCGCACTCGCCGACCGCCCAGATCCGCGCGTCGTCGCTGCGGCAGCTCCAGTCGACGAGCACCCCGCCGCGCGGGCCGAGCGGCAGCCCGGCGGCGCGGGCCAGCTCGTCGCGGGGGCGGATGCCGGCGGCCACCACCACCAGGTCGGCGTCGACCGTGCCGCCGTCGGAGAGGTCCAACGCGGCGACCGCGCCGTCCGGGCCTGGCCGCAGCGCGGTGGTGCCCACCCCGAGGTGGGTGGTGACCCCCAACTCCTCGACGTAGCGCCGCAGCATCGCGCCGCCCGCCTCGTCGACCTGCACCGGCATCAGCCGGGGCGCGAACTCCACCACATGGGTACGCAGCCCCAGCAGCCGCAGCGCGTTGGCGGCCTCCAGACCGAGCAGGCCGCCACCGATCACCGCCCCGGTAGCCCGGCCCCGGGCGTGCTCCCGGATCGCCTCCAGGTCGTCCAGGGTGCGGTAGACGAAGACGCCGGGCAGGTCGGTGCCGGCCACCGGGGGCACGAACGGGTACGACCCGGTGGCCAGCACCAGCGCGTCGTACGGGTGCTCGCCGCCGGCGGTGGTCACCACCCGCCGGTCCCGGTCGATCCCGGTGACCGGGTCACCGAGACGCAGCTCCACCCCGTCGTCCGGAGTGTGCAGGTTCAGCTCCCCGGCGGACACCCCGTCGAAGAAGGCGGACAGCCGTACCCGGTCGTACGCCGGGCGGGGTTCCTCGGCGAGCACCGTCACCTGCCAGCGCCGGTCGTGGTCGCGGGCGCGCAGCGCCTCGACGAACCGCTGGCCGACCATGCCGTTGCCGACGACGACCAATCGTCCACCGGTCATCGGGTCACCTCCTCGTGGTGTCATCACGGTCATCGGGGCGTCCCCACCGAGTCCACCTCGGACAGCCAGCCGACGATCCCGCCGACGGCCTCCCGGCAGCCGCCGCAGCCGGTGCCGGCCCGGGTCGCGGCGACCACCTCGTCGACCGTCCGGGCACCGGCCCGCCAGCAGCGGACCAGGGTGCCCTTGTCGACGTCGTTGCACTGGCAGACGGTCGTCGCGTCCGGCATCAGCGCCGGGGACGCGGCGGGCGTCGCGGGGGCACTGCCGAGCGACCGGCCGAGCAGCAGTGCCCGCCGGTCGGTGGGGACCGGGCCGCCCCGGTCGAAGAGCTGCACCACCGTGCCGACCGCCGGGTTGTCGCCGAGCAGGATCGCCCCGGTCAGCCGGTCGTGGTCGATCCGCAGCCGGGCGTACGTCCCCCGGGCCGGGTCGGCGAAGGTCAGCTCCTCACCGGGGCCCCCGGTCGGGTCGCCCATCGCGGCCAGGTCGATCCCGGCGGCCTTGAGCCGGGTCACCACCGGCCGGGGCCGGTAGCGGGCGGTGTGGTCCTCGCCGGTGAGCAGCCGGGCCACCACCCGGGCCTGCGCCCAGGCGGGCGCGACCAGCCCGGTCGGGCCGCCGGCGGGGCGGGCGCAGTCGCCGATCGCCGAGATCGCCTCGTCGCCGGTGCGCAGCCGGTCGTCGACCAGCACGCCGCGGTCGACGGCCAGCCCGGCGGCGGCGGCCAGGTCGGTGTCGGGGCGTACCCCGCAGGAGAGCACCAGCAGGTCGGCGGTCAGGCTGGTGCCGTCGGCCAGGTCGAGCCGCACCGCGTCGTCGGCGGTGGCCAGCCCGGTCGCCGGCACGCCCAGCCGGGTGGCGACGCCGAGCCCGGCCAGGGTGTCGGCGAGCACCGCGCCGGCGGCCGGGTCGAGCTGCCGCTCCATCAGGTGCGGGTGGGGGTGGACCACGGTCACCGTCAGCCCCCGGGCGGCCAGGCCGCGCGCCGCCTCCAGGCCGAGCAGCCCGCCGCCGAGCACCAGCGCGCTGTGCGCGGTGCGGGCGGCGGCGAGGATGCGTCGGCAGTCGGCCAGGGTCCGGAAGACGGCCGCCCGTGGCGGCAGGGCGGCCGGGTCGAGGCCGGGCAGCGCGGGCACCACGGCCCGGCTGCCGGTGGCGAGGACCAGGTGGTCGTAGTCGACCCGGTCGCCGTCGGTGGTGTGCACCGTCCGGGCGGCCCGGTCGATCGCGGCGGCCACCACGCCGGTACGCACGTCGGTGCCCTGCCCGGCGACCTCGGCCAGCTCCACGTCGGGCTCGTCGATCTTGCCGGCCAGCAGCGTGGAGAGCATGATCCGGTTGTACGCCCGGTGCGGTTCCGCCCCGAGCACGGTGACCTTTCGGTCCCCGTTGCGGGCGTGCAGCTCGGTGGCGAGCCGGGAGCCGGCCATGCCGTACCCGACGATCACGATCCGCCCGGTCATGCCCGCTCCACCCGGACCGCGCAGATCTTGAACTCCGGCATCCCGGAGACCGGATCGAGAGCGTCGTTGGTGACCGAGTTGGCGCGGGCCGCGCCGGGCCAGTGGAACGGGGCGAAGACGGTGTCCGGCCGGATCGTCGGGCTGAGCCGGGCCGGTGCCCGCAGCTCACCCCGGCGGGAGGCGACCCGTACCTCGTCGCCCTCGGCGACCCCGAGCCGGGCGGCCAGGTCGGGGTGCAGCTCGACGAAGCCGCGCGGGGCGGCCCGGCGCAGCGCGGCCACCCGCCGGGTCTGCGTGCCGGACTGGTACTGGGCCAGCACCCGCCCGGTGGTGAAGTGCAGCGGGTAGTCGGCGCAGACCTCTTCCGCCGCCGGCCGGTGCTGCACCGGGTGGAACCGGGCCCGGCCGGTCGGGGTGGGGAAGGTGTCGGCGAAGAGCCGGGGGGTGTCCGGCCCGTCCGGGTCGGGGCACGGCCAGAAGACCCCGTCGGCGGACTCGATCCGGTCCCAGGTGACCCCGGCGTAGTCGGCGACGCCCCCGGCGGAGGCCCGCCGCAGCTCGGCGAAGACCACCCTCGGGTCGGTCGGGAAGCGGTCCGGGCGGTTCCCGTCGGGGACGCGGCCCGGTCCGGCCCCGTCGCGGGCGTGCTCGGGTCCGGACCCGGTGCCGGGCTGCTCCGGGTCGACGGCCGGGGTGGCGGGGTCGTCGAGGCGGGCGGCGAGGTCGGCGAGGACCGCCAGGTCGGTGCGGACGCCGGGGGGTGGTTCGCGCAGCGCGCGGCGGCGCAGCACCCGACCCTCCAGGTTGGTCATCGTGCCGTCCTCCTCGGCCCACTGGGCGACCGGCAGCACCACGTCGGCCAGCTCGGCCGTCTCGGAGCGCAGGAAGTCGGCCACCACCAGCAGGTCCAGCCCGCGCAGCCGGGACTCGACCCGGGCCGCCCGGGGCGCGGAGACCACGGGATTGGAGCCGAAGACGAGCAGCGCGCGGGGGCCGTCGGGGCTGCCGAGCGAGTCGAGCAGCTGGTAGGCCGGCACGCCGGGGCCGGGCAGCTCGGCGGGGTCGACGCCCCACACCTCGGCGACGTGGGCGCGGGCCGCCGGGTCGTCGATCTTGCGGTAGCCGGGGAGCTGGTCGGCCTTCTGGCCGTGTTCGCGCCCGCCCTGGCCGTTGCCCTGGCCGGTGAGGCAGCCGTACCCGGAGTACGGGCGGCCGGGCAGGCCGAGGGCGAGGGCGAGGTTGACGTACGCGCTTACCGTGTCGACGCCCTTGGCGTGCTGCTCGGCGCCCCGGGCGGTCAGGATGACCGCCGAACCGGCGGAGCCGAGCGCGCGGGCGGTCGCCTCCAGGTCGGCCACCGGCACCCCGGAGAGCCGTTCCACCTCCGCCGGCCAGTAACCGGCGACGGTACGACGTACCGCGTCGAAACCCTCGGTGCGGGCGGCGACGTACTCCCGGTCGATCAGCCCCTCGGTGAGCGCGACGTGCAGCAGCGCGTTGGCGACCGCCAGGTCGGTGCCGGGCAGCGGTTGCAGGTGCAGGTCGGCCTGGCGGGCGGTGGCGGTCAGCCGGGGGTCGACCACGATCAGCCGGCCGCCCCGGGCCTGCTGGTCGGCCAGGTGCCGCATCAGCGGCGGCATGGTCTCGGCCGGGTTCGCGCCGACCAGCAGCAGGGTTTCCGTGTGGCCCAGGTCGGTCAGCGGGAAGGGCAGCCCCCGGTCGACGCCGAAGGCGCGCAGCCCGGCCGCCGCCGCCGAGGACATGCACCACCTGCCGTTGTAGTCGATGTGCCGGGTCCGCAGCGCCACCCGGGCGAACTTGCCGAGGGCGTACGCCTTCTCGTTGGTGAGCCCGCCGCCACCGAAGACCGCGACCGCGTCCCGCCCGTGGTCACGTTGGACGGTGCGCAGCCCGGCGGCGATCCGGTCGAGCGCGACCTCCCAGCTGGCCGGGCACAGCTCGCCCGACGGGTCGCGGACCAGCGGGGTGGTCAACCGGTCGGGGTGGTCGAGCAGTTCGGCGGCGGTCCAGCCCTTCTGGCACAGCCCGCCGCGGTTGGTGGGGAACTGCCGGGGCCGGACCTCGATCCGGCCGTCGTCGGCGTCCCGCAGGACCATGCCGCACTGGAGCGCGCAGTACGGGCAGTGCGTCTCCGCTTCCCGGGGTTCGGACCCCGTTCGCGTCGCGGCGCGTGCACCGTCTGTCATGTCGGCAAAGCGTGCCGCTGGGCGGTTTCCGACCCGCGTCCCTTCTGTTTCGGTCCTGTCAAGAGCGGCTCACACCGCACGGGGGCACGGGACCGGTCGGCAAGGTCTATGATGTGAGACAGGAATCTTATTATGTGAGAGGGGTGGATCATGGACGTGACGGCGGCCTTCGATGCGGTGGCGGGCTCCTACGACCAGGCCCGCCGCCGGCTCGTCCCCTGCTTCGACGACTTCTACGGCACCGCCGTCGAGGTGGCCGCCCCACCGCTGCGGGCCGCGCTCGCCGCGGGGCGTACCCCCGAGGTGCTCGATCTGGGTGCCGGCACCGGGCTGCTCTCGCTGCTGCTCACCGCAGCGCTGCCCGGGGTGCGGGTGACCCTGGTCGACGGCGCCGCGCGGATGCTCGCGGTGGCCGCCGACGGGCTGACCGCCCGGGGGGTGGCGCACCGCACCGTCGTCGCCGACCTGGCCGACCCGCTCCCCGCCGGGCGGTACGACGCGGTGGTCTCCGCCCTGGCCGTGCACCACCTCGACGACGACGGCAAGCGGGCGCTCTACCGGCGGGCGGCCGGGGCGCTCGTCCCCGGCGGGGTGTTCGTCAACGCCGAGCAGGTGGCCGGCCCCACCCCGACCCTCGACCGCCGCTATGACGACGTCTGGCTGGCGCAGACCGCCGCGCGCGGCTCGGACGCCGACGAGATCGCCGCCGCCCGGAAGCGGATGCGGCACGACCGCCCGGCGTCGGTAACCGACCAGTGCCGGTGGCTTGCCGACGCCGGCCTGGTCGACGTGGACTGCTTCTACAAGGCGTGGCGGTTCGCCGTCTTCGGCGGCCAACGTCCGACCGCCTGACCCGTTCGCCGCCTGACCCGGCCACCGGCCACCGGCCTGACCCCGGTCGCCGCGCGGCGACCGGTCGGTGGTCCGGCACGCGGACGGGATGACCGCTGGTCATACCGAGGGTACGATCGATGGCATGACTGCCAAGGTGACCCTCTCGTTCTCCGACGAGACGATCGAGGAGGCCCGCCGGTTCGCCAAGCGGGAAGGGCTCTCCCTCTCCGCATGGATGGACCAGGCCGCCCGGGAGAAGGCGCTGCGGGAGGTGTTCACCGCCCACGCCGAGGCGGTCGGCCGGGCCGGGCTCGACCTGGAATCCGCCGCCCTCGCCGATGCCCGTGAGGTGGGCATGGTCACCGACGCGCTCTTCGGTGGTCGCCCACGTGCTGCGTAGGGGAGAGGTCTGGCGCATCGAGGGTGCCCGCGAACGGCTCGGGCTGGTGATCAGCTCCGACGTCTACAACTCCACCGACGTGCCGATCGTGATCGTCGCCGAGGTGGTCGAGACCGCGCTGCTGCGCGACTCCCCGCTCGCCGTGCCGATGGGTGCCAACGTGGTGATGCCCGACCGCCTGTCGGCCCCGATGAAGAAGTGGTTCACCGAGTGCGTGGACGTCGCCGACACCGAGACCATGCAGCACGTCGCCCGCGCGCTGCGCATCCTCCAGGAGCTCTGACCCCCTCACCACCGGTTGCCGGCCGACGTGCGATCTCCGTTTCCGGAACGACCCACGGGGGGCACCGTCGGGAAACCGGCCCTGCCTAGCGTCCTGCTCACATCGATGAGGAGGAGTCGCCGTGAGCACGCTCGCCAGCAGCACCGCCGCCGATCCACCCGCCGCCGGTCCGCAGGTCGCCACCGATCCGCAGGTCGCGACCGACGTCCCGCCGGCCGCCGACCCGCAGCGCGCCGCAGCCGACCCGCAGCGCGCCGCAGCCGACCCGCAGCGCGCCGCAGCCGACCCGCAGCGCGCCGCAGCCGGGCCGTCGGCCGCTGCCGCCGGAGGGCGGCACCGGATCGACGACTGGCGTCCCGAGGACCCCACCTTCTGGCGGACGACCGGAGCGCCGATCGCCCGCCGTAACCTCTGGGTGTCGATCTTCGCCGAGCACGTCGGGTTCTCGGTGTGGAGCCTCTGGTCGGTCACCGTGCTCTTCCTCGGCCCGGCGTACGGCATCGACCCGGCCGGGAAGTTCCTGCTCACCGCCGTACCGGCCGCGCTGGGGGCGGTGCTCCGGCTGCCGTACACCCTGGCGGTGGCCCGGTTCGGCGGGCGGAACTGGACGATCGTCAGCGCGCTGCTGCTGCTGGTGCCGGCGGTGCCGATGGCGGTGCTGCTGGAGCCGGGGGTGTCGTACTCCACGCTGATGGTGCTGGCCTGCCTGACCGGGGTCGGCGGCGGCAACTTCGCCTCGTCGATGGCGAACATCAACCTGTTCTTCCCGGACCGGCTCAAAGGCCGGGCGCTCGGGCTCAACGCCGGGGGCGGCAACCTCGGCGTACCGGCGGTGCAGCTGGTCGGGTTGGCGGTGCTGGCCACCGCCGGGGCGGCGTACCCCCGGTTGGTGCCGGCGGTCTACCTGCCGCTGATCGTGCTGGCCGCGCTCGCCGCCGCCCGCTGGCTGGACAACATCCCGGACGCCCACAACGAGCCCGGCGCGCTGCGCGAGGCCGCCCGCGACCGGCACACCTGGGTGATGTCGCTGCTCTACGTGGGCACCTTCGGCTCGTTCATCGGCTTCGGTTTCGCCTTCGGTCAGGTGCTCCAGCTCCAGTTCGCCGAGCGGTTCCCCACCCCGGTCGACGCGGCCTGGCTGACCTTCCTCGGGCCGCTCGTCGGCTCGCTGATCCGGCCGCTCGGCGGGCAGCTCGCCGACCGGCTGGGCGGTGCCCGGGTGACCTTCTGGAACTTCGTCGCGATGGCCGCCGGGGCCGGGCTGGTGCTGTACGCCGCCCGGGAGCGGTCGTTCCCGCTCTACCTGGCCGGGTTCCTGGCCCTGTTCGTCTTCTCCGGCATCGGCAACGGGTCGACGTACAAGATGATCCCGGCGATCTTCCGGGTCCGGGCGGCGGCCGAGGCGGAGCTGACCGGCGACCCGGTCGCGGCGCAGCGTCGGGCCCGGCGACGCTCCGGGGCCCTGATCGGCATCGCCGGCGCGATCGGCGCATCGGGTGGGGTGCTGGTGAACGTGGCCTTCCGGCAGTCCTTCCTCACCTCGGGCAACGCGGACGCCGCCTACCTGGCCTTCATCGGCTGGTACGCGCTCTGCTTCGTGGTCACCTGGGCGGTCTACCTGCGGCCCGGTCCGGGTAAGCTGATCGGTGTGTGACCCTGGTCATGCGACGACACCGCAGGCCACGCCGGTCGGCCCCCCGTTTTGACCAGCCCACGGGGTGCCGGGTATCGTTGCCTGCTGTTGTACGACATCCAGAGGCGTGCCGCTCAGGTACGCTTGGTCGTTCGTGCGCGCTGGTCCGGCCGGGAAGCCTCTGGTCACCTCGGCGCGCGACCCCAGACCGACGACGAGACAAGGTAGACCTGTGCGTACGTACAGCCCGAAGCCGGGTGAGATCGAGCGTCAGTGGCACGTTATCGACGCCTCTGATGTCGTGCTGGGCCGCCTGGCCACCCACGCCGCCACGCTGCTGCGCGGCAAGCACAAGCCGACTTTCGCGCCGCACGTCGACACGGGCGACTTCGTCGTCGTCGTGAACGCGGGCAAGGTGGCGCTGACCGGCAACAAGCGGCAGACCAAGGTCGCCTACCGGCACTCCGGATACCCGGGTGGCCTCAAGCAGATCGGCTACGAGGAGCTGCTGACCAAGCGGCCCGAGCGGGCCATCGAGCTGGCCGTGAAGGGGATGCTCCCGCACAACAAGCTCGGCCGTCAGCTGATCAAGAAGCTGAAGGTCTACGCCGGTGCCGAGCACCCGCACCTGGCGCAGCAGCCGGTGCCGTTCGAGATCAAGCAGATCGCGCAGTGAGCGAGGGCGAAGGAAACAGCATGACCGACATCACCGAGACCGAGGTCGCCCCCGAAGCCCCCGAGGCCACCGAGGCGCCCGCGCCCGTCGCCCGCGCGCCGTATGGTGACCGGCCGATCCAGACCGTCGGCCGCCGCAAGGAGGCCATCGTCCGGGTCCGCATCGTCCCGGGCACCGGCAAGATCACCTGCAACGGCCAGGAGCTCGAGTCGTACTTCCCGAGCAAGGTGCACCAGCAGCTCATCAAGGACCCGCTGGTCACCGCCGAGAAGCTGGAGCAGTTCGACGTCATCGCCAACCTGCGTGGCGGCGGCACCACCGGCCAGGCCGGTGCGCTGCGGCTGGGCATCGCCCGTGCGCTGATCGTCAACGAGCCCGACGACCGCCCGGCCCTCAAGAAGGCCGGCTTCCTGACCCGGGACGCCCGGGTCAAGGAGAGCAAGAAGTACGGTCTCAAGAAGGCCCGTAAGGCGCCTCAGTACTCGAAGCGCTGATCAACTACAGCGCGTTGTACTTCTGACGAACGGCCGGGTCCGCCTCCCCTGCACGGGAGGCGGCCCGGCCGTTCCGCTTTCTCCACTCATCGCAGTTGCACCGGAGGTTCGCGGGTATGGGGCGGTTGTTCGGCACGGACGGCGTACGCGGGCGGGCGAACGTGGATCTCACCCCGGAGCTGGCGCTCGCGGTGGCGGTGGCCGCCGCGCACACGCTGGCCGAGTCGGACCGTAGCCACCCGCCGCTGGCGGTGGTCGGCCGGGACACCCGGGCCAGCGGCGAGATGCTGGAGGCCGCCGTGGTCGCCGGCCTCACCAGCGCCGGCGCGAGCGTGGTCCGGGTCGGTGTGCTGCCCACCCCCGCCGTGGCGTTCCTGACCGCCGAGGCCAAGGCCGACCTGGGCGTGATGCTCTCCGCTTCGCACAACCCGATGCCGGACAACGGGATCAAGCTCTTCGCCGCCGGTGGGCACAAGCTCCCCGACGAGATCGAGCTGCGGATCGAGGCGGCCGTCGAGGCGAACGCCACCACCGCCTGGGACCGCCCGGTCGGCGCGGGGGTCGGTCGGGTGCACGACCTGCTCGACGGCGCCGACCACTACGTACAGCACCTGGTCGGCACCGTGCCGCACCGCCTCGACGGCATCAAGGTCGTGGTCGACTGCGCCAACGGCGCCGCCGCCGAGGTCGCCCCGGTGGCCTACCGGGAGGCCGGCGCCGAGGTGATCGCGATCCACGCCGAGCCGGACGGTCTCAACATCAACGACGAGTGCGGTTCCAACCACCTCGACAGCCTGCGGGCCGCGGTGATCGAGCACGGCGCACACCTGGGCCTCGCCCACGACGGCGACGCCGACCGCTGCCTGGCGGTCGACGCCGACGGCGCGGAGGTCGACGGCGACGAGCTGATGGCGATCCTCGCGCTGGCCCTGCGGGATGCCGGCGGGCTGACCGGGGACACCCTGGTCGCCACCGTGATGAGCAACCTCGGCCTGCGGTTGGCCATGTCCGCGCAGGGCATCCGGCTGGTCGAGACCAAGGTCGGCGACCGGTACGTGCTGGAGGAGCTGCGCGCCTCCGGCCTCGCCCTCGGCGGCGAGCAGAGCGGTCACCTCGTCATGCCCGCGCACGCCACCACCGGCGACGGGGTGCTCACCGGGCTGCACCTGATGGCCCGGATGGCCGCCACCGGCCGGTCCCTGGCCGAGCTCGCCTCGGTGGTCACCAAGCTGCCGCAGGTGCTGATCAACGTGCCGGTCGGCGACCGCACCGTCGGCGCCACCGCACCCGCCGTCCGGGCCGAGGTCGAGCGGGCCGAGGCCGAGCTGGGGGAGACCGGCCGGGTGCTGCTGCGCCCGTCGGGCACCGAACAGTTGGTCCGGGTGATGGTCGAGGCCGGCACCGAGGAGATCGCCCGGTCGGTGGCCGAGCGGATCGCCGACCACGTCCGCACCGCCAGCCCCGCCGCCTGACGCCCGGTGCGGCCTGCCGGGCGGGATGATCGCCGCCGGGCGGGTGACCGGGATGTCGGTGGGGTGCGGTCAGCGGGTGGCGGTCAGGGCGCGCAGCCGGGTGACGGCTTCGGTCAGCACCTCGGGGCGCTTGCAGAAGGCGAACCGGACCAGGCGGCGGCCGGCGTCGGCATCGTCGTAGAAGACCTGGGTGGGTACGGCGACCACGCCGCAGCGCTCCGGTAGGGAGCGGCAGAACTCCAGCCCGTCCCGACCGCCGAGACCGGTGATGTCGGCGGTGACGAAGTACGTCCCCTCCGGGGTGAGCACCTCGAAGCCGGCGTCGGTCAGACCGCCGATCAACAGGTCCCGCTGCCGTTGGAGAGCGTCCCGGAAGCCGGTGTAGTAGTCGTCGGGCAGGGCCAGCGCCACGGCGACCGCCGGTTGCAGCGGTGCCGCGTTGACGAAGGTGAGGAACTGCTTGACCCGCAGCACCGCCGACACCAGCGCGGCGGGGCCGCTCACCCAACCCACCTTCCAACCGGTGCAGGAGAACGTCTTACCGGCCGACGAGATCCGCAGCGTGCGCTCCCGCATCCCGGGCAGGGTGGCAAGCGGCAGGTGCCCGGCGGCGGCGTCGGTGAAGACGAGGTGCTCGTACACCTCGTCGGTGACCGCGTACACGTCGTGCTCCCGGCAGAGATCGGCGACCAGAGTCAGTTCGTCGGGGGTGAAGACCTTCCCGGTCGGGTTGTGCGGGGAGTTCAGCAGCACCAGCCGGGTACGCGGCCCGAACGCGGCCCGCAGTTCTGCCGGGTCGAAGGCGTACCGGCCGTCGTCGGCGGGGCGCAGGGTGACCGGCCGCCGCACCGCCCCGGCCAACGCGATCGACGCGGCGTACGAGTCGTAGTACGGCTCGAA
Source organism: Micromonospora sp. NBC_00421 (assembly GCF_036017915.1). Lineage (NCBI taxonomy): Bacteria > Bacillati > Actinomycetota > Actinomycetes > Micromonosporales > Micromonosporaceae > Micromonospora > Micromonospora sp. NBC_00421. The sequence continues at coordinate 6,662,018 of NZ_CP107929.1, forward strand.
GCAGACCACCTCGTCGCCCGCCTCGCAGAGCGCAAGGATGCTGGCGGCGATCGCCTCGGTGGCTCCGGCGGTGATGACGATCTCGCCGTCCGGGTCGTACCCCAGACCGTGGAAGCGGCGTTGGTGCTCGGCGACGGCGCGACGCAGCTCCGGGATCCCCGGGCCGGGCGGGTACTGGTTGTGCCCGGAGCGCAGCGCCTCCGCGGCGGCGGACAGCATCTCGGGCGGCCCGTCCGTGTCCGGGAAGCCCTGGCCCAGGTTGACCGCTCCGGTCCGGACGGCGAGCGCGGACATCTCGGCGAACACGGTCGTCCCGAACGGGCGCATCCGGGCCACCAGCGGGTCGACATCGGTCGGTGTCGTCACGTCCGTCAGCCTACGGCCCGCCGACCGGGCGGGCAGTGGCCCGGTCAGCGGACCGGTCTGGCGTGGCACTGCACCCGCCAGCCGTCCGGACCCACCGCGTCGGTCACCCGGGGGCGGCCGGTGACCGTGGTGGCGCACCGGAAAGCGCCCTCGTTGCCGACCGTGCGGGCGGCGCTGACCAGCACCCGGTCCGGGTGGTCGGTGCGTAGCTCCAGCCGCCACGGCAGCGGTACCCGCTCCTGCTGGACGAAGGTGCCGGCACCGTCGTAGAGCTGGAGGTCCACCGGGCCGGTGCCGGTCACCTCGTACGTCACGGCGTACCGGCCCGGACCGCTGGCCGGCACGGTGGCGGGCGCGGACGATGGGTACGGCTGCGGGCGCCATCCGGACTCGGGGTCGTCGGGGTGACCGTCGTCGTATGGGTCCCCGGTCGCCGTGTCCGAGCCGATCCCGCCCAGCAGGGCACCGCCCCCGCAGAAGCAGGCGCAGAGGCCGACGACGAGCACCACGACCACCGCGAGCACGATCGCCACCACCTGACCGGCACCGGTGGAGGTTCGCCCACCCGGCGGTGGGTACCCGGGGTGGGCGAACGGCGGCGGGTAGCCCGACGGCGACCAGCCGTGACCGGGCGGACCGCCGGGCGTCGACGGGGGTGCGCCGGGCCAGCCGTGACCGGGCGGGCCGCCGGGAGTCCCGGGGAGCGCGCCGGACCAGCCGACAGGAGCGGGCGTCCCGGGAGCCGGGCCGGGCCAGCTTGCGGAGGGGACCGTGCCGGGCCAGCCGGTGGGAGGGACTGCGCCGGGCCACCCCGAAGGAGAAGCCGTGCCGGGGTCGTCGGCGGGAGGGGGTGGGCCGGGGGGAACCGGGCCGGCCGGTGGGCCGTCGGTCGACGGTCCGCCGGGCCACGGGTCGGGGGCCGCCCAGGGTTGCGGGACCGCGAGCGGGTCCGGAGGGGTCCAGGCGGATGCGCCGGGCGGCGGGGCGGTCGTCGGGTCCGCGCCGGCACCGCCCGGATGAGCCGGTGGAGGGCCACCGCCGGGGCTCGGGATGCCCGGGTCGCCGGCGGGGATCGACGGATCGCCGGCCGGGGGAGCCGGGTCGCTGGGCGGGGTCGGGGGATCGGCGGGTGAGGGCGCGGGGTCGCTGGGTGGGGGCGCGTCGGACATGGTCGCTCCGGGAACGGATGAGGAGGAAAGGGGTGAGTGGGCCGTCCCTGGGACGGTCCAGGGTCGCCGAGAGACTGTCGTACCGCCGGGCGACCCGCAAGCCCGTGCGGTCGGACGGCTGCGGCGCTCGTCCGGTTGTCGCCGGTCGTCGACCGATCGATCAAGTTCGGTGATTGTTTACCCGGCTTCCGCGCACGCATGATGAGCGAAACTGGGTTAGGCTGCGGACCATGTGTGGAATCGTGGGTTACGCCGGCTCGCGCCCGGCGCTCGGCATCGTGCTCGACGGGTTGCGCCGGCTGGAATACCGGGGTTACGACTCGGCCGGGGTCGCGATCGTCTGCGACGACGAGCTGCTCACCGAGAAGAAGGCCGGCAAGCTGGCCAACCTGGAGAAGGTCCTCTCCGAGCGGGCCGCCAGCAACCCGGGGGACTGCGCCGCCAGCCCGGTAGGCATCGGCGACGGCACCACCGGCATCGGCCACACCAGGTGGGCCACCCACGGCGGGCCGACCGACCGCAACGCCCACCCGCACGTGGCCCCCGACGGCCGGGTCGCCGTGATCCACAACGGCATCATCGAGAACTTCGCCAAGCTCCGCACCGAGCTGGAGGACGCCGGCGTCCAGTTCACCAGCGACACCGACACCGAATGCGCCGCCCACCTGCTCTCCCACGCGCTCACCGAGCTGCGGGCGGCCGGCGGGACCGACAACCCGCAACTGCTCGCCGCCGCGATGCGGGTGGTGTGCCGGCGGCTGGAGGGCGCGTTCACCCTGCTCGCCGTCGACGCCGCCATCCCCGGTGCGGTGGTCGGTGCCCGGCGCAACTCGCCGCTTGTGGTCGGTCGCGGTGACGGAGAGAACTACCTGGCCAGCGACGTGGCGGCATTCATCGAGCACACCCGCGAGGCGGTCGAGCTGGGCCAGGACCAACTCGTCCTGATCACCGGCGACAGCATCGAGATCACCGACTTCGACGGAGAACCGGCCACCGGCAAGGACTTCCACATCGACTGGGACTCCTCGGCCGCCGAGAAGGGCGGCTACGACTGGTTCATGCTCAAGGAGATCGAGGAGCAGCCGCAGGCCATCGCGGACACCCTGCTCGGCCGGCTCACCGAGACCGGGGAGATCGCCCTCGACGAGGTCCGCCTCAGCGACCAGGACCTGCGCGACGTCGACAAGATCTTCATCGTCGCCTGCGGCACCGCGTACCACTCCGGCATGGTCGCCAAGTACGCCATCGAGCACTGGACCCGGATCCCGTGCGAGGTGGAGCTGGCCAGCGAGTTCCGCTACCGCGACCCGGTGCTCGACCGGTCCACCCTGATCGTGGTGATCTCGCAGTCCGGCGAGACGATGGACACCCTGATGGCGCTGCGGCACGCCAAGGAGCAGAAGGCCCGGGTGCTGGCCATCTGCAACACCAACGGCTCCACCATCCCG